>JAJFGV010000071.1 GCA_021775965.1 Alphaproteobacteria bacterium
GACAATGACAAAAAATACAAGCGCAATGACCAGCCCCAACCCTGGAAACGTCGTGCCGCCATAAAGCGCGGCATACCAATCATCAGGCAAAATTTTGGCCACGCGGGTATCAATGAAGGTTAAAAATACCCAGGTCAGATAGATAGTGATACTGATCGGCGCCGTCACCAAAATCCCGGCCAGCAGATAGCCACGCAAGCGACCACCCATACTTAGATTTGGTGCCTTGGTATTTTGGTCAACAACGGTTTCGGCGGAATTCTTCTTTTTGGTCATCGCTATTCCCCTGCGGGGCTATATGCGTGACGCTCCTTCTCATAAACTCGCCAAATGGCTTGCCAACTGCGAAGGATGGTGACCGCTGAGGGATTCGAACCCTCGGCCTACTGATTAAAAGTCAGTTGCTCTACCAGCTGAGCTAAGCGGTCATTTGTCACATAAAGCCTTACGAACGAGGCAAGATATGGCTTTGGCGACGAATCGTCAAGCTTTTCTCTCTCCTGTCATCCCGTTGGCGAGGCTCCTTAGCCTCGCTTAGACAAACGGGATCCATATGTCAGCCGCAAAGCGGCTGTCTTTGCTGGATCCCCGCTGTTTTAGCCTGCTACGCAAAAGCTCCGCAGGCCGCGGGGATGACGGTCAGGAAAACTGGGATTTGAGCTTTTTTGCCACCTGCGGGGTCACGAATTCAGCCACTTCCCCGCCGAGGCTGGCCACCTCCTTGACCATGCTGGCCGAGACGAACTGCCATTCATCCGAAGCCATCAAATAGACCATCTCAATAGACGGGTCGAGCTTGGCATTCATGCCCGAAAGCTGGAATTCATACTCAAAATCCGATACGGCCCGCAAGCCACGGAAAATACAGGCAGCATCGGTTTCCTTGGCAAAACTGACCAGCAAATTGTTAAAGGAGCGCACCTCGATCTCGCAGCCCTTCTCCGTCATGGTTTCAATATCGGCCGCCACCATCTCGCGGCGCTCCTCCAGAGAAAACATCGGATTTTTGCCGGGACTATCCGCCACAGCGACGATCAAATGATCAACCAGCCGGCTGGCCCGGCGGATCAGGTGCAAATGCCCCTTCGTCACCGGATCGAACGTGCCGGGGTAAATGCCTATGCGGTTTTTGGAATTATTCGTCATCCGGCGCTTCCTCCGGCGCCTCTTCTACGACGCCATCAGAAACTTCAGCCTCTATAGCTTCGCCCTCAATATCCGCGTCATCCTCATCGCCCTCTTCCTGGACCAGCCAGGCAACGGAGACGACCTGTTCTTTTGCATCAACCTTGAAGATCGTCACGCCTTGCGCGCTGCGGCCCGTCACACGGACATTTTCGACCGGTGTGCGGATGAGCTTGCCCTGATCGGTGACCAGCATGATCTGGTGGCTGTCAGTGACCGGGAACGTCGCAACAACTTTGCCGCCGTTTTTCTTGGTCAGCGACATATTGGCCACGCCCTGCCCGCCACGGCCGGAGATGCGGTATTCGTATGAAGAGGTCCGCTTACCGAAACCGCCATTGGAAACGGTGAGCAACAATTGTTCTTTCTCAAGCAATTCCTGGAAGCGCTCGGGTGTCAGCTCTAAATTCGTTTCTTCATATTCCTGGCTCTCGTCCTCGCTGCCGATCACCTGGCTAGCGGCCTTCATATAGGCGGCGCGCTCGTCCGGTGTCACTTCGATATGCTTCAGCACCGACATCGAAATCACCTCATCGCCCTTGGCCAGCTTAATCCCGCGCACACCCGTCGACGTCCGTCCGGCAAAAACGCGGATCGCCTCAACCGGGAAGCGGATCGCCTTGCCCATACGTGAGGCCAGCAAAATATCTTCATCTGCCGCACAGATTTTTACCGAGACAAGCTCTTCCTTCTCCGCCAGCTTCATCGCAATCAAACCATTGGCTCGAATGTTTTGGAAATCCGTCAGCTTGTTCCGGCGCACAGAGCCATGCGAGGTCGCGAACATAATGTCCAGCCTCTCCCATATTGCCTCATCCTCGGGCAGGCGCATATAAACCGAAACATTCTCCTCCGGCTCCAGCGGCAGCATATTAACCATCGCTTTGCCACGCGCTTGCGGACTGCCCAGCGGCAATTGCCAGACTTTCAACTTGTGCACGATACCACGCGAAGTGAAGAACAGGATCGGCGTGTGGGTGCTGGCGATAAACAGATCGGCAACAAAATCATCATCCTTGGTGCTCATGCCGGCGCGGCCTTTGCCACCACGGCGCTGCGCCCGGTAGGTATCAAGCGGCACGCGCTTCACATAGCCGCCATGAGTGATGGTTACAACCATATCCTCACGCTGGATCAGGTCTTCGATGTCATGTTCAAACTCCGCATCAACCAATTCGCTCCGGCGTGGCGTGCTAAATTTCTCTTTGACCTCGATTAATTCAGCGCGCAAAACTTCCAGCAATTTTTCACGGCTGGACAGGATCGCCAGAAATTCAGCAATTTTCTCGGTAATCTCACGCAATTCTTTACCAATCTTTTCACGCTCAAGTCCGGTCAAACGATGCAAGCGCAAATCAAGGATTGCCTTCGCTTGCGCCTCGGACATTTTATAACCGCCCTTGGCGTCAACCGCATGCTCGGGATCATCAACCAGCTCGATCAGCGGCGCCACCTCTGCCGCAGGCCAGGCTTTGGACAGCAGGCCTTCACGCGCTTCCGCCGGGTCTTTCGCCTTACGGATCAGCGCAATAATTTCATCAATATTGACAACGGCAACGGTCAGACCGACCAAAATATGCGCCCGCTCGCGTGCCTTGCCGAGCTCAAAGATAGTCCGGCGGGTGATAACTTCCTCGCGGAATTTTACAAACGCCGTGATCATGTCCTTGAGCAGCATCATCTGCGGCTTGCCATGGTTGAGCGCCACCATGTTGCAGGCAAAATTACTTTGTAGCGCCGTGTGCTTGAACAACTGGTTCAGCACCACATCTGTATTGGCATTCACTTTCAACTCAATTACAACGCGCACGCCATCGCGATCCGATTCATCACGAACCTCGTGAATGTCTTCGACGATTTTCTCGCGCCCAACCTCGCCCAAACGCTCCAGCAACTTGCCCTTATTCACCTGATAGGGAACCTCATGGACGACAATCACCTCGCGTTTGCCACTTTCCTCAATCGATGTCTTGGCGCGCATCACCACCGAGCCATTGCCGGTGTGATAGGCGCTGCGAATACCCATGACGCCCAAAATCTGCGCACCGGTCGGAAAATCCGGTCCCGGTATAATCTCGTTCAGTTCATCGGTTGTAATATCGGGGTTATCGATGCTGGCCAGACAACCATCAACCACCTCACCCAGATTATGCGGCGGAATATTGGTCGCCATACCAACGGCAATACCGCCAGCCCCATTCACCAGCAAATTGGGAATACGTGACGGCAGCACATCCGGCTCAATCATTGATTCATCATAGTTGGGATGGAAATCGACAGTATCCTTGTCGATGTCTTCCAGAATTGCTTCGGCCGCTTTATCAAGACGCGCTTCGGTATAACGCATCGCCGCAGCAGAATCTCCATCCATAGAACCAAAGTTCCCCTGCCCGTCAATCAACGGCAGACGAAGGCTCCAGGGCTGCGCCATCCGCACCAGAGAGTCATAAATCGCCTGGTCGCCATGCGGGTGATATTTACCCATGACATCCCCGACGATTCGGGCAGATTTCTTATAGGCCTTATCGGACGTATATCCGCCCTCGCGCATCGCGTACAGAATACGGCGATGAACAGGCTTTAAACCATCACGCACATCAGGCAAAGCCCGGCTCACAATCACGCTCATCGCGTAATCGAGATAGGACTGCTTCATCTCCTCTTCGAGGGCGATGGTGGGGATATTATCGTCTTCTATTACGGTTGAATCGCTCATAGTGCCTACTGCTTATTATGGATGGGCTTTTCTAGCAGGAATTGGGGGGGTATACAAGCAAACTATGGGAGTTTTACGGGGTTTTTAAGGCCCGGAACCACCCGTCTTAACCCGCATCATCGCCTTATCCAGCATACGGACAATTTCGGGGTAAACCTTCTTGCCCCATTCATTATGCTTGTCGCGGGCTGAAATGGCTTCGGGCTTGGAATAATACGCAACCATCGCCGCAAGCTCGGCTTCGGTAAAGGTTTCCGCATAGGCATCAACAGAAATTTTCTCCAGCGCCTGATAATTCAGAATATTGCGCAAACCGGCCCGATAAACCTCGCGCTCATTTTGCGGCAGAGTGGCCACATATTTCTCGATAGCGCTATCAACCTGCTTGCGCGCCGGGTTCAGAGCCTGCATCTTTTCCGCCAAATCGAGACGACGATCAAAAGCATCTTCAGCCGGAGCACTTTCAGCGGCAACAGGCGCGCCGGGAGCAGCTTCGCCTTCCGGTGTCTGCGCGGCCACAGACCCGCCCATCACAAAAACGGCCAATAACACCAGAAAAGATGTCTTAATCAAATTCATTGAGCTCTCCTAAAAATAACCTAGAACGGAATTTCGTCTTCCATCTCATCGACGGGGGCCGAAGGCGCACCACCGGCAGAAGCCGCCTGTTGCTGTGGGGCACCAGATTCATAACCACCGGCACTATTGTCCTGGAAAGATGACCCACCGCCGCCTTTTGAATCCAGCATCGTCAGCGTGCCGCCGAAATTGCGCAGCACCACTTCCGTGGAATAACGATCCTGTCCTTCTTTATCCTGCCATTTGCGGGTTTCAAGCTGACCTTCAAGATAAACCTTTGAGCCTTTGCGCAAATAGCTTTCGGTAATCTTTACAAGACCCTGGTTGAAGATGGCCACCCGGTGCCATTCGGTCTTTTCCTTACGCTCACCACTAGCCTTGTCTTTCCAGTTCTCTGATGTCGCCACCGAAAAGCTGGCGACGCGATCGCCCGATTGCATGCTCCGCACTTCCGGGTCCTGACCCAGATTGCCGACCAAAATAACTTTGTTGACGCTGCCTGCCATATTTACGCTCCTGCTTATCTATATAATAGGGAATCCGAGTATAGACAGAACAAACCGGGATTCAAAAGGGTTTATTGGAGAAAATTAAGAGCGCGGTGGGTATTTTAAGGAGTTAAATCAAATTCATTATTTATAGTTGAAGTGACCCGATCTTCAGAGCTTGTGGTAACCAGCCCCAATTTTTCTTTTAACCCCATTCTGTCTACAACTTCTACCGCACCCCAAGCTAATGCAACCCCTAATACAGCAGCTCCCATTCTTATGCCTATTTTCCCGCGGTCTTCCCAGATTTCTTTTAAGCCGGGACCCGTATAATGTTCATGTTCATTCATTTCACTCGTAACCTCACTTAACAGTAACTAACAACATACATATCTTTCTGCCACCCTTATGTCAAAGAAAAATAAAATTTGTCAGAACGGCGGTCCAACCCATATAACTCCCTATGCTTAAGACATTATCAGTGCGCGGGGCGCGGGAACATAACCTAAAAGACATTAATGTCGATATGCCACGGGACAGCCTTGTGGTCATCACCGGCCTGTCCGGCTCAGGCAAATCCAGCCTCGCTTTTGACACGATTTACGCCGAAGGCCAGCGCCGCTACGTGGAATCCCTAAGCGCCTATGCGCGGCAATTCCTCGAGATGATGCAAAAGCCGGATGTGGATTCCATCGAAGGCCTCTCCCCCGCCATTTCGATCGAGCAAAAAACCACCAGCCGCAATCCCCGCTCCACCGTCGGCACAGTGACGGAAATTTACGATTATATGCGTCTGCTCTGGGCGCGGGTCGGTGTGCCCTATTCTCCGGCCACCGGCAAACCGATCACCAGCCAGAACGCCACCGAGATTGTTGACCGGATTTTGGCGATGGGCAAAGACACAAAACTTTATCTGCTCGCCCCCATAGTGCGTGGCCGCAAAGGCGAGTACCGCAAAGAATTTAAAGAACTTCAGGCCAAAGGATTCCAGCGCGTCAAAGTCGACGGCGAACTCTACGAAATTGAAGACGTTCCGGCACTAAACAAAAAACTCAAACACGATATCGAAGTTGTCGTTGACCGCCTTGTCATTCGCGATGATTTGGGCAACCGCCTCGCCGACTCTGTCGAAACGGCACTAAGATTATCTGACGGCCTCATCATCGCCGAGAATGCCGATAGCGGTGAACAAACATTATTCTCGGAACGCTTCGCCTGTCCTGTTTCCGGCTTTACCATTCCAGAAATTGAACCGCGTTTGTTTTCGTTTAACTCTCCGCATGGCGCTTGTCCGGTGTGCGACGGGCTCGGCAAACGCCTGTATTTCGATGAAGACATGGTCATCCCCGACCCCAGAAAATCCATTGCTGACGGAGCGGTTGAGCCATGGTCGAAACATTTCGCGCCGTTTTATATGCAAGCGATGGAAGCCGTCGCCAAACATTACAAATTCAGCACAAAAAAACCATGGAACGAACTAAAAAAAGAACACCAAGACATCATGCTGTATGGCTCCGGCGATGTTATCATCGCAACAACCTACCAAAGCAAAAATGACAGTGTCTGGAAAAGCAACAAACCATTCGAGGGCGTAATTAATAATCTAGAGCGCCGCCTGATTGAAACCGATAGCAATTCCCGCCGCGAGGAACTCTCAAAATATCAAGACAGTGCGCATTGCGAAACCTGCGAAGGCGCACGCCTAAAACCTGAAGCACTCGCCGTTAAAATTGACAAGCTGCATATCAGTGAAGTCGCAGCGATGGATATCACCAACGCTTATAACTGGTTTAACGCCCTACCAAAGAAACTTAAGAAACAGCAACTCGAAATCGCCAAGCCGATTTTAAAAGAGATCAACGAGCGCTTAACATTTCTGGTAAATGTCGGGCTAGATTACCTCAATTTGTCCCGCTCTTCCGGCACGCTGTCCGGCGGTGAAAGCCAGCGTATCCGCCTCGCTTCGCAAATTGGCTCCGGCCTTACCGGTGTTCTCTATGTTCTAGATGAACCCTCCATCGGCCTGCACCAGCGCGACAACAACCGCCTGCTCGAAACATTAAAACGCCTGCGCGATCTCGGCAACACCGTCCTCGTGGTCGAACATGACGAAGACGCCATCCGAAACGCCGACCATGTCATCGACATGGGCCCCGGCGCTGGAATCCATGGTGGAAAAATTGTTGCAGAAGGAAAACTAAAAGACATCCTCAAATCCAAAAACAGCCTGACTGCCGATTACCTGACTGGCAGAAAAGAAATACCGGTGCCATCAAAACGCCGCCCCGGGAAAAAAGGTCAGTTCATCGAAGTGATCGGCGCAACAGGAAACAATCTCCAAAATGTAAGTGCAAAGATTCCTCTGGGAACCTTTACCTGCGTCACTGGCGTATCCGGCTCCGGAAAATCAACCTTCACCATCGACACACTATATCGCGCTGCTTCAAAAACGCTGATGAAATCACGCCAGACACCGCTGCCGCACAAAGACATCAAAGGCCTCGAATTCGCCGACAAAGTCATCGATATCGACCAGTCGCCAATCGGCCGTACGCCGCGCTCCAACCCGGCCACCTATACTGGCGCGTTCTCGCCCATCCGCGAATGGTTCGCCGGCCTACCCGAAGCCAAAGCCCGCGGCTATAAACCGGGACGCTTTTCTTTCAACGTCAAAGGCGGACGCTGCGAAGCCTGCTCCGGCGATGGTGTCATCAAAATCGAAATGCATTTCCTGCCCGATGTTTATGTTGAGTGCGACACCTGTAACGGCGCGCGTTACAACCGCGAAACGCTAGAGGTAAAATACAAAGACAAATCTATCGCCGACATTCTTTCTATGACCGTCGAAGAAGCCGCAGACTTTTTCAAAGCCGTACCGAGCATCCGCGACAAAATGGAAACATTAAAATCCGTTGGCCTCGGATATGTCCACGTTGGGCAACAGGCGACAACATTATCCGGCGGCGAAGCGCAACGCGTGAAACTCTCGAAGGAACTTTCCAAACGCTCCACCGGCAAAACGCTCTACATTTTGGACGAACCAACCACCGGTTTGCATTTCGATGACGTGCGCAAATTACTCGAGGTTCTTCATACCCTCGTCGATCAGGGAAACACCGTGGTGGTGATCGAGCACAATCTAGATGTCATCAAAACCGCCGATCACATCATCGATATCGGCCCCGAAGGCGGGCACAAAGGCGGTGAAATTGTCGCATCCGGCACCCCGGAAGCGGTGTGTAAGAGCAAGAAAAGTTATACGGGGCAATTCCTTGCCCCACTTTTATCCCCAAAAAATCCAGCGAAATCAGGCACTAAGTCCCAAGCCGCATAAAATACTTGCACAAATCATCATCGTTATGTTAAATTTCTCTCGTTTTTAGGAATTTGAACTTTTATGTAATGGAGAACAGAGATGTCAGAAGAAACTGAGACTAAGGCCAAAGCTACCATCGGCGAAGTGATGGAGGGCGCCAAAAACGACGTGGAGAATCAGGTTGTTGAGAAACTGAAGCAAACAACCAAAGAGATCGTGAATCCCCCATGGTACAAAACGGCATTGCCATACACTGCTTTAGGATTACTTTTAGGATGGGGCGGAACATCTTTGGGCACCGTAGGCGTCGGTGATCACAATAAAATTGTCAACGACCTCCAACAGAAATATACAAAAGACATTGGCGACCTTACAGCAAAAAACACAGCAGCCATGACTGCTCTCAACACAAAACATGCGACAAATCTTAGTAACCTCAGACAACAATACACAAACACAATTAAAGTGGCACAAATAGTACCCTATGACGCCAACCGGGATGTTGTTGTTAACGACCAAACGGATCAGATCAGCTTCCCTGCAGACCTTCTTTTAAATACGAATAGTCCGGGCGCTGAGAAAGAACTAAAACACGGTGGCGAAGTTGCCGCCTCTGGTGCGGGGCCACAGGTAGGGTGGGCAACAAATAAAAATAACATCAACGGTCGTCAAGTTATCGTACCAGATGCCACAAGCATGTTGATAGATCCTCAGATAATCACTGCTACTGCCAAACTGCGTGATAAAATCAGAACAGACCCCGATTATCAGGATCAAGCTGGCAAGCCGCGCATTAATTATGTGGTCAAATTCAAACAATATGCGCAAGGCGCAGAGGTTCAGCTATGGAAGGATGTCGGTGCTAAAAATCTGGGCACTATGACCTTTCTTGGTGTGCAGCCAATTTAGAAGGATATACGTAATAAACACTTGCATTAAATATTAACAATGTGTTAATATGTGAAACATCAACAAATATTGAACACGCTTAACTTTAAGCACTTATGGAGAAAAACTATGGCAGGCGTAGAAGAAACAGCAGCAAAAGTATCAAGTCTAGCAGGCAGATTTGCCAAATTTGCAGGAAAAGCCGCCTTATATGTAGGCCTACCCCTGACCGCCATAGCACTGGCTGTAGGATTGTCTGCAGGCACCGCAGGGGCTGCAGGCCCAGCCTTGCCATCTATTTTTAAGGGGTATAGCCTCATGGGCAACGGAGCCGTTGATCTTACGCAAGAAGCTATTAATATGTTACCTGGCAAGGCAGCGGCGGGGAATGCTGCCAGCTGCGCGGTACCTGGAGTAGAGCAAGCAGCAGCAGAAGCAGGCGGCGCACCACTGGGCGGAAACATTGACGGAGGTGTTATGAACTCTGGCCCTACCTACGATCCATAAACAATTGATATCTTAAACACGACCAAAGGCCGGCAACATCCCGGCCTTTTATTTTGCCCTCTTATTTTTTCTTTGAGCCGCTCCAGAACTGCAAACTGCCCAGCAAAAACGCCAGCGCGGCGCACATCCGCAGGCAATCACCGAACACGGCATGACCCGGCAAAAACCCGGCTTTCATCAAAATCCCAGCCACAAACAACCCTACAAAAACACAGCCGTAAAAGAACGCCGAATGTTTTTTGGCTTTGTGCCAAACCCCGATAATCTTCTCGCGCAGGAAAAAGGCTGAGCCCAGCCCATAGATAACCGCCAGCAACAACATCCAGCGCATCGCCGCGATAAAACCAATCAATCTAATATCCGCCCCGTCCGGCACACCCAGCAACGAGAGCGCAATCAAATCCCGCACACTTTGCACCGCCCAGCCGTCATGCGCACCATCAACAAGAGACAGCCCCCAATTCAGCTCCTCCCCGGCCATAAACAAGGCCAGCAGCGACACAATCGCCAAAGGCCGCCAGCGCTTCCAGTTCTCAAGGTTAAGACTATAAATTTCCTTTAGGCCGTAGCCAAATGCCACGAGGTAAAACAACACCGCCGCATTCGAAAACACGCCATATTGCGACAGGAATACCTCGCGCAGCGGCGTTGCATAGGCAAGAACCGCCGTTGCAAAAGCACCGCCGATCAATACCAGAAAGAGCTGACGTTCCGGGAGCGGCAGATCATTCTTCTTCTTTTTCGGTGCTTTTTTAGCTGATTTTGATTTTGCTTTTGTTGTGGCCATGATCCTGGCTAACCTGAGGGCTATCGTGATTGAAAAACCACTTTAATTGTATCAGCCAAATCATTGATTTTCTATTGAGATTAGATGGCATTTTATGGGTTTCGTCAGGAATAACGCTAAAAATGGTGCCCCCAGCGAGACTCGAACTCGCACTCCCGAAGGAACCGGATTTTGAATCCGGCGCGTCTACCAATTCCACCACAGGGGCACTGCTATAGATATGACTTTCAAGGATTTATCCGATCCTGTACAAATAATCAACAATAGCCTTCAACCGGAAACAATAAACCCTTATGACCATACGCTCCATATCCGATGTATTTACAGATTTTCAGGTGGGCCTCAGCGGCTCTGAGGTCACTGTCGCCGATATACTGGGCGCCCTGCATGAGCGCGGCTTCGGTTTCCTTCTCTTAATCTTCGCCGCCCCGATGGCTTTGCCAATTCCGGTGCCGCCGGGGATTAATATCCTGCTGGCCTCGCCGCTGATTATTTTGACCGCGCAACAGGCAATCGGCCGCCGCACCATCTGGATGCCGGAGACAATCAAAAAGAAAAACCTCTCCCGCGAAAAATTCGACAGCACCTTGAACGCCGTCATTCCCTGGATGAAAAAGCTGGAGGTTATTTTCCGCCCGCGTTTTAGTTTCGCCACGCAAGGGATCTTTGCAAACATCATCGGCCTGATGGGATTAATTATGGCCCTGACGGTTTGCATCCCCCTGCCCCTGACAAACACTGTACCAAGCCTTGGCATTGCCCTCATGGCCGTTGGCGTGATTATGCGTGATGGGGTTGCCGTTCTCGGCGGCGCCATCATTGGAACCTTATGGGTCTGCATGTTAGCCTATGCCGTTATCTTTTTCGGTGCCGAGGGCATTGATATGGTCAAGGAAACCATTAAGTCATTTATGTAGGTTGTTATGATGATGCAAATACAAAAATTACTGTCCTACCCCTTTGTCGTACTGAGCGGCATCGCGGCGATATCCGCACTGTCCCTCGCCAGCGCCCTCACCGCCGAAGTCGTCCTTGGGCTAGAGCCCTGCATTCTTTGTATTTATCAGCGCATTCCGTTTGTGCTGGCGCTACTGGTTTCCCTTTTGGGAATTGGACTGTGCAAAATCAAAAAGGAAAAAAAATCCGGCATCGCCATCACCCTCATCGGACTATGCGGTGCCCTCTTCCTAATCAACAGCGCCATCGCCCTGTATCATTCCGGCGTCGAACTACATTGGTGGAAGTCAGCCGTCGAAGGCTGCGCTGTTCCCAATTTCGGCGATGAACCACAAAGCATTCTGGAGAATATCCTCAGCGCCCCGACCGCGCGCTGCGACGAGATCCCCTGGGCCGACCCGATCTTTGGCCTGTCCATGGCGAACTATAATGTATTGCTGTGCTTTGGTCTTTTTGCCGTGTGCCTTGCGAGCGTCTTTTGTATTAAGCGGCGCCCATCATGTTGAGAACTGCCATAAAGGTCAGAACCAGTGCGGAGTGAAAAATAAAGAAGCCCACTGACTGTTTCAGTGTGCGTTTTTTGGCAAAATCAAATAAATCGTCAAACATATTGCGCGTCCCTGCTGCTAAAGTTTTATCGAAAACTGTGTATAGAAAGCATTTGGAGTGCCAGAAGTCAAGGGTTTCCGCCGATTTTTAAAAATACGGGCAGCATATAATCAAAAATTTGATTGATTTACATATTTATGATAACCTGTATCATCGTATTCAAATAAGGGAGATTGTATTATGGGTTTAATACCACACTGGTTGAGTAAAGATGAAATGGTGGTTGAAGTTCCGCGCGATCTGGACAGGCTATTTGTAGAAAATTTTAACGTTGGCGATGCTATAAAACAAGCCGCCATAAGCGCAGCCGCCCTTTCTCAATATGGTCCTGAAGCAGAACAACAGGCTGTAGCCAACCTGAAAAAATTTGTGCATTCATTTTTATCGCATAATCCCGAAACTGCGGCGCAGGAAGCTCATCTTATAGAAGATGACGTTATTCTCCCGCTCATGACAAGAATTTCAAACACTATAAGATCAGATTACAAGGCCGATCCGCAAACAATTGAGCTCTTTATAAACGAGCTTGAAGAACAACTACGGACAGACTTACATGAAACGGCAAAACGACACGACCCCGATGCCGTTCAAAAAATTGAAGCTATGCAGCACGCAGAATTTATATCGCAACGGCCTATTTAATATCCCAAACAAATGAAAAGCCGGACCACTTTCGCAGCCCGGCTTTCCTTCCCAAAAAGGCCCTAAGGAGGGCTCTTTTTAATTACTTACTTACCTAACGTAGTCAGGTACGCTACAACAACCATTCCGATCGTTACATCCACAGTATAAGAGAGATAAACCCCTACAACCGCAATGATCACTGACATCATGTCATTGGTTAGCTTCTTTCCTGACAGGATCATGCTGGACAAAATCAGTGTCCAACCGGCTCCAACAAGTGTGACGACAGATCCGTCGACAACACTTAGCAGGCCGTTAACATCGCCAAGAAAAGTTGTTAAGCCTATAAGCAGTATTGAATAAAATAAGAAAAATCCAAAAGCCTGCGTAATAGACCTTGTGTGTGCAAGATTTGTGATATGCGTAAACATATTGTCCTCCTTTGGTTGCACGTTATATGCAATACGCGTCCTAATGGATGCCTATTGCTATGAGTCCACCAATTCGGTGTCCCAATACAAAAAATCCCCCCAGCTCTGATGTAGAAAATTAGGGGGGAATCTCCGTCCCTGATCCTGGAGTTCAAAAATCGTCGGCTGTCTTGGCTCCACGACAGGATACATTTCCACTTCATGTGGCATTCGGTTCCCTTTTGTCGTGTTACACTTCTGACAAGCCGCGACAATATTGTCCCAGGCTGTTCGTCCGCCACGTGATTTCGGAATCACATGGTCAAAAGTCAGTTCGTGGGTCTTAAACCCACTCGAGCAATACTGGCAGGACCAGTGATCACGCAGAAAAACATTAAATCTTGTAAAGGCCGGGCTTCGTGCCGTCGGCACAAACTCTTTGAGTGCGAGTACGCTGGGCAACTTTAATTCCCAGCTTGGCGAGCGAATAACGCGCTCATACTCGGAAACAACCGTAACGCTGTCTCTGAATATGGCTTTCACCGCATCCTGCCAGGTCCATGTTGATAGGGGGAAATAGCTGAGGGGCCTGAAATCGGCATTCAATATCAAAGCCGGACATTGCTGTAATGGCGTTGTCGTCTCCATAAAGGCCACACTCCTTTCCTTTTTGCCGTGTATTGCCACGGCGGAGGTCTCTCTATGGTGAACCCTGTTAGGGGCAAAAGACCTCACGAGTCTTATAATTATATTATACCACGACAATGGCGGATTCCGTGGGTTTGCGGCCTATTTTCCATGCTGCAGAGGCGTTTTTATTGCGCTGCGGCATTTATTGCGTGTGGAAAAAACTGTGGAGTTTCTGTGCGTTAAATGAGGTCTTTTAAGAAATCACTCTAATGTTGCACTGCCATATAAACACGTGTGTTTTTTGGTGAATTAACTTGACAGGCTCTCGTTTGAAAGCCGTTTTTGGGTAATTTTCTTGCGCGGCTAAAAGAGGGACTTCAGAAATTCCGAACCGCTTTTGATACCCTCTTCATCTATCCCATGCGGCAAATCCGGCACAGTATGCCCAGACACTGTAAAACCGGCCTTTTCGAGAGATTCCTGCGCAAATGCCCGCGCCTGCACCGGCACGATGTCATCGGCCTCGCCATGGATCAGGTGAACCGGCATTTTCTGCAAAAAACCCGTATTCAGATCCTCTTCCCAGACCAGCGCACCGGAATACCCTAAAATCCCGGCAATTGTATCCGGATAACGTGGACCGCTATACAAACTCATCATTGTGCCCTGTGAAAACCCCAGCAATGCCAGCTTATCGCCAGTTAATCCATATTTCTCAAGCTGCTCATCAATAAACGCCTCCAGGATCGGCGCAGCTTCCTGCACGCCTTTTAAAATCGGCTCAGGTGAGCGATCCTGCAGAGAAAACCACTGATACCCCATCGGGGCCATATCGCAAGGGAATGGTGCATCAGGCGACACAAACACCGCTTCGGGCAGCTCTTGCGCAAATAACGGCGCCAGCCCCATCAAATCACGCCCGTCCGCGCCAAGCCCGTGCAGCAAGATCACCAGCTGCTTCGGCTCTACATTTTCAGGCGGTTTATGTTCGTATGTGTTGAGAGATTGCATCAGACAATTTTAAACCACTGGCCGTGCCAAGTCACCCGGATTTTTATTCACGGGCCGTCATATTTATGCTTATTAGGGCTATGGCCAAAAAAATCCTTTTTATTGCTCTTGCCCTCGCCGCACTCACCGGCACACAAAGCCACGCCCAAACGCTGCAAGACACCACCGCCGCCCGTGTTAAACAGGCCGAGGATAAAAACTACATCAGCCTCGCGATTGAAAATGACTCCCTCGGCGGCGGCACCGATCGTTTTTACACCAGCGGCGTGCGCTTTAGCTGGTTCAACGTCAACACGCCCGTCCCCGAAGGCATCGACACACTTGCCGATATGGTGCCGACTTTCGACCTTAATGAGACCACCAGCACATTTTTCTCCCTCGGCCACAACATCTATACACCCGAAGATATAAAAATCGCCGGACCGCAACCTGATGACCGTCCCTGGGCCGCATGGCTATACGGATCGCTCGGCATAGCGACCTTCACCGACAATCATATTGATGAGCTTGAACTAACCCTCGGTGTCGTCGGTCCCGAAGCACTCGGCGAACAGACTCAGAAATTCATTCACACCCATATATCCAATTCCGCCACCCCGCGCGGCTGGGACAACCAGCTTGATTTTGAACCAGGCGCTATCCTGTCATGGCAACGAAGATGGCCCGTGGCCTTTAACTACAAAATGGGCGATTACTTTTTACGCGCCGAGCCCAATATCAATATCTCGCTCGGCAATGTCTACACCTATGCAGGCACCGGCATGACATTCGTCTTTGGACCTTATCAGGGATACTTTCAGGACACGCCGCCGCGCGTCCGCCCCTCCATGCCCGGCACCGGATTTTTTGAAACCCCGGATCAGGACTGGAGCTGGCATGCCTTCGCCGGTTTTGACCTGCGCGCCGTCGGCCGCAATATTTTCCTCGATGGCAACACCTTCACCGACAGCCCCGATGTCGACAAAAAACCGCTGGTTGGTGATGTCAGTGCCGGGGTGGCCTTTACCTATGATGATTACCGTTTGTCCTATTCGATCAATGGCCGCTCACAGGAATTCGACGGTCAGGGCGCGGAGAGCGTCTTTGGCGCATTAACCCTCACCACCCGTTTTTAGGCTTTGCCTCTCAAATTCTTTGGGCTATGATGTCTCCGAAAGAGACATTGTACATGAAATACGACCTGTTACACATTCAAGGAAAACCCTATGTACTCGTGCCGCTGCATGATTACCGCAGCCTCACCAATGCGCAGGATGATGACAATCTGCCCGAAGACATTCTCGATCGTCTAACAGCGCAAGAAGAAAGCCCGGTAAAAATTCTACGCAAACATCGCGGTATGACACAAGCCGAGCTGGCCCGCGAAGCCGGCATCTCGCGCCCGTACTTAACCGAAATTGAAACAGGCAAAAAAGACGGATCAATCCGCGCGATGAAATCCGTCGCGCAGGTTTTGGGGGTTAATGTCGGGGTTTTGGCGGCTTAGAATTATCTACTAAGATTGCGTAACTCGTGAGCGAATTCTGCTTGTTCACAGCCGTCTGCCTTGCGGACCAAGCCCAAGATCTCGCCTTCACGGAGCTTTGAAACAGGCATATTCAACATCTCGGTTGCTATAACGCCAATGAACTCCGGATCTGGTTTCAGAAGCTTTCTTTTTGTATGCGCCTTAAGCGCTTTCTTCATTTTCTTTTGTTCTACTTGCCCAACCCAGAACTGGTGCGTTTTACCAACAATTCTCATGCCTTGGTCATTCATTTTTTCCAGGACAATTGTCCCATCTGCTTCCATGTTAAAAACGGCACCGATGCCACTAACTACTTTCGATTCACTCATCAAAAAACTCCCTGCTAAAAACATTAACCATGGCGCTTTCTATCTTTATAAACCCTACATGTCAAATTATTTCGTAAACCCCTGAAATTGTCATCCCACGGCTTGACCGGGGGATCCCCCGCTCTTGTGCCCCAGAGGGTATTCGCAAAGGATGACAACACTACGAAAAATTACCGCTTCAACCCGCCCATCATCCCGCGCATGATCTCGCGCGCGATCGTACGGCCAACCGAAGAACTCACCGAACGCACCAGCGATTTAATTGCTGCTTCGCCCACACCCTGCCGCCGTGAACCACTTTTCTTTTTGGTTTTTCCAGCGGCTTTCTCTGCCTGCTCGGATGCTTTCTCGGCGCGTTTTTGCAAAATCTCATACGCAGATTCACGATCCTGCGTTTCATCATATTTCTTACCCATGGAACTGGCCTGCATCGCCATACGTTTGGCCTCTGCTGTCGCTGGCCCCAGCCGTGACGACGGCGGCCGGATCAACGTGCGCTGAACAATCGACGGCTGGCCTTTTCCTTCCAGAGTCGACACCAGCGCTTCCCCAACACCAAGCTCCTTAATCACCACATCGACTTTAAACTCTGGATTGGCTCTATAAGTCTGCGCCGCCAACTTGATCGCCTTTTGCTGCTTCGGCGTAAAGGCGCGCAAAGCATGCTGCAACCGATTGCCCAATTGCCCCAGAACCGTATCGGGAATATCCGCCGGGTTTTGCGTCACAAAAAAAACACCAACACCTTTGGAGCGGATCAGGCGCACCACCTGCTCAACCTTTTCCAGCAACGCCTTTGGCGCGTCGTTAAACAACAAATGCGCCTCATCAAAAAAGAACACCAGCTTCGGCTTATCGGAATCGCCTGCCTCGGGCAATTCCTCAAACAACTCCGCCAGCAACCACAATAAAAACGTTCCATACAAACGCGGCGACTGCATCAACTTATCCGCCGCCAGAATATTAACATTCCCGCGCCCGTCCATATCGGTCTTCAGGAAATCCGCAAGTTCCAACGCCGGTTCACCAAAAAACTTTTCACCGCCCTGATCTTCGAGCCGAAGCAAATTCCGCTGGATCGCGCCGAGAGATTGTGGCGCGACATTGCCGTACTCTTTTGAAATCTCCTTGCGCTGCTCATGCATGGTATTAATAAGCGCTCGCAAATCTTTCAGATCGAGCAACAACAAGCCCTGCTCATCCGCCATACGGAAGGCGATATTCAAAACCCCTTCCTGCGTATCATTCAGCTCCAAAATCCGCGCCAGCAAAAGCGGTCCCATTTCCGATACCGTTGTGCGGATCGGGTGGCCCTGCTCACCGTACAAATCCCAGAACACCGTGCTAAAAGCCTGTGCCTTATACTCATCCGTGAAATCAATATCCGCCGCGCGTTTGACCAAAAAATCTTGCATTTCCGATCCCATACACATACCCGAGAGATCACCTTTTACATCGGCGAGAAAAACCGGCACACCAGCATTTGAAAACCCTTCCGCCAGATTTTGCAGCGTCACAGTTTTACCCGTCCCCGTCGCTCCGGCCACAAGACCGTGCCGATTGCCCCATTTCAGCGGCAAATATTGCGCCACTTCATCTTTTCCAACGCTCTTACCGATATAAACGGCGTCATCTTTTAAATTCATGTTTTTCTCCGCTCATGCTTCTACTGTATAATCTCGGTCATGTTGCAAAGCCGGAATAGAATTCCGCGCCTTTGCCACATCTTCCAAATTCAGATCAGCGCTTATAATACCGACTTCCTCGCCCGAAGCAGCAAGAATCTCACCCCATGGACCGATAATCACCGAATGGCCATAGCTACTCTTCATGCCCATATGATCGCCGCACTGATCTGCGGCCAATACAAACGACCCGGTCTCAATCGCCCGCGCGCGCAATAGAACTTCCCAATGTGCCTTGCCCGTTGGTACGGTAAACGCCGCCGGAACGGTCAGAATATCCGCCCCTGCTTTTGCCAAATCACGATAAAGATGCGGAAAACGCACATCGTAACAAACCGTCTGTCCCAGCTTAAAACCCTTACAATCCGAAACCACCAACCGATCCCCCGGCGTAAAGACCTTGCTTTCCCGCCAGCTCTCACCCGTTGGTAGATCAACATCATAAAGATGGATTTTATCGTAATAACTCTGCAGCTTGCCATCCGGCGCAAACAAAAACGAACGATTGGCAATCTTATCGCCGGCAGTTTGAACCATCATCGAACCGATCACAAGATGAATAGATAGCTCTTGCGCCAACTCACTGAAAAACGGAACACCCGGATGATCTTCTTGCGCAAAAGATTCTCCAACACGATCGGCCCCATGCGGCAACACCTGGTCGGTAACCTCTGGCGTCAAAATAAGCTGCGCACCAGCGCCTGCAGCCTCACGGATTAAACCTTCCGCAACTTTCAGATTGTCTTCAATAACGATCCCGCTTGTCATCTGCACACAGGCCGCTTTCAAAACATCAGCCATTCAGCATCTCATCCAGCTTGCCCTCATCATCAAGCTTATGCAGACCATCAGAGCCACCTTGCACCAGATTGTCATTGATAAAAATCTGCGGCACCGTCCGCGCACCACCGGCCTTTTCCACCAACTTGATCCGCGCTTCATCGTCACTGCCAACATCAATTTCCGTATATTCAACGCCTTTACGCTCCAGCAAGCCTTTGGCCTTCACACAATAAGGACAGGTCTGGGTGGTATAAATTTCTACTTTCGCCATAAGCGCTTCTCCTTTATGAATAGCATTACAAACCATAAAGAATGTAGATGACCCAGAACTCT
The DNA here is from genome assembly GCA_021775965.1 of Alphaproteobacteria bacterium. Classification (GTDB taxonomy): domain Bacteria; phylum Pseudomonadota; class Alphaproteobacteria; order Micavibrionales; family Micavibrionaceae; genus UBA5701. Next base: position 19,345 of record JAJFGV010000071.1, read on the forward strand.
TGTCAAACAGATATCTTAATCGCCGGCGGCGGTATCGCCGGGCTCACGCTGGCGGCCATTTTGGGCCGGGCCGGTATCAACGTCTCCGTGATTGATAATTTCCCGCCCGAGCCTTTAAACAAGACAAAACCCTCCGCCCGCACCATTGCCCTGATGCAGGGCTCCGTGAATATCATCAAGGCCACCGGAGTCTGGGATCAATGCAAAGACTTCAGCGCCGCGCTTAAAACCATGCGTATCTGCGATCATGACATCGACATCGAATTTGAGGCGTTCGAGATTGGCCAGGAGGAATTTGGCTATAACGTACCGAATAGCATTCTTCGCGCCGCATTGTATGAGCAAGTACAATCTCTACCATCCGTGACAACACAAATACCGAACGCACTCGAAGATTATAAAATCGAAAACAACCACGTCAAAGCCAAACTAAAGAATAGCGAAACCGTCACTGCCCGTCTTCTGGTTGGTGCCGATGGCCGCAATTCCTCCGTGCGCAAAATCGCTGGCATCAAATGCCGGGAAATTAAATACAAGCAGAGCGCCATTACCTGCGTTATCAATCACTCAAACAGCCACAACAATATCTCGACAGAGTTTCACTACCCCGGCGGACCACTGGCGCTGGTGCCCCTACCCGGCAATCAATCAAGCATCGTCTGGGTTGAAACCCCAGAGCGCGCCAAAGAGCTGTTAGCCCTTAAAGAATCCGAATTGATCGAAACGTTGCAAACACAAACAAACGATCTTCTCGGCGGCATCACGTTAGAGACAAAGCCCGAAGCCTGGCCGCTTGGTGCCATCCGCGCCAAAACCCTGACCGCACCGCGCACAGCGCTGATCGCCGAAGCCGCCCATGTCATGTCACCGATTACGGCACAGGGGTTAAACCTAAGCCTGCGCGATGTTGCGGCGCTGGCCGAGATCATTGCCGATTGCCTGCGCCTCGGACTTGATCCCGGAACCCAAACCACATTAAAAAACTACGAAAGCCGCCGCCGCATCGACATCACCACGCGCGTCTTTGGCGTTGATAGTATGAACCGCATCGTCAGCAACGACATCCCGGCGCTTCAGAAATTACGCCAGAGCGGATTTAAAACCCTAGACCGCATCCCGCCGTTTAAGAAAATTGCCATGCAACACGGCCTCGCCCCACAAATCGACGACAGCCGTTTGGCAGCAGGGGAACCGCTCTAGGGTTCATATGAACTAACAACCCGTGCTAGCGTCAGCACATGCACCCTCTTCGCACCCGCCTTTAATAAAACCTTCGTACATTCCTGCACCGTCGCACCAGTCGTATAAACATCATCGACCAGCACAATCGTCTTGCCCTTCACCTGCGCCGCATAACGCGGATTAAACGCAAACGCCTTGCGGACATTATCGGCCCGCTCCTTCATCGCCATATGGCCCTGGCTCTTTGTTGCCCGCACCCGCGCCAATCCATCGGGCAAACATTTCACCCCAATATCCTTGCCAAGCGCAAACGCAATCACCGCCGCCTGATTATAACGCCGCGACAACAGCCGCCAACGGTGCAGCGGCACCGGCACCAGAAAATCGGCCTCGCCGATCATCTCCGCCCCAACCCGCTTCAACCACGGCACAAAAGCCTGCACCGCATGAATTTTATCAGAATGCTTGAAACCCAAAATCAAATCACGGCTGCGATCATTATATTTCAGCGCGCTGCGAGCGCTCGCAAAAACCGGGCTATCTTTAAGACATTCGGCGCAATGGGTCTTGTCCTCGACCTCAAATTCAAAGGAAATACCACAGGACGCACAAAAAGGATTGCCAATAAAATCCAGCCCGGCCCACCCTTCCGGGGCAATCATGCCCTGGCGTTCGACCATGCCCCCCGTGATCACACAGCGCGGAGGTAGAACAATATCAATGGCTTGGGCCAATACTGAGTTCTTCATATTTCAATAAATCCAAAAATTTTGCATATTTTACCCGGTTTTGTGTAGTATGCGAGGGTTTTCGAGCATAAAGGATGAAAATGGCACAAGCCCAGAAAAAAGAAGCGCAAAAACAAGAGCAAAGACCACAAGACAGCGCAGAGCAAACTCTGATGCAAAGTCTTGCGCATGAGCTCAGTGAGGAGCGCCGCGAACTGCTCAAAAACATCCCTTACGAGACCGTTCGCAAGGCCTGGTTTACCCTGTCGCACTTGCTGCTTTCCGATGGCGCGCGCGTTGCCGATATGGGCTGCGATGACGGTTCGATGGCCTACACAATGGCCGTTCTCAACCCGCAGATCAAAATTATCGGCGTTGATAAAAGCAAACGCCATATCAGCAAAGCCAGGGAAATCTACAAAAGACACAACCTTGAATTTAAGACAGGGGATGTTTCCAGCGATCCGCTTGAAGAAAATTCACTCGATGCCATCATCAATTCTTTCATCCTGCACGAGGTTTATTCCAGCTCGCGTTATAATGAGCGCATCGTCAGTGATACACTACACAAACAATTCCAGATGCTGAAAGTCGGCGGCACGATGTTCATCCGTGATTATGCCCGTCCACCACCAGAACAAATGGTCCGCATCGAAATGCCAGACACCCCCAGCACCGGTGATAATCTGGCCTCCATGTCCGAATCCGATTTGCTCGTCTGGTATTCGCAGCACGCACGGCCGCGCAACGACCCCGGCACCGGTGGTTTTTTTCTTGAAGAACTACCGGCACGTTTCCCGAAAACCCGGCTGTTCCGTCTGCCTTATAAATGGGCCTATGAATTTATCATGCGCAAGGATGACCGCAAGAAATGGGAAATCGAGCTGCCAATGGAATACACATTCTTTACCGTGCATGAGTTTCGCAAGGAACTGCGCTCACTCGGTGCGCGCGTTCAATATTCCGGCCCTTACTGGGATGAAAACATTATTGAAGAGCGTTTCGAAGGACATTTCCGTCTTTATGAGGACAACGGCACGCCGATTGGCAATCCACCGACCAGCTTTATTTCCATTGCCCAAAAAATGAAAGAGCGCAAAAGCCTTTATATCGAAGAGCGCCGACCGTCTTCAGAGGGACACGAAAGCCCGCTTAAAATAAGCGCGATGCGCAATGACAAAACCGGCGAGCTTAGTGACATTGTAACCCGCAATATGGAGATCGGTGAAATCCTCCCCTATAAAGTCACGGAAGACGGCCGCCTTAAAATTTTCCTCCATGACGGTATTGCCCGCTCAATCATTAATGCCGTACCGCGGAGCGGCGGCAATCTGGATGGCAAACGCTGGTCTTCTCATATGGTTGAGCCCGTTTCCTTTGATATGACCGCGATCGCCCAAATTGAAAGCTTTGATGTTAAAAACACCGTGCGGTTTTCCCGCGACTATCTGGGTTTAAAGCCCTCCAATAACGCTGTCATGGAACACGGTCCCGATTATTACCCGGCTCCCGATTATATTGATGAGCGTATCCACACCTATTACCTGCATGTCGAAAGCCCCAGCAAAGAAATTTCGCCAAAAAGTTTTGTTGGTTACGCCGCGCGTTTTCAGGCACGAGGAACCATTCGTGAACTAAGCGCCCAGGATGTGTTAAATGCTATCACGGTCGGCATTATCCCCAATGCGCGGCTGGAAATGCAGATCCTGACGCTCTATCAGCATCTCGGCATCAAGGCCGAAAACTGGACACAAAAGGAAATCTCCCTGCAACGCGGCAAAATAACCGCCAAGGCTGACATGCGCCTTCTGCTCCAGAGCCTCAATGAAACCGATAGCCGTTTTCAGGACGTTAAGGGCACCACCGGCCAACTCAGGAGCATTCACTCGATCTTTGTCGAGGAAGGGCAAAGCCAGGGCGCCATCACAGGACTGTCTTCGCAGGATGTTGATTTTGTCATCTCCGACGAAACAACAGTGAATACCGCTGTCGTTTTGCCGCTCACCGCCAATGAAGAAGGCGATATCCATGCCGGGTTTCTGCTCAAACATCTCCCCGTACCACAGCGCCACGAAGGCAACGGCGCCACCATCAGCGCCCCAAGCTTTGATCTGCCGCCGGAAATAACCGACACCCAAATGGCCAAAAAATTCATTGCGGATAAATTCAACGTCGCACCTGAAATGGTTGTTAAACTCGGCGAAAGTTATTTCAGCCATGTCGGTATGACACCACAACGCATCCACCCCTTTGCGATCTCGGTGCCACCGGATACGCCCGATGCACCCGACACGCAATTCATGCCGGTGCGCTGGTTTATGATGCTGTGGCACAATTTATCGCGCGAGCCGCATTTCATGCTGACCTTGGCGCGCGCCTATCGTTTTTTAAGCGATGGCGAGAATCTCGACGCAAAAATGAAAGCGCAAATTATTTTGGAAGAACGCTTTTCCGCCGCCCAGCCGGACTGGTCGATGCCGTTTTCATACGCTCCGGCTCCCGTCAAAGAAAAAACAAAGCCGCTTGAAAAGAAAAAGAGGCAAACTCCAAAAATTGTGACCCCCAAAGTACAGAAAGCTGCCAATCTGGAAAACGCACAAAGAGCAGAAAAAGAAATGGCAGCAAAACTGGAAATGGAAATCAAAGAACTCACGCAGGTTCTAAAGGAACAATCTCCAGATGAAGACAGCCCCAGCCCGCATGTCAGATGATAACGCTCAGGATATAAAGGTCTTTGATCGTGATCGTATCCGTCACAACCGCCGCCGCGCCGCCGCTCATTTTTTCGATCATAGCTTCCTGTTTGACTGGACATCCAAACAAATCAGCGAGCGCCTGCAGGATATAAAGCGCGAATTTCCGCTGGCACTACAAATAGGCACGCGCGGTCCGGGAGTACGCCTTCAAAATCTTATCACCATGGATATCTGTGGCGGCACGACAAACCAAAACCCTACCCTCATCGCTGATGAAGAATTTCTTCCCTTTGCGGGTGAAAGCCTCGACCTTGTCACGAGTACCCTCAACCTCCACAGCGTCAATGACCTGCCTGGTGCGTTGCTGCAAATCCGCAAAGCTCTCAAACCCGACGGCCTTTTCCTCGCGGCCATGTTCGGCGGTGAAACTCTGCACGAGCTGCGCCAGGTTATGACGCAGGCTGAAATGAACATCAAGGGCGGCGCAAGCCCGCGCGTTTCTCCCTTCGCCGACAAACAGCAAATGGGTGCCCTGCTCCAGCGCGCAGGATTTAATCTGCCAGTTATCGATTCAGATATTATCACCGTGACCTACGATAATATCTTCAAGCTCTTTCACGACTTACGTTTTATGGGCGAAGGCAACACCATTCTTGCGCGCGACAAAACACCGCCGGGCAAAGCCCTTTTTTTAGAAGCGGCGCGTTTATATCAGGAGCAATTCGCAGAAAAAGATGGGAGATTGGTCGCCAGCTTTGAAGTTATATTCCTGCTGGGCTGGTCCCCGCATGAATCGCAGCAAAAACCCTTGCGCCCAGGCAGTGCTAAACATAGTCTGGCCGAAGCACTGGATACACAGGAACAAAAAACAGGGGACCTCGCCAGCTCATGATCAACGTCACTATCATACCCATTCTTGAAGACAACTATGCCTATCTACTGGAATTCAAAAGCGGTGAGACCGTTATTGTTGACCCCGGTGAGGCCGGACCGATCATTGATGTTCTAAGAGAAAAGAATCTAAGCCTTGATTTTATTCTTAACACCCATCACCACAGCGACCACATCGCCGGCAATCACGATCTTAAAAATGCCTATAATGCAAAAATTGCGGGGCCGGCGAAAGATTCATACCGCATTGCCGATATCAATATAGAGCTGCAGGAAGGCAGTACTTTTCAATTTGGAGAAGAAGAAACTCAAATTCTTGAAACACCAGGGCACACAACCGGCGGCATATGTATTTACTTCCCGGCCAGCAAAATCATTTTTACCGGAGATACGGTTTTTTCCATGAGCTGCGGTCGCCTGTTCGAAGGAACACCAGAACAAATGTGGGAGTCATTCCAGAAAATTATGGCCTTGCCTGACAACACCAAACTCTATTGCGGCCATGAATACACGCAGGCCAACGGCCAATTTTGTCTGACGATTGAACCCGACAACCCCGATCTCAAAGCCCGCATGGAAGAGGTCGATGCGCTCAGAATCGAGGGCAAACCAACCCTGCCCTCAACCATAGGCCTTGAAAAGCAAACCAACGCCTTCCTACGCGCCGGCTCGGCCGAGCGTTTTGCTGAAATTCGTGTAATGAAAGATAATTTTTAGCGCCTAATTTCATTTGATTCAAAGAGAAATACGGCGAAAAACAAACGTTTCGAGAACCGGAAGCGTAAATGTATTCTACATACATGCGAACCGGAAGCGCAGGAACGTTTGTTTTGCAGCCTATTTATCGAAAAATGAAATGAAATTAATCACTTCTTTTGGGCTTGCCACGAGTCCTTTGTGGCTTCGGTCCCGAACGCGCTGGCGGTCCGTTGCTACCCTGCACAGAATTTCCACGATTATCATCATCGCCGCCCTGATGGCCTCTGCCTTGCGCTCTGTGCGCCGGTATGGGAATTTTCTTGAGGGCCGCTTCGTCGCGCTCGCTAATCGCCAGCTCTATCTCCAGACGTGATGCAACTTTACGCAGCTCATGAATGGCTTCCTGCAACGTCGCACGAACATCGCTATCCTTCTTATCGGTAGCCCACTTCGCATAGGATGCTACACATACCTCGGAGGTTTCTTTTAGACGCCCTTGAATATCTTCCATGACCCGGTGTTCCCTTTTTCAATGCTCACAAGAAGGGCTACTTTAGCGGGAGATAAATTGATAAGCAAGTGCCGTTATGATTCGGAACCAAATATGTTATTAATCTGCTGCGTGACCCGAATAAAGGTGGTGCATTTGGAGAGTTCCTTAAGGCGTCGCGCCCCAACATAGGTGCAAGTTGAACGAATGCCACCCAGGATATCCTGTAAGGCACCCGACACATCACCGCGATAAGGAATTTTGACACTCTTGCCTTCGCTGGCGCGGTATTCGGCCACGCCGCCTTTGTGCTTTTTCATGGCCGCTTCGCTGCTCATGCCATAAAACTGCAGGTATTTCTGTCCATCTTCTTCAACGATTTCCTGATCGGATTGATCGTGCCCGGCCAGCATCCCGCCGAGCATCACAAAATCCGCGCCACCACCATAGGCCTTGGCAATATCACCTGGCACCGTGCAACCACCATCGGCACAGATGAGACCACCAAGCCCGTGCGCCGCATCGGCACACTCAATAATTGCAGAGAGCTGCGGATAACCAACCCCGGTCATTTTGCGCGTGGTGCAGACGCTGCCCGGTCCGATGCCAACCTTGACGACATCGGCGCCACTTAAAATCAGCTCCTCAACCATTTCACCGGTGACAACATTACCGGCCATAATCGTAATGCCCGTATCCAGATCACGAATTCTTTTGACGAAATCAACAAATTGCTCGCTATAGCCATTGGCCACATCGATGCAAAGCTTCTCAATCCCCTTACCCTGCTTCTGCACATCAGAAGCCAGAAATTCCTTGAGCTTGTCCTGATCGTCATCGGCCAAACCAATGCTGTACCAAACGCCTTTACCACCATGCTTGCCAAAATAATCCTGAAGATCCTTCAGCGGATAATGCTTGTGCAACGCCACCGTTAAACCGTTACCATCCTTTTCAAACGCCTCGGCCATCGCAAATGTGCCAACACCATCCATATTCGCAGCAATAATCGGCACACCGCTGAATGTGTGCTCGCTCCACTTGAATTGAAATTCACGCGCGATATCAACATCCTTACGACTGGCCAGCGTCGAGCGCTTCGGCCGGATCAGCACGTCTTTAAAATCTAACTTTGTACCTTCTTCTATGCGCATAACAATTCCTTATCATTTAAAAACACTGGCCGCCGCTTCCTGCGAGGCTTTCTTCCTGGCAATATCGTCTTCCGCGCGCGAAATTTCAGCCTTCAACTCATCTATATAGTCCTCAAGCTCACTGACTGACATATTTTCAAAATTACGCGGAAATCCTGCCGTTTTCGGCTTTGGCAGCTCTTCATCGAACATCATAGCACCTCTAATCTTAATCAAACATTAAGAGAAAAATTTCTGGCATTTTCCCTCGCAATCCCCTATATAAGGGGCGTTCCCTATACATTGCAAGGTTTGAAAAACCGTTGATCCAAGGAACAGGATCGCGAAACACCCTTATTTTTCAAACCCATAAAGGAGATTTAAGATGGCACGCGCTGCAAAAACAACAACAGATAAACTCTTAATGCCCAAGGCGACAGCCGTATGGCTTATTGAGAATACAGCCCTGACCTTTAAGCAAATCGGTGAATTCACCCTTTTGACCGAGATTGAGATTGAGGCTCTGGCCAATGAAGATATCGGCCGCGGCCTGGTTGGTCGCCACCCAATTGAAAATGGCGAGCTTACCCCGGAAGAGCTGGAGCGCTGTGAAAAAGATGCGGATGCCAGTCTGGTTATCGCCAAGCGCGAACTACCACCTGTCCAAGGCCGTGCCAAAGGCCCACGCTATACACCTGTATCCAAACGCGGTGACAAGCCCGATGCCATTGCTTTCATCATCAAACAAAACCCGGAAATCAGCGACGCACAAATTTGCAAACTGGTTGGCACGACCAAGCCGACAATCGCCGCTGTACGTGACCGCACGCATCCAAACAGCTCTAGCTTACGCCCGCGCCACCCGGCCGAACTTGGTCTGTGCAGCTATCAGGAATACGAAACATCTATGAACAAAGGCCTGAAGGCAGCCGGTAAAGACCCCGAAGCCGTTAAGGCCGAACGTGCTGCAGCGCTTGAAAAAGAGCGTCAGGAACGTGAAGACGACCAGCAAGGTGATGCCATCTCATCCGATGCGTTTGATTTCTCGAACTTCCTGACGGGCACAAGTAGCTCTTCCGAGAAAAGCGAATAAAAAACGGCCGGTAAAAATTTCAACCGGCCGTCTTTCTATCTATCAAAATCCGCTAGTAACCGCTGGCGGATTTTTTGATTCCTTCGATCTCCTCTTTAAGGACAAGCTTTTGCTTCTTCAATTTCTGCAGATAATAACTGGCGGAGGATGGCCTTTGTTGTTCTTTTTCAATGCGAATCGATAACTCAGAATGCTTTGATTTAAGGGCCTCAATACGAGAACTCTGTGAAGATGTCATTGCTTGCGCAGCCATATTATTCTCCTGTTCGTTTATCGTTATGTCGGTATAGATAGCCTTCACGCTACTCCATTCAGACGGCTTCTTGCAAAAAAGTTGACCCCAATTAGAACAAACAAAGGATTCATCCTTTTGTTATAAACACTTATAATGTTTGATAATATTGTTACTCTGGATCGGTTTATGCCTCGCCACTATAATTTTATTACACCGTGATTCGTATCTATAATTTATTATGGCATATACGAAAGGCGGACGTCAAAGAAAACTAGAACTTAAATACCACACCCTGCGCCAGTGGCATTTCGTCCGAATAATTCACAGTTTGCGTCTGCCGGCGCATGTAAACCTTCCATGAATCGGAGCCACTTTCACGGCCGCCCCCGGTCTCTTTTTCACCGCCAAACGCCCCGCCAATTTCGGCGCCACTAGTCCCTATATTCACATTGGCGATACCGCAATCACTCCCTGTGGCCGATAAAAATCTTTCCGCCTCGCGCATATTCTCAGTAAAGATGCAGGACGACAGACCTTGCGGCACGTCGTTATGCATCTGGGTCGCCTGCTCCATATCCGAATATTTAAGCGCGTACAAAATCGGCGCAAAGGTTTCATGCATCACCACATCACTTTGGTCTGACATTTCAACAATTGCCGGCGCCACATAAAAACCGCCTGGTACATTGTCGGTGACACGCTCACCACCGACCAGAACTTTACCGCCTTCGGCCTGCGCCTTCTTCAAGGTCTCCTGCATCCCGTCATAGGCCGCTTCGTCAATCAACGGCCCAACCAGCGTATTGCTATCCAGCGGATCACCGATCCGTATCTGGCCATACGCCTTCACCAGCGAAGCCACCAACCCATCATAAATACTCTCATGCACAATCAAACGCCTGAGCGACGTACAACGCTGACCGCACGTGCCAACCGCGCCAAACAAGATCGCCCGCACAGCCATTTCCAGATCGGCCGTCGGTGAAACAACCATCGCGTTATTACCACCAAGCTCCAGCAAACTCCGCCCCAGCCGCGCGCCAACACGCGCACCGACATCACGGCCCATCATTGTGCTGCCCGTCGCACTGACCAGTGGAATATTTTTGTTATCGGCCAACGCCTCACCAACATCACGCCCACCGATTAAAACCTGTGATAAATTATCAGGGATATCATGACCGGCGGCTTTAAATTTCTCTACGGCGCGCTCAAACAAATTCTGACAGGCTAGCGCCGTGATCGGTGTTTTCTCTGATGGCTTCCAGATCAGTGCATTGCCACACACCAACGCCAGCGCCGCATTCCACGCCCACACCGCCACTGGAAAATTAAACGCCGAAATAATCCCAATTACCCCCAGCGGATGCCAGGTTTCGCGCATGTGATGACCGGGCCGCTCCGATGCAATCGTCAAACCGTATAATTGCCGCGACAGACCAACCGCAAAATCACATATATCGATCATCTCCTGAACTTCACCCAAGCCTTCAGATAAAACCTTACCGCATTCAAGCGTGACCAGCTTACCAAGATCATCTTTGGATGCCCGCAATTCTTCCCCCAGCAAACGCACGAATTCACCGCGTACCGGCCCCGGCACCGCGCGCCACGTCATGAATGCCGCCTGCGCTTTATCAACGGCTGGTGCGACATCCGCCGCCTTATGCTGCTGCAACGACCCCAGCTTCGCCCCATCAACCGGTGAATGAACGTCCAGATCACCCTTGCCCAGATCAGCAGGATCGATGCCAAGGTTATTCAAAATGTCTTCTGTTTCACTCATTATTATTCTTTCTAAAAACCCGATGGATGTTCTTTTAAATGTTCCAATTCTTCGGTGGTGCTCGTCCGTCCCAATACTTCATTACGATGCGGGAAACGTCCAAATTTTTCAATCACAACCCTATGCCTTAGTGCGTAATCATACCCGGCCGGGTTGTCATCACCCATCGCTTCCATCAGCTCAACGGAACGGTTTTGATCGCGCAGCTCTTCGCTATGCTGGAACGGCACATAAAGGAAGCCACGCTTGACGGGCTCCAGGATTTGATCAAACCCCTTACTAATCGCCTCTTTTACAATCAAAAGCGCTTTGCGATCCGTTGCAAATGCCTCTGGCTTGCCACGAAACATGGAGCGCGGAAATTGATCCAGTAAAATACAAAGCGCCAAGGCTCCATCCTCGTCAGATGCCCAACTGTCGCACAAACCATCTTTGGCCATCTCATAAGTCGCCAAAAACTTCTCAGCTATCAGCGCATCAAGATCAGGACCAGCTTGAAACCACTGCTGCGGCTGTACTTCTTCAAACCAGAAATGGAGGATTTCATATTTTGTGTCACGCATGGCAAGCAACCATATGGTTAATCTTTTAAGTCTTCTATGAGTTTAACCATTTTATTCTCGGCAACACCAGCCCGCCATGTAAAAAACAACGCCGGCAGAAGAGAAGCGACAAAAAAGCCAACACTGATAGGATTCATAAAGGCTGTTTTGATATCTCCATCGAATTTTTCGAAATAAAAATAAGAAAACATGGCCAAACCGCCAACAAGAAAAAAAATAGCCAAAACCCTGTAGATCTTGGACTTAATAAGATTTTCTTTGACCTGCTCTTTACTCATGGCTTTTAGGCTTTAGTGGACATCGCTCCAGATTTTACGCTTCACGCCATACATCACGCCAGCAAACACGAGCAGGAAGATAATCGCTTTCATTCCCGTTCTCTTGCGTGTCTCCATATACGGATCACCCGCCCAGGTTAAAAACTCCACGACATCACTGGCATATTGATCGAGTGTGTCCGGGCTGCCGTCTTCATAAGCCACCTGCCCATCCGAAAGCGGCGGTGCCATCGCAATCACATGGCCGGGCATATATTTGTTCCAGTACTGACCTTCGAGAAGATGCGCATCATGCGGCGCGTCTTTATAGCCCGTCAAAATAGCGTGAATATAATCCGGCCCGTGATGGCGTGCCTTGATGATCAGCGATAAATCCGGCGGCAACGCGCCGCCATTGGCATAGGCTGCAGCCTTGTCATTTTCAAACGGTGATGGAAACGCATCACTCGGCCGCGCCGGGCGCTCAAACATTTTACCCTCCTCATTCGGACCGTCCACCACGCTATATTCACCGGCAATCGCCTTCACCTGGCTATCGTCATACCCAAGATCGGTGAGATTACGAAATGACAGCTGCTTCATTGAATGGCAAGACGCACAAACTTCGCGATACACCTTATAGCCGCGCTGCAACGCCGCCTTATCATATGTGCCGTTAACACCGCTGAAATGCCAGTGATGATGCGGCGGCGGGACGGTTTCCCCACCCCCGGCAAAACCGGTAACAGGCACAAGAACCAAAACAGCGATAAGCAAAAGCGAACGTATCATCATGCCTTCTCTCTTTCCGCCTGCAACACCGCATCATGGATAGACTTGGGCAAATCGCGGCCCTTCTCGGTGTTATTAAGCCACGGAATAATCACGAGGAAGAACCCATAGTAATACGTCGTACACAAAATCCCCACCAGCGTCATCGGCAAACCAAAGAACATGGCATCGGCCGATTGCGACCCCACATAGCCCAGCATACAAAACACCACGAGGAAGACGAGCAGGAAGAATTTATATTTCGGACGATACCGGCAGCTGCGGATCGGATGTGTATCCAGCCACGGCAATATGAGCAGCAACCCAATCGAGCCAAACATCGAAATCACCCCGCCGAGTTTAGCCGAAATGATCGTAATATCCGTAAAGGGAATCCCGATATCAAACGTAATCGCCCGCAAGATTGCATAGAACGGCAGGAAATACCATTCCGGAACAATATGCGCTGGCGTCACCAGCGAATTGGCTTCCTTGTAATTATCCGGATGGCCCAGATAATCCGGCGCATAAAACACAAACACACAAAACACCACCAAAAACACCAGCAAGCCAAACGTGTCTTTCATCGTGTAATAAGGATGAAACGGCAGCGTATCCTGCTTACCCTTGGGCTCAATCCCGCTCGGATTGTTCGAGCCGCAAATATGCAGCGCCCAGACATGAAGGAAGACCACCGCTAAAATCACAAACGGCATCAGATAATGCAGGGCAAAAAACCGGTTCAGCGTCGGGTTATCAATTGCAAATCCACCCCACAGCAAGGTCACAATACTATCCCCAACGAAAGGAATAGCTGAGAACAGATTGGTAATCACCGTCGCGCCCCAATAACTCATCTGTCCCCAGGGCAGCACATAGCCCATAAAGGCTGTGGCCATCATCAACAGAAAAATCACCACACCGAGAATCCACAGCAATTCGCGTGGCTTTTTATACGATCCGTAATACATGCCACGGAAAATATGAACGTAAACGGCAATAAAGAAAAACGACGCGCCGTTCATATGAATGTCACGCAGCATCCAGCCCCAATTCACATCACGGTCAATCCGCTCAACGGAATCAAAAGCCATATCGACATGCGGCGTGTAATTCATCGCCAGAAAAATTCCGGTGACAATCATCGCGATCAGCATAAACATAGCAATCGCACCAAAATTCCAGAAATAATTGAAATTGCGCGGCGTTGGAAATACGCCGTATTCCTTCTGCATCAACGTGAACAGCGGCAACCGCTCGTCAATCCAGTTGACGACCTTGTTATCAAATTCTATGCGCTCACCGCTGCCCATCGCCCTAACCAATCTTTATCAATGTATCACTGAGAAACTCATAAGGCGGCACAGCCAGATTCTTCGGCGCCGGCCCCTTGCGAATGCGTCCGGATGTATCGTAATGCGAGCCATGGCACGGGCAGAACCAACCACCAAAATCACCCTTGCTCTCACTGGTTTTCTGTCCCACCGGAACACAGCCCAGATGCGTGCAGATCCCAACCACGATTAACCATTCATCTTTGTCTTTTGTAACGCGCTCGACATCATCCTGCTTGTCGCTGAGGTCTGCAATATTCACCGCGCGCGCCTCTTCAACCTCTTTCTCCGTACGGTGGCGCACAAAAACCGGCTTGCCCTGCCACATCACCGTAATCGACTGCCCTTTGGCAATAGGCGACAAATCCACTTCTGTTGTTGAAAGCGCCAGCGTATCGGCCGCCGGATTCATCGAACTCACAAGGGGCCAAACCGCAATACCGGCACCAACCGCGCCAAAAGAGCCCGCCGTCAGGAATAGGAAATCCCGGCGTGTTTCACCGTCATCATCGTGGTCCAGACTGATCCCGTCCTGGGACTTGCTACCTGCCGTCATTTTTATGCAATACTCGTAATTGAAAGAGGGGTAATCAGAGAAAGAATTTGTACCTTTCTCTTTATAAATCATCAACCCTGCTATATCCACATCTGTATGAGAAAAATACAATTTTCCACAGCGAAATGATCAAGGTGGCCTTATATCAGCCGGATATACCCCAGAACGTGGGCGCGATGATGCGCCTGTGTGCATGTCTTGGTGTACGGCTGGATGTTATCGGCCCTTGCGGATTCGTCTGGGATGATAAGAAAATCAGGCAAGCCGGGCTGGATTATGTCGATAAGGTGAAGCTGACCCGCTACAATTCCTGGGAACAGTTTATAGCCTCAACCCCGGACAGCCGTATCATCCTCATGACCACAAAGACCGACACCCCTTATACGTCCTTTGAATTTCAGGACGGTGATATCCTGCTGGCCGGCCGTGAAAGCGCCGGTGTACCGGACGAAATCCACGAATCTGCTGATGCCCGCATTGCCATTACAATGCAAAATGACCTAAGGTCGCTCAATATTGTCAATGCAACGTCTATGATACTGGGCGAAGCCTTAAGGCAGACGAATAAGCACTTGACAAATTAGGATATGTTTCCTATAATAGGGATGTAAATCACCCGAAATATATCAAAATAAAAGAAGGCAGGGGGCACCCCCCACTAAAATTTGCGACCGAACTAAAGGAAAAGCCATTATGTCAGCCAAAACAAAACCTTACGAGGCAGAAAATCTTGGGAATCAGCAAGATATAGCCACCACCTGGTTTCGCTCGCTGCGCGATCAAATCTGCGCCGAATTTGAAAAAATCGAGGATGAACTTTCCGATGGCCCTAAAATGACCCGTGAACCGGGTCGTTTTGAGCGCAAAAACTGGGATCGCGCAGAGGGCTTGTCCGGCGAAGCCTTGGCGAAGCCGGGGGGCGGCGGTGAAATGTCGATCATGCGCGGCCGTGTCTTTGAAAAGGTTGGCGTCAATATCTCTACAGTTCACGGCAGCTTTTCCGAAGAATTCCGCGAGAGAATCCCCGGCGCCAATGATAGTGACGGCGCCTTTTGGGCTGCCGGTATTTCGCTGGTCGCCCATATGCAAAGCCCCCTCGTTCCGGCCGTTCACATGAATACGCGCATGATCTGCACGTCCAAAACCTGGTTTGGCGGCGGTATGGATTTAACCCCGATGCTCGAGGACCCCGATGACACACAAGCCTTCCACGAAGCCCTCAAAACCTGCTGTAACCAGCATGGAGAGGGCGCTTACGACGAATATAAAGCCTGGTGTGACCGTTATTTCTTCCTGCCTCACCGTGATGAAGCCCGCGGCGTTGGTGGTATTTTCTATGATTATTTAGAGAATGACTGGGATTCAGATTTTGCCTTCACCAAAGATGTTGGCGAGACCTTTTTGAGCATATATCCGCAGCTCGTACGCAAATCCATGAACCGTGACTGGAGCGATGAACAACGCGAGGCCCAACTCGTCAAACGTGGCCGCTACGTTGAGTTTAACCTACTTTACGACCGCGGCACCCAGTTCGGCCTCAAAACCGGCGGCAATACCGAAGCCATCCTCATGTCCCTCCCCCCCGAGGTAAAATGGCCCTAAGACCTTGGCAAAGATATTTTTCTTGCATATAAATACCGGATTGCGGTATAAAACTATAAATTATTAACATAATAAACAAGGGGCGGTTTTATGAACGAAACAAAAAGTACTCTGGAGCAAACACTCGAATATGTAGGTCAAAAAGACGGTAATACTATCAAGTTTGCCACGGGCAATCGCCACCCGGTTTTAGAATGTCATGGCAAAGGCTGTACACAGGTTTTTATAAAAAATGCCCTTAGTATAACGCAACCAAACGCCCAGAAAGTTTCCGCAATCCACGATAACGGACAGATTGAAAGAGAAAACGGCAATAGCTTCACCCCTCTTCCCGACAGCATCTACAAAATTGTCACATATGATTCTCAAAGCAACGATGTATTAAAAATCCACACGAATAGCAGCCCTCGGGAAGAATTTTTTCTTTTCCTTGAAAGCGACAGCCCCGTGAGAAGCAATGATCTACAAGACCTTCTATCGCCAACACTACAAGAACTGACAAGAAGATCAGAGCCTCAGATGGTTCCAACAAATACAGAAACAACGCCTCTCAACCCACAACCAATACTCGTGGCTAACTAAAAAGAAAACAATGAGTGACCGTAATACCTTAGACTAAATCTATATTTGAGAGAGGCAAGCCTCATGATTTGGCGTAAACTCTTCACCAATCCACCACTCTTCTATCTCTGAGAGTTTTTGGCCGAGTTCCGGTCCTTCTGGGATTCCAGCTTTGATCAAATCTTCTCCCGAAATTGGCAAATTCGGAACGTCCCAGCTCTGAATAACCTCCAGAGCTTTCGGTGCAAAACCATTTACTACACGATCGAGAACAACTTCCAAAATCAACGCCTGCGCCGTTGCAACGCGACCATAACGATAAACTGCAACCTTTACGGCTTGCTCAACACCCAAATCATCCATCTCCAAAACCTTCGAAAGCGCCTCAATATCCTTGCGGAACACTTTGGGAAACAACAATATTTTCTCCATAGCACTGATGTTACTTACCTGCATTCCCGCCAGCACAAACAACCGTGATGGCAACGCAATCAAACCATAACGCTTCTGGAATTCACAAAAATGACCCATCAATTCTGGGTCATATTCTGGATAAGAAAATCCACTCAAAATATTGTTATAAAACATAATACCCAGAATATCCTTTGGCTTATCCACGGCCATGATCTTGAAAAACTCCTGCGTAATTCGTTCTGTCGACAATGTAGAAATCTTATCCGCTGCGGCCTTACAAGCCGCCAAAGCTTGCGCCTCAATCTCTCCTTCGCCATACATCGCGTGAAAGCGGAAAAGCCGTAGAATTCGTAAGTAATCCTCGGCAATGCGAGCGGTCGGATTACCCACAAACACAACCTTTCGGGCCCGCAGATCAGCCAATCCCTTTCCCGTCGGATCGAAGATATTACCCTCACAATCCGCGAGCAGCGTATTCATCGTAAAATCCCGGCGCTGCGCGTCCTCCGCCCAATCATCCGTAAACGCCACAACAGCGCGGCGTCCGTCGGTTTCGACATCCTTACGCAAAGTGGTAATCTCAAAGCCTTTACCGCCTGAAACAGCCGTCACCGTGCCGTGCTCAATTCCCGTCGGAACAACCTTGATACCAGCGCTTTCAAGCTTTTCCGTCGCCTCTTCCGGCGTCCAGACCGTGGCGATATCAATATCCTCGACCTCGCGCATCAAAAGCGTATTGCGCACGCAACCGCCAACAAACAGCGCCTTACCCTCTCCAAGCGCATCCATCACCGCTACCGTTTCCGGTGCTTTCATCCACTGCTGTGGTTCTATTTTTTGTACAGATTCCATTTCGTATCCTCTCCAGAGTCTATAGACTAGAGGAGAACATCAGACAAGGAGACACGCAGTGAGCGACGCCGCAAAGAATGCAGACAACATTGAAAAAACCCTCTCCGATGCGTCTGAAAAGCTGATCAAGGCGCGCACTGAAATCAGCAAAATAATTTTTGGGCAGGATTCCGTCATCGACCAGACTTTGATTACGCTAATGTCCGGTGGCCATGTTCTGCTAATCGGCGTTCCGGGCGTTGCCAAAACATTGCTGGTCGAAACTGTCGCGCAGGTTCTGGGGCTATCTTCCAATCGCATTCAGTGTACGCCTGATTTGATGCCCGCCGATGTTCTGGGCTCGGAAGTGCTGGAAGAAGATTCAACCGGCCACCGCTCTTTCCGTTTCATTAAGGGTCCGGTCTTTACACAATTTCTAATGGCCGATGAAATCAACCGCGCCAGCCCGCGCACGCAATCCGCATTGTTACAGGCGATGCAGGAACACGAAGTATCCGTCAGCGGCCAGCCACACGCGCTACCCGAACCATTCCATGTTCTGGCCACACAAAACCCGATTGAACAGGAAGGCACCTATCCTCTGCCCGAAGCACAGCTTGACCGCTTCATGATGCAAATCGATGTTGATTACCCCGGCGCCGATGCCGAGCGTGAAGTTCTGCTGGCCACCACCACCGGAAAGAAAGCGGCCGTGTCTGCGATCCTCAACAAAAATGATGTGCTGAGCACACAGGCATTGGTACGCGACATGCCGATCGGCGAAAAAGTTGTTGATGCGATTTTAACGCTCGTGCGGCGTGGACGGCCCGGTGCGGATGCGCCGGACATCGTGAACGAATATGTGACATGGGCACCGGGGCCGCGCGGATCGCAAGGGCTGATGCTGGCCTCACGCGCCAAGGCTCTTTTGGATGGCCGGGAATCTCCATCGATTGACGATATCATTGATCTGGCCGGTCCCATTTTGCGCCACCGCATGGCACTGAACTTTAAAGCCCGCGCCAACAGCATTGATATAGACGACGTGATAAAAGAACTTTGTCAGGGTTTATGATTTTGCCAGGGTTTAACTTTAAATGAACATCATCCCCGCCACCCTGAAATTACATCATAACGCCGAAGACGCAGCGTCCAATCTGCCCGCCCTCATGCTCAAGGCAGAAAAGGCTGTGGCCAATATCATGCAGGGTGAACATACGCAAAAAAAAGTCGGACAAGGCGAGAAATTTTGGCAGTTTCGCGACTATGTACCGGGCGACCGTCCGCAGGATATCGACTGGCGGCAATCGGCCAAGACCGATCATATCTATATCCGGCAAAAGGAATGGCAAACCACCCAAAGCGCCATTTTCTGGTGCAACGAAGCCGCCAGCATGGACTTTGCATCCGATGCGCAATACCCATCAAAAGCCGAAACGGCGCGCATACTTACGCTGGGCATGGCCCTTCTTATGACCCGCGCCGGTGAACAGGTTGGAATTTTTGGTTCTGCAAAAACAGGCCGCACGGAAAGCACCGTGCACCGTATGGGCGAAGCCCTATGCACAGGAGGGAATGGCTTTGAAAGCCTACCCGATCCTTATGCGTGCACATTGCCACGGCATTGCTCGCTGATACAGATTGGCGACTTTCTTTTGCCGCCGGACGACATAGAAAGCACGTTTAAAAAACTCTCCGCCCATACCGATAACGGTCTTGTCATTCAAATCCTAGACCCGGCGGAGCTGGAGCTTCCCTATTCCGGACGCTATCTATTTGAAGACGCGGGCACAAAAATTCAGGAACAGGTTAACCATGTTGATTCCATTCGTGACGGATATAAGCAGCGTATTGAAGAACACATCAATGCCGTTCGGAATATTTGCCGCGACCGGCAATGGGTATACGTCCTGCACTCTACAGACCACGATATCAGTGACACACTCATGAGAGTTTGGGAATCCATGTCAAACAACAATGGCTTCCGATCTGCGGGGGCGGCCCCATGATAGCCCTGCTCAGCAATATTATTTTTATGAACCCCTGGATTCTTGCCGGTGCGGCGACGCTGCCACTGCTTTGGTTTCTCCTGCGTGTCATGCCGCCAACGCCACAACGCGTCGTCCTGCCAACCACACGTTTTCTGGTCGGGCTGACACCCGAGACACAAACGCCCAGCCGCACGCCGTGGTGGATTTTACTTTTACGCATCATGATTGCCGCGCTTGTATTACTGGCACTGGCACAGCCGGTTTACAATCCCGCCAGCAATTTACCCGGCAATGGCGCCATTCGACTAATCATCGATAATAGCTGGCCGGCGGCGCAAACCTGGAACAAACAAATACAGGCGGCTGAAGAATCCCTGACGCAGGCAGGGCGCGAAAAACGCGAAATTTATATCCTGACCACAGCACCGCCACCTGGTGAAGAAAAGCCGGTACAATACGGCCCTTTATCTTATACAGAAGGGCTCCCTATCCTACGCGGCCTGCAACCTTTGCCGTGGCCAGCCAGTTACGAAGCGGCGAAAGAGACGCTCGAAGAACACACACCGAAGAAAACAGTAACCAGCATGTGGTTTTCGCACGGGCTGAATGAAGGCGGTCTAGATAAACTGATGGGCGCACTGCAGGCACAAGGCAGGCTTCATTACATTGCGCCGACCCCCGGCAATTTGCCGCTTCTGCTCCGTATGCCGGAAAAAACCGGCTATGCTATTCAGGCTGAAATTGATGCGCCGTCCACCATGACCCCGGGGGCTCCTGTTTCTGTGCAGGCGCTGGCGGAAGATGGCCGCGTTCTTGATCGACAGAATATAGCATTAGATCCAAACGAACTACCTGCAACCGTTACATTTGATGTGCCCGAAACCCTGCGCAACAATATCAGCCAGTTTCGTTTTACAGGCCGCGCCGGCGCGGGTGGTATTGTTCTTCTTGATGATCGCCACCGCAAACGCAGCGTTGGCATTGTCGCGCCGCCAGAAAAGGCCGAGGGCGCGCCGCTTGTCGAGGCTGGCTACTACCTCAAACGCGCACTGGAGCCGTTTACGACGCTGCACCTAGGCGCTATAGAAGAAATTATCGAGCAAAACCCTTCGGTTATTATCCTGCCAGACATTGCCTCTATGCCTCCCGAAACACTGGGCACGCTCGAAGACTGGGTCAAACAGGGCGGATTGTTGTTACGCTTTGCCGGACCAAACATGACTCGCGATCAAAATGAAACCTATCTTTTGCCCACGCCCATTCGCAAAGGACGGCGCGCAACGGATGGTTCGCTGGCATGGGAAGAACCGGTGAAGCTGACACCGTTTCCTGAAACCAGCCCTCTTTATGGATTGAATGTGCCAGACGACGTCATGGTGCGCCAACAAATCCTGCCCGACCCTTCGCAAGATATTGATGAAAAAACATGGGCCACCTTGTCCGATGGAACGCCTTTGATTACAGCCGCGCCACTTGATCAGGGATTGCTGGTTTTTGTTCATACAACCGCCACGCCCGCCTGGTCAGACCTCGCCTTGTCAGGGGTATTCGTGGAAATTTTACAACGCATCGTTAGCATTTCCGGCACATCAACAAGCCAGAACACCAAGGTAGACGGCTATCTGGAGCCACGCCGCGTTCTTGATGGCATGGGAAGAATTCAGGAGCCCAACAGCTTCGTTCAGTCGATACCAGCAGCAGATTTTGAAACAACCGGGCCAAGCTCTATACACCCGCCGGGGCTCTATGGACGCGGCGGTTATCAGCAAGCGCTTAATACCGGAGAGCATATTGATAAACTAAGAGCCTCCACCAACCTTCCAGCCGGAGTCTTTACACAACATTACGGCAGTGATTTTGAAATTGATTTAATGCCATCCCTGCTTTATGCCGCCCTAATTTTGTTGCTAACAGACTGGCTTATTATGATCCTGATTGCCGGCAGCGGAAAGCTGGCCACAAAAAAACTGCGCCGCGCAACCGGCATTGCCAGTATATCGCTTCTGCTTCTCGTTATATCTTCGCCGGCGCAGGCTCAATCCCCGCAAGGCAAAAACTATGCTGACGGCCTTTATCTAGCTTATATGCGCACCGGCGACACGGGCATTGATTCCATGAGCCATCAAGGCCTTGAATCCCTCGCGGAAGTTTTGAGCCGCCGCACATCTGTCGAACCAGACGGCGTTGTCGGCCTTAATCCAGAATTCGATGAACTGGCGTTCTTTCCGATTATCTACTGGCCAGTTACAACTGCACAAACAGCCTTGTCACCAAGAGCACATAACAATGTGCAACGTTATCTCGACCACGGCGGCACAATCTTGTTTGATACCAGAGACCGCAATTACACTGCCGGTGCGCTAAGCGGTACCAAAAATACCGAATCCTTACGAGGCATGACAAAAGCCCTGAACCTGCCTCCACTGATGCCAATCCCGGACGGCCATGTTCTTGGCAAATCTTTCTACCTGCTCGATTCCTTTCCGGGCCGCTACACCGGCGGCACCTTATGGGTTGCACAGGAAAGCGCCAACAACCGCGATGGTGTGTCCTCTATAATCATCGGCTCGCATGACTGGGCCAGCGCCTGGGCCGCCGGGCGCGGCGCACGTTCTTCGATGGGCGGTTCACATCAACAGGAAATGGCCCAACGCTTCGGCGTTAATCTGGTGCTTTATGCCTTAACCGGTAATTACAAAGCCGATCAGGTACACGTCCCTTTCATACTGGAAAGGCTAGGCCAGTAAGATGGAAAATTTTAACACAGCCTTTGCCCTTCACTTCGCACCGACCCTACCCTTAAGTTGGCTTATCATAGCAGGTGTTGCGGGCGCCATTTTATTAGCCCTCGGCTCTTTGGGTAACAAGCGCGGTCTTATATTGCGTATTTTGACTTTTGGTTTGTTTATGCTGGCATTGATAAATCCCTCCTTACTTGAACAACAACGAGAGGCAGTGAAGGACGTTGCCATTATCGTTGTCGACCAAAGTCAAAGTCAAAAAACAGGAGAAAGGGCAGAGCGAACAGAAAAAGCTCTCACCGCCATACAAAAGAAACTGGAAAAATATAAAGATCTGGAATTACGCGTTGTTAAAGCGCCCGGCAACAGGGAAATATCAAAAGACACAAGACTTTTTGATGCCCTTGACCTTGCCATGGCCGATGTGCCGCAAAAAAGAAGGGCGGGCGTAATATTTTTAACCGACGGCCAAATTCACGATATACCGCAGGACCCGGCGCTGTTTAAAAAATACGGTCCGGTTCATGGTCTTTTGACAGGCGATAAAAATGAACGTGACCGCCAGCTTGTTATCCTTAAAGCCCCGGCTTACGGCATTGTCGGACAAAAAGTTTCTATTCAGTATAAAATTGAAGACACACACAATACCGGCCAATCCACAGCCAGCGTCACATTGAAACGCCATAACGGCAAGCCCGAAGTCTTTTTTGTACCAGTGGGAGAAGAGCAAACTCTCGATGTCGACATCGAACACGCTGGGCAAAATATTATTGAGCTCAGTGTACAGGGAATCCCCGACGAAATCACCGAAGCCAATAACCGCGCAGCGCTTCTTGTGAACGGTGTGCGCGACAGGCTACGTGTTCTACTTGTGTCCGGCCAGCCTCATGCCGGCGGGCGCACATGGCGCGACCTTCTGACATCCGATCCAGGCGTTGATCTTGTTCACTTCACCATTCTTCGTGAACCCGACAAGCTCGACAGCACACCACAAAACGAGCTTTCCCTCATTGCCTTTCCTTTCCGTGAATTGTTTGAAATCAAGCTATACGATTTTGATTTGATTGTTTTTGACCGCTACCGCCTCAACAGAATTCTTCCTAGTAATTATTTTAACAATATCGTTCGCTATGTTGAAGAAGGGGGCGCCCTGCTGGAGGCCAGCGGTCCATCGTTCGCGTCTCAGGATTCGGTCTACTACACCTCGCTGATGAATATCCTGCCCGGCATCCCGACCGGCGCTGTCATCCGAAAACCCTTTATTCCTGTGCTGACCGAGGGAGGCAAGAACCATCCGGTAACCAAAGATATTTACTGGAATGGCATATTACAAAATGATACGCCCAACTGGGGGCACTGGTTACGTCAGGTTGTTATCAAGCGCGAGGACGGTGAAACATTGATGGATGGTGCGGATGGATACCCTTTGTTGGTTCTTGACCGCGTGAAAGAAGGGCGCGTTGCGCAACTCTCCAGCGATCATATCTGGCTCTGGTCACGCGGTTACGAATCCGGTGGTCCGCATGCCGAACTTTTGCGGCGCGTTGTCCATTGGCTCATGAAAGAACCGGAACTGGATGAAAAAGCACTGGATGTTCAGGTTGATAAAAATACAATTACAGTGCGCTCAAGAAACTACGCGCAGCCCGGCCTATCCATTACAATGACAAAACCGGACGGTAAAACAGATACAATAACACTCGACAATCAAAAAGACGGCTGGCTGGAGGTAAAAATTGAAGCGGATCAACTTGGTATTTATGCCTTTGAAGACCCTGAAGGTCAGCGCCGTTTTGCAATTATTGGCGACCTCAATCCACCGGAGCTGCGCGGGGTTAAAACGACACCCGACCTACTCTCTCCCCTAACGCAAGCGTCAAAAGGCAGCATCAAATGGCTGTCAGACAACCCGATGCCATCCATCCGCCTGCTGGCCGCTGGACGCAATTATGCTGGCCATAACTGGATTGGCCTACGCCGCAATCATGATTTTAATGTTACCGGCGTAAAAGATAGACCATTGTTACCGCCGTGGCTGGCTGCTCTTATTTTGCTTGGAATGGCGACCTTTACCTGGTGGCGCGAAGGCCGAACAAACTAAAAGCCAAACACAATCAGGCTGCCATTTTTTGCCCTGACAGCACAGCCTCAATCTTTTGCGCCAAGGCATCTTTTGCGATAGGTTTGCGCAGGATCGCTTTAATCGCCAGGTTTTCTTCCATCAAATCCCTTAATTTGTTCTCACTATAGCCTGACAAAAGAATGAAAGGGAGGTCAGGAAAATCAATATTAATCTGCTGCGCCAGTTCCAGGCCCGTCATTTTTGGCATATTATGGTCCGTCAGCACCAAATCAAATGCATCAGGATTTTCTCGCAATACATCCAGAGCCTCTAAACCTGAAACACAGGCCGCTGCTTCATATCCCAGGCGCTCAAGCATGGTCAAAAGCATATCCCTCACCGAATCCTGATCCTCAACCAACAAAACACGGCCACTCCCCGCTTTGGCCGCTCCCTCTTTCTCCTCTATAAAATCCGTCTCCATAACCACCTCGGAGACTGGAAAAAATAAATCAAACCGTGTTCCTTTCCCAAGTGTACTATCAACCACCATGGCACCCTGGTGCCCGGCGACCACACCATGAACTGTTGCCAGCCCTAGCCCCGTACCCTTATCAACCGGCTTGGTTGTAAAAAACGGTTCAAAAATATGCTCCATGATAACCTTGCTCATCCCGCTCCCCGTATCTTCAACACTCAGACAAACATAATCATGATCTTTAACCATTTTCCCCAGGAAAAGCCGTGTGCGGCCCGGCTCAGGCTCTTCAAATCGTATCGGCGGCGCTTTCTCAAGTTGTTCCAGATCATCAATCAGGATAGCTGGCAAACCACACTCAGAAGAACCAATAATATCAAGGCTAACATTTAGTTTTCCATGTTCATCCTCAATGGCATCCTTGGCATTCACACATAAATTCATGATAGCTTGTGCAATCTGGTTGGCATTGCCGTTGATGGGTGCATTCGCAACTTTAAGCTCCTGCCGAACCTCTATCGTCTTTGGTAATGTCGCCTGAAGCATAGATAGTGTTTCATGGACGGGGCCAACCAAATCAAAAGAATCTTTTGTGCTTTCTTTACGCCGTGAAAAGGCCAGCATCTGATCAACCAAATCACGGGCCTGACGACCGGCCTGCAAAATATTGACAGCAAACTGATGTTGGGCGGATTTTTCCTCCAGATCATCAATCAAAAACTCTGCATAGCCGTTCATCGCCGCCAAAATGTTATTAAAGTCATGGGCAATACCGCCTGCCAAACGCCCGATAGCCTCCATTTTTTGTGCCTGGTAAAACTGATCTTCAAGACCCTTTCTTTCTGCCTCCATTTTCTTACGATGGGATATATCACGCACCGTCCCGATAAAACCACCATCAGGCAAAAGGGTTAGGGACAGCTCCGCATTGACAACGCCGCCATCTTTCATGGCAATCGGTGATTCACCGCGCCAATACCCCTGTTCCTGTAGTTCAGACATGGCCGCATCCTGTATCTGTTTACGGCCTTCCAGAATTTCCTCTCTACCTTCCTGGGCATACAGCCCCTCCCAAGGACTTCCGATATATTCATGCTCTTCATCTTCAGGAATATTGTGCAACTTCATAAGGGCATTGTTCATATAGGCAAGATTGCCGTCACTATTAATGATGCCAATACCATCACGCGATGCCTCCATAGCCGCCAGCCGGTTTCTAAGAAGCCCAAGGGTAGCCCCCTTATCTTCATTGGCTTTTTTCAGTTTTTTAAGTTTGTCCGTATTCAAAACCACCAGCAAAAATCCTGAAAACCCTATTGCCAGCACAGACCAATACAGCCAGTCCTCTCGTTTGCGCATGAGCTGCGCCATACTTTTTTTCTGCTCGGCGCTATATAAATTGGATGGGGCAGATTCCTCGTAAGCGCTAACCATGTCGCGGTTTGTTTCCATCAAGCTCACCGATGAATGCAAAGCGAGCATGCCAAAAACCAGAATCACCAATCCTGGAATATAATTAATAATGTCAGGAAAATTTTGAAGACGAAAATTCATACTAACCTATAGCTGTTACGAAGAGGCCGCCACTATTCCCAATTCACGCGCTCTAAGCGCCGCCTGGGTTCTGTTCTTCGCCTCCAGTTTTCTGCACACACCTCTTACATGCAGCTTAACTGTGACCACTTGCAAATCCAGTTCGCGTGCAATTTCCTTGTTAGAAGCACCCCGCGCAAGATACGACAACACTTCCGTTTCGCGCGGCGTCAGCTGAACCACGGCCGAGCCGTCCATCTTACTTTGCGTTTCCTGAAGGCCACCATAGCCGTTACCATTAGAGCCACCGCTCTCCCCTTTGCCTTTCCCATTATAATGAGACGGCATAATAGCGTTGGTTTCATGATCAATTGGAACAAAACGCTCACCTGTCAAAACAAGTTGAATGGCTTTTAACAAAGCCTTGCCCGACAAAGTCTTGGGGAAATAACCGACAGCGCCAAGATCCATAGCAGCGTTTACGTCCTTTGTTTCCGCCACACCAGACATAAGCGCCACAGGAATATCAGGATAGTCATCACGCATCCGTTTAAACCCTTCCATGCCGTTCATCCCCGGCATGCGCAGATCAAGTAAAATAAGATCCTGCTCAGGTTTTTCTTTCATGAGATCTACCACCTCATAAAAATCCTTGGCCAGCGTTATATCGGATTCAGGCTCAGCCCTCTCGATATATTGCACCAATGCATCACGGAATAATGTGTGGTCGTCAGCGAGTAAAAGTTTCATTGCCCCAATTTCAATTTTATATAAGAAAAGAAGATCACCCTATACTTTAGTGTAACCGAAGGTTGATAATTTTGTGTAAACAAAAATGGGGTGGTTTTCTTCGTATGCAGCCAAAAAAGTTAATAACTAAAGGGTCTACAGCCCCTGCCGCATCGCGATATATAAAGCCTCATCAGGTTTTTTTTGAATCCCTTTAAGGCGCAGGCGATACACATAGACCCCCTCCATCACCCGTTGGACATAGTTGCGGGTTTCATAAATCGGGATTGATTCAATCCAGTCGACCATATCAACTTCGCCAGTACGCGGATCACCAAACATTTTAACCCACTTATCAACCCGGCCCGGCCCGGCATTATAGGCCGCAATCGCCATCACATAGGAGCCGTTAAAACGCGCGAGCATCTGGTCCAGATAACCAGTGCCAAGCTTAATGTTATGTGATGGATTTTCTGTTAGCCAGCTTGTCCGATGCTTCATTCCTTTTTTACGCGCCACTTCTTTTGCCGTTGCCGGCATCAGCTGCATCAAGCCCAGTGCACCGGCCGGGCTAGTCGCTTTATAATCAAACATACTCTCTTGCCTAATCAATGAATGAACCAAAGACCATTCAAGAGAAATGCCTTGTAGTTTATTGGTAATAACCGGATAGGATTGGGACGTCAAAAACATCCCCTGCTTCGTAGCATTCTTCGCGATACGGATCGCATCATGGTAATGCTCCATATCCGCTGCCATTTCAGCCGCAAACCTATAGGCTTTTGGTGTTGCCTCACTTTTAACAAAAGTTTGAATAAAACGGCTGGCCTCTTTGCGCATACCGGCGTCGTGAAAAAGCTCCGCAGCCTGCACAAGCTCGGCTTTGTTAAAAGCGTTTTTATCAGCGCTCGTAATCACCGGCGGCGCAGCGCTCTGTAGCTTATTTTTAAGTGATAACTCTCCCGCTGCCAACTGCCCGTAATACGTTGTCCGAGAAGCGGCGGCCCTTTGATACCACATCGCACTGGCTTCGTTCTGGCCCAAAGCCTTTGCCGCCCGCCCGGCCCAGTACGCCGCCCGCGCCTTACTAATAGGTGTTTTCACATTGCTATATAGGGCTTCAAAGCGTTGCAGCCCTTCAGTCGGGTTATCCAGAAAACGTAGTGCCATCCACCCGGCCAGCCATTCAGCCTGCGCGTAAGCAAAGCCGCTTTTCTGCATATGCTCTGTCGCCAAAAGATATGCGCTTTTATAGCTGCCCTTTTCCATCAAACGGCGGATAATGATATGACGTTCCTGCCACCACGCAGCTGGATTGTGAATTTTTTCCAATGGCGGGGCGTTGTGTAAAAGCTCCATCGCACTGACATCCAAATTCTTCTTTCGTCGCCAGCGCAGCCGCTCATAGAGCAAGCCCGGATCACTTTGCAACCGACGCGGCACCTGCGCTATCAACTCATTCACGCCCTTCTTCTTCTCAGCCAGTGCAATCCGCGCTTCGGTCAGCTGCGGATAACCATCACCCAGCACGCCGGCAATCGCACGAGCATTTTGGTAATGGCTTGCAAACAAGAGTGCGTCCATACGCCTTCTGTGATTACCCCCATCCAGAAGGCCGCCATATTTTCGGTAAATTTGCCGCTGCTCATCGCGTGACATTGACAAGCTACTCACCCACCAATCGCCCAAATGTTTTTTGGCCTCTGCCCTACGGCCAGTCGCAATCAAGGCTCCCATATAACGATCCATACCGTCGGCCGTCAGCGGCTTATAATCATTAAACCATGTCACGACATCCTGGGGCGGCTGGTCCTTCGGCATGACATCCTCAGCCAGCAGGCGCAAACTCCTAATCCCCGGCCATTCAGGGTTTTGACGGATAAAATGGGCCAAACGGACGAATTTGGTGCTACCCCAGTTCTTTTTCGAACCTTTTGTAAAAACCAGCCAGTAATACAGCTTTGACGCCAGCGGATCTCTGGTTTGCGCAATCTTCTGCTCAGCCAGCTCCCAGCGACCCTGATTAATCGCCTGAATCGCCTGCAGGGTCTGCGCTCTATCCGCAGCCGTTTGCAGCCGCGCCACTGGCGTTTCCTTCGCATTGGCAAAAGAAAGACCGAGAGCACAGATAATCAAAAACACAGCCAAAACAGCAGGTTTCTTGCTTTTCTTCATAAATATACGTATATTCTGCCCCACTTTGAATTTACGGAGAATACTATGTTTAAAGGCGCTATTACCGCTCTGATCACCCCGTTTAAAGACGGCGAAATTGACTGGCCGGCTTTTGAAAGCCTTGTCGAATGGCAGGTGGAACAAGGCATTCACGGCCTGGTCCCCACTGGCACGACGGGCGAGTGCCCTACTCTGTCTCATGATGAACATATGGCTATTGTCCAGCGCTGCGTTGATGTCGTCAAGAAAAGAGTGCCTGTAATCGCCGGAACCGGCTCAAATTCAACGCGCGAAGCGATTGAATTGACGCAGCACGCAAAGGAAGCCGGCGCCGATGGCGCCCTGATCGTTACACCTTATTATAACAAGCCTACTCAGGAAGGCTTGATTGAACACTATAAAGCCATCCACGAGGCTGTGGATATCCCGATTGTAATTTATAATATCCCGGGAAGATGCGTGATTGATATGAACGTTGAAACCATGGCAAAACTGGCTGAATTGCCGCGGATTGTTGGGGTAAAGGATGCAACAGGTGACCTGACCCGGCCATTGGCAACGACAAGCACATGCGGCACGGATTTCTGCCAGCTTTCCGGGGATGACATTACCGCCCCGGCTTTTCTGGCACAGGGCGGCCACGGCGTAATTTCCGTGATCTCCAATATTGCCCCGGCGGAATGCGCGGCGCTACAAAATGCCTGGGTTAATGGCGACAGCAAAACATTTGAAAAAATACGGGATCAATTGGCGCCACTGGGCACGGCCTTGTTTGTTGAAAGTAACCCTGCGCCGGTGAAATACGCCGCCAGCGTGCTCGGCCTGTGTACCGATCAGCTCCGCCGCCCTCTTTTACCGGCCAGTGATGGTGCCCGTAAAATCGTGGACAAAGCGATGGCACATGCTGGTTTGGGCCCTGCCAACTCTAACGGCAAAGCCAGCGCTGCCGGTTAAAGAACTTTTATGTTATTCTATATATTGGGGACACATTGGTTTAATGTGTCCCTGTTTAAATTGTGGTTAAGAAACAATGGCTAGTAAAAAGAAAGACAAGAAATCCGGCATGATCTCGACCAACCAGACGGTGGCCGACAATAAGCGCGCACGCTTTGATTATGCTGTTGAAGACAAATTTGAGGCCGGGATTATGCTTGTCGGCACGGAAGTCAAATCCCTGCGTATGGGTCAATGCACAATTAGGGAAGCTCATGTTGGGCCCAAAGCCGGTGAGATATGGATTTTCAATCTTCATATCCCCGAATACCAACAAGCCGGGCCAAAAATGCAGCACGATCCAAAGCGCCCACGCAAATTGCTACTGCATAAACGTGAGACCGATAAATTGCTCGGGGCCGTCAATCGCGAGGGTTACACAATTGTCCCTCTGCGGCTTTTCTTTAATGGGCGGGGCCTCGCCAAAATTGAAATCGCTCTGGCCAAAGGTAAAAAAGAACACGACAAACGCGAAACCATCAAAAAACGGGACTGGGGCAAACAGAAGCAAAGATTGCTGAAAACGTCCAAGAGCTAAGGTTTTTTTCTGCCGCTACCAAGCCAGCCAAGACTGCGGAAATAAAGCAACATCCCCATCCCCACCAGCGCCATCACCGAAAGGAGAATAGGATAGCCATAGGGCGAGCTGAGCTCGGGCATATTATAGGGTGAAGAACTGTCGAAATTC
Source organism: Alphaproteobacteria bacterium (assembly GCA_021775965.1). Taxonomy (GTDB): domain Bacteria; phylum Pseudomonadota; class Alphaproteobacteria; order Micavibrionales; family Micavibrionaceae; genus UBA5701. The sequence goes on from JAJFGV010000071.1 coordinate 50,557, forward strand.
ATACCGTAAATCCCGGCAAGAAATCCAAGTGGCATAAAGATGGTCGCAATAATGGTAAGAACTTTCATGACCTCATTCATCTTGTTGCTGATTGAGGATAAATACAAATCAGTCAGGCCGGAAATGCGTTCGCGGTAATTCTCAAGGATATCCAAAACCTGAATAACATGATCCTGACAGTCGCGTAAAAATACCGATGTTTCTGAATTCACCAAATCATGTTCACCCGCGGTCAAATTACCAATCGCTTCACGCAATGGCCAGATGCAATGACGCAGCAACTGTAATTCGCGCTTGATCCTATATACCTCCTCCATCATTTTTTGAGTTGGGTTGTTTAAAATACGCTCTTCCAGCGAATCTAGCCTGTCGCTATAAAGCTCCAGCACCGGGAAATAGCCATCGACCACCGCATCCATTAAGGCATAAACAAGATAATCGGGCCGCGCCATGCGGATGCGCGGGCGGCCCTTGCGAATACGCTCACGGACCGGCTCAAAGACATCACCCGGACGCTCCTGAAATGTCAGAACAAAGTTTTTACCGAGGAATAAAGAAACCTGCTCTAGCGCATGAGAATCACCTTCGCATACCGCCATACGAAAAACAGCGAACAAACAGTTCTCAAACTCCTCAACTTTGGCTCGCTGGGGAATATGCACGACATCTTCGAGTGCTAGCGGGTGTATATTAAATTGCTGCCCAAGTTTCTCAATTAAATTGACATCGGCCAGCCCACTGACATTAATCCAGACCAGCGGCCATTTATCTAAAAGCGCTGGAATATCCTCAACCGAACCAAAAGCAATCTCTTCAAGGTTCTCAGGACCGTAACAAATAATCTGTGCCTCAGGGGCAAGAGCTCCCTCCGGAGCCTCTAGCGTTCCGGGAGCACCGCCGGGTTTATAGCCCTGCCTACTGAGTAATTTGGTCTTCAAACAGTCCTCTGCTTATTAGCTGGCCTTTTTCTTCTTAGGCGCATCATCGATCCCATCATTGGCTGTGTCTTCAGCCGCATCCTCTGCAGCCTTTTCAGCCGCCTCGGGTCCGGCAAGCAAAGCCTCGGAGAGCAACCCGGCATTGGCACGAATTTGTCCGTCAAGCTTGGCGGCCACTTCAGGGTTTTCCTTCAGGAATGCCTTGGAGTTTTCACGGCCCTGGCCAATACGTTGCCCATCGTAGGAAAACCACGACCCCGATTTTTCCACGAGATTGCCCGCAACACCAAGATCGAGAAGCTCACCCATTCTGGATATTCCTACGCCATACATAATATCAAACTCGACCTGACGGAATGGCGGCGCCATTTTGTTCTTCACGACCTTAACGCGAGTCTGGTTACCAACCACTTCATCCTTGTCCTTGATCGCACCAATGCGGCGAATATCAAGGCGCACGGAAGAGTAAAACTTCAGCGCATTACCACCGGTTGTGGTTTCGGGCGAGCCGAACATCACACCAATTTTCATCCTGATCTGGTTGATAAAGATAACCGTTGTGCGGGATTTTGAAATCGATCCGGTAAGCTTGCGCAAAGCCTGCGACATTAATCTCGCCTGCAGACCAACATGATGATCGCCCATCTCGCCTTCGAGCTCAGCACGCGGCACCAGCGCCGCCACAGAGTCAATCACCAGTACATCGAGCGCACCTGACCTTACAAGCGTGTCGACAATCTCCAAAGCCTGTTCCCCCGCATCGGGCTGCGAGATCAAAAGATTATCAACATCAACGCCAAGCTTTTTGGCGTAACCTGGATCGAGCGCATGTTCGGCATCGACAATGGCGCAGGTGCCACCTGTCTTTTGCGCCTCGGCAATTACATGCAACGCCAATGTCGTTTTACCGGAACTCTCGGGCCCGTAAATTTCAACAATCCGTCCACGCGGCACACCGCCGATCCCAAGCCCGATATCGAGCCCGATCGAACCGGTGGAGATCGACTCAACCTCCATCGGATTGTGCTCTCCATTGAGCTTCATTATTGAGCCTTTACCAAAGGCCCTTTCAATCTGTGAAAGCGCGGCATCGAGCGCCTTTTCCTTGTCGGCAGAATTTTGTGTTTTCATCTGATCACCTGCTCTGATTGGTGTGACTGACATAATATTTCCCCTTTCTTTGCATTGTTTAGGTCACCAGCGCAAACAATTCCGCGCCTTCACAAAACCTTATACACATTACTGTACATGGTTTGTTCTCACGGTCAAGAGAAAAGAACAAGATAGGAACACACTTATTCCTCCAGCACTTCCTTAACCTTGGCTGCCAACTGTTTCAGGGTAAACGGCTTAGGCAGAAAATAAATATTCTCCCCCATATGATCCTTTAATTTGTCTTCGGTATAGCCGGAGATGAAGATGATTTTGAGGTCGGGGCTGTCCTGTCTGATTCGCTGCGCCAGGGTCGGCCCGTCCATATTCGGCATCACCACATCGGTAATCAAAAGATCAATCGGCTCTTTTTCTTTTTCAAGAACCGCAAGCGCTGCTTCGCCGCAATCAGCAGCCAGAACCTCATAACCTTTATTGGTCATGGCGCGCTGGGAGAACGTGCGCACAGCATCTTCATCCTCGACCAGCAATATCCGCTCAGAGCCAGTTAAATCCTGCGACTTGCTTTCGTCGGGCTCCATCTCCTCTTCAACGTCCTCTTCTTCGGCCTCATTGGAGCGCGGTAGATAAATCGAAAAGACCGCACCTTTCTTCGGCTTGCTCTCCACATGAAGATAACCGCCGGTCTGGCGGATAATCCCGTAAACGGTCGCCAGCCCAAGGCCAGTGCCGTGACCGACTTCCTTTGTGGTAAAGAATGGCTCGAATATCCGCTCCATCACATCTTTGGTCATACCGCTACCGGTATCGCTGACTTTAATGACAGTCCAGTGACCGGCCGGCATTTCCTCCGGGCCCAAATCTTTAGGCTTTTTATTAGTAAAGTTCTCTGTCGCAATTGTCAGCTTGCCATTGCCATCCATCGCATCGCGCGCATTGACAGCGAGATTGATAAAAACCTGCTCCATCTGCCCTTCATCGACCTTGACCAAGCCAAGATCCTGCCCGTGAACGAGATCAAGATCGATGCTGGCACCAATCAGGCGACGCAAAAGATGCGACAGCTCGGTGATAATATCGGTAATATCCTGCACTTTCGGCCGCAAGGTTTGCTGACGTGAAAACGCCAGAAGCTGACGCACAAGATTGGCGGCACGGTTAGAGTTCTGCTTGATCTGCATAATATCCGCAAAGGATGGGTCGCCAGGCTTGTGGCGCAAAAGAAGCAAATCAGAGAAGCCTATAATAGCAGTGAGAAGATTGTTAAAGTCGTGAGCAATACCACCGGCCAGCTGACCAATACCCTGCATTTTCTGACCCTGCACGAACTGTGCCTCCAGTGATTTTTGTTCGGTCAAATCGATAAAGTGCAATACCGTGCTGTCGCTTTCTTTAAATCGTCGCCCGTGCATCTGCGCAACAACCTCGCCACTCTTGCCTTTCAGGGTAATTTCCAGCGGCGCTTCCATCTGCTGGCCCTGTTTGATCTGATCAACAGCCGACACAAGCAATTCACTATCTTCATCCTCTCTTCCGATGAAGTTTTCAAAGTTTTTCTCTTCAACTTCAGTAATCCCCAGACCCAACATATTTGCGAATTCACTATTGCAATCTTTGATGATGCCACCCTGATCGATAAGAATAATGCCAAGCGGCGCTTCTTCGAAGAATCTCTGAAAACGATCTTCCGATGCCTTCAATGCCTTGTACATTTCGTGCTCGGACGTTAGATCATTGACCACAGCCCGGGTGCGTACCCGCCCGCCATTCTCCTGCACGACAATCTGGTTGATCGAGGCCAAAAAACTTTTGCCGCCAGGGCCTTTCATCTTTATTTCGACCACCTGGCGGCGCCCGCCCTTTTGGATCAAATCGTAAGGCGCTGCATTTTCCGGCGGATCGAGAAGATAAGTATGCAACACCCCTTGCTTGAGGAGCGTTTGCAGATCGTCGCCAACCCAACGTGCAAAAGTGGCATTAGCAAAGACAAACCGGCCGTTTTCATCAAGAGAGAAAAACCCGACCGGCGCATTGTCGGTGAAATCAATCAGCTTTTCCCGCTCTTCGCGGATGGCCCTATCAACTGTATGCTTTTCGGTGACATCTTCGACACGCCAATGAATAAACCCGGCATGCCCGGCCACAGGCTGCGCGACAACAACATACCAACCAGTGCGGCGTTCATCATTGGAAAACAACTCAATGGAATCGGTAAGTCCACGATGCGCCTGATCTGCTAGCGTTCGGAAATGCGCCATCGCCTCTTCATTGTTTTGAAACAGCTTTATCAAAGTTTGATAATCAGGTGGCCCCATATCACCGCAGAGCTTCCTAAACTTTTCATTCGCATAGACCGTATTGTCAGCGCTGTTGGTGATAAGCCTTGCGCCACGCGAACCTGCAAGAACTTCTTTTAAAAGGCCCAGTTCTTTTTCCTGCGTAGAATGTATGGAATAGGAGCGATAAATAACAACCACAACCAGCACCAACAGTAAAACTGACATCACCATCATTTTTGCTGTCATTTCATCAATGCGGGTTATGGTCGTGATAAACAGGAAAATTCCAATATTCAGACACAGCACCATGACAGCCAGAAACCCTGCATAGCGGTTTTTGTTTTTGGTTTGATGCGAAGCCGATCCGGCTCCCTTGTGATGGCGGGCAATAAACTCCGCGTGGTCAATTTTCATCCCATTAGGATGCCATAAATGGCCAAAAAATGACAGGATTTAGGGTGCCAACAGCCTAAAGCTTAATGGAGTTTGCCTTTGCGCTTAAAGACGTAAGATATAACCTCAGCGACAGCCTGATAATGATCAGCTGGGATGATTTGATCGACATCCACCACATCGTATAAAGCACGCGCCAACGGCTTATTCTCGAACAATTCAACATCATTTTCCTTTGCCACTTCACGAATACGCAGCGCCAGATCATCAATCCCTTTGGCCACGCAGCGTGGCGCTTCCATGGCTTCGGGGTCATATTTAAGAGCAATGGAATAATGCGTCGGGTTGGTGATGACAACATCGGCTTCGGGCACTGCCTGCATCATGCGCTGCCTTGCACGCTCGGTCCTGAGTTGCCGCAGCCGTGCTTTAACATGCGGATCACCCTCGGTTTGTTTGTACTCGTCCTTGAGCTCCTGTTTGGTCATACGCATTTTCTTTTGATTTTCCATGCGCTGATAAACCAGGTCAATCACGGCAACAACCAGAAGAACAACCAGAATACCGGCCATCATCTTGACAATAAGACCCTGCAATTCACCCAGAACCTGAATCACAGGCATACCGATTAAATGCTCGAGCTGTCCGTAATACGGATAGATAATGATCGCGCTAACCCCGCCGATAATGGTGATCTTCAAAATCCCCTTGGCAAATTCCATCAGCGAGCGCGTCGAAAACAAACGCGAGAATCCTTTGATCGGTGAAATTTTACTTAAAGAAGGCTTGATTGATTCAGGCGCCCAAAGCGGCCCAACTTGTATAAACGGCCCAAGAAAAGCAGCGGTCATTAACACAATAAACGGCAGCGCCAAAATGCCGATCACCTTCATATAGGCACCACCCAAAATAACGTGCAGCCCACCCGGCGTTGGCGGAAAATCATGGGAATGTTCGATATAGGCTTTCATAAGGTTTTTTAGATCGCCCAGAACCGGGCCAGCCACAGCGGCGATCAAAATCGTTCCGGCCAAAAGCATCACCCAGTTATTAATCTCACGCGATAAACCCACCTGCCCCTTTTTGCGCGCCTGCTCGATCTTTTTCGGGGTCGGTTCTTCGGTTTTCTGGGAATCGTCTGGTTGATCGTCGCTCATAGATTCATGTTATCACATAAGCCTTAAACAAGAATGTGCATAAGGCGTAGATTTTTTAACATCTTTTTTTGACGCTCTTTGTCTGCTTATGGTATGTTCCATATTACCACTACAAAATTGAGAGGAGTTCCTAATGAGTACATCTATGCGTACAATTGCGTTGAGTGGTCTGTTATCTATATTCCCCTTTGTCGCCAATGCAGACGAGCCCAAACCCGATCCGAACAATTCTGCACAAGAAGAGCTCTGCAAGATAATTATGATATCAAACACAGAGTCTTGTGGCCGCGACCCGCAAGGCGCTGAGATCGACCACTGGAAAAAGCCGGCAAAAAAAGAAGGGCCCGGCTACAAAGCCGGCGAGGACTTTAACTTATCCTTTTCTCCTGGTGGTGATAAAACTCTTATCGCGAAATCTACCCCCGCCCCTTAAGGCCCGCCAACGGTTAAGAAAAACACCATGCCGTCACGGAATTGGCCGAGCCAGTACAGCAGCCCGGCGGACAGCACAAAGGTAAACGTCACCAACGAGATTAAAATCTGCAGCGGCAGCGCCAGCAAAAATACCTGCACCTGCGGCATAAGACGGGTCAAAACACCCATCCCGACATAGATCAGCAAAGTCACGACCACAAACGGTGCGGCAATTTTAAAACCGATGGAAAAGCTGGTCGAAACCGCCCGCGCCATTAGCTCCGCCATTGAGCCCGTATCTGGAAGCTCACCGATCGGAAAGAGCTGGTAACTCTCGAGCACACCTATAATAAGGAGATGATGCAGATTGGTAGAAAAAAGAACTACCACCCCGGTGACCGATAAAAATGCCCCCATCAATGAGCCTTGTGACGCCAGTGACGGATTGAAAAGCTGCGCATTGGCCAGGCCCGATTGCAGTGAAATAATCATCCCGGCTGTATCCAGTGCCGTCATCAAAATCCGCGCGATGGTGCCAAAAAAGATACCAATCAGAAACTCCATCCCGATAAGAGTAATCAAGGTAAGTGTACCGGGAATAGGACTCGGCATCAGCGGGATTAATAGCGGGAACAACGCCAGCGTCAAAGCCAAACCCATATGAAGACGTATGCGCGAAGGCACAAAGGAATCACCCAGCCCCGGCATAATCATCACCGCCGAGCCAATCCGCACAAATGTCAGGATGAAAGCAAAAACCCCGGAGACGATGAAAGCTTCGATAGCACTGGGCATGGCCGCCCCCTACCCCAGCCCGATCATACGATCAGCCAGCGATTCCATAAAGACAACCAAGCGGGTCATCATGAAAGGCAGGAAGAAAAACAGTGCCAGAAAAATGGCAAGGATTTTGGGAACGAAGACCAGCGTGATTTCCTGAACCTGCGTAAGGGCTTGAACAAGCGCAATGGAAACACCAACCACCAACCCTATCAATAACACAGGCGCCGCAATCTCAATGGAGATCAGCAAAGCCTGTCTGGCGGTTTCAATAACTTCGGTATCGTTCATATTAAGAATAGTCTGACGGAAAACGGGTGACTGTCAACTATTATACGGGCATCCGCATAATTTCCTGATAAGCGCCGATGAGCCTGTCACGAACAGCTACAACTGTTTGCAGCGTTAATTCAGCGGCCGTAACAGCAGCAACCACTTCGGTGATATCCGCTTCACCGGTGACGGCCTTGGCACTCATGGCCTCGCCGCCTCTTAAGGTATCAATGGAATCGCGCGCTGATTTCTTAAGGAAATCTGAAAAGGAAACACCATCATCATCGCCACCGGATACGCCTTTGCTCCCCATACCCAGGGTCTTACCATAGGCATTGGCCGCAACATTTGGGTCTATGATTTTATCTATTGGCATATCTTACTCCTCCGCTCATTCTACTCTTATTATTTAGTTCCGCAACATATCGATGGTCCGCAGGATCATTGAGCGTGATTGTTCAATCATCCCCAAATTGGCTTCATAGCTTCGTTGGGCCTCGCGCACATCCATAACCTCGATCATCATGTTCACATTGGGCATCTTTACATAGCCATTCTCATCAGCGCCCGGATGATCCGGCATATATTTGGTCGGGAACGGCGCTTTTTTGTCCTTCGTAATATCATCCACTTCAACCAGATTGACCCCCAGCTGGCGGTCCATCTCGTTTTTAAAGGTGATGATCTGACGCGCATACGGGTCTTCGTCCGGCGTGCCGGCCGCCGTACTGGCATTGGCAACGTTCTCGGTAATGACCCTGATCCGCTCGCCCTGAGCACGCATGCCCATGGCGGAGATTTGCATTGCATTAAGAAGTTCTGAACCCATAATTTATTCCTCCTGCCCTATCTGGCACCGATGGCCGTACGAATCAGCCCGACATTTTTCTGGTAAAGACTGGTCATCAGGTTGTAATCCGCGACTGTCTGGTTTGATTTGATCAATTGTTCTTCCATAATCACCGCATTGCCCACCGGAGCGACCTCATAGGTTTCCTTTTGCTTGCGTGATTTTGTCCCCGGAATTTCATTCGGCGGCGGCATATGATTGGCTCTGGTCGTATCCAGTGAAACCGAATGTGATCCTTGCTTGGTAACGCCCTGAAGAACCTTACCAAAATCAACCGGCGTAAGGTCCTGCGGTCGATATTTCGGCGTATCTGAATTGGATATATTTTGCGAAATAATGCGCTGGCGCTGGTTCAAAAAGTCCATTTTTGCACCAATTGCTTTAAAAAGAGCTATATTTTCTGTAGTCATTGTATGAAACCTTGTTTTTTACTCCACCTGATTAAACAATTGCAGGAAGCGTGCCAGTGGTCGATAAATACGATAATGACAGTGAAAACGACGGCAATACCGTCTTAAGTCGTTCAAATACAAGAACAATCCCCAAACGCCAGACCGCTGTCGCCATTCAGGAATCGGGCAACAGGCCGGATATTCCCCGCATTACAGCCGCAGGACGGGGAAAAATTGCCGAGAAGATTCTGCAACTGGCTTTTGACAATGGAATCAAGGTCCGCGAAGACGGCGAATTGGCGGAAATGCTGACTCAGTTTGAGATTGATTCCCCTATTCCCAGTGAAGCTTTTATGGCTGTGGCGGAAGTTTTGTCTTATGTTTACCGTGCCAATGGAGCCCCAAATCCTTTTGATACTGTGTTCAAAAGTGATATTGATGAAATAGAGTAAAAAAGGGAATTTTATATGAGCGATGAAGATTCAGCCCAGGAATATGAAGAGCGCTTTCAGGAATTAACAGGTTTCGTAGAAGACGCCCTTACCAAAGTAAAAGGTGACGAAATGCCGGACCTTTCTAATCTTGATGAGCGCGTTTCCGGACTATGTAGTGATATCGAATCCGCCGATGATGAAACCACTGCACGCGTCCAGCCGATGATGGCCGAGATGATCGGCAAGCTGGATGAACTGGCGCTGGCTCTCACTGAATACCAAGCCAAAATCCAGAGCGATCTGGAAAGCTAAACATGGAATCCGAACTCCCCCAAATCATCCGCCTTGTGCTTGCTCTCGCTTTTGTGCTGGCGCTGATGGGCGGATTGGCATTGCTTCTGAAACGGTTCGGCTTATCCACAGGAATGGCGAGCTCTTCGGGGGAGAAGCGCCTCAAGGTGGTTGAAGCCTTGCCGCTCGATGCACGGCACAGAGCAATCCTTTTGCAGCGTGATGACAAACAACATCTTGTCATTTTAGGACCGAATAGCGAGACTGTTGTCGAAAACGATATCAAACCAAAAAAGAATAATGAAAAAACAGAAAACAAAAACCGCGCGTAAAGATGCTCGTAGGAGCCTTACCAAAGCCTGTATAGCCTTGAGCCTCAGTGCTTTTGTAACGCTGTGCATTCTGGCCGGCCATGAGGCGCTCGCACAGAATATCTCGATTGATCTTGGCAGTGAAGGCGATGGAACGGTTTCTGGCCGCGTAATCCAGCTGGTGGCGCTGCTCACTATTTTATCGCTGGCGCCAAGCATCCTGATCATGATGACTAGCTTCACGCGGATCATTGTCGTGCTTTCTTTCTTACGAACCGCGATCGGTATTCAGCAAACACCACCCAATACGGTGATGATATCGCTGGCGTTGTTCCTCACCTTTTTCATTATGGCGCCAACTTTTACGGCTGCCTATGAAACCGCGATTGTACCGCTGATCGCCGAAGAGATTGACGAGATCGAAGCCTTTGAAAAAGGCGTCGCACCGTTCCGGACGTTTATGCTCAAACATGTGCGTGAGCAGGATCTCGAGCTGTTTGCCAATTACAGTCAGGAAGGTCCGTTTGAAAGCGTCACTGATATCCCACTGCAGGTGATTATTCCGGCGTTCATGATTACCGAGCTGCGCCGCGCGTTCGAGATTGGCTTTATGTTGTTCCTGCCGTTCCTGGTTATCGACCTCGTCACCGCGTCAATTTTGATGTCGATGGGGATGATGATGCTGCCGCCGGTGACAATTTCTCTGCCGTTCAAAATCATCTTTTTCGTGCTGGTCGATGGCTGGTATCTAATCGCCGGATCGCTGATTCAGGGCTTTGATGTTGTGCCGCCGGTGGCCGGAACCGGGCCGTAACGCGCAGGGCCTATGTGGGCCCACATTGCCGTTTTTCGGGCCTACATTTTGGGTCCACTTTTCCATCATATACAGGTAAGTAGCCCCGAAATGTGGCCCCACTTACGCAATGGGTAGAGTCAGGGATATTTCTTACCGACATTATAGGAAATATATCCTATTTTGTCAAGGGCTTTGGGGCCTACTTCTTTATGATTGCCTTTTGTGATCAGGCTATGGCATAAGCGAAATATGATTTTAGGATTTTTCTGGCCAGAGATTGAAGACAAGAAGGAAGCAGAGTCTGTTGCCTACCGATCAATTGCTGCAGCAGGAATAATAATATTATTTCATGCCCTGGGAATTCTTACACTCTTTTTAAACAATACAGGCTACATATTTTCTGATATCGGACAAGAGCCTATCTGGCGCTATATAATCATACATCTTGGATATATTTCAGGACTTGGGTGTGCGGCAGGTTTTGTCATGCACAGTAAAAGTCTTTTGGGTGCTTCTGCTATATTAATTTTATCCCTGTACGCAGCCTTAGGTGGACCCTATCTATTAACTTTACCAGCAGTAATATTTACTATTGCCGGCGTGAGAGGCGCTATTCAGTATCACAAACTTGAGGATTAAGATCCTTCGACTTCGTGCCTTCGGCACTCCGCTCAGGATGACAGTTTTCTAAGGAGCAGAGCGCCTAAGAAAACTGTCAATTCGACGGGGTTTGTGAGTCTTTATAAGCATTCAGGAAACCCTCAAACATATCGACTTCGGAGACGATGCTCAGCAGCGTTTGGCGGTCGACGAGGGCGGCGTTTTGGCGTGGGCGCGTTACAACATCAAACATCCACGACTTGTCGGTTTGCGCCATCGGGTCAGCATATTTTTCGCGCATATTGGCCAGCGCAATTCTATCACTGGCCAGGTTCAACGAAATCGCGCGGTGGAGAATGAAGGTTGCGTCTTCATCTTTTAATGGCCGCGTCAGGGAAATATCGCGGTCGAGAATGACATCCCCCAACGCCTCAGCGGCATCATCCCAATACGCCGCTTTCCATGCAATATCGGCGCGCAGACGGTTCACATCGGGAGTCAGTTTCATGCCGTTTAAAATCGCCAGCGCCTGGTCCGGTTTTTTGTCTTGCGAAAACGCGCGCGCGCGCAGCAGTGATATTTCGTTATAGCGCGCCCCATTGGCTATCTCTTCGGGCAATGTGCGCAGGATCGCCGTGGCTTTATCGAGCGCCGGCATCGCATGATCAGGCTGCGCCGCCAACAAACGGATAGCCGCCAAACGCACAGCAACACGGGCGGCATGATCGCCCTCAAGACGGTGCTCAATCTGGTGCTTTAACAAATCTCCGGCGCGATCAAGAAGATCAGCCTGCACCAAGCGCTCGGCAAGATTTTCAACAACCTTGTCGCCCTTTGGCCCGGCGGGCGTTAATTCGCTGAACTGCTCGTAAAGCGCGACCGCATCGAGCGGCGAAACATCTTCAAGGTGCGGGCCTATATAAAGGTCGGTAAAGGCGGCGGTCATTTCTTCGGTGATGCGTTTTCCCAGACGCGTACCGGCGGAAAATCCTGTCGCCTCGCGCATAATATTCAGACCTTTGATATAGTCTCTGGCATCGAAATAGGTGCGCCCCAGCCAGTAAGAGATGCTGGCCTCAAGTTGATCGCCGCGCCAGGCGTAGCGTAACCTTTCAAGATTATCGATGGCGCGTTCGAGGGTGATGTCTTCCTCTTGTCTCTGTAGACGCGTGAGCGCAAGACCGGCCTTGGCGCGGTAAAGATCATCCTCACCTTTTGACAACGCCTTCCAGAGTTTTTTGGTTTCATCGGTATTGCCGGCCTGACGGGCCGCCTCGCCTTTAAGATATTGCAGCGCTGCCTTGAACGGTGGCGCCAGTTTGTCTTCATCCTCTTCCACCAACGCCAAAAGATCTTCGCCAATATCGATATTGCCGGCGCGCAAAGAAACTTCCGCCAGCATCAGTGCCAAACGCGAACGTACAGCTTCGGGGTAATCGTAAAGCGGCTCGATATCGGCGGGCATCACCTCATAGGCCTGTTGCCAATCCGCCAGATCAGCCAGCGCATAAGCGCGCCAGTAATTGACCTCTTCAAACGGCTTGAGAGATTTGATTGAAAGATCTTCGAATGCCTCTTCGCTGTTCCAGCTCAGCGCATGCGCTACGCCGCGCAGTGCGAGGAACTCGGGATTGGATTCAAGCTCGGGCAATTCTTCGCGGGCAAAACTGACAAAGCCAAGCGCTTCGGCGGCGCGACCATTTGATAAATACATCCGCGCCAATGTGATTAAGTTTTCAACTTTTTCACCCTCGGTCGTTTCGTTCATATCGGCCAGAAGAATATTTTCGTTCTGGTCCATAACGTCAACGCCGCCCATCTGCCATTCGGAAAAGCTGTAGATACGCGGGGCGGGTTTTTTCCTTTTCGCAGGGTCCTGGCCATCGGGCGCTTTTCTATCCCGGGCCTGGGCCATCATCTGTTCCGACATCAGTGCCAGACCACCAGGGCGAGAGATCTCAACACCATCACCGGTGACCCTGACCTCGAGGTCATCAACTTTGGGACGGATAACCAGACCGATATGTGAGGGCAGCGTTTCAAAATCAACAAATTCGCGCCCGGGCCCGCCGAAATCTTTTGAGCTGCCCGTTGTCACAAGGATCAGCGTGTCACCGGAAATCTCATCGACAAATTCAATGACTTCTGCCGCCTCTTCAAACGGCCAGATGAGCGTGCCGCCACGCACAGCGTCGCGGCGTTCAAATTCACGGATGGGATCCACCGGATGTTTTTTCTTGTCATCGGCGGACACCACGACGCGCCAGAGCAAGCCGCCGCCCTGCCCACGCGCATGATGGCCTTCCGGTATTTTGGTGGCATACGCCTTATTGTCATCCTTGAGCTTTTTTTCCTTAAAGGGTGGGAAGATTTCAGGATTTGGCCCGTTAATCTGAGGCTTGAGGTAAAATGCATCCTTGTCCGTCACCAGCCACAATTCGCCGTAGTTTTCAAAAACATTCACACCGACATTTTTGGTCGAAGTAACAGTGATGACATGGGCCGGAATCGCCCCGGTATCAGCCGTCTCAAGACTACTGATTAGGGAAGGCTCCTCCAGAGCATCTATACCTTCTTTGGCTAGCTCCTCTTTTGTGACCGCTGCAACCGGTAAGGGCTCCTTATGTTTGACTTCAGTAGGCTCAGCTTTTGCGACATGTTTTTCTTCTGCAGGTTTTTGAACTTCTTTTGGTGGTTCTTTTTTTACGTCTGGGACCACTTCTGCAACCTTCTCAGGTTCTTTTGCTTTGGCAGGTGGAGGTTCAGGCTGTTTTATTTTTGACGCCTGAAACTGGGATTTTGGCTTGCCGCCTGTTGGGTCATAAATATCGACAACCAGCCGATCGCCCGCATGAAAATTCCGCGTGCGACTACCCGCAGGAATAGAAAGAGACACTTTAAGCGGCGATTGCGAAAGCACTTCAAAACCAAGGATGTTGGATTTTTCTCCAACCTGAATGCCGGATGTATTGATCGAAGCCTCTTTCTTGAAAGAGAGAATCAGCTTGCCCTTTGATGAGGTATCCGCCTCGTAATCCACACGTTGTTTCCAGTCAAAAACCAGACGGGAATATCCCTCATGCTCGCCAGTGCGCACACGCAAAGCGTCCTGCGCCCATCCGCTCTGAAATGGTACGATCACACAAAAGAGAGTAAGCAGAAAAATACGGATCATTAATTACCAGAATGTTTTAAGGCCTAGAATATGGGTTAATTCTAGTTCGACCCCATCTCCAAAAGCAAGCGCCGCGAGCCGTCATCCTGCATAATGACGATATCGACGCGACGAGCGAGATCGAGGCGTTTTGCCTCTTCGATCTCACGGGGCAATTCTTCATAGCGGGCGCTGGCCAGGCCTCTTACGACAATAGGACGGCGATAGCCCACATTTTCAAGAACAGCGGCTGCCTTCAGGGCGCGGGCCAGGGATAAATCCCAGTTTGACGAAAATTCACCCGAATCATTTTGTATGGGCCGTGGATCAGAATGACCGATCACCTCGATTCTATTTTTTATCCGCGATAAGGCTCCACCAAGGGCAAAAAGCGCCTTGCGCCCCTTGTCCCTGACATCAGCCTTGCCAACATCAAAGAGCAGATCGCTCGGCAGAGAGACGATCAAACGGTCATTCTGCGGGATCAAAACGACGCCCTTCAATGTGCGCTGATCTTCAATCAACTGCGTGACCAAAGCTTTCAAATACTCAAGGTCCAATGCCGAGCTGAAATCAAGTTTCTCAATATTAATCGAATCCTGCGGTCCCTCTTCCCATCTTGTGCTGTAGAATTTATTAAACTCGGTATTGAGGGCTGCGGTCATATGCGACCATTCCTCTTCCTCCGGCACCGCCATAGAATAAAGCAGCACAAAAAAGGTCAGCATGAGCGCCATGACATCGGTAAAGGTGATCAACCAAAGCGGAACATGTTCGCCGTCACCGCCGGATTTTTTACCGGATGAGCCACGGCTGAAAGAGGAAAATCCCAGACCCTGGACCTGTTCTTCAGTCTCTTTCTGTTCTTTATCACTCACCGCTTTCTCCATTATTATTTTCATCGCCAAGCGGATTAAACGCAACATAGCGGCGGAAATACAAATCGATATAGCCATCCTTGCCTTCGCTGAGTCCCGCGCTCATAAGCTTTCTCGGCAAGCCCGCTGCTTCGAGCTGCTCGGCATAACCGCTTACTTTTTGCAGGGCTTCGTTCACAAGTTTTGGATTTTTGTTATAAGCCTGCGCCGGATTGCGCGGCATGTTGAGCAACATTTCCATGCGGTAAGGAATGCCCGTATTTCTGGCTTGCAACAAAGACACCAGGGTTGTCAGGAAAAATCCGCCGGCCCCGCGCCGCGCTTTTTCAGGATTTTTACCGACCTCATTTGCGGCGCCAACACCGCGCTCGAAAGAACGCAGCGGCAAACGAATATGCATCACAGTGCCGAGAGAATTTTTGGTAACCTTGTGGCCGGTGATCTGGGCTTTGAACAAAGCCTCAACCTGATCGATGGCATCACCGTCATTGAAATGTTGTTCGTTGGTTTCTTCGAAAGAAGGCGCAGTTTCATCGGCTATATTTTTAGATGAAAAGGCCAGCGATATACTGTTGAGAACGGGCCGCGCTTTGACCTCTTCAAAATTAGACAGCGCATTTATCACGATAAAGAATGATAAAAGCATAATAAAAAGCGATAAGGCGAGAAACTGATTGGCCATAAATAGAAATCCTTCTGATTCCCATTATACTGGAATGCATAATATTTTAACAGAAATGACGCTTTAGAAAAGAATATGCTTAATCAAACTCTTCCAGAAGCTTATCGATTTCGGCCTGGGTGATGGCTTTGTCGCCAATTTGTGGGCCATTAAGCAGTTTTTCATCGCCGACCCTGCCGTCTTCCGCCTCACCTTCACCGCCAAGCGAGATACCTGGCATTTTTTCACCGAGAACTTTCATCAAGGCATCAACTTTACCTTCGATCGCCTGAAGTGTGTTCACGACTTTTGTAATACGTTGGCCGGTAATATCCTGAAAAGAACAAGCCTCATAAACTTTCATCACTTCATCGGTAATCGTTGCGCCCACCTCACCAGCTTCAGCAGCTTTTTCGCTAATAACATCGCAGGCATCCATGATTGTGCTGGTGGCTTCCGCCGTCGCCCTGACAACTTCATCAAGTTCATCGGTTGCCGTCGGAATATGTTCGGCACTAATATCGCCGGCGCGGGCCAGACCCACCTCTTGCCTGGCTTCTTCAATAATATCGTGAAGGTCCTTGAGCTCTTTATAGATGACCTCACGTTCAACGTCTTCTACGGCCCCAACCTTTGTGATGACAGAGTTAATAATCTTCACCACCTGGTCTCTTTTATACCCCTGGTCTTCCCCGTTTTCTGCATTTTCTGGCGCTGCATCTGTCATAGCTACCCATCTCCTATATTTTTTTATCTCAGTAGAAAATTTATGTTTAAAATTCACCCAGAACGGATGACATTTTTCCTTTTAAGGTCTCGGCATTAAAAGGTTTAACGATATAGTTATTCACCCCGGCCTGTTTGGCCGCGATCACATTTTCGGTCTTGCTTTCGGCTGTAATCATAATGAAAGGCATATCTTTGTAATTATCATTCGAACCACGTACCAATTTCAAAAGCTCAATGCCTGTCATCGGCTCCATGTTCCAGTCAGAAATAACAAGCCCGTATTCCTTGCCCTTAATCTTTTCAAGCGCCGCCGTGCCATCCGTGGCTTCATCAACGTTATTGAATCCAAGCTGCTTCAGCAGGTTTTTAATGATCCTAAGCATCGTTGTGTAATCATCCACGATCAGGATATTCATATTCATATCAACAGCCACTTTGTTCTCCCCTAATGCTAACAAATATTAAGATTTACGCAGCGAACAAGTATTATGAACCAAAAATGGTTAATCAAACGTAAGTGTAAATGAAAAATGCAGAAAATGTAACGCACTCTTGCTAAGGGTACACAAGAATGCAGCAAAAATTAAGCTTTAGAGACAGAAATCTCTAATTGCTTTGCGGTAATGACGGCAGTTGTTTCTGCTCTGCCAGCATGACGGTCACGGTGCGGGCGCGCTCAGGGTTCATTTTTGCCAAAACCGGAGATAATTTCCGCTCAGACATTTTGCCCAAAACAAGCACAAGAATATCCAGATCGAGCGTATCAAAGATCCGTGCAGCATCCTTAGGCTTCATACCTTCGTATATTTTAACCAGGCTGGTTACACGTCCCTGCTCTTCATCAGATTGTTTTTCGAGCAGGGATTCGATTTCACCACGAAGCTGGGACAGCTCCTGAAATTTTCGATCCAGCTCTTTTTCAGCCGCGCGAAGCAAAGCCTCACGGGTGAGCATCATCTGCTCTTTCTTTACGATTTCCTTGCGCCGCTTGGATAGATCTTCAAACAGCTCCATCTTGACGTCCGTGTAATCAAGATCGGAATCACTGGCATCGCGCCAGTCTATATCGCCGCCTTTGTCTTCCTCTTCTTCATCATGGGAAGACTCTTTTTTTTCTTCTTTTTCTTCGGCGAATGTCAGTTGCGGGGATTCTTCTTCCGCCGACGCATCAGCCTCTTCTTCTTCAGGGGCGCTGACACCCATCATGCTTTGTTCTTTCATTTCCTTTTTGGCAGTTTCTGCTTCGGCCGGCATTTCCGGTGGCTCGGCATCCACCTCTTCGACCGCCAACGCGGATTTCAAAGTTGAAAAACCAGTGGCAATTTCAATCACACGGAAAGAAAAGGCCAGCATCGCCACGAAAACCAGCAAAGGAATAATTCTAAAATTTGAAAGGGACATAGCCTAACGCCCCCCGTCAGAAGATTTTCTCTTCAGGTTTTGTTGCAGCGCCTGAAACAACTCCCTTTCGGCCCGGCTTTGCAGGTCAGCGGGAACATCGCTGTCAATATCTTCGTCACCCCAGGCGGAGGTCTCTTCCTCTTCAAAGGGTTGCTCGAAATCACGATCCTGAATCAAAAACGGTGAATCCGATACATCGTCAGAATTATCGGGCGTAGCAACCCGCTTGAGGTCATCCGGCGCATGTCCGGTGTAACGACTAGAACTGCCTTCCGCCAGATTTTCCAAACGCCGCGCCAGATTGTTTCCGGTTTCATTCATAAGCTGAAGCTCGTCGGCCAGAGCTACGGATTCATTGATCCGCTCCTGAAGTTTTTCGCCGGAACTGTTACCAGCAGCCTTAAGTCCTACAATCGCGCTATTGGCCTGGTCTATATTTTTGGATAGCGCCACCACAATATTTTTCATTTCATCTCTTTGCACACGAAAATTATTAAGGCTTTTGGAAAGGCGCATGGCGTAATAGATGGTCATCCCCAGAAACACAAGAACAACAATGTCTAAAATAATACTCAGCAAGACCCCACTCATTCATCGCTCCCTTTTTCAGGTGGAATATAATTTTCAATGCGAACAGCAATATTGCCCTGGCGCTGTCCCACCGGCCCCCTGAACATCGGGAAGTGCCCGCAACGCATCTCGAGATCTTCTTCTGTGTTCGTGGTCAGCATCACCTGCGTTCCGATCTTCCAGTTTAACATCTCACCCAAAGGCAAAGTTATTTCACCCAAAATAGCCTGAAGCTGAATATCGGTTTTATAAAGCTCCTCGGTCAGGTGGCTTTCCCAAATGGAGTCACGGCCAAATTTTTCACCCATGAACATCTGGAGAAGCAACTCCCGAATAGGCTCGAGCGTTGCGTAAGGAATGAGAACCTCGACGCGGCCACCGCGATCACCCATATCAACGCGCAAGCGTGCCAACACACAGGCATTGCCGCTTTGTGAGATGGTGGCAAAACGCGGATTGGTTTCCATGCGATCAAGATTAAAACTCACCGGAGACAACGGATCAAACGCCGAGGACAGATCGCCAAGTGTGACCTGCACCATTTTTTCCACGAGCTTGGACTCAATGGTGGTATAGGGGCGCCCTTCGACACGGATGGAGGGCGTTCCTTTCCGCCCACCAAGCAACACATCAACAATCGAATAAATTAGCGCGCTATCGGTCACCAGAAGGCCATTATTGTCCCATTCTTCCGCCTTAAAGACCGAAAGCATGGCCGGCAGTGGGATTGAATTCATGTAATCGCCAAAACGAACCGTTGAAACCTGGTCGAGTGAAACCTCGACATTGTCCGTGGTCAAATTCCGCAGAGATGTCGACATCAGGCGCACCAGCCGATCGAACACAATATCGAGCATCGGCAGGCGTTCATAATTCACCATCGCCGAATTGATCAGCGCCATGACGCCGGAGGTTTCACCACCGCCAGCAGCGTCATCGTCAAAACCTAAAAGAGAATCAATTTCTTCCTGATTGAGAATACGGGTGCCACCCTCTTCTCCTTCATCCTCGCCTTCACCGTCAAAATCTGGCACAGCATCGGCATCGACCACAGATTCGCCATCGCCGTCTTCGTCGCCGGCCATGGTTTCCCATTCATCCATCATGGCCTTTTCTTCGGCGCTCATTTCTTCGGTTTCAGTACCGGTATCGTCGCTCATGCCTGACCTTATTTATATATTGGCGGTTAAGACTTTATATGTAGTTTACACCACGCAAAATCTATGCCGATTCCTTAACTTCACGCTTATTATAGCATTATTGGATCAAAATTTCCTGAAACAGCACATCTTTGATCTCGATAGGGGCCGCCGCCTGATTCACGCGCCATAAAAGCTCCATCTGCAACCTGTAAATACCTGCACTACCACGCAAATCCTTAACCCTGAGCTCCCGCAGATAAGTCTGGAACTGATCAACAACGCGGGGGATAACAGCTTCTACCGCAGCCAATTCCCCTGGATTTACCAGCTCCAGTTGTACCGTAAGTCTTAAATAACGTGGATTGCCGTCCTGGGTATTCAGGTTCACGATCATGGTTGGGATTTCTAAAAACGCCGAACCGCCACCGCCATGTCCGTCATCGCCACCATGACCGCCGCCACCTTTTTTCTTTCCGTGGCCGTCATCTTCCTTTTCTTTCTTAACCATGACTGGTTCGCCGTGCTCGTCCAGCACAGGTTCGCCATGCTCATCAAGCATAACTTCTTCGGCGCTTACGCCCAGCAAACCATCCAGCATGCCTGAGAAATACAAACCGGCCCCTGTGCCGCCCAGCAAAAGCAGAGGAACAACGACAAACAGAACGATTTTCTTGGCATCAAAACCGCCCTTGCCTTCGCCATCTTCACCTTCGGCTCCCTCTTCACCCTCACCGTCTTCGGCATCTTGTTCGGGGGCATCTTCTTCTTTTGGGTCTTCGTCGTCGGCCATCGGTTTTTCCAGTCTGCTCAAATTAAATACGGGTTCAAACGCAGCAATCACATAGTAGCGGATAATAAAACAAATGCACATAACGGTCTAACAGCCATGAACAGAGTTATGAAGAGATTTGGGGGAAATTTTTGCCGGAAGGCACAATCGTACCGCGAAACATGTCTTGCCCCCCTCAAAAACGATCCACAGAAATCATACTAAACCATTGATTTATAGTCATTATTTATTCTGGCACAGCCTATGCAAGGTATCTCCTGCGCATATGTGAAAACACAGCGTCAAAAAAACAGATTTTGAGATGGGTAAAGGAATCTCCGTATGGAAAACAGTATTTATATAGGCTTGTCGAAGCAGGTCGTTCTCCAACGCAATATGGACATTATCGCCAATAATGTGGCGAATATGAACACCAACGGCTATCGCGGTCAAAATATGATCTTTTCCGAATATATTTCTGACCCGAAAGGGCAAGACGACCCCCTGTCTTTTGTCATTGATCATGGACAGTATCAAATTACCGATCCCGGCTCGATCCGCATCACGGAAAATCCACTTGATGTTTCCCTGACCGGCCCCGGCTTTTTGGGTATTCAAGCCCCGGATGGTGAAGTTGCCTATTCCCGCGATGGCCATTTCCAGCAAGGTTTGGATGGCGCGCTTGTCACCGGATCAGGTCTGGCGGTGGTTGATCAGGGTGGCTCACCGATCATCCTTCCGCCCGGCTCCACGGAAATCAACATCGATAAAAAAGGGATTATTTCCAATCAGGATGGTGCGGTTGGCCAGCTGATGGTTGTTGAATTTGAGGATATTCAAAAACTCGAGCAGCTCGGGAACAATCTCTACAGAACGGATACGCCGCCAACACCGGCAGAAAAAACAACCGTCACACAAGGCACTTTGGAAACATCGAATATCAAACCCGTGATTGAGATGACGCGCATGATCGCGACGCTGCGCGAATTTCAGGGCGTACAAAAAGTTTTACAAACAGAAAATGAAAGATTGCGCGGGGCCATACAAAGGCTGACGCAAAGTAGATAAGAATTTTAATATAAAGGAGAGACTAAAATGAGATCTTTGGATATCGGCGCAACGGGAATGCTGGCCCAACAAATGAATGTGGATGTCATTTCCAACAACATCGCCAATATGACGACGACCGGATATAAACGCCGCCGCGCTGCCTTTCAGGATTTGATTTATCAAAACATTGATCGCCCCGGCTCGACGTCTTCGGATGTCGGCTCCATTGTGCCTTCGGGTATTCAGCTTGGTCTGGGTGTGCGCCCGGCCGCCGTTTATCGTTTGCATGAGCAAGGCGCGATCCGCATTACCGAGAACCCGCTTGATCTGGCGATTACTGGCGATGGATTTTTTCAAATACAAATGCCAAGCGGCGAAACAGCGTATACACGTGACGGGACATTCCAGGTGAATGAAAATGGCGAACTTGTCACCAATCAGGGCTTCCTGGTTGATCCGGGCATTACCATTCCCGACGATGCCATTGACATTGATATCAGTGAAGAAGGCGAGGTTTTGGTTAATATTCAGGGCCAGACCGCCACTTCAAATCTTGGGCAAATTCAACTGGCAACGTTTATCAACCCGGCCGGCCTTGATGCTATCGGCGATAACTTACTGCTGGAAACAGATGCGTCTGGATCACCAACCACCGGCAATCCCGGTCAGGATCAGTTTGGCCGCGTTCGTCAGGCTGCTTTGGAGCAATCAAACGTCAATGTGGTTGAAGAAATTACATTGCTGATTACAGCGCAGCGTTCATACGAGATGAATTCGAGCGTGATTTCGACGACAGATGAAATGATGCAAACCGTAACGCAACTTCGTTAATTCGGTGAGCAAGAAACAGGAGTAGGGTAAAATGAACAATGTAAAATCAATCTGGAACGACTGGAGCATCGCGCTTCGCACCATGGTTGTGACATTATCCTTGTTCGTGGGTGCCCTGCTCCTGCTGACCACATCGCAATCCGCATATGCTGTCGGCCTCAAGGAAAACAGCATCGTGACGGATAACACCATCAAGCTGGGTGATGTTTTTTACGGCCTGCCGAGCAACGAAAATAAAGTGCTCGGCCCGGCCCCGCGTCCCGGCACAGAGATGGTACTCAATGCCCGCACATTAATGCGCATTGCCATCGCGCTTGATTTGCCATGGCGCCCGGCCAGCTCTGCCGATTATGTGGTTCTCAGCCGCGCCGCAACGCTGATTGGTCATGAGCAGATTGAAGATGGGTTGAAAGAGGCTTTGATCGAAAAGGGGCTAAAGGGAAAATACAATCTAAAATTTTCCAGTGAGCATACTGAAATTGTTTTGCCCAAAGACCAGCCCGGAAGTTTTGAAATCACCAGCATCAGTTTCGATCCGAAGAAAGACTGGTTCGAAGCCGATATTGTCGCCCCGTCAAAAAACAATCCGATCCACCGCGCCCGCGTCAGCGGTCAGGTCGAGCGCCTCACCAGCATTCCTGTCCTCAGCAATGCACTGCATAAGGGAACCATCATTGGCAAACGCGATATTGAATTTATCGACATTCCCAGCCGTAGCGTCAACCATGACTACATCACCAATGCCGAAGACTTAAGAGGGATGACGCCGCGCCGTATCCTTCATGCCGGCAAGCCTATTCAGACAAGCGAAGTGCAAGCGCCACGTATTGTTGAACGCGGTGATTTCGTCACGATGGTTTTTGACGACGGCCTGCTCAACCTGACCGCCAAAGGCAAAGCCCTTGAGAACGGCGCCAAAGGCGATTTGATCCGCGTCGTGAATACCGGCAGCAACCGCACCGTTGAAGCGCTTGTAACAGCCGAGCGAGAAGTGACCGTACAACCGAACTAGTAGAAAGAGGTTTAAGCAATGCGTAATGATGATGATAAAAACAATTACCTAAAGACCGGGTTTACCCTGCTGGCGTGTATGGCACTATCAGCCTGCGGCGCATCAGAACGCATCGCACAAATCGGCAAAGCGCCGGAAGTCGGGGAAATTGTCAATCCAACCACGCAAGCAAGTTACCAGCCGGTCAGCCTGCCTATGCCGGCACCACAAAATGTTGTGCGGCAGAAAAATTCTCTCTGGCAATCAGACCGCGTGACATTTTTTAAAGATCAGCGCGCCGCCAATGTTGGCGACATTATTACCGTGATGATTGAAATTGATGACAAGGCGGAAATCGACAACCAAACCGACCGCTCAAGATCGGCCGGTGAAGACGCCGGATTGAACACCCTGCTCGGCTATGAACAGGCGCTGGCAGAAATTCTGCCCGAAGCCATTAGCAACACAGATCTGGCCAATTTTGATTCTACGTCCAATTACCAGGGTCAGGGCACCACAGACCGCGAAGAAAAAATTGAGCTTATGATGGCCGCTCTCATTATGCAGCTATTGCCCAACGGCAACATGGTGATCCATGGTCGCCAGGAAGCTGTGGTCAATTACGAGAAACGCATACTGGAAATTGATGGCGTTATCCGCCCCGAAGACATCACAACGAGCAACACGATTTCGTATGAGAAAATTGCAGAAGCAAGAATTGTCTATGGCGGCGAAGGCCAGATCACGGATATGCAGCAGCCAAGATATGGCCAACAGCTCTACGACATTATTTTCCCGTTTTAGGTCGCTAGAACAAGAAAGTTTACCCACCCAACTCTTCCCGGCCCTTCGCAACAGGGGCCGGTTTTTTTATGAGCTAGTCGTCGCGCTGGGTTTTTTCCATGCGCTCGTGGCGTTCTTGTGCTTCGATGCTGAGGGTTGCATTGGGGCGGGCGATCAGGCGGGCGATTGAAATCGGCTCGCCGGTTTCTTCGCAGTAGCCGTATTCACCTTCATCAATGCGCTCGAGGGTCTGATTGATCTTGGAAATCAATTTGCGTTCGCGGTCACGGGTCCGCAGCTCTAGCGCATGATCGGTCTCCGCAGAGGCACGATCCGCCAGATCAGGCTTTTGCAATTCTGTTTCCTGCAATATTTCCTTGATCGTTGTCTCCGATTCACGAATAAGCTCTTCGCGCCATTTGATAAGCTGCAGCCTGAAAAACCCAAGCATAACCGGGTTCATGAACTCACCTTTGTCTTTTTCCGGATCGTAATCCGGTGGCACAGTCACGCCGCTTATCTTGCTGACCTTGCGGACAGGTTTTGGCTTAACGGGCGCTACGGGCAAGACCGGATCCTTGAGCTCGCTTTTCTTTGGCGGACCCTTTGGCGCCAATGGTTTTTTAGGAGCTTCTTTCTTTGCAGCCGCCTTGGTCGTGGTTGTCTTTTTCGCGGCTTTCGGTGTTACGGTTTTTGTCTTTGTCACGGGTACCCTCTTTACAGTTGTTTTTTTAGCAGGAGCAGCCTTCTTCACAGGTGCTTTTTTCTTCACGACTTTTTTAGCCGGCTTTTTTGCGACTACTTTTTTCTTGGGCGCAGCCTTCTTCACGATCTTTTTCTTTGGGACAGCCTTCTTCTTTGTGGCCGGTTTTTTGGACGTTACTTTTTTGACGGCCTTTTTGATCGCCTTTTTCACAGCCGTACTTTTCTTTGTTGTCTTCTTGGCAGTCGCTTTCTTTGCAGGCGCCTTCTTCTTGGCCACAATCTTTTTGGCCGATGTTTTCTTTTTCACGGCGGCCTTTTTAGCAGGTTTTTTGGCAGGCGTTTTTTTCGCCGGTGCCTTCTTGGCCGGTTTTTTCTTCGCTGCGCTGGATTTTGCCTTTGCTTTAGCCATGGTCTTTATCCCCATAAATCAACTCAAGAGCCAAAAACGAAGAAGAAATATACGTTCGGTTGAAGGGAAAAAGCAACAATTTTTAAGCCTTTTGCTTCTGTTCATCCAGAGCCACCCGCATTTTGGCCAGCTCCACCTGCGCCCGCAGGTCAATTTCGTCCATAATATCGGTCAGTTGCGGGTCCATGATTTTTTCGCGGTGGGCCGCCACAACGTCAGCAATATCAACCATATGGCCGACTGTCATGTTGCCGCTGAGCATCGCCATACGGATTTTGTCGAGCCCGTCCAAAATGGTGTTGGAGCGGCGATAGGCGCGGCCCCGCGAAGCCCGCTCGGTTGGGTCCTCAGCGCCCTGAATGGCCAGCAGGGCATCCACTTGCGCAATTGATTGTGTCGCGGTGGTGGTCGCCGATTCTGGCGTTTCGCCACTGACCATATCACTGAAACTCCCCTCGGAAGAGGCGGTTTTGCCGGATTTCTTAGCTTTTGAGGTTGCCTGGCTCTGGCCTGGACCCTGAACTTTCATGAATGACCTTCTCTATAATGACGTCTTCCTTTTAGTATAACGCTTTTTTGGTATTCCTGCATACTCAGAAAGGATTGGGAAAGAATTAGGAAAGAATTGCCCTTATATAGAGGTGGGTCGCTAAAAATTTCCGCCTTTGAAAAGTTTTCATATTTTGGTGCGCGTCTATCCTATTGAAATATAACAATAATCACCCCTTCCAAAACTGGCACGGCTTTCGCATACGCGTCTATATGCGCGGAATGCATGCAGTGAAATTTTTTCAGCATCACATCCGGGCAAAAAATAAAGGGAAGTACGTGCAAAGAATGTTTCAGACAGCTGATAAAACCGAGCGTATCATCAAAGAAGTCATAGGGCTGTTTTTTGTCATCTTTATGGTTCTTTTTGCCGTTTCGAGCGTAGCCAACGCCAAAACCGCGCGCATCAAGGATATCGTTGATATCGAGGGCGTGCGCGAAAACCAGTTGGTCGGCTATGGTATTGTTGTCGGGCTGAACGGCACCGGCGATGGCCTTAATAATTCTCCGTTCACACGGCAATCTCTGGAGGCGATGCTTGAGCGCCTCGGCGTTAGCGTCCGTGATCAGAACATGAATACCGGCAATGTTGCTGCCGTGATGGTAACCGCCACCCTGCCCCCGTTCACCAATCAGGGCTCGCATATTGATGTCAATATTTCCTCGCTTGGTGATGCCAGTTCGTTGCAAGGCGGGACATTATTGGTGACCCCACTGATAGCAGCAGACGGCGAAGTTTATGTTGTGGCACAAGGCGAGATTAGTATCTCCGGTTTTTCCGTTCAGGGTGATGCGGCAACCGTCACGCAAAATATTCCGACATCCGGCCGCATTGCCAGCGGCGGTATTGTCGAGCGCGAAATTGATTTTACATTGGAAGAGCTGCAACAGGTGCGCCTGTCTTTGCGCAACCCGGACTTTACAACGTCACGCCGTATTGCCCAGGCTATCAACGGATTTACGTCGGCTTCGCTGGCTCACGCTGAAAATTCAGCCAGCGTCATGTTAAAACGCCCGGCCAATTATGACGGCACTATCGTCGACCTTATAACTGACATCGAACAGCTCCCCATTCAACCAGACCAACCGGCTCGGGTTGTTATTAGTGAAAGATCCGGCGTGATTGTGATGGGCTCCAACGTGCGGATTAGCAATGTGGCAATTGCGCAAGGCAGTTTGACCGTTAAGGTCACCGAAACTCCGCAAGTATCACAGGCCAACCCGTTCGCCGAACAAGGCCAGACAGTGATCGTGCCGCGCACCGATATATCGGTGAATAGCGGCAATGATGTAAAGCTGGCAATGCTGGAGACCGGCGTAACGTTGCAGGATCTTGTGACGGGTCTGAACCGTCTCGGTATGCAACCGCGCGATATCATCACCATATTACAGGCCATCAAAGCAGCCGGCGCGTTGCAGGCAGAAATTGAGGTGATGTAATGGATAATCTAACACCCAATACAACACTTGCGCTTTTACAAGCTTCGCAGCCGGACAATGATAAGGCTGTTAAAGCCCTAAAAAACATCAAGAACCTCGATAAAATTGAAGAATCCGCCAAAGAATTTGAAGCGGTTTTTGTCGCCGAGATGATGAAACCAATGTTCGAAGGCATTGACACCAAAGGCATGTTCGGCGGCGGTAAAGGTGAAGAGATTTTCCGCGGCATGATGATCGAAGAATACGGCAAGATGCTTTCACAAACCGGACGGATCGGTATTGCCGATAGCGTTAAAGAAGAACTCATTAGAATTCAGGAAGGGACAAAAAATGACTCATAATGAAGACACAAAAAACATTTTGGCTGACGACGTACCGACAGCTTTACGCAAACTTATTACGCTAACGCGCGGGTTGATTGACTTTGCACAAGAAGAAGAACGTGCGTTAACCCTGGGTGACATGATTCAACTCAGCGCGATACAGGACAGCAAAGAAAAGATGACGTTTCAATATGCGCAAGCCTCGGCTGAATTCCGCAGCCGCCTTGAGGAATTTCGCGGAGCAGACCGTGCTTTATTGAATCAACTGGAAAAATCCCAGAACGATCTCAACGAAAAAACACAAAGCAACAATATTTTGATCGAACAACTACACCAGAGAGCACTGGCCAACACGCAGGCAACGCTGGTGAACGCACAAGAACTGGGTCAACCAGTCCGCTTTAAAAATGGCCATCAACAAGAACAGCAGGAGGGCGCATAACATGACAACACACGCACAAACTGAAGAGCACGCCATGCAGGAAACGCTTGTATTGTCGCAAAACCCCGGCACAGCAATACAGGAAATGATGGATACCATTGATGTCCTAAGACATATTTATATTCGTGAAACGGACGCGCTAACCAATGCCGACACCCCAACATTCCTGTCGATGCAGAATGAAAAATTTATCGCCGCCAGCAACTATCAGGACGGAATCCAGCAGATGCTGACGCGCAAGGATGAAATGCGCAAAGCCGATCCGGCCCTGCGAAATAAGCTTGAAGCCATGCAAAACGAATTTTCTGATCTGGCGAAGAAAAATTCAGACGCCCTTCAGCGCATGGATCGCTGCGTTGAGCGGCTTGGAAACACAATCCGCCGCGCCGCCAAGGACGCTGCGCAGAAGCAACGATCCTTTAGTTACGACGCAACAGGAACAATGAGAAACACCGAAAACAAAAGCGTTTCAACAGGAGTCAGTGAAACAGCCTAATAATGTGCAGGACCTTTAAAGTATGAGCCTAGAGTTATTTTTTACGCTGCAGCATTCACAAAGCAGCACCACCAAACTTTCCGGTCAACCGGGAGGGTCGGCTGACTCTTCTCAAGTTCAGGGATTAAACTTTATTGATTTGATTCTGGCACGGCTCACGCAAAATACCGGTGAGACTGAAGGTGAAACCAGCGAAGAGCACCAGCTTTTGCAATCGGATAACCCTGCTCTGGACAAAGAACCGACGTTGAATCTGGCTAAATTGCTGGCCGCCAATAAAGACATCGAAGACCAGATTACGCAGGACATTGAAACTTTCGGCCTCACCCCCACAGCCCAGCTTTCGCAGGTTCTTGCCCTGAACGGACAGGCCCTCGAAAATGAACTGGCGCCTATTCCAGGAACAGAAAGCATCCTCAAGGGGCTTCTGATTGAAACGGAAGGCAGTGAGCACGCAGCTGTTCTCAGCAAGCTGGAAAAAATTCTGACCAAGTTAGAAGCGCTGGCACAGGAAGAAAGCCCGGCCTTTATTGCCACGAACTTAACGCCCGAACAGATCACGCAATTACACACACAGTTACAGGAACAACTCTCTGGCGATGCCGATGAAGATCTGAATTTCGCCGTTTTCGTCGGACTGATTAATATTCAGGCACCACAACAAGCAGCCGCAGCACCGACACCTGAAGTTGTTGCCCTGTCACGCGGCATTGGTATGACGCCCCGTAACGCCGGACAACCTGAAGGAACGGGGTCTTCGGGTACAGGGGCATCTGCCGGTGATCTGGCCACAAAGTTAAATGCGCTGATCCCCGGTGGCGAAAGTGAACTTACCATCGGTGAAGAGCTGGACTTGAAAGCGCTACAAGATGCCCAGACGTTTAAATCTCTGGTGAAGCAAAGCGGCGGCGGCAAAGCTGATGTTGCAGGGCTGGCCACTATCGGCGACAACAATGCCCCCGCCTCCAGCCCTAACCTTAGCTATCTTCAGGGCTGGCCGTTTACATTGACCGGCAGCTTGCTTGCGCCATCTGGCTGGAGCGATCCGATCCTTGAAGATCTTGGCATACAGGCCCCTGGCGCGAGCGCCAACAGCCCGGCCAATCTGACAAGCCTGCTCACAAACACGCAAAGCGCTTCACAACCCCATAGCGCCACGCAAATGGTCGCGGCCTCCATTCAGAAGAATGCAGCGAACGGTGAAAACAAAAGCATCACTTTGCAACTTGACCCACCTGATCTTGGCAAAGTGAAAGTAAGGCTGGAATTTGGTGAAAACAAAAGCATGAAAGCGACGATGCTGATCGAAAAACCGGAGACATTTTTAATGCTGCAACGTGATGCGCATGTTCTCGAGCGCGCCATTCAGGAAATTGGCCTGGACAGCAGCGGGATGGAATTTGAACTGGCGCAACATGACAGTGCTTTCAGTCAGGACGGTGGCCATGATGGACATGCAGGCGGTAGCGCAGGAAGTGGCGGCACAGAGGACAGCGAAGATTTAATCGAAACCACAATGGACTGGTATGTCGACCCCGAAACGGGCCTGACACGCTATGACATGTTGGTATAAAGGAGAAGAAAGATGGCATCCGACGTAACAATTAGTTCAGCAATTCAGCAGCAGCAAGGCACATCTGCCGCGGGCACCCAGCTGGCGGAGGACTTTAACCAGTTCCTGACATTGCTGACAGTTCAGTTGCAAAATCAGGATCCATTGTCGCCGATGGACACGACAGAATTTACCAATCAGATTGTGTCCTTTACCGGCGTTGAACAACAGATCAACACCAACCAGAAACTTGATGCTCTTGTGGCAATGGGATTGACCAATGCCTTTACCGGCGCATTGCAATATGTCGGGCTTGATGTCAGTTATCTCAGCTCGGAATTTCACTATAACGGCGAAAAACCGGCTGATATTTCCTACGCGCTTGATGAACAAGCCGTTGAAACCAAGGTCAATATCTATGATGAAAGTGGCGACCTTGTCTTTAGCGCTGACGTCTCCAGCAATGTCGGCGTCAATGATTTCACATGGGACGGCAGCCTAACAAATGGTGGCACAGCACCCGCCGGCACCTACGAGGTTAAAATTGATGCCCTTGATATCGATGGCAAGGCAATCGGCAGCTCAACCGTTGTGACCGGCGCCGTGAAAGGTGTGGAAACACAAAACGGCACACTCTTCCTGTTGGTTGGTGACCGCGCCGTGCCGGTCGGTAGTGTTCTCAACGCCAGCAACCCACCGCCAACTATTGTGGTGGAAGATGAAGGTGGTGGCGAAGAGGATCCTCCAGCAGATCCGCCGGCCGCATAAAATTTTTTAACAAGATGAACGAAATTTAATTTAACGCAAAGAAAACGCAAAGAAGGAGACGTAAAATGGGACTTTTTGGATCACTATTTACCGGGGTGTCGGCACTATTCGCCCAATCCCAGAACACCGCGATTATATCGAATAATATCGCCAATATCAGCACGACGGGCTTTAAACGCTCGGAAGCTTCGTTTAACTCGCTTGTGACAACAGAAAGTCGCCTGTCGCGATACTCTCCAGGTACAGTGTCTGTGAACCGTCTACAACGTGTTGACCAACAGGGATCGATCCAGCAGACATCTTCTGCGACAGACGCGGCCATTTCCGGTAACGGTTTCTTCCCGGTGAAGCGCTCCACCGATTTTGGACAGGAATTCCTCTACACCAGAAACGGAACCTTCTCGGAAGACTCTCAAGGACTACTCAGAAACGCCACAGGCTTTGTCATGTATGCCTGGCCGATTGATGCGAGCGGCAACCTTCCGGCCAACCAGGGCGACCTTGTATCTCTGGTTCCCGCTGACGTGGCCTTCCTTGGCGGCTTGACCCGCCCGACAACGGTCGCGGAACTGGCGGTTAACCTTGATGCAGACCAGCCTCCCATTGACCCGCACACATTGGCTATACCACAACAATTGCCAGTCGGCTCAGAACCAGCGCACTTCTCGCGCGGACTGACGGTCTTTGATGAGCTTGGCTCGGCACAGACAGTGACGCTGGAATTCCGCAAGCATACGGGCCCGATGGCTCACTTTACCTCGGATGCCGGATCCGTGATGCAGCTACAGGATGTCCTGGCTGATCCTGCCGGACCAACGCCGGGTATCGTCGATCTTAACTCCTTTACCATTGATGACGGCGTTAATCCGCCAGAAGTCATCGTCTTCAGAGATGCTGCTGCCCCGATTCCTTTGGCAGCCGGCGAAGTTCAAACTGTTGAGCAGGTGATCAACGCCATCGAAGGCTATGCAGGTGGCGGGGTTCTGGATTCACGCCTCAGCACCACAGGACAGCTTATAGTTCAGTCTATTGATCCGACTTCAACAATAACCATTGCGGATACAGTTGGGACACCTTTAACAGGCATAACAGCTCTGGATATTGTACCGGATCCAAGCAGTGGTACATTGGTGTTTAATCCTGACTTCGACATCACCACCAGCCTACCCGCCGGTGTTTATGATGGACAAACCGACTTTCCACAATTTGCAGATCTGGCGTCACCGAATACGCAAGGCTGGTGGGAGTTAACCGTTCTCCACCCCGACACCTCTACAATCACGCAAGGGCTGCTTAACTTTGCCGGTGACGGTCAGCTGAACGCCTCAGCCGATGCAGGTGGCGCTATTGATGTCGAGCTTAACAATATCGACTGGGGCAACGGCTCCGCCCTTCAGGACTTCACCATCGATGTTGAACGCTTCTCGCAGTTTGCCGGAAACTTTGATGTGATTTTCTCTGACCAGAACGGTGCCGAGCTTGGTCTGCGGACCGGGGTTGAGCTCACAAGGGACGGAACAGTTGTCGCAAGGTTCTCCAACGGTGCGTCTGCCGATCTCTACCGCGTTCCGCTGCTTACTTTTGCCAATCCAAACGGGCTGACGGAAGTTTCCGGGACGGCCTATACGGAAGCCGAAGAATCCGGTGAGGAAAACCTGCGCGAAGCCGGAACCGGTGGCGCCGGGTTTGTGGAGCCATCAACACTGGAAGCATCCAATGTTGATCTGGCGGATGAATTTGCAAAACTGATCGTCTCCCAACGGGCCTTCGGGGCCGCAACACGGGTGATCACGACTGTTGACCAGATGACCGAAGACCTCTTGAGGCTTCGTTAATAGATTAAGTTAAGGGCCCTGGATTTTAGGACTATGCTACCCGGCATTCCCTAACCCCTAAAGTTCAGGACCTGATTGACTGCGGGAAGCATGATGTTATCAAGAATTGATAATGCAAACCGTGGTTGGGCGCATCGGGCAATACCCCGCGCAAAACAGAGGCGAAGCTTTTGTTTTGCGCTAGGGAACCGCAGGTGAAACGTTAGTTTGGCCTGTGGGAAGAACCCAACCGTTCCGGTGCGCCCCCTCTTTCCCTTGCCCCGTCTCTTTTTGAGAATCTTTTTTAAAAAACATTTACGATTCATGCACTTAATATTAAAACTTTACGTTTATACTGAATATGGGGCCCATGCTATGGCATGTGCTATGGTGAGGCTTACCTGAGGGCAAAAAAATGACCAGCGGTGTTGTTTTAGGAGCAGCATTAAGAGACACGATTAATAGCATCAATCGCACACAAACAGCGATTGACCGTACAACCTTACGCCTTGCGACAGGCAAAAAGGTCAACAGCGCCCTCGATCAACCTCAGAACTTCTTTACCGCCCAGGCCCTGGGCCATCGCGCCAGCGATTTAAACCGTCTTCTGGATGGTATTGGGCAGAGCATTTTCACAGTGCAGGAAGCCTTTGTCGGGGTGGAAGCTGTCGAAAAACTGCTGACCCAGGGCGAAGCTATTGCCGTTAATATACGCGATATTCTGGTCTCAGGCGGCACCATTTCCAACAATCTAGCCGTGGGCACTGATACCAGCCTGCCACCGATCAACACGCAGATCCAGGCCCTCAATCCGGATGTTTATTACCGATTGAACGAGGCCGGCGGCCCCATCATTGATTCAGGCGGCGGTGGCGGGGTAGCAGCAACATTGAGCGGCGGCGCCTCTCTTGGGGCACCAGCTCTTTATAATAATGGTGGCGGCACCAGCGCCATTTTTGATGGTATCAATGACCGTATCCGGGTGTCTGACAGCCCACTCATCAATACCGCAACCACCCCAGCCCGCACGGTCGAGCTTGTCTTTAATGCCGATAGCGTCGCAGGCAGGCAGGTCCTGTTTGAAGAAGGCGCAACCGTAAACGGCCTGACAATTTATATTGATGCCGGCCTGATCCGCGTCACAGCCGAAGATGACCAAGGCGCCAACCAATTTGCCGATCTGGATATCAGTGCCCCGATTATGGCCGGGCAAACCTACCATGTCGCTTTTGTCTTTGACGGCGCAACCAATACATTCGCAGGCTATCTGGATGGCGTCGATATTGGCACACTGGCCATTACCAGCGATGCCGTGTTCCCCTCCCATAGTGGCGATGTTGGCATTGGTGGCGTTAATCAAAGCGTCCAGTTCCATGACGGCGAAAGCGGTGTCGGCAACGGTTTTAATTTTGGTGGCCGGATTTCTGATGTGGCCATTCACAACCAGGCTCTCACCAGCGTGCAACTTTTATCGCACGCTCAATCTCTTAACAACACAACCTCAATTGAAATCATCAATGAGGACTTTGAAGAACTGATAAACCAGATAGATTTACTTGTTCTGGATGCCAGCTATCGCGGCATCAATCTTTTGGCGGGTGACGATCTGATTACCTATTTTAATGAGGATCGAAAAAACTTTCTTATTACGGAATCTGTGGACTTTAGCTCTGATGAGCTGGGCCTGGAAAACCATGATTTCGACGACATCAATGACATCGACATTATTATTGAGAAAGTGCGCGAAGCTATTGATACTGTGAGGGATTACGGCGCGGCGCTCAGCACCGATCTTTCAATTATTTCCAACCGTCAAAGGTTTACCGAAAACACCATCAACACGCTCACATCTGGGGCTGGCGACCTCACCATTGCTGATTTAAACGAAGAAGGCGCCAATTTACTGGCGGCCCAGACACGGCAAGCCCTGGGCTTTACCGCGCTATCCCTGGCCGCACAAAGCAAGGCCAGCATCCTTGAAATCATTGGCTAAAACACGTAAACCCAATAAGGTCAAAACAAACAAAGGGAATACGTCTATGGCCAAGGCCGCCAAAAAGAAAAACACGAAAACAAAAAAATCCGCCAAAGAATCCTCAGGTAAAGCAACTAAAAAACCGGCAGAGGTTCAGCGCGACACCATAACTGGCGCGACTTATGACGATGCCCCGTATGAAAGCTATGCCTACCCCCTCACTCATCCGGAACATCAGGCGGTTGTCGCCAAATTACTGGGCCTCAACCCGCCTGACCTCAATGCCGCACGCGTGCTGGAGCTTGGCTGCGCCGGCGGTGGCAATATCCTGCCACTGGCCCTTGATTTTCCCAATGCGGATTTTGTCGGCATAGACCTGTCACCGGTGCAAATCGAAGAGGCCAACACCCATAAACAAGCGTTAGGGCTTAAGAACATTGCCTTTGAAGCCATGGATATCATGGATTTGGATAAAAAAATGGGTGAATTCGACTATATTATATGTCACGGCGTGTTTTCCTGGGTGCCGGAATTCGTGCGTGAAAAAATCCTCGAGATTTGTGACAAGAACCTGAGTAAAAATGGACTGGCCTGCCTGTCTTATAATGTCATGCCCGGCTGGGCACCATTGCGCTCAATCCGCGAAATGATGATGATCCATACCGCAAAATTCGAAGACCCGGCCAAAAAGGTGGCACAGGCCCGCCATCTCGTAGAATTCCTGGATAAGCTCATGACCAAAGGCAGCTCGATGCACACGGCCGTGCATAACCTTAATGAGAAATTCAAAGAAACCAAAAACGATTCCTATATCCTGCACGAATATCTCGAAACCAATAACAACCCATTCTACTTTAACGAGTTCGCCGGAATGATTGCCGCGCACAAGCTGCAATATATTGGCGATTCTACCCTTAGCCTTATGTTTACAGGCAACTTCCCGCCCGAAGCCGATAAAGCCCTGAAACAGGTCAATGACATGGTCACCAAGGAGCAATACATTGACTTCCTGTCCAACCGCCAGTTCCGCCACTCTATTATCACGCATAAGGACACGCATATTAAAGGTGCCGGCCTTGAGCTTATTGATGAACTGTATTTCAGCTGTGATCTGGTGATGGACAAGGAAAAATCCGGAGAACCACTCAAATTCCACAGACCCGGCAGTGATTTCTCAATTGATGTCACGGACCCCTATGCTGCCATCCTTTTCAAGGAAATGTGTGCAACCCGCAACGCAAGCTATTCTCTCAAACAAATGGTCGATTTAATCGTCAAAAATGCCGAGAACGCGCAGCCTGAGCATGTTGAAAAATTCCTGCGCGGCAATCTGATTCTCTATATCTTCAAAAATGTCCTGAAACCCAGCATAACACCTTCGACTCAGACCCTTAATGTCTCGAAAAAGCCCAAAGCCTATCCGCTCGCGGTTTATCAGGCGAAAATGAACAATTGCGTCTCTGTTACCAACACCAATTACGCCGTTGCCAAGCCTTCAGCGCTTGAAATTGCTCTTTTACGTCACCTGGACGGCACCAATAATATCGGCCAGCTCACAAAGAAGATGCTCGAGTCCATTAAATCCGGCGATATCACACTAAGCCAAAATAATGTTGAAATAACCGACCCCACAAAGCAAAAAGTATTGCTTGAAGAAACAATCCCTAAGATACTGAAAAATATAGCAAAAATGAGCTTGCTTATAGACTAAAAAAATCTCTGAATAAAAAAGAAATAACAGCGATAAACTGTTAACTCCATGTTCATTATTCTGTTATACTCTAGAGATTATACCCAAGTATTGGGTGTGTGCAGGATGCATGTTAAATAACCCTAGGAAAGGAGAATACTATGTCTTCAGATATCGTATTAACGGCTGCGCTTCGCAGCAATCTACTCTCTCTACAAAGTACACAGCGACTTATCGACACGACGCAATTGCGTTTGGCGACAGGTTTGCGTGTTAACTCTGCATTGGACAGCCCGCAAAACTTCTTTGCGGCACAAAGCCTTAACAACCGTGCCAACGACCTTAGCCGTCTTCTCGACGGTATCGGCCAATCTATCCGGACGATCGAGGAAGCGGATAACGGTGTAACGGCGCTTACCAACCTCATCGAGCAAGCCGAATCAGTTGCCAACGAAGCTCAGTCCGAGATTCGCGCGGCAGAAGGTTTTGCCCGTATTCGTGGCTCCGAAGATCTGGTCGGTGTTGATCTGCAAGCCAACCTTGCGTCCATCGTCGAAGGTGTAAGTGATAAATTCTCTGTCACATTTACCGGGACGATCAACACTACAGTTGTGACCAAAACGCAGGTTATCGATATTGATGCTGGACAGACGGTTGATAATATCGTGGCGCAGATCAACTCCAGCTTAACTGTTGGTGTTGGTAATACAGCAAACGGCCAATTGCTTCAGGCCAGCGTGACATCCGGCGGCCAGATTCAAATTGAATCTCTGGTTGAAGGTGGTTTTGTCCGTGTTGCGGACGATGCTGCTGTCGGTGTTGGTGCTGCTGGTTTTGCGGCGCTTGGACTTGATGTTGTTGTTTCTGCTGAAGCGGTTGAAACTGGTGCTGCCACAACAAGGCAAGCCGGTACAGCTGTTGCAGGCCGTATCATCACTTCACTTGCCAGTGCCAATGCGACCGGCCCGGGCGGTGAATTTGAAGCCAGCCAGCTTTTGGGTGCCGCTGGTATCGATGCCAACTTTATTGCCGCTGGTGATACTATCAACTTCCGAGTTGCTGTTGATGGCCAATCCAGTGCCAATATTACATTGTCGGATACCAATACAGTCCAGGACCTTTTGGATGGTATCAACAATGATGCAACAATTGGCGCCAATGTCACGGCCTCTCTCAACACCACAACAGGTCAGATTGAACTGCAGGCTGCTGATACCGTTGGTCAACTGGAAATCCAGGTTGAAGCGACCGCCGGTGCCGATGTTACAACCTTTGGCTTTGGTACAGGAGCATCGGATCTTACCGGTGCATCGATAGCTGCATCTGATAACAGCGAGAGCTTTACATTCGTTGGTGTCAGTGCAAACCTTGATCAGTTTGAATCGGACTTTAATACAATCCGGTCTCAGATTGATGACATCGTTGAGGATGCACAGTTCCGTGGCGTTAACCTTCTGAACGGAGACAACCTTACGACCTTCTTCAATGAAGACCGTAACAACTCTCTCGAAACACAAGGTGTTGACTTCACGTCGCTGGGACTTGGTATTGGCGTTGGTGACTTCACCAATGCTGCCGAGGTTCAGGTGTCACTTGATCAGTCCAGAGCCGCTCTGCTTGATGTGCGGAACTTTGGTCAGTCAATTGCCAACGATCTGGCGATCATTCAGACACGCCGTGACTTTACGGAGAGCACCATCAACACCCTGACTGCGGGTGCCGATGACTTGACCGTAGCCGATCAGAACGAAGAAGGTGCGAACCTCCTGGCCTTGCAAACAAGGCAGGCCCTGGGTACCACATCTTTGTCACTGGCCGCTCAGTCACAGCAATCAGTCCTCAGACTGTTCTAATTATTTGGTCTTACGACCGAACCCAACAAAAGGCCGGGGAAGAATTCTCCGGCCTTTTTCTTATCTGCGAACATTTACCCATGGTGTCATTCCTGCGCACGCAGGAATCGAGTAGATATAAGCAACCCGATCCCCGCTCTTGTGCCCCAGAGGGTATTCGCGGGGACGACAAAAGAGTCGTTTTTATCTTTCCTTAAGGGCTTTCGGGTTATACTATAGGGAGTGGCAGAAGCCACCCTCACAGCAAAAGGAAGAAATCCATGGCTCTCGTAATTGATCTCAAACCAGGTGAAAAGATACTAATCGGCTCTGCAGTCATTACAAATGACTCTCAGCGCACGCGGCTTCATATTGCCGGCGATGCTGCCATCCTGCGCGAAAAAGACGTTATGCAGGAAGAAGAAGCCGACACACCGTGCAAGAAAGCTTACTTTCTCATACAATGCATGTATCTGGCGCGGAACCCGGGAGAATATCACAAGAAATATTTTGAACTGATCGAGGACGTGCAAGGCGCTTCGCCGACCTGCGCAATTTTCTTTATGCAGATCAACGAAAAGATTATCGAAGGCACATATTATAAAGCCATGAAACTGGGTAAAGAATTAATCGCACATGAAAAGGAACTGATCGAGAATGTCACAAGGCAAGCAACCGCAAAATAATCCTTACGCCGACGCCGCCGGCGCCTATGACCAGAACGCCCAGGCCCATACACCGGACCAGCGCGAGCTGGAAGGCCGCGTCTTGCTCAAAGCCGCCAAGATGATCCAGGATCTGCAGGAAAGCTGGGACGGCGTCAACGGCGAGCTTATTGAAGAAACCCTGAAATACAATCGCCAGATATGGATGATGTTTTATGATACGGCACTTGAAAACCCCGAAGGCGACCGACCCAATGATTTGCGCAGCAATATCATTAACCTCGCCAATTTTATCTTTAAGCGCGAGGTCGACATCATGGCTGATCCCAAAAAGGAAAAGCTCGATGTTCTGATTAATATCAACCGGGAAATTGCCGCAGGGCTGATGATCAAGCAGGACGCGGCCCCGAAGAACAAAGAATAAGACACAAAAAAACGGACATATAAGTCCGTTTGCCCTCTTTCATACAATCAATAAAATGCTACGCGACGACGCTCACATTGCCTGAAGAGCTTTCTCCTGTCTGTGCACCGGCACTTAATGCCTGTGCGGCAACTTGCGCCTGCGCGGCAGGAGGAGCCGACGGTGTTGATGGTGTTGGCGTTGCTGTTTCCGCTGTCGTGGTAGGCAGCGGCGTATTCACACCGATCTCGCTTCCACCTGAAGAAGATTCCTGCGCCTGAATAACATTACTTTCAGAAGAGGATGCCGTGGCTGCCGCTGTTGTCGCCGCTGCCCTACTGCGCGCCGTCAACGTGCTTTCAGATGGGAACTGCCGTACAACATCGCCTGTATCAGAATCACGAATTTGCAACACAGCCGTATCAAAATTTACATCTACGGAGATATAAGGGCTGACAAACGGGGCCTGCGGCCCGGCAGAAACGCTGTCCGGCAACTCTGCACGCGCAGAACTCACTTGCTCAGTGTTTCCACGGAGCAACGGTGCGTTCGATACCACTGAATTTACAGCTTCTATCATGGTTTCCTAACCTTTATAAAACCTGGACCCAAACCCAGGTATACTACCCTATTCTCATGTTAACATATCCCATGTCAAATATCAAGAAATAACCAGGCATAAACCCAGAGTAGCCGCCAAGTTGAGCCAGGTTAGAACATCAGAAATAAAGGCCAAATATTGAGCAAAACAAAGAAAAACTGTGTAATATAATTACAATTATTACCTAAGTATTAACATGAATAGAATCCCCGGCACTTCCTACAGCAAAAAATCTTCTTTATTTTACTTGGATTACACTTACTGCACCCGCGAAACAGACCTGAATCCTGAAGTTTTAATTTCCATAGAGTTTGCTTTGGCTGGTCGCTTCAATAAATTCACAGCTTTATCCACAGGCTCATGGAAAAACAGTCAAAAAAGCATTATAATGGAATATGGGTTGTGATTTGCCTGATTCGCTAATTTCGCGTAATTTAAGCTATGAGACAACCTTAACGCCGGGTAGCTACCCCAAGTCCTTTCGGGGTTCCAGCTATTATAAAAAAGGAATAGGTACAGATCAGTGAATAGTTTTCTTGAAACTCTGAAACAATTGGGCCCATCCCGCCTTGGGATCATGGCCGGGATATTTGTCGGGCTGCTCTTGTTTTTCGTCTTTGTCTCCATGCGTATTTCCACCCCGGAAATGAAGCTCCTCTATACAGATTTATCCTCGATCGATTCCGGCGCGATCGCAGCCAAGCTTGAGGAAAGTGAAATCGGCTATGAGGTTTCCGCTGACGGCTCTCGCGTGACAGTGCCCGGCAATGAAGTCGGCCGCGCCAGAATGTTGCTGGCCGCAGAAGGTCTGCCCAATGGTGGCTCTTTGGGGTATGAGATTTTTGATAAGCAATCGGGTTTCGGCACAACCAATTTTGTGCAAAACATCAATCAGGTCCGGGCACTCGAAGGTGAACTGGCGCGCACAATCAGCTCTGTCGATGCCGTACGCAGCGCCCGCGTTCATATTGTTTTGCCGCAACGCGAACTTTTCAGCCGCGATACACGCTCCTCCACCGCCAGTGTTTTTCTGGGCGTGCGCCCCGGCGCTATTGTCGAGCGCGGCAATGTTCTGGCCATTCAGTCTATCGTGTCATCAGCCGTGCCGGACTTGAAAGCTTCCAACGTTTCCATCATAGACAGCAACGGCAATCTGCTGGCCAAAGGTGGCTCGGAAGAGATTAATCTGTTGTCGCTCAAAGCTGAAGAAATGCGCCGCAACTACGAAGAACGGCTCACGGAAAAACTTGAAGATCAGGTAAGCCGCATTGTTGGCTTTGGCAAGGTCAGAGCTTCGGTGACCGCAGAGATTAATTTCGACCGTATCAGCACCAATGAAGAATTATACGACCCCGAAGGTCAGGTTGTGCGGTCTTCGCAAGTCACAGAAGAAAGCAACACAGAGCGTGAAGGATTGGCTGAAGATGTATCCGTTGGCAATAATTTGCCCGGCGTTGGCGGTGATCTACTCTCTGACCAGGCACCTTCTGCCGAAGGAAACCGCCTTGAGGAAGTAACCAATTTTGAAATTAGCAAAACCATCAGAAGTACAATCCGCGAAGGTGGCGACATTCAAAAGCTTTCCGTCGCCGTTCTTATTGACGGTCGTTACATCACAGACGAAGAGGGCAACAAAACCTACGAGCCCAGAAGCCAGGAAGAGCTGGATCAAATTTCAGCTCTGGTCAGCAGCACAGTAGGAATTGATGAAAGCCGCGGCGACCAAATTGAAATCATCAACATGCAATTTGCGCAGATCGATACAAACGAAGAGGTTCTCGATGAACGGCTTCTGTTCGGTTTTGAAAAAAGCGACCTTCTTGACGTTGCCGAAATCATGACCGTGGCGATTATGATCATTCTTGTTGTGCTGTTAGTTCTACAACCAATGGTCAGCCGTCTCATGGCCTCCGAAGGTCCACAAATAGATGAATCTCTGGAAGCCGATCTTCTGGCCGCACGGCCAGCCAGCCCTGCCCTCGCCGCTCCTGATGGGGACGGTGATGATGACGCAGGGGAAGAAGAAGACAGTTTGATTAACATCAAGGGCGTTGAAGGCCGCGTGAAAGCCTCAACAATCAAGAAGGTTGAAGAAATTGTCGATAACTATCCGACAGAAACCGTTTCTGTTATCCGCAGCTGGATGACAACACAGGAAAACAGCTAAGAAAGACAATAAGGGAATTTAAAGAATGCGCGTACGCGAGGATTACAGGACACTGACGGGGCCGGAAAAAGCAGCCATTCTCATGCTGGCTCTTGGTGAAGAAGCCACAGGGAAAATCTTCACCAACATGGATGATGAGGAAATCATGGAAATTTCCCAGACCATGGCCACGCTGGGAAAAGTCAGCCCTACGGTCGTCGAACGCCTGTTTGTTGATTTTGCCGAGCAGATGACATCAACCAACTCCCTGATGGGAACACAAGACAGCACCGAAAGACTCTTGCTATCAGCGGGCCTTGGTAAAGACAAAATCGATAACATCATGGAAGAGATACGCGGCCCCGCCGGACGTACCATGTGGGAAAAACTCGGCAATGTGAACGAAGAAATTTTGGCGACTTTCCTCCAAAAAGAATATCCACAAACAGTCGCTGTTGTTTTGTCCAAAGTAGGAACAGAGCACGCCGCCCGCGTTCTGGCGCTGTTACCCGAGCAATTTGCACTAGAAGTGATTGCCCGAATGTTACGCATGGAAGCCGTGCAAAAAGATATCCTGGAAGAAGTTGAGCGAACACTGCGCACCGAGTTCATGACCAACCTCGCCCGTACGCAGAAGAAAGATAGCCATGAGCTGATCGCTGAAATATTCAACAGTCTGGAGCGCTCTGTTGAAACACGCTTTATGGAGGAGCTGGAGAAAAGCACGCCTGAATCAGCTGAAAAAATTCGCGCTCTCATGTTTACCTTCGAGGATCTTACCAAGCTTGATCCATCAGCCATTCAAACGCTTATCCGCGCCGTTGACAAAGACAAACTGCCGCCCGCCCTCAAAGGTGCGACAGAAACACTGCGTGATCTGTTCTTCTCCAACATGTCCGAACGCGCCGCCAAGATAATGAAAGAGGACATGGCAGCCATGGGCCCCGTAAGGCTGAAAGATGTCGAGGAATCACAAAGTTATATCGTCAATGTTGCCAAAGACCTTGAGGGCAGAGGAGAGATTGTGATCCCAACCGGCAGCGAAGAAGACGAAATGATCTATTAAGGTCTAAATATACAAGGGTAAAACATGGCCAAAAGCCCCAGCGAAAAATTCTTTTTTGATATGAACGTTTTCGATGAGAACGGCATGGAGCAACGCGAACTCGACGCCAACAAGCCACCACCCAGCTTTGGTATCGAAATTGTTGAATCCGCCAGAGAAGAAGGTTTTGCCAAAGGCAAGCAAACGGGGCTCGCAGAAAGCAAGGCCAGTCGCGACCAACATGTTACGAAAATCCTTGAAAAAATAGCCCAGGACACAGTCACAATTTTTGACGCAGAAAACGCCCGTGAAAAAATATATGAGATAGAATCAACAAAACTGGCGATGGCCATCTTTCAAAAGCTTTTCCCCGTTTATAATGAAAAATGCG
Source organism: Alphaproteobacteria bacterium (assembly GCA_021775965.1). GTDB lineage: Bacteria > Pseudomonadota > Alphaproteobacteria > Micavibrionales > Micavibrionaceae > UBA5701. Next base: position 93,783 of record JAJFGV010000071.1, read on the forward strand.
GTTTTGAAGAGCTCAAAGGCACTTTGGGCGATATATTACAAAAAGCAGCCGGGCAGAGTGAGATTGCCATAGATATCCACCCCGATTACGCCTCCGAAGTTGAAAAACATCTTGGCAATATTCCGCCTACAGCCGGAACCGACACAAAAGTCATAGTTCGGGAAAATGATTCCCTTGGCGCCGGAGATTGCCGCCTTTCATGGGCTGATGGGGGGGCAATCAGAAATTCACTGGAAATGGCGGATAAAATTGTTGTCGCTTTGGAAGAGGCGCTTGCAGCACAGGGCGTAAATGTCCATGATAGCAGTACAAAAGATGAAGAACCCGTATCGGATGCACAAGCACCGCAGGCAGAAGAGACAGCGACAGAAGCACAAGAACCACAAAGTGGAGAGAGCGAATGATCGACGAAGGCGATACACCAGAAGATGAGGCAATGGGCCAGGATGCCGTTGATGATATCTTTGGCGACGACGACAAGGCCGGCGGTGATTCAGGCGGCGCGATGAATCTGGATGAAATCAGTGAACCTGAAGAACTGGGTACAGTTGATCAGGAATTTGATATTGGCGAACCGATGGCCAGTGATGTGGCCGCTATTTACGATATCCCGGTACAGATATCTGCTGTTTTGGGACGCTCGACCATGCAGGTCAGCCAGCTTCTTAAACTCGGTCGGGGTGCCGTCGTTGAGCTCGACAGAAAAGTCGGCGAAGCGATAGACATATACGTCAATAATCGTCTGGTGGCGCGCGGCGAAGTTGTGGTCGTTGAAGACAAGCTTGGCGTTACCATGACAGAGATTGTAAAATCTGATCGTACTTAACCGCAATTGATCGAGGCACATAGGATATGAGCGACGCGGACCAAGAGAGTGTAGGCCCCCTCCCCAGCGTAAGAATTGAAAACCCCAGCACCAGGCCGGATATGGCCACGATACTGGGCCTTATTCTGGCATTCGCTATGATCATTGGCGCTATCACCATAAGTGAAAGCAACGCCAATTTCTTTAATGTGCCCTCGCTGATGATCGTTCTTTTCGGCACGATGGCCGCCACCAGCATTTCCTTCACGGGTAGTGAGCTTGCAAAAGCCGGCAGCGTCATTGGCAAATCCATGTTCAGGAAAGTTTACAAACCGTCAAAGCTGGCAACGTCACTGATGGATCTGGCAATCGTCGCACGTAAAAAGGGCGTTCTCGCTCTGGTAAATTACGATAAGGAAATGAAAAAGAACCCTTTCCTCTCCCGCGCCATGCAGCTTGTCGTTGATGGCTATTCCGCTGATGATATTGAACGGCTGCTGACACAGGAAATTGGCGCGCTGGCTGATCGGCACAAACGCTCCGCCAGTATTGCCCGCCGCGCTTCGGAAGTGGCTCCGGCCATGGGACTGATCGGAACGCTGGTTGGTCTGGTGCAAATGCTCGCCGATCTTTCAAACCCCGAAGCCATCGGCCCGGCCATGGCAGTTGCCCTGCTCACCACGTTTTACGGCGCGATTTTGGGAACGGTGGTGATGGCCTCGCTGGCGATCAAGCTTGAGAAAAACTCCAACGATGAAACCATGATCAAAACGCTGATCCTGACCGCCGCCACCTCAATGGCACGACAGGAAAATCCCCGCCGGCTGGAAATGCTGCTCAACAGCGATATGCCACCATCGGAACAGATCCAATATTTTGACTGATAACTCTTTAAGAGTTGATTCTTAAGCCACCAAAATACAATGAATTAAATTTGTTGATTTGGGACGATGGACAAAACGTGGTGATGAAGTGGCAGCATGTTTACTCATAGACCCTCTTGGCAATTTCTGAATAACAGCGTGCTCTTTAAGTCTAACCTCATCTCCCGGCCCAATTTCTGAAATATTCTCAACATCGTCATTTCTAGCCCATTCTGTTCCAGTGCGCGTATAGGTCTTCATTATTCTACCATCGGGATTCAGAGAATTTCCATCCACATGAAGTTTCTTTGTACGAGCGTCATAATCTCTTACAAACCTTAAAACAGGTTGCCTATCTTTCCCTAAGAGATATTGATAATTTTCATTAATGAAATCAAATCTTGATTTTAAATTTTGATTTTTACCAGTACAGCAAAAAAATTTCAAATCTCTAAAATCTGTTGAAGTGCTACAATCTGATTCCGTGCCAGAACCAAATTCGAGCATAGTCTTTTTGGTAGGCCACCAGCCTGCGAAATGATTATAAATCCTGTTTGCAAAATCCGTAAAATCATAGGGCAGAATTTCAGGGTATATATATAAATTAACCTGCCCATTGAATTCAGCGGTCAGCAGCTCATCTCTGCTGCCAACCAGTTCGGCGCCCTCATATCCCTCTGGAATATAATCTGAAGATATCATATGCTATGCTCCTAAGAAGTTTCTTTCTATAACAACTATTATGATTATGTCAAGCAGTATTTCCGGAGTGCTCCTTATATGCGTTTAATGATTATCGGACAGCTCGAAGGCTTTATTTCTCAGGCCGGGAAAATTGCCCTGCAAAAAGGGGCCAAGGTCGTGCATTGCGAAGATGCTGAACAGGCCATCGGTGCGCTGCTGAACGGCAAGGGTGCTGACCTTGTGATGATCGATGTGAAGCAAAAGATCAAAGCCTTCATCGACCGTCTCAACGATGAGCGCATTCATATTCCTGTCATTGCCTGCGGTATTGGCACGGACGCCCGCGCCGCGGTTAAAGCCATTCAGGAAGGCGCAAAAGAATATGTGCCGCTGCCGCCTGATGCCGACTTGATTGCCGCGGTTCTGGCCGCCGTCACCGAAGAAAACAACACCATGATTGCCGAAGACCCGGCGATGAAAGAAGTCGTCAAGCTCGCCGATAAAATTGCGCCGTCTGAGGCAACGATATTTATCACCGGCGAATCCGGCACCGGCAAAGAAGTGATGTCGCAATACATCCACCGCAAATCCAAACGCAAGGACGGGCCGTTTATTGCGCTGAACTGCGCGGCTATCCCTGAGAATTTGCTGGAGTCTGAATTGTTTGGCCATGAAAAAGGCGCGTTTACCGGCGCCACGTCACGGCGGATCGGCAAGTTCGAGGAAGCCCATGCCGGCACACTTTTGCTCGATGAAGTCAGCGAGATGGATATTGGCCTGCAGGCAAAATTACTGCGCGTATTGCAGGAGCGCGAAATTACGCGGGTCGGCAGCAACAATGCAGTGAAGGTTGATGTGCGTGTGATCGCGACCTCCAACCGCAACATGGAAGAATCAATCCAAAAAGGTCAGTTTCGCGAAGATCTTTATTTCCGCCTTAACGTCGTCAATGTCGGCTTGCCTGCTTTGCGGGAGCGGCCGGGCGATGTACCGGCGCTGGCGCAATTCTTTGCCGATAAATATGCCGAAGCCAATGGCGTACCGAAAAAGAAAATTTCTAAAGAGGCACAGGCTGCGCTTAAGACCTATGGCTGGCGCGGCAATATCCGCGAGCTGGAAAATGCCATGCACCGCGCGATTTTGGTATCTGTCGAAGATGAAATTGAGCAAAGCGCCGTTCACCTACAAGATGGCCCCGCCCCGGCGGCAACGCAAGCGGCCACGGCGCAGAACTCTGCAGGCAGTGGCGCGGCGCTCGAAAACCCCGGCGGGGTAGAATCCCTCATCGGCCAGACGGTTGCCCATGTCGAGCGCGACCTGATTATCAACACCCTCGATCATTGCCTCGGCAACCGCACCCACGCCGCCAATATTTTGGGCATTTCGATCCGTACGTTGAGAAACAAGCTCAACCAGTATAAAGATGACGGGACGGAGATTCCTGCGACCGCCTCAAAAGGCTAACCCCCTTTCCTCTAGTGTTGGAACCTATTAATTATCCAAGTAGTCCCCTCTCCCTTGAGGGAGAGGGCAACAAGGCTTGGTTTTTCTGTAGGAAAAACCTTTAGCCGAATGGGTGAGGGTGTTGATTATCGCTCTGCCCCCTCACCCTAACCCTCTCCCCAAGGGGAGAGGGGACTTTGATGCGCCCCGAACCTAGCGTCACACCCACTCATTAGCATAATATTAACCTTTTCCGCCTATGCTGAAATGGCAATAAATCTAATGAATAAGAGGGTGTGATTATGAGTGATAAAGAACTTCTTCTACTAAACGTCCTTATGGAGAGCATTCCTGAAGAGGGATTAAAAATCAAAGACGTGCTAGCAGCAGGTGGCTTCGGTTCAAAAATGAACTCTTTAGAGAAGTTTCACGCCCATGTAAAACAAGAAGGGCTGGAGCATATATTCAATACAGACGACATCCTTGATAAAAGTGAGTATTTGGCAGTCAATGGGCGCATACAACACCGTATATTCATAGAGAAAATGGGGCTTGAAATTAACCCCGAGATGGAAACTAAGGTTCGCTCAATACTTGCTCCATATGGCGTTACAGATGACACGGCAATAAAGGGCCTTGCAGCCTATGAAATAGCAACCTTGAAATTAAACGAAATTGTTAATGGTCGTGTATGCGATAACAGTGAAAACACTCAAACTCCTATGTCCCAGTGGGCTGAGGAGCTTGGGATTGAATCCGAGGATAAACAACACTTAGAATTTCTTGAAACGTTTGCAGAAGGCTTAATCAGCGCAAGCAAGAAACTCAAACTTCAAAGTCAGTGTCAAAAAGACTTTTCTGATCGGGCAGATCCAAATCAACCAAAAACGCAAGAGCCGAGTACTCAGGAACACGGATTTGACGAAAGAGAACCGCTACCTTCTCTAGACAACTCAAAAACCACCATTCCATACAACCCCTAGGCACCAGATTTATAATATTAAAAGGCCGGACCTGTTCCGGCCTTTATTTATGGACGTTTGCATGTTTGAGGCAGCCCCTGTAGAATAAGAGGCGCTGTCCAGCACTCTATTTTGCTCTCAGGTCTCTGATTTATGTCCGATTCACCGTCGAATTTACCAACGCCCCAAGCCGCCGCTCCTGCCGGAGCCGCTCCGGTGGCCGGTCGAACCATAGGCAACCGGGTCCAGGGCCTGATGCGCACCGATGTGATATTCGCTTTCGGCATTATCGCTATTATCCTGTTTATGCTGCTGCCGATGCCGCCATGGCTTCTGGATACGGGCCTGGCCATATCCATCACCTTTTCGGTCTTGATTTTGATGACGGTGCTGTTTATCCAGGCACCACTGGAATTTTCAACCTTTCCGACCGTATTGCTGGTGTCGACCTCGCTGCGGCTTGGCCTTAATGTTGCCTCGACGCGCCTGATCCTCGAGAACGGCGCAAACGGAACCGACGCCGCCGGTCATGTCATCGAAGCCTTCGGCACGTTCATCATCAAGGACAACTATGTCATCGGCGCAATTGTTTTCGCTATTCTGGTGATTGTAAACTTTGTCGTTATTACCAAGGGTTCGGGCCGTATCGCCGAAGTCGCGGCCCGCTTCACTTTGGACGCCATGCCCGGCAAGCAAATGGCGATCGACAGTGACCTCTCCGCCGGGCTCCTCTCCGAAGAAGAAGCCAAGGACCGGCGCAAAAAACTCGAGCAGGAAAGCACGTTCTTCGGCGCCATGGACGGTGCCGCCAAATTCGTGCGCGGTGATGCGATTGCCGGATTGCTGATTGTTTTTGTCAATGTCATTGGCGGCATTATTATCGGCACGGTTTCACAAGGCATGACACTGTCCGAGGCGGCATCGAATTACACCATCCTCACCATTGGCGACGGCCTCGTTAGTCAAATCCCGGCGCTGGTCGTTTCTGTCTCCGCCGGTTTGCTGGTGTCCAAAGCCGGCGTCGAAGGCTCTGCCGATCAGGCGTTGTTCGAACAATTCGCCCGTTATCCGCGCGCCATGGCCATGAGCTCAGGAATGATGATTGTCATGGGCCTTATTCCGGCGATCCCGGCTCTACCCTTTCTGACACTGGGGGCGATTACCGGCTTCATGGCCTATATGTCGTTCAAGCGCATTGATCGCGAAGAAGCGCAAAAAACCGTCAGCGAAAAAACCGAGGCCAAGGCGGTGGCCGCCGAAGAGCCGATATCCAAAGCGCTGGCCATGGATACGATAAGACTCGAGCTGGGTTACGGTCTCCTGCCGTTGGTGCAGGGCGATGGCGACAGCAACAAGCTCACCGATCAAATCAAAGGCCTGCGTAGGCAGCTTGCCGAAGATATGGGCTATGTTCTGCCCGCCGTGCGCATTCAGGATAATCTGCAACTTCCCGCCAACACCTATATTGTCCGCATCAAGGAAATTGAATCCGGACGCGGCGATGTTCGGCCCGGCATGATGATGTGTATGGACCCCGGCGGCGGCTCGATCGGCCTGCCCGGTGAAAACACGACCGAGCCGACCTTTGGCCTGCCCGCGATGTGGATTGATGAACAATACCGCGAAGAAGCGCATTTCAAGGGCTATACGGTCGTTGATGCGCCCACCGTGATCACCACGCATATTACCGAGATCATCAAGGACAACATGCCGGATCTTTTGAATTATGCAGAGACACAAAAACTACTCGATGAAATGCCGAAGGAATATCAAAAGCTGGTGGCCGATGTCATCCCGTCACAAATTTCCATCGGCGGGCTGCAACGTGTGTTGCAAAATCTTTTATCCGAGCGTGTATCCGTGCGCGACCTCGCCGCCATTCTCGAGGGCATTGCCGAAGCCACCGCTTACACCAAAAATGTCGCCCATATCACCGAACATGTGCGCTCGCGTCTGTCGCGGCAATTATGCGATATGCACACCAATGCCAGTGGCATTGTACCGCTGGTGACGCTCTCACCGGAATGGGAGCAAGCCTTCATCGAGGCCCTGGTGGGTGATGGTGAAGACAAACAGCTCGCCATGCCGCCAACAAGGCTGCAGGATTTCATTACGGCGGTGCGTGAAAGCTATGAGAAAATGTCAGCCGAAGGTGAAATCCCCGTGCTGCTAACCTCACCCGGTATCCGCCCCTATGTCCGCAGCGTGATTGAACGGTTTAGGCCGCAAACGATTGTGCTGTCACAAAATGAAATTCATCCAAAAGCACGGATTAAGACGTTGGGCCAAGTCTAACGTCTCATTCGTCATTGCGAGGAGCGTGAGCGACGCGGCAATCTAGTTTTTTTTAACCACGAAGGCACGAAATTCCCTTTATTGTCATCCCCGCGGCCTACGAAGCCTTGGCGTAGCAGGCTTAAACAGCGGGGATCTGGTAAAAAAAATTAAATTACAGAGATAAACAGAGACCGCAGAGAATATTATGAAGCCGTCATTGCGAGCACAGCGAAGCTATCCAGTCTTTATTTTTTACACGAAGGATCGAAGAAACGAAGAGATTACCTTCGTAGCTTCGCATCTTCGCGTTAATATTTTCTACCCTCAAAGGCACAGGTGGATTGCCGCGTCGCTGACGCTCCTCGCAATGACGATAAGGAAAGCGCGGATTAAGACGTTGGGGCAGGTTTAGGGCTCGGTAGGAGTTTCTGGCCGATACTGTCCTGTAACAACAGCTTCACTTACATCATCCATAATGTCTATACGTTGCTGATGCACCTTCTTCACGATATCCGCATTCCCGGCTACTTCGGCAAAGACCATTGCCTTATCTATCAAACGAATAGCCTCACCCATATTCCGAAGCCTGACTTGCGTCCTGGATTTGCTGATATATGTGTAGGGTATCTCTTTAGAGTCGAGACGGTTTTTAGATTTAATTCGGAGTGCCCTGTCCAGTAGCTGAGCAGACTCTTCATATCGACCTAACCGCCTCAGAATAGATCCATGATAAAGTACATAGAGAGCATTTTCCGGCTCAAGAGCAACAACCTTTTCCAAGTGGGGCTCTGCCTTCTCATAGTTTTTAAGTTGAAAAAAAGTACACCCCAACCATTTTCTATACTGTACATTTTCCGGCTCAAGCCTTACCGCTTCTTCATAACAAGACACTGCGCTTTCCCAACACTTAAGCTCGGTATTTAAACGGCCAAGAAAAAATACAGCTACCGCCCGTTCCGGATAAAGCGCGACCGCTTTTTCTGCAAGAGGAATCGCCGCTTCATAATCTTGCCAGTTCTTTACCAGACTGCGGGCCATATCAAGATAAGCCTTTGCCTGCCATTGCTCTTTTGATGCGCCACTCATAATCAAACTCCATATACATTACGCAAAATATTAGAGTCCGTATAAATCATTATGTCTATCCTGTCAATAAACACCCTAATCTCCGATTTATCCCCAATTCTCCTTTTCCATACCCCTTATTAGGTTTATGCTCTGGTATGAAGCGCGCCTAAAACCTATACTGAACCACTTAATAGAGTAACATTCAGCCATGCGGCTTAAATCTTTCTATGCAGACACCATGACAGAGGCTATGAAAATGGTTCGCGACAACCTCGGTGAAGACGCTGTTATTGTCGCCACGCGCGAGGAAAATGGCGGCCGCACCGTGCGGGTCACCGCCGCGATCGAGCCGGGCTTTGAGCTTGGCAAGAACGGCTCTGCCGCCGCGCCCGAAAGCTGGCTCCAATATGATGATGAGGAAGAAGAAGGCGCCATTGCCGAGGAGCTGACCGAAGTTCTCCTGCGCCATTCCGTCCCCGAAAACGTCATGGACAACATGATTTCCTGCGCCACCGTGATGGCGCTGGAGAATCCCGGCACCGCTTTGGTTGCGGCGGTTGAGCATTTATTCACCTTTAATCCCCTGCCCGTTCGACCCCATGACAAAGCCCTGATGATGGTCGGATCGCCCGGCAGCGGTAAAACGCTGGCGGTCGCGAAACTAGCCGCGCGCGGGGTGATGAACGGCCTTAAGATCGGTGTGATTTCCACCGATACTGTGCGCGCCGGCGGGATAGAGCAGCTCGAATCCTTTACGCGGCTCCTCAACATTGATCTCAAAAAAGCCGAAACCCCCGAGGAACTCAACCGTGTTCTTGATGGTATGGAGGGAATCGATCAGGTCATCATCGACACGCAAGGCCTCAACCCCTTCGATACGAACGACATCAAAAACCTCGCCCGAATGATTGGTGGCCAGGACATTGAACCGATTCTGGTGCTCGCCGCCGGTGGCGACTGTGAGGAAATGGGTGAAACCGCCCGCGTTTTTGCCACACTGGGCGTACAACGCTTCCTGCCAACCCGCATCGATATCGCCCGCAGACTGGGCGGATTGCTGGCCGCGGCACATCAGGGCGGCTTAAGCTTTGCAGATGCGGGAAATACGCCTAAAGTAGCAGATGGGCTAAAAATACTCAGCCCGCAAGCGCTCTCAAAACTTTTGATGCCGGGCGCGTATCGGGAAAAACGACCTGAGCAGTTGAAAAGAACAGGAACGCGGCAATGACGAGTGACACACAAACCAAAACAATGACGGGCAGCGGCGTTCGCGCAAGCCCCAATCTTCTCGCTGTCGCCAGCGGCAAAGGCGGCGTCGGCAAGACATGGTTTTCAATCACCCTCGCCCATGCGTTAACCAAAATGGGTAAGAAGGTTTTGCTCTTTGATGGTGATCTCGGGCTGGCCAATGTCGATGTGCAGCTCGGCCTGATGCCCAAGCGTGATCTGAATGACGTAATCCGTGGCCGCCTCAGCCTCGACAAAGTCATACAGGAATATCCCGAAGGCGGCTTTGATGTGATCGCCGGACGTTCGGGGCAAGCATCATTGTCTGCCCTGCCCTCACAACGTTTGTCACTGCTGCGTGATCAATTGATTGATGTATCGAATAGCTATGATGTGGTGATTGCCGATCTCGGTGCCGGCGTTGACCGCACCGTGCGGATGTTATCGGCCACCGCCGCGCGCACCATATTGATCACCACCGACGAGCCAACCTCGCTCACCGATGCCTATGCGTTTATCAAGCTTGGCAATGCCGCCGGCATGTCAAAAAATGTTTCTATTGTTGTCAATATGGCACCGAGCGTGGCCGAGGGTGACAAGACTTATAAGACACTGCTCAAGGCCTGTGAGAATTTTCTGCGCCTCAAGCCACCAATGCTTGGCATGATCCGCGTTGATCCGAAAGTTAAAGACACCATCCGCCACCAGACGCCGCTACTGACCCGCTCCCCCAATACCGAAGCAGCAAAAGAAGTCGAGGCCATCGCCAAGGCTGTGTGGAAAGCTGTTGAGGGTGGTAAGCGGGCTACTGGTTAGCTAGGCTTTAGAAGGCGCCTCAATATGTTGTACGTCTGCCTGGATTTTTAAGCCTGGCACAAAAGGCTGTAACGCATCCGCACTAAGATTCATATTTGCGTTGGGTGTTGAACGCGGGCCAGAAAATCGTAACTTCTGATAAAAATCAACATCTTTTGTTATTTCTGTTACTACTTTTCTATTATCGTTTTCTAACAATATTCCAATGCAGTTAATCCCAAAACCAATGCCAGAAAATAGAAGTCCACCCGCTTTTCCATTAAAAGCATGGGGCAAGGATAGACCAGTTACAACGCCCCCCGCATACTTAAAAACCCTGGCAGCGTTCGGATGGTGGGCATACTTTAAATGACGTTGAATAGCGGTGCCAGTAAGTATTCCTAACAAATCTGGACAAACGGCAGTATCTCGAAAGATTTTCATTATGCCGTTATACTTCTCGAGATCTGGACCCAAATCTTCATTATTTTGGCTCTTAACTTCACTCATAACGCACTCCTAAATTTTCATAAGTTAAGGTTATTTAGCATATTACTATGGACCTTGCAAGATTATAAAAAACCACCACCGACATGGCCAAAATAGCCATTCTTTTACTCTTTCCCTATCTCCTATAAACTCCCACCATGAGTGATTCAGGATTTTCACCCGGCGGCCCGGGAAATAACGGCAGTGGCGGCCCGCGCGATCTGGCCAACATCCCCGGCCTCGGTGAGCGCGGCAGTGAACAAACTGACGGACAAAGGGTCCGCCTGATCGGCGTGCCGAATGAGCTGAACGACGTAAGGAAACCAATACGTCTACAGGCCGAAATCATCGGCGACAACCGCGATGGCTCTGTACGGGTGCGCACAGATCGCGGTGAATTTAATATCCGCCCCGAGCAGGGCCGCGTCCAGCGCCCGGAAACCGGCCAGCGCATCGACATCGAAATTCAGCCCGGACGACCACCGCAGCAAGCCGTCATCCGCGAGACAACACCAGTCGAACAACGCCATGCGCCAACGCCCACCACACAAGAAGGCGCACGCCCAGTCGAAACACCTGTGAATGTCGAGCTTCGCTCTTCCACGCCGGCACCGAACACGCAACAAGCCGAACCCGTGCAGCCACAAGACGTCGTCAGGCTGCTGCCGCTCGCTGCCAATCTGGCGCAGGATATTGTTCAGCCGATTGTTGAACTTATTCAAAGCAGCATTGTCGCGCGCACAGAAATCGCTGCGCAGATTATTGTCACAGAGGCGCAAGCGCAGGAGATAACAAACCTGATTAGAGCGCAGCCCCCTGCGGTTCCACAGCAAACATCGATCCTGTCTCTGGCGCAGTCCGAACCAATCTTGCAATCGCCTCTACCGCCAATATTACAGCCCGTGCTTCAGGACTTGCCAGCCCTCAACACGCCACAGATTATCCCGGAGGTGTCCTTTGCGCCGCCGCAACAAACGGTTCTGAGCATTCCGCCGCAAACTCTTGTGACGCTGCCTCACGAATTGACGCAGCCCATTACATTGACGCCTGCACAAACACAGCCCGTTCTATCGATAGAACAACAACCCTTTGAAGCGCGGGTGACCGCCATCACTGGGCCCGATGTACAGATTGTGCCGCCGGGGCAGCAAACGCAAACCATCACCGCACCAAACGCCGCCGCCATCATCCAAAACAATCCGGCGAGCAGCACCGCACATATTGTTGGGTTTATCCAGCAGAATTTTCCCGTGATTTCATTTGCCCTGCCCGGCGATACCAGTGCACCGCTTTTTGTTATCCAAACACCGGGCAGCACATTACCGGTGGGTACGCAAATACAGCTGACTTCGCAAGCGGCATTGCCGACGATAACATCAGCATCACTGCCACCACTGACCACAGCAATCCCGGCGGCGTTTTTAACGCCCGAACCAACATGGCCAGTGCTGGAGCAAATTTATCAATCCCTCACGCAAGTATCGCCGCAAGCCGCGCAGGCCCTTAGCAACATGACACCGCAAGCCAGCAACCCGGCGCAGCTCGGCCCGGCGGCGCTTTTCTTTCTGGCCGCGGTGCGTAGTGGTGACATATCAAGCTGGCTTGGTGATAAAACCGTCGATATTTTGCGCCGCGATGGTAAGGGAAGTTTACTCTCCCGCCTCACACAAGAAGGATCAATTTTAAGCCGCCTCAGTTCCGAGCCCATTTCACAAGACTGGCGCGCCATGAGCATCCCGCATTTCTGGGAAGGCGAGATGCATAAAATGGCGCTGTATTATAAACAGGATGGCGGCGGCGATAGTGATGAACAGGAAAAAGGCAAACAGACGCGCTTTATTTTTGATTTGAGCCTCAGCCAAATGGGCAAGGTGCAGCTCGATGGATTGTTCCGCACCACACGGCTTGATTTAATTGTCCGCGCCGAAAACCCGTTCAGCCAGGCCATGCAAATGGAAATGAAACGCACCTATAGCGGTGCTTTGGGCCAAACCCAGCTGGCGGGCGAGCTGTCCTTCCAAAACCGCCCGGAGCAATGGGTGCAGGTTATCCCGACGGAACAGACATTGGGGGTTTCGGCTTAACCTTCTTCCACCTTACGCCGATAGCCCTCAAGCGCAATCTCGTCCAGCTCATCGGATTCTTTCTTATCAGTCTCCGCCTTTTCTTCGGCCTCGCGTCTATCCTGCGTGATTTCAATCTTTTTCAGCTCGGCAAAAGCATTGCGCATATCATCGCGGGCAATATCAATGCGCGCCTCTAACTTCGCCACCGCATCATCAATATCCTTGACCCGGCCCTTGACCGCATCGGCATAGCGCCCGAAATAACCCATCATTTCCGCCGAATCCATTTCAGCGGACTTCTCGCGTTCCTCGGTTAGTTGATCGAGCAATGTTTTTTTCTGGTTCTCAAGCTCTTCCGCCTGACGATACAGCTCAGCCAGAAATTTTTGTTTCTGTTCAACAACATGTTTGCGCACACGGATAAGCGGGTTGAGATCAGCCATACCTCAATTATAGATGATTGAACGACCAGAAGGCTAGATGATTAAGCTCACCCCATTTTAGAAGGAGCACCCGGCGTTGAAGGGGCGAGGCCAGTTGCTACCAATTCTTGTTTATCATCAAGAGCCACAGAATCAGGTGCAACGGCAGGTACTTCATCATTGACTGCCTGTACAAAAGCATTCTGATGGGGACTGTCCGGATCATGCAAAGCCGCCCTATCATCAGCGACACCCTCCCTGGGAATATAAAGGTCTTTAAAGAAATTCCTGCGCTCCATAATACCAAGGTGATATTCAAAACGTTCCTCATGTGTTTCATCCAAAATATTCCTTAAAAGTACAGGCTTGTCTTTTACAAACCCGGGAATGTCCGAACGTTCCGAGAGTTTTAGCATTCCACCCATATACAAATCATCAGATGTCACGCCTTCTTTTGTATAGCCCGATTCAACAGCTGTCTCAGCGACTGATCGCATACCACGGGCTTCAACCCTAAGCTTTTCTAGGTTGCTCATAATACCCTCTTTAAAATCCTCATCATAGGTAGTTTGCGCTACGTTTTCCTCTTCAACCACGCTATGAATATTCAATTGATCCGCAAGCGCCCCAAATTCCTTGGCCAAAAGACCGAGAAATTCTTTAGGGTTACCACTACGTCTCTGCTTTGTAAGCTCATCTTTAGTAAAGCGATCTTCAAAATCGAAAATCTCTTGAAAATATGCTACAGCATCAGCTGATACACCATCCACTCGAATCACATAATCACCCATAACAACACCCTTCTTTTTATACTTTTATATTAAAAATTACCGTTTATAGATTTTAACATAAAGGATGTTTAGGGAGCAATGTTTCCGTAAATTACCTGCAAATATAAGGACTTAGTGAGGCTGGTCCTGATCATCCGCCCCTTGGTTATCGAGGCCAAAATCTTCTTCCTGCGCCACGCCCAAAATCCCGGCCAGCAGCTGGAAGCTTTTATCGATGCTTGTTGATTCATCCTTGTGCTGGCGCAAAAATTCCTCGATCTGCGGATAGATTGCAATCGCCTCATCCACGGCCTTATCGCTGCCTTTTCGGTATGCGCCAAGACGTATGAGCTCGGCCATATCCTCATACGTCGTCACCACCTGCTTCGCCCGCCGGACAACCGCATTTTGCCAGTCATTAAAACAGCCCGGCATCGACCGCGAGATCGATTTCAAAACATCAATCGCTGGATAGCGCCCACGGTCAGCAATCTCGCGCCGCATAACAATATGCCCATCGACAATCCCGCGCACGGAATCGGAAATCGGTTCGTTATGATCATCCCCTTCGACCAGAACGGAAAACAACCCGGTGATTGAACCCTGCCCCGGTGCGCCCGGCCCGGCACGTTCCAACAATCTCGACAACTCACCAAATGTCGTCGGCGGATAACCTTTGGACGTTGGCGGCTCCCCCGCAGACAAACCAATCTCGCGCTGCGCCATCGCAAATCTTGTAACGGAATCAATAAGGCACAACACCTGCTTGCCCTGGTCTCTGAAATACTCGGCCACCGCCAGCGTCGTATAAGCCGCCTGCCTGCGCATCAATGCCGGCTCATCACCCGTCGCAACAATCACAACTGAGCGCGCCAGCCCGTCTTCACCGAGATCATCTTCGAGGAATTCCTGCACCTCGCGGCCACGCTCTCCCACCAGCCCGATCACCGAAACATCGGCGGTGGTGTAACGCGCCATCATCGACAGCAGCACCGATTTCCCAACGCCGGAGCCGGAGAAAATCCCCATGCGCTGCCCCCGACATGTCGCCAGAAATGAATTCACAGACCGCACACCAAGATCAAGCTGCTCGCCAATGCGTTGCCGTGAATGCGGCAGCGGCGGCTTGTTACGCAGCGGCACAGGATGACCGCCCTGCCCCAATTGTCCAAGCCCATCAATCGGTTCCCCCATACCGTTAATCACGCGTCCGAGCCAGCGATCATCAGGCGTAATCACAGAATCGCCATCCTGAATATAGGCCCGGCACCCAAGCCCGACCCCTTCCAGCGTGCCAAACGGCATCAAAAGCGCATGGCCGTCCCGAAACCCGACCACCTCGCAAGGGATAGCCGACTTGCCATCGGGGCGCAAATGCACCATCGAACCGATTGATAAATTGCTGGTAAACCCGGCGATTTCGACCAAAAGGCCGAGCACTTTCGTCACCTGCCCGTATATTTCCTTATCGGGAAGGGTCGAAATTGCGGCTTCTACCTGGTCGGCCATTCTGTCCATGAAAATTACCCATAAAGCTTTAAAAACCTATGTTTACAGTACACTGTCCGCGGCCTGGCCTCTACCCCAATTTGAGAAATTGATCAGCCCGTAAATTAAATTTGTTAACTTTGTTAATATTTGTTAATATAGATGTTAACCAAGGTTAATAAAGCCTTTCCGTGTAATCGTCACTATCAAGGGGATATAAGCCATGCGCGTTCTTTTAGTCGAAGATGATGCCTCCACCGCCAAATCCATCGAGCTGATGCTCAAATCCGAAGGTTATATTGTCGACACCACCGATCTGGGTGAAGACGGCATGGAAATCGGCAAAATCTATGATTACGACATTATTATCCTCGATTTGATGCTGCCCGACATGGATGGCTATGACGTGCTGAAACATCTGCGCGATGCGAAGGTCGAAACCCCTATTCTTATTTTGTCCGGCCTGACCGAGCTTGATAACAAGCTCAAAGGTCTTGGCTATGGCGCCGATGATTATCTGACCAAGCCATTCGACAAACGCGAGTTGGTTGCGCGGATTCAAGCAATTGTTCGCCGCTCACAAGGCCATTCCCAAAGCGTGATTGAAACCGGCCGCGTCTGCGTGAACCTGGATTCCCGCACCGTCGAAGTTGATGGTCGGCCGCTGCATTTAACCGGCAAGGAATACGGCATTATTGAATTGCTGTCCTTGCGCAAGGGCACAACACTGACCAAGGAAATGTTCCTGAACCATCTTTATGGCGGCATGGACGAGCCGGAAGTGAAAATCATTGACGTGTTTATCTGCAAACTGCGGAAAAAACTGGCCGATACAACAGACGGTAGCAACTATATCGAAACCGTCTGGGGCAGGGGCTACGTCCTGCGCGATCCACAAGAAGAAGAAAAGAAAAAACAGGAAGTTGCGAGCGCTTAGGTTACAAAATCACTATTCGTTAGAAGGTATCAGGCAAGCTGGAAATTAGGATTTATACGTAGTCAAGCGCCTTGGGATCTGCGTTTACCTCAGATTCAAGAGTTGTATCATCTACTTTGTTAATTTTAATTCTAGCTCCAAATGTTTGCATGAGTTGATGCTTAATTTTTTGTAGATCAAAGTTACTGTTTTCGCGCGCCCATAACTCACGAACAGTTGTCCCACAATAAGATGAGATCACTCCACCCCATTTATCGTGCTTAAGATAACCATGGGGATCTTGCCCAGGCAGAGCGGCGTCTATTTCTCTGCAAATATCATCTTCCACACTTGTGTCCTCGTCCACCATCCCTAAACTTTCTTCGGATGGCAGGTTATTCAACTGAAAAAATAATTTTATGGACATACAAAACCTCCAACTCCAATAAATTACATAATTTTGAAGAACTTTAGTTCATAAGAGTAAACAAAGTCAAATTTTGTTCTTGAAAGCTGATTATAAAGGGTTTTTGATATTCCCATCGTCATTGCGCCTGCGTGGCCGAAGTCCGTAAGACGAAGGCCCGAGGCCGCAAGGCCGTGGCAATCCAGTGAATTTTGAAATATTGAACACAGAGCACACAAAGCACGCAGAGTATATTTCTGATAATAACCCTTCGTGACTTCGGGTCTTCGCGTTAAATTTACATTGGTTTTTCAACGCGAAGACCCGAAGTCACGAAGAAGAAAAGAAAAAACAGCAAGGAACCCTTTGTGTCCTTGGCGTGCCCTGTGTTAAAAACACCTTTTTCCCTTTACAAAATAAGAATAATATCCTATACTGTGTTTTTTTGATTTAGTGATAAAAAGGCATAGAACAATAGGATGAGACATAAAACCAACGAACTGAAAGAAAAAGGAGCGAGCCCAAGCAAAATCAAGGACATAGGGCCCCCACCCCCCTGCAAATTTACGAACGAACTGAAGGAGGTGGTAAAGTGAATATGTTTCAAGAACTTAGCAGCCAAAACACTCCCACCCCGTCATTTCGAGGCAAAGCCGAGGAATCTGTCCCAGTTTCAAACGCCTCAGATCCCTCGTCGCTTCGCTCTGTCGGGATGACAAAAGAGAGAATTCTTCGTGTCTTCGCGTCTTCGTGGTAAAAAAAACCATGAATAACCTCGCCAACATCCTCACCCTCACGCGGCTGGTCTTGCTGCCGCCGATGATTGTGCTGTTTTTTGTGCCCCTTCTCTGGGCGGCGTGGGTTTGTCTGGTGCTTTATATTATTGGCGCCGCGACCGACTGGCTCGATGGCTGGGTCGCACGCAAATTCAATCAAATCACCGAATTCGGCACCCTCATGGACCCGATCACCGATAAAATCTTCGTCATCACGATTTTGTTAATGCTGGTCGCCGTTGGCCGCATCGAAAACCTCTGGGTGCTCAGCGTTGTCATTATTATCGTCCGTGAATTCATGGTTTCGGGCCTGCGCGAATACCTTAGTGGGAAAGACATAAAACTCCCCGTCACCAATCTCGCCAAGTGGAAAACCACGCTGCAGATGATCGCCACCGGAATCCTGATTGTTGGCCCCTATTTCTGGGGCGGGCAAATGCTGGGACAGCTGGCGCTGACCGGCGCTTCCATCCTCACCCTCGTCACCGGCTGGGGTTATCTCAAAACGGCTCTGGACCATATGAGGAAAATGCCGTAAACCATTGGGCATGCCCGATTTCTATCCCTTAGCCCGCAAGATGCTCTTCCGGATTGATCCGGAACGCGCGCATTCCATGACAATTAAGGCGATGAAAGCGGGTCTAAGCCCCTCTGTGAACGCCATCAAAGACCCCGCGTTAGAGCAAACCATCTGGGGTTTGCGCTTCCCCAATCCGCTCGGTATGGCCGCCGGTTTTGATAAGAACGCGGAAGTGATCGGCCCAACCTTTGGCCTCGGATTTGGCTTTGTCGAAGCCGGAACCGTGACCCCCAAACCGCAACACGGCAATCCAAAGCCCCGACTCTTCCGTGAACCAGGCCATGAAGCCGTCATCAACCGTATGGGCTTTTCCGGCCATGGCATGAATGCCTTTAAGGCCAATCTGGAGAAATTCCTGGGTGGCTCTTCCCGCCCGCCCGGCGTCATCGGCATCAATATCGGCATGAACAAAAGCCAGAAAGACCCGGCCAAAGACTACGGTGTGCTAATCCGAATGCTGGGGCCGATGGCCGATTATCTGGCGATTAATATCTCGTCCCCCAACACGCCGGGCTTGCGCGATTTACAGGAAAAGGAGCCGCTGACAGAACTTCTGGGAGTCCTGATGGAAGAGCGCAAAAAATCCTGCGGCAATCACCCGCCACCCTTGCTGGTCAAACTTGCCCCGGATCTCGATGAAGAACAACGCGGTGAAATTGCCGCCACACTGCTGAATGCAAAAGTTGACGGCATTATTCTGACCAACACCACTCTGGTCCGGCCCGAAGGCCTGCCCGCGCGCTTCGCCGCTCAACCAGGCGGGCTCAGCGGTAAGCCGCTGAAAGGCATGTCCACGCAGGCCATCGCCAGCTTTTACAAGCTTACCAAAGGCAAAATCCCGATTATCGGGGTTGGCGGCATCTCCAGCGGCCGCGATGCCTATGACAAAATAAAAGCGGGGGCTTCATTGCTGCAGCTCTACAGCGCGCTTGTGTTCAAAGGCCCAACTGTGGCACATTCCATAAATGAAGAATTACTGATGCTGCTCAAAGCCGACGGACATGGCAACATTGGTGAAGCTGTGGGGACGGCTGTAAAAATGAACAAAAAAGATAAGAAGACAGCCAATGGCTCTTGAATTTTTGAAAAAGAATCCAAAAAAGAGAACGCAGGAAAAACTGCCAAAACGGTCCAACCCGGTTTTTACGGCCGTGGCTGTGACGATCTCCGCTTCCTTTGTCGCGATCATTGCGATGGTCTCAGTTGAGCTGGCGATTTTGACCGGCGGCTTTACAGCCGTGACCTATATCATCCTTCTCGATACAACGCAGCGCCGCAACTGGGAAAGCAAAACGAACTATAGTATCAGCACCCTGCACAACCGCCAGGAAGATACGGCGAAAGAGCTCACGCGTCAGGGCGAAGAGATTGCCCAGATCAAAGAAGATGTGATGGACACAAGCCATAGCATCAAATGGCAAAACCTTGTGGCAAAGGAAACAGCACAAGAAGAAAAACCACCGCAGAAGAAAACTCCAGAAAAAAAACTGGCGCCAAAAACGGCACGACAGCTTTTTGAAGAGGACGAAGCGCAAATACATCAATCCGAGCCAGAAGCCCCCGACCTTGAAACCGAAGACCAGCCTGCTGCGCGCCCGGAAGAGCTGGTAGCCGCTATCACCAATAACTTTTCAAACGATGACCCTTATGCGAATAACGCAACGCTAACCGACATGGTCATAAAGGATCTGGTTCATCATGCTGTGCGCGATAAGCGCATTGACGTTTTTGTCCAGCCTGTCGTCCGCCTGCCCCAGCGCAAAACGCGTTTCTATGAAATTTTTGCGCGCATCCGTGCCAACCCGGGCGTTTATCTCCCTGCCTCACGCTATATGGAACAGGCACAACGAGACAAGCTCAGCAACAACATTGACAATCTTCTCCTCACGCATTGCCTGAAGATCATCAAAAAATCCGCCCATGTAAAAAAGGCTGCACCGTTCTTTATCAACATCACACCAGCGACGTTGAAAAATACTGGCTACATGAAAGAGCTACTGGAATTTCTGGCCAAGAACCGTGAACTGGCACCGCGCCTTATTTTTGAAATTCCCCAAAACGATTTTGAAAATTTAAGCATGCCGGTCCTGCAAATTCTGGGGGGGCTTGGCAAACTGGGCTGCGCCTTTTCGCTCGATCATGTGCGGCAGGAAGAACCGGACATAGCGCTTCTTCAAAAATACAAGATCCGCTTTGTGAAACTTGATTCCGCGTGGATGCTCGGTGAAATGGCCACTGACAGACAGTTCAACGATATGGTGAGAATGAAGAAAAAGCTTGAGGCCAACGGCATTGGCGTTATTGCCGAAAAGATTGAAACCGAGCACGCTTTAAAGGAGCTGCTCGATTATGATATACATTACGGACAGGGATTCCTGTTCGGAAAACCCGATCTGCCCGGCGCCTATCGCCGCAAAAAAGCGGCGTAATAACAAAGGAAAACACATGAGAATTTTATTAGCTACATTGATACTTTTCATCTCTCCTGCCATCGCGCAGGCAGGAAATGTAACGCCCACAGAAATGCCACCACCACAAGCTGAAGTCACAGCGCCGCAACCTGTTCACGCTCTCGCCTTGCACGGCGAACCAAAATACGGGCCCGACTTTACGCATCTTGAATATACAAACCCGGACGCACCACAGGGCGGCACACTTAAAGTCAATGCGATCGGCAGCTTTGATTCACTCAACCCCTTCATCGTCAAAGGCACCCCGGCGGCGGGCCTTAATTTCCTGCGCAGCGGTTTTGTTTATGAAAGCCTCATGCAAAATTCATGGGATGAACCATTCACACTTTACGGTATTCTTGCCGAAACGGTTGAGATGAGCCCCGAGCGCGACTGGATTGCTTTTAACCTCCGCCCCGAAGCCAAGTGGCATGACGGCAAACCAATCACCGCAGAGGACGTTGTCTGGACGTTCAATACGCTCATGGAAAAAGGCACGCCGTTTTACAAAGCCTATTACCACGATGTGAAATCCGTCACCGCCGAAAGCGAGCGCCGCGTCAGATTTGAGTTTTCAGTCAAAGGAAATCGTGAGCTACCATTGATTGTCGCTGAGATTGTTGTTCTGCCCAAACATTACTGGACAGAGGATGGCCGTGATTTCGGCGTAACATCCCTTGATGCACCCTTGGGAAGCGGCCCTTATAAAGTTGGCAAGATCGATCCCGGCCATTCGATTGAATATGTTCGCAATCCCGATTGGTGGGGCAATGACCTGCCGTTCTTCAAGGGCTTTAATAATTTTGAGCGCGTTCAGTATGATTACTATCGCGACTCCAATGTTGCGCTCGAGGCATTCCTTGCCGGTGAATTTGACGTGCAGATTGAAAACACCGCCAAGCTTTGGGAAACCGCCTATGACACCGAAGCGGTAAAAGACGGACGCATCACCAAAGAAGAAATTGAAAACCAGCGCCCGGCGGGCATGCAGGCTTTCACCTATAATATCCGCCGCCCGATTTTTCAGGATGTTAAACTGCGCGAAGCCCTTGCCTATGCGTTTGACTTTGAATGGTCGAACAAGCAATTCGCCTATGGCACCTATGTACGCACGGACAGCTATTACGAGAATTCGGAACTGGCGTCTTCAGGTCTGCCATCACCGCGCGAGCTGGAAATTCTTGAGCCTTTCAAAACCCGCATTCCCGGTGAGGTTTTCACCACGGAATACAAAACCCCCGTTACAGACGGTAGCGGCAATAACCGCACCAATTTACGCAAGGCAACGCAACTCCTTGACGCAGCAGGTTACAAACTGAGTGAAGACGGTATCCGTTCAAAAGACGGGCAACGCCTCGAGTTTGAAATCCTGGATTCCAATCCACAGTTTGAACGCTGGGTACTGCCCTTCATTAAAAATCTCGAGCGCATCGGCGTTAAAGCCTCCTTCCGCGTTGTCGATAGCGCCCAATATCAAAACCGCATGAATGAATTTGATTTTGACATGACGATTGCGGCCTTTGGCCAGTCTGCCTCTCCCGGCAATGAGCAACGCGATTACTGGGGCAGCGATAAAGCTGAAATGAGCGGATCGCGTAACTATATCGGCATCAAGGACAAAGCGATTGATGAATTGGTTGAGCAATTAATCAAAGCCAAATCCCGCGAAGACCTCGTTGCCCATAGCCGCGCGTTGGACCGCATTTTATTACATGGCCACTATGTCATCCCGATGTGGCACTACCCGAAATGGCGCATTGCGCACTGGAGTAAAATCCAGCGTCCCGAGACATTGTCAGGGATCAGCCCATTGATCAGCAGCACATGGTGGGCCAAGAAAGAGGCCCAATGAAAATAGCCATCGCCATACCGGCCCGCTACGGCTCTTCACGTTTTCCTGGCAAACCTCTCGCTAAAATTGGCGATAGAACAATGTTGGAGCGCGTTGTAAGTGTAGCCCGATCAGCCATCCGCGATGTCGATGATGCCTTTATTTTTACCACCACCGAAAACCGGGATATAGAGAAACATGCTGAAACTCTCGATGTACCCTGCATTATAACCCCGGCAAGTTGCCGCACCGGCTCAGACCGTGTGCTCTCCGCACTGCGCCAATTAAATGACTGGCCGGATTTTGTTATCAATCTCCAAGGCGATGCGCCCTTCACGCCGCCATCGGTGATCAAAGCCCTAATCAAAGCATTTAAAACCAAAGATTCAGTTGAAGTTGTGACGCCCGTTCATCAGCTAAGCTGGGAAGACCTTGACCGCCTGCGTGATGCTAAAAAGAAGACCCCCTTTAGCGGAACGACGGCCGTTGTGAACAAAGAAGGCCGCGCCCTGTGGTTTTCAAAAAACATTCTTCCGGCCATCCGCAAGGAAGAGGCCTTACGGGAGAAGAGCAAGAAATCACCTGTCTACCAGCATATGGGGCTGTATGGTTTCAGGACCGATATCCTGGAGAAGTTCTGCTCTCTGCCCCAGGGTCTGTATGAAAAAGTCGAAGGGCTGGAACAGCTCCGCATGCTGGAAAACGGCATTAATATTCAAGCAGTGAAAGTCAAAATATCGTCAGGCCTGATACAATCGGGCATCGATACACCAGAAGATTTAAAGCGGGCAGAAAAAATGCTGGCCAAACATGGTGACCATTTCGCATGACCACATTGATTATCGCACGGCACGGCAATACTTTTGAGCCCGACGACACCCCCACCCGCGTCGGTTTGCATACTGACTTACCTTTAGTAGAAAAAGGCCACGAACAAGCCAAAGCCATCGGCAGATATTTACAGGAAAACAGATTAATCCCGGATGTCGTGTACGCTTCGCATCTTAAACGCACGCAGGAAACCGCTGAAATTGCGATCAAAGAATCCGGCGTTAGCAATCCAGTTTTTACCCTCGATATATTCAATGAAATTGATTACGGCCCGGATGAAAACAAAACCGAAGACGACGTCATTGCCCGCATCGGGCAACAAGCCATCAAGGACTGGGACGAAAGCGCCATTGTCCCAGAGGGCTGGAAAGTTGATCCTGATCAAATCATTCAAAACTGGATTGATTTCGCCGATCAGGCCCAGGCCTTTGACGACAATGAAACCATTCTGGTGATCACTTCAAACGGTATCGCCCGCTTTGCACCGCATATAACCGGTGATTTTGAAGAATTCAAGAAAAACCACAGCATCAAGCTTTCCACAGGAGCGCTGGCAATCCTCAAATATGAGGATAATCGCTGGACTGTGACAGAGTGGAACATTAAACCTTAACTATGGCCTCATACGTATTCAAA
The DNA here is from genome assembly GCA_021775965.1 of Alphaproteobacteria bacterium. Lineage (GTDB taxonomy): Bacteria > Pseudomonadota > Alphaproteobacteria > Micavibrionales > Micavibrionaceae > UBA5701. The sequence goes on from JAJFGV010000071.1 coordinate 117,568, forward strand.
CGCCTGCTTTTGATGATCCCGACATTGCTCGGGATTATGCTGGTGAGCTTTGTGATTATCCAGTTTGTCCCCGGCGGCCCGGTTGAACGCATGATCGCCGAGCTACAGGGCCACTCCACCAGCGCCACAGCGCGCTTTGGCGGTTCATCCGCCGGTGAAATGGGCGCAACCGGCATACAAAGCACGACTGGTCAGGGCAGCAAATATCGCGGGGCGCAAGGGCTGGACCCCGAATTCATAGCCGAGCTGGAAGCGCTGTACGGCTTTGACAAACCGGCACATGAACGCTTTTTCCTCATGGCCCGCAATTATCTGCATTTTGATCTGGGGCAGAGCTATTACCGCGATATCGACGTGCTTGAACTGGTGCTGGAAAAAATGCCGGTGTCGATCTCGCTGGGCCTGTGGTCGACACTTATTATATACCTCATCTCCATTCCGCTCGGCATCAAGAAAGCCGTACGCGACGGCACACATTTCGATATCTGGACCAGCGCCGCGATTTTCATCGGCTATGCGATTCCGTCCTTTATGTTTGCGATTTTGCTGATCGTGGTTTTTGCCGGTGGCCGGTATTTTGACCTTTTCCCGCTGCGAGGGCTAACGTCCGATAACTGGGAGGAAATGGGGCCGATCCAGCTGGCCCTTGATTATATGTGGCATATGGCGCTGCCGATTGCGGCGATGGTGATTAGCGGTTTTGCATCGCTCACCATGCTGACCAAGAATTCGTTTCTGGACGAGATTGGTAAGCAGTATGTGCTGACGGCCCGTGCCAAAGGACTGGCCGAGAAACAGGTGCTTTACGGCCATGTCTTCAGGAATGCCATGCTGATTGTTATTGCCGGCTTCCCCGCCGCTTTCGTGCATATTTTCTTTACTGGCTCGCTGCTGATCGAGGTGATCTTCAGCCTCGATGGGCTCGGCCTGCTTGGTTATGAGAGCATTATCAACCGTGACTACCCAGTCGTGCTCGGCACGCTGTATTTTTACGGGCTGATCGGGCTGGTGATGACACTAATCCGTGACATCGTCTACGTCATGGTCGATCCGCGCATCGATTTTGAGGCCCGGCAAGTCTAATGCTGTTTAATTCCTACATCTTCCTTTTTGGCTTTCTACCAATTACGCTTATCCTCTTTTGGACGACTCTGCGTTTTAGCAATGTAAAGCTGGCACTTGGCATCCTCATTCCAGCGTCCCTCTTCTTTTATGCTTGGTGGAATCCACCTTATGTACTTTTTTTATGTTCTTCCATATTGGGCAATTTTCTTTGTGGACATTATATAGCCCATAAAAAAAAGTGGAGGAAAGAAGCTCTAATAGCCAGCATCGCGGCAAACCTGCTGGCTATTGGTTACTTTAAATATGCCGGGTTTATGTTTGATAATACCAATGCGCTATTTTCAACGTCCCATCAGATCGGCGATATATTTCTGCCCCTTGGGATTTCCTTTTTTACCTTCCAGCAAATCACCTATTTGTTCGACGTTTATTCGGGCAAGATCAAGTCGGCTTCATTCCTTCATTACGCCCTATTTGTCAGTTTTTTTCCGCAGCTCATTGCCGGCCCCATCGTTCATGCCAAAGAGATTATCCCACAGTTTAAAAACCATCCAAAATTCAAAAATATATCCACGAATATGGCTATTGGGAGTGGTATCTTTTGCATGGGCCTATTCAAAAAAACCTTTATTGCTGACAGTTTAAGCGGTTCTGCAAATTTCATATTTGATAGAGCAGAAAGCGCAGAACAAATTGAATTTTTTGCAGGGTGGATGGGGGCGCTTGCCTACACCTTCCAACTTTATTTTGATTTCAGCGGCTATAGTGACATGGCCATCGGCCTGGCCCTGATGTTTGGCCTCACACTTCCGATCAACTTTCTTTCTCCTTACAAGGCCACCAATATTGCTGATTTCTGGCGGCGATGGCACATTACGATGTCACGCTTTTTTCGTGACTATATATATATTCCCCTTGGTGGGAACAGAAGTTCCCCCGCGCGCCAACTGGTCAATCTTGGGATGACAATGTTTTTAGCCGGGCTATGGCACGGAGCCGGCTGGACTTTTGTATTCTGGGGCCTGCTACATGGTGCCTATCTGGCGATCCATCGAATATTTACGCACATAAAACAAAAAGCGTTCCCGGATACCGCACTTTCATTTTTTTATAAACTAACCGCTTATTTTCTTACATTTATCGCTGTCGTGATTGGCTGGGTATTTTTTAGAGCCGATAGCTTTGAAATAGCCTTCAAGATTTTGAAAGGTATGGGCGGTTTTAACGGCATTGCATTACCGGATAAATTAGCTTCCCTTCTGCCACTTACAACAGAAGGGTGGATTCATATTGAAAGCGGCTCCGTGCACTGGATTAATGATGCGTCATATTGGGGAATTCCACTCATTATAATGAGTTACTTTATCTGCATGTTATTACCGGCAAGTGTTGAGTATTTTGGAATTGTTAAGCCCCCGGAAGAAAAAAAGGGTATAAAATTTAATATGAGCGCGCGGCATGCGGCGCTTATCGCTTTATTTTTTGCACTATCAATATTCAGCATGCAAAGAATATCAGAATTTTTATATTTTCAGTTTTAGGAACATGAAACAAAAACAGATACAGACATATTTTTTGATGCTTTTGGGATTTTCTGTTCTCTGGTGCGGGCTTCTGGTTGGCGTGTCCTGGGCCATTGACCCTTACCAACTTTATCATAAAAGTTTTTGGATGGAAGACAAATTCATCGCCAATACACGCTATCAAAATGCGGGGCTTATCAACCGCCTGCTTATCGAAGATAGCTGTTGTGAAGCTGTCATCATGGGCTCCTCCTTTTCTCAAAACTTTCTTGGGAAGGATATTTCCAGCGCCATGGGCTGGAACGGAACACTCAATCTAGCCATGGATGGCAGCATTCCGTCCGAACAACTTTTAGTTTTAGAAAAAGCGCTGCAGAGCAAACGCGTAAAACATGTCCTTTGGGAAGTTTACAATGCCTACTCGAACCCTAAATTTTTACCGTTTAATCAACAAGAAGTGCTCAAGAAAAACCCCTGGAAGTATTTTCCATCCTATTTATATGATAAGAAAATACAAAATGACGTGAAATATCTATTTTCTGTGAGCGTCATTAGCCAGCTTTTTGTACAGATGTTTAACGGCAAACCCGCAGAACGTGTTTATTACTGGTATGACGAAGTTACACACCGCTTCAATCAAGCAGACAGCCTAAAAAGAAAACATAATGATCTGCACCTTAAAACTTATGAGCCTTATAAAGATTCAGACTTCGCTACACTTGACAAAACAATTACCAAAACTATAGCCGAAAACCCTGACGTCAACTTCCTGATCTTTATTCCCCCTTTCTCAAGCCATTATTACGGTTTCATTTCGCAACCCCAATACCAAAGACAAATGGACATGCGTGCCCACCTCATAGAAAAGTTGGCCCCTTATAAAAATGCCCAGCTTTATAGCTTTGATCAATGGGTTGATATTGTAGAAGACTTGAATAAGTACAGTGACTTGCTACATTTCAATGCTGAAACCAACAGCAAAATGGCTCAAGCCATGGCAAAGGGACAGGGGAAACTTACAGCCAAAAACACAGAAAGAAAAATCAAAGCCATGACAACAAGGCTAAATCATTATATAAAAAGACAAAAGAAGGACATAACGAATTAAGCTATGACTCTTACTCCCATCACCCAGCGCCGCCTTGCCCAGTTCCGTGCCAACAAACGCGGCTTTTGGAGCTTGTGGATTTTTCTGTTTCTATTGCTGCTGGCCCTGTCCGCAGAATTCATCGCCAATGACAAACCGCTTCTCGTGAAATTCGAAGGCAGTTACTACGCCCCGGTGTTTTTTAACTATCCCGAAACCAAATTCGGTGGGGATTTCGAAACCGAAACCGAATACCGTGATCCCTTTGTGGCAGGACTGATCGAGAAAAACGGCTGGATGCTCTGGCCGCCGATCCGTTATTCCTATGACACAATCAACTATAACCTACCGCAACCGGCCCCCTCGCCGCCGACATCCGACAACATCATTGGCACGGATGATCAGGGGCGCGACGTCGCCGCCCGCGTCATTTACGGCTTTCGCATCTCTGTCATGTTCGGCCTCATTCTGACAGTCATCAGTTCGATCATCGGCATCGCATCGGGTGCCATTCAAGGCTATTACGGCGGACGGGTCGACCTTGTCATGCAGCGCGTGATCGAAGTCTGGTCGTCGATGCCATCACTTTATATCCTTATCATCTTTGCCAGTATGTTCATACCAGGGTTCTGGACATTGCTGCTAATCCTACTGTTGTTTTCGTGGATGTCGCTGGTCGATGTTGTCCGCGCTGAATTCCTGCGCGCCCGTAATTTCGATTATGTTCGCGCCGCCAAAGCACTCGGCATTTCCAACCCCGTTATCATGTGGCGTCATGTTCTTCCCAACGCCATGGTCGCGACGATCACCTTTATGCCGTTTATCTTGACTGGTTCAATCACGGCGCTGACCTCGCTTGATTTCCTTGGCCTTGGCCTACCGCCCGGATCGCCTTCTCTTGGGGAATTGCTGGCCCAGGGAAAAAACAATCTGCAAGCGCCGTGGCTTGGCATTACAGCGTTCCTGTCGCTTGCCGTTATGCTCTCTCTACTTACTTTTATTGGTGAAGCGGTGCGTGATGCGTTTGACCCAAGGAAGATGAATATATGACCAAGAGCAACTCCATCGCCGACATGAAAGGCGAAATCGCAGGCTACCGCCGGTCGATGCATGAAAACCCGCAAACCGCCTTTGAGGAAGAATTCGCCAGCAATCTTGTGGCTGAAAAACTCACCGCATGGGGTATTTCGTTCGAGCGCGGCCTGGCCAAGACCGGAATCGTCGCCACCATCGAAGGCCAGAAAACCGATTCAGGAAAAGCCATCGCCCTGCGCGCCGATATGGATGCACTGGATATAGAAGAAGAACACAACAAGGACTGGCATTCGAAAATTCCTGGCAAGATGCATGGCTGCGGTCATGACGGCCATACGGCGATGTTGCTGGGTGCTGCCAAATATCTGAAT
>JAJFGV010000072.1 GCA_021775965.1 Alphaproteobacteria bacterium
CCGAAGCTCGGACGGTGCCTGCCGCGGGCGGGTGAAGCTGGCCGGTGTTCCGCGCTGACGCGCGGGTCGGAGGGGTCGCGTTGAGGGCGGCTTGAGGTTTGGGCGGTGCCTGCCGCGGGCGGGTGGTGCTGGCCGGTGTTCCGCCCTGACGGGCGGGTCGGAGGGGTCGCGTTGAGGGCGGCCCGAAGCTCGGACGGTGCTTGCCGCGGGCGGTTACGAGCCGGAGCCTGCGTGCGAACGCGAGTTGGTCATCGAGGTCCCTGCGGTTCGGGCATGACGGCCGGCGCCCGACGCCTGCGAATCGGCGTCTTGTGCTGGGGGGCTCACGCCCCCCGCGGCCAGGCGTTACGTCCGTGCCTTCGGCCCGGACGTCGCGGCCGCCACCCCCCTTGACATCTACAGCACTCCCAAGGGGGTTAACTGATTGACGCCTATGGCGTTCAGCGATTACGACGGAACAAGGTGCCGTTGCGAACAACGGCAGGCTCAGCGTTCAGGGCCATTCGGGCTTGTTGGTCCGGGGGTCGCCCAAACCACAGCGGCCGACACGTGGAGGCCGCGGAGGCCCGTGCTGCAACGCAGAGGGACCTGATGGCAGCGGCCCGGTTGCCGGGCCTTCTGCCATGGGGCGGCGCTCAGCGGAGGCGACGGATCAAGGTGTCGTTGCGAACAACGGCAGGCTCAAAGTGCAGGGCCATTCGGGCTTGTTGGCCCGGTGACCGTCTCGATCCCCAGCGGGCGATTCGTGAGGCCGCGAAGGCCCGTTCTGCAACCAAGAGGGACCCGCTTTACCCCCCCACCCCGTACGCATCCCGCAGGATGTCCGGCAGCGGCCGGAGGTCATCCAGGGTGTGGTCCGCGATGACGCCCTCGCAAGACGTCCCGCCGTACTTCCCACCGGCGCCGGTGTAGAGCACGGTCTGCATCCCAGCGGCACCCGCGGGCACGACGTCGTGCAGCGGCCGGTCGCCGATGTAGAGGGCGCGGGTCGGGTCCACCCCTGCCCGGCGGCAGGCGAGGGTGTAGAGCTTGGGGTTGGGCTTCGAGACGCCCACCTGGTCGCTGAAGAAGATCGCCGTCGGGTCGAAGTACTCGAGCGCGTGGAGCCGCAGGAGCTTCTCTGCCTGCTTCACCTGGAGGCCGGCACTGATGACGCCGAGCCTCACAGAGCGTGCCTGGAGCGTCTGCAGGGCCTCGTGGACGTCGGGCAGGAGGTGCAGCTCCTCGGCCTTGGTCTGGTGGTAGGCCACGACCCCGGCAGCCACCAGGACGGCGCGGTTGCGATGGCCGTGGACCTCGGGGCCGAGGCGGTCGAGCAGCCGATCGAAGTGGCCCGCGTAGTTGCTGGCGAACTCCGAGACGACCTCAGCCAGGTCGGCGATGCCCGCCTCGAGATCGACGCGCAGGCCGACGTCGATCATCGCGGCCACAGCGGCCCGGCGCGCCCGCTCGGCGAAGACGGTCGTGCTGTAGAGCGTGTCGTCGACGTCAAAGAAGACGATGTCGAGTTGGGGGGCGCTCATGCCCAGCAGGATAGCGCAGCGCCCGGATCTTGCATGGACCCACGGGGGGCCGGCCCCGCCTCCCTAGGGAATCGCGGCGATGCAGGCGATCTCGACGCGTGCCGCCTTGGGCAGTCCCGCCGCCTGAACGGCCAGCCGCGCGGGCTGGCTCTCGCCGAAGGCCCGTGCGTAGACCTCGTTGACCGCGGCGTAGTCGTCCAGCGTCGCGAGATAGACGTCGCAGCGCAGCGCGTGGGCGAAGCCCGAGCCGGCCGCCTCCAGCACCGCGCCGAGGTTCTTCATGACCTGCTCGGCCTCGCGGACCACATCGCCGTCCCCCACCATGGCGCCGGTGGCCGGGTCCAGGGCGATCTGCCCGGCGGTGTAGACCGTGTCGCCGTGCACGACGGCCTGGCTGTAGGGGCCGATCGCCGCGGGCGCGTCGTCGGTGTGGATGATGCGCCGCGTGGGCATGCGCTCAGGCCCCCGAGGGGGCATCCGGGGGGACATCACCCAGCTGCTTCTGACGCCGCGCGTGGCGCTCCCGCAGGGCGTCGAGATTGTCGACCGGGACCGCGCCGATCAGACGGCGCGTGTACTCCTCGGCCGGGTTGGCGTAGATCGCCTCGGCCGCCCCATGCTCGACGATCTTCCCGGCGCGCATCACGGCCATCGTGTCGGACATGAACTTCACGACCGACAGGTCATGGCTGATGAAGATGTAGGTCAGGCCAAGCTTCTCCTGGAGATCCCGGAGCAGGTTCAAGACCTGGGCCTGGACGCTCACATCGAGCGCCGAGACGGACTCGTCGCAGACGATGAACTCCGGATCGACGGCGAGGGCGCGCGCGACCGAGATGCGCTGGCGCTGACCGCCCGAGAACTCGTGCGGGTAGCGGTTCACGTGCTCGGCCCCGAGCCCCACCTCCTCCAGCAGCTCGACCGTGCGATCGAGGCGTGCACGCTTCGTCTCGAAGAGCCGGTGCAGGATCATCGGCTCCGCGATCATGGTGCCGACGGTCATGCGAGGGTTCAGGGACGAATAGGGATCCTGGAAGATGATCTGCATGCGCCGCCGGAAGGTCCTGCGCGCCTCGTGGCTGGCGCCCATCAGCTCGGTTCCGTCAAAGCGCATGCTGCCCTGGACATGCACGCCGCCGCCCGGCTCGACGAGCCCGAGCAGCGCGCGACCGATGGTGGTCTTGCCACAGCCGGACTCGCCGACGAGCCCCAGCGTCTGCCCCTTCCAGACCTGAAAGGACACACCGTCGACGGCCTTGACCACGTCGCCATCGCCGCCGCGAACGGGGTAGTGCACCTCGAGATCGGCGACCTCGAGCAAGGGCTTGCCCACCCCATCAGGCATCTTGGCGCGGCCCATGGTTTCCAGGGCCCGCAGGTCGTCCTCGGTGACGTCTTTCACCTCGACCTGCAGCTCGTTGCCGTCGTCGACCTGCCACTCCATGAACGTGTCGGTGGTCGGCAGCCGGCGGAACTTCGTCTCGAGCTTGGGGCGGCACGCCAACAGGCTGCGCGTGTAGGGATGCTTCGGGTTGGAGTAGACCTCGAGCACGTCACCGATCTCGAGCAGATGCCCCTGGAACATCACGGCGACCTTGTCGGCGATTTCAGCAATGACGCCGAGGTCGTGGGTGATGAAGAAGATCGACATGCCTCGCTCGTCACGCAGCTTGCGCATCAAGTCGAGAATCTGGGCTTGGATCGTCACATCGAGCGCGGTCGTCGGCTCGTCGGCGATGAGCAGCTTCGGGTTGCAGGCCAGCGCCATCGCAATCATCACGCGCTGCTTCTGGCCCCCGGACATCTCGTGGGGATAGGTCTTGAGCCGCCGCTCGGCGTCGGGAAGCTCCACCTCCTCGAAGAGCTTCAGCGTGCGTGCGCGCGCCTCCGCCCGAGAGACATTCTCGTGCAGGATGATCGCTTCCATCACCTGCTCTCCCACGGTCATCACCGGGTTGAGCGAGGTCATGGGCTCCTGGAAGATCATGCTGATGTCCGCGCCGCGGATCTTGCACATCTCCTTGTCGGGGAGCCCCACCAAGTCGCGGCCAAGGAACGCAATGCGTCCCCCATGGATGCGTGCGCCCTCCTTGGGGAGCAGCCCCATCGTCGAGAGGGCCGTCACGGACTTGCCGGAACCCGACTCCCCCACCACACCGAGGCACTCGCCGGGCCGGATGGCCAAGGACACGCCATCGACGGCGCGCGTCGTGCGGCCTTCGACATGGAAGTAGGTCTTGAGGCCATCGATATCGAGGAGGAGGTCGGCCATCGTGCTACTCCTTCCGTGTCTTCGGGTCGAGGGCATCCCGCAGCCCATCACCCATGAAGTTGAGACTGAAGAGGGTCAGCGCGAGGAAGATGCTCGGGAAGAGCAGACGCCACCAATACGACTGGATCGGGTTGATGACACCCAGGCCCTCCGACACCAGGAGGCCCCACGTAAGCCCGGCACCCAGCCCCAGGAAGCTGAGGAACGACTCCAGCAGGATCACGGCCGGAACGGTCAGCGTCGCATAGATGATGATGACGCCCATGACGTTGGGCAGGATGTGGCGGAAGATGATGCGGGCGTCGCTCGCGCCCAGCACGCGTGCGGCCTCCACGAACTCCTGATTTCGGATGGTGAGTACCTGGCCACGCACGATGCGCGCCGTCGTGAGCCATTGCACCGTCCCCAGCGCAAAGAACATGGGCAGGGGACTGTCCCGCTGCGCATCCGAGAACATGAGCATGATCAAGATGACCAGGAACATGTACGGGATGCCGTAGAGGAAGTCGACGGCGCGCATCATCACTTCGTCGAGCTTGCCGCCGTAGTAGCCGGCGACCGCACCGTAGATGACGCCGATCACGACGGAGACGAGCGTCGCAATCAGCCCGATGAGCAACGACATCTGCCCGCCCTCGAGCGTGCGGGCGAGATAGCTGCGACCGAGCTCGTCGGTTCCGAACGGATGCGCGAGGGAAGGCGACTGATTGGAGTTCACGGGGTCCGTCGATGTCGCATCGATACCCATGGCGGCGAGCACGCTCGGGCCGATGAAGCAGGCGAGAATCACCACCAGGAGCATGATGCAGCCGGCTACGGCGAAGCGGTTCTGCTTGAGGCGACGCCACGCATCGTTCCAGAGGCTGGAGCCCTGCAGCGCCGGCGCGTCTGTCTGAACGCTGGCCATTAGAGTTCCTCCCGCACGCGCGGATCGAGCCACGCGTAGGCGAAGTCCACGAGGAGATTGAACAGGGTAATGATCGTGAAGTAGATGATCGCGCACCCGAGTACGACGGAGTAGTCACGCGCCAGCGCGCTCTTCACGAACCACTGCCCCATGCCGGGCACGGCGAAGAGCGTCTCTACGACGAACGAGCCTGTGAAGATGCCCGCGGCAGCCGGTCCGAGGAACGAGACGACCGGCAGCATCGCGCCCTTGAGCGCATGCTTGAGAACGACCACGCGCTCGCTCAGCCCCTTGGCACGCGCGGTGCGGATGAAGTCCTGCTGCATCACCTCGATCGTGCCATTGCGCGCAAGACGCGCGATGTACGCGGCGTAGGGCAGCGCGAGCGTGATGGCAGGGAGCATCAGGTGGCTGTAGGAGCCCCAGCCCGCGACTGGCAGCCAGCCGAGCCAGTAGGAGAAGACGATCAGCATGCACGCGCCGATGACGAAGTTTGGCAGGCTGATGCCCACCATCGCCAGGCCCATGCTGCTGTAGTCCGCGAGTGAGTTTGGTTTCACGCCGGCCCGCACCCCGAGGGTGAGACCGAGCAGGCAGGCTATGTCCAACGCCAACAGCCCGAGGCTCATGCTGACCGGAAGCGCTGGCAAGAGCAGCTGCTCCACCGTGCGCCCCTGCACCTTCACCGCCAGTCCCATCGTGCCCTCCGTGAGGAGGCCATCCATGTAGGAGACAAAGAAGTCGAGGGCGTTGTCCTTGATCTTGAACTTCGCGGCCTGTGCCTCGAGCGCCTG
>JAJFGV010000073.1 GCA_021775965.1 Alphaproteobacteria bacterium
TGTCAACCAGAGGACAGCCCCATGCGGGGATCCAATCTCTTCTGGAATACGCTTGCCACAAAAGAAATCGAGCAAGCCTGCTGATTCATTGTCAAGGTAAGTGTCTAATAAGCCATAGCTTATGGCCAGTCGCATATATTCAGGACGACCGATTCCTAGAAACTGATAGTGAGGTAGCGCCTCTCTCAGGCAATAAAGAGACGGCCAGGTAAGTATAAAATCGCCAAGTGCACCGCGATGACAAATAAGGAATGTTTTCATATTGTAGATAATATCTTGTGTTAAAAAAATTTGCTTTGAATAATCTGTTTCTTTTTATATAAATGAACTATATTTTACTTTTATTGTATGACGGGAACAAACGATAACTCTTTTTTTGTTAGATTATTGTAAACCCTATTTTTTTGTAATAAGCCATAAAACTAGAAAGGTGTATTAAATATGAAAAGATCATTAGCTATTTTGTCTCTTATTTTACTGTTTGTTGTTACTGCTTTTGTTAATTATACAAATGCTTCAGAATATTCACTGTCTAATCAGGATACACATAACAGCCCTCAGGCCGTGTCTCCTCAGGCTATGTCAAAGGACCCACTTGTGGGTACTGTAGCAGAGACGATGAACAGTGGCGGTTATACTTATATCCTTCTTCAAACTAAGGCAAAGATGTTCTGGGTAGCGATAGCTGAAAGTACGGTTGCTGTTGGGGAGGAAGTAGTCCTGGCATCCGGTATGGAGATGATCGAGTTTCACAGCAAATCCCTGGACCGTACTTTTGATTCAATAATCTTCTCAGAAGGAATGATCTCACAGGGAGGGAAAGCTGCTCCAAAGCCTCAAAAGAAAACATATGGCAGCAGTGGGGCCAAGCCTACAACGCAGGAGAATGTAAAGGTTGAAAAGGCTGGTGGTGGTAATGCTTACACGGTTGCAGAACTGTTCAAAAAAAGAAAAGAACTGGATAACAAAGATATAATCCTTAAGGGAAAGGTTGTCAAGGTCACTGCCAGGATTATGAACAAAAACTGGCTGCATATTCAGGACGGATCCGGAAGTGCGGAGAATGGAGACAATGATATGGTTGTCACTACAATGGACTTACCGTCAGTTGGAGACACCGTTACTATAAAGGGAGTTTTGTTCTCTGACAAAGACTTTGGAAGTGGTTACAAATATAATGCAATTGTCGAGTTTGGTCAGGTCTCTAACTAAATCAAACTGGGCGCTGCTAAAAACGTTTTAAATAAAATGGGCAGACATGGTTTTAACATGTCTGTCCATTTTTCATTTATTGATAGCTTCGTAGAGGAATCCCTTTATTCAGCCATTACTTAATGCACGTGGATCAAGTACTTTAACCTTTACATCTGAAGGGATTATAAGTTTATCATCCGGGATAGAGACATTCTCCTGGATCTCTATAGCTTCGGTAATGACTCCCATTGCAGCAACATTCTGATCCTTCTTCAATGCAATTCCTTTCCACATCCAGGCCATACTGTAAGGATTACTTTTTTTCCAGACATCACAGGTTTTTCCGAGGATCTCTTCAGTGCCAATCTTTGTTGCTCCAATTGCGACATCCATGCTACTGCCAGAATTTCCCTGTAACGCTTTAAACCCTTTATTGTCCATCCTTATGGCTGTTTTAGAGTTTAGGTCTATATTATATACCCATTTACCATTGTCAGCTATTAAGGTCATAAAATTTCTCTCAAGGTCTATTCCCATCATCTTTGTGGTAAATTTTTTGTATATTGCCTCACGTCTTCCCCAGTCGTCAATATAAACGATTTCTGTCCCGTTGTTCATTCCGGAAACTTTGTACTTTATGATTGCAGATTTCAACTCAGGGTATCGTCTGGATGCTTCAACCGCTGACTCGCCCTTTGTGGTTATTTCAGATTTTGTAACTGGGGCGACACTTGTACACGATATAGTCATGGTTATAATTACTAAAGACATGATAAGGCAAAAAGACATATTTCTCATTTTCTCTCCTGTTTCTAATTAATTTTCAATGTTCAACTCATAAGCAGCCTAAGAATATAGCATCCGTGCTAAGGGTTTGCCAGTGACAAATTTGTGATTTGATGTCTAAAACCTTTTTGATATCATACTCAACATAATGGCATTGTGAGGTTAAGATGTTAGTCTTATATCGCGATAACGACTTAGCTTGTATTTTTGTGTCTTAGTGTATTTGTGGCAATTTATAAAATATTTATTCTTATCAAATGGAAATTCTTGATTCGTGTAGGATATTGGTAACAGGGGTAACATCAATACACGGGTGGCCTATTTTCACTCAGTTACGTAAACTGCTGCCGGAAACTTCTTTGTATGGTTTGAGGCCGCCTAAATCCAATACTCCTGAAGGTGGTAATGTTTCATCATTCTGTATTACCGAACGAAAAAAACTGGAAAAAATAAAAAATGAGTTCAAGCCCACTCATGTAATCCATTGCGCTGGAGTTTGTGATCTGGATGTGTGTGAAGAAAGGCCGGAATGGGCTCATTCGCTAAACGTCAAAGGAACAAGGGCGGTGGTAGATGTCTTTGGTAATGATATGCCAGTCTTGTATATGAGTACCGATCTTGTGTTTTCCGGTTTCAATGCGCCAGCGGGGGGTTATACGGAAGATTACAAACCAAACCCTATTAACGTTGTAGGAGAGACCTTCGTCAGTGCAGAAACATATATTCAGACATGCAGAGATCATTGCATTATCAGACTTGGGCTGCCACTAGGAGATTCTATTGGCGGTACAAAAGGCGCGATTGATTGGATAGAGAGCCGGTTCAGACGGAATCTGCCGGTAACGCTATTTTACGATGAATACAGAAGCTGTGTTGATTGTAAAGAAATTGGCAGTATTGCGGTTTCCGCTCTTACACTTGGTTTGAGAGGGCTGTTCCATCTGGGAGGAAATAGGAGGTGGAGCCTTTTTGATATTGGTCAGTATGTGCTGAATAAGGGAGGGTTTGCTCCAGGTTTATTAAATGGAATAATGCGACATCAGGAAGAGAACGGGCCGCCACGTATTGGCGATGTATCACTTAATTCAAAAAAATTAAGAAGCCTTATCATGCAAAAAACCATTTTTTCTTAATCGGTTAAATAGGGTAGTTTTTACGTGATGGAATTAATATCGCTATGGATTGAAAAAATGCACTGTTTGCAAGTTCCGAGAATTGCAGGATTCATGATCTTACATTGAGCAGATACCACGTTCCGATTTTTCTATAAAAGCTGAGAATTCGGAAGCAGGGCCTGATGGATAGGCAGATTTAATTTTTTCAAGAGCATGGCTTATATTCAGGCCTGATAGGTAAAGTAACTTAAATGCTTCTTTTATTTCCTGTCGTTCTTCTTTCGATAATGTTGATCTCCGCAGTCCTACCGAGTTGAGCCCCAGGATCGTATTGCCCTCTAACGGTTTTACCAGGCAGAATGGAGGTATATCTTTGGAAACACCGCAGCTGCCACCAAGCATTGCCAGCCGTCCTATCGTTACAAACTGATGTACGACGCAATTTCCGCTAATAAAAACGTTATCATCTACGTCTACATAACCCGCTAACAATGCACCGTTAGCGACTATAACATTGCGGCCAAGTTTAACATTGTGTCCTAAGTGTGATAACGCCATCAGAAAGCAATCGTCACCAACTTCTGTTACAGAATCAGTCTGAGTTCCGCGATTAACCGTTACACATTCACGTATCTGACAATTTGCCCCGATAGTGACAAACGATTTTCCTCCTTCGAAGTTTACATCCTGAGGAGTGCCGCCCAGAACAGCTCCTGCGTGAATATTACAGCGTGGGCCAATAGAAGTGTATGGTCTTATACTGACATTAGGGCCAATGACAGTTCCATCACCAATAGTCACATCTTCTTCAATGACTGTAAATGGGCCTATTTCAACATTATTTCCCAACTCAGCACCCGGGTCAATAATAGCAGTTTTGTGTATCATCTTATCCTATTGCTTTACAAAAAAAAGACATTCCTGCTTTTCTCCAAAGCAAGAATGCCTCTTAATTTTATGTTATTATAACTAATTCGTTCTAATGATCATGGCCCGCGTGTTCGTCATGACCTTTGTGCTCATCATGGCCTTCGTGCTCGTGATGTCCCTTCTCTTCATGGTGAGTTCCTTCGTGATGTGCATTTGCGAACTTAGTAGCACAACTCGGACAGCAGAAAGTCTGATGCTCACCGTCATGTTCAACGGTTACTGCACCTACATGACCGTCATTCGATTTGCCACATTGTGCACATAAACCGGCATCATGTTCATCGGCGGCAAAGGTGGTTACACTACCAGCACAAAACGCAATCATCAAGCAAGCAAAAACAACTACTACAGTAAGATTTGTAATTCGCTTCACGTTCATACCCTTTCAAAAAAAGTCAATTAAAATAAATACGCTGAGAAGTAAATTCTAGTATGTAAACTTTTAAAGTCAATAGAAAATAAGGGTTAGATAAAGCAACTTCATATTTTATCGTGCTCAAGTTTAGACCAGACAAGGTTGCCTGAAAGTGAGATGTAAAAATGTAAAGTTATTTTTATCAAACCCTAAAGTGTGATGATTGCAGTTTTTAACAGCATATTAGAGAAATATCAACCTTTACTCTTTTGATATTTCTCAGATTTTTTTAGCTTTGCTTTGAGATTTCTTTGCCCGGTAATATCCCTGATTATTCCTTCAATAGTGACAGGTTTGCCATCCTCATTTCTGATTAAATTGACAGTTCGTTCGGTATAAAAACTTTTGCCACTTTCCTTTTTGCAATTAGATACAAAATTTCTCAGGACTCCATATTTCTCCAGTTTCTCCAGATGCTTCCATCTATCTTCAGGATCTGCGTAAATATCCTTAGTCTTTACACCCATCATCTCTTCGGGAGATTTGTAACCAAACATTTTTGCACAGGCTTCATTTACCCATGTAAATGCTCCTTCGGGTCCAGGCTCACACTGATATACACCTTCCGTAAGAGAATTAAATAATTCTCTGTCGCGCTCCACAGACTCCTGTAATATATTCTCCAACCTCTTTCGCTCAGTAATATCCCTGATTATTCCTTCAATAAGAACA
>JAJFGV010000074.1 GCA_021775965.1 Alphaproteobacteria bacterium
TGGGTTTGCTATTCATTTAGCTGG
This sequence comes from Alphaproteobacteria bacterium, assembly GCA_021775965.1. Classification (GTDB taxonomy): domain Bacteria; phylum Pseudomonadota; class Alphaproteobacteria; order Micavibrionales; family Micavibrionaceae; genus UBA5701. The sequence continues at coordinate 25 of JAJFGV010000074.1, forward strand.
GGAAGCGGGATATCTCGCAGAGCGCTTGCTTGGGCCATCGTGTGCAGGGGCATTAATAATAACGCAATCATGCGAATACTTAAACGGCAAAGTACCTAACTTTACGGCTTCGAATGACGAAGGTATGGCTTTTATTAAGGAATGTGCAGAGAAAGAAGAAAAATCTATTTGTGGAGCCACCAAATGACTAAACAAGAAATAGCTGAATTTATGGCTGTGAAAGTTTTGAGGGCTAAGAAAGCCACTATTAAAGATACTTACTGGTTTGATTGGGATAACGGGAGAAGCGACAAAACCCCAATGCTAGCAGTTAATTTCATCTTTTCCCCAGATGGATTTTCTGCTGTTTGGGATGTTGTAGAAAAACACCCGCAGGTTACTTTCACTCAATTCATACCTGAACCTGAATACCGAGTTTATATAGATTTTAAAGATTGGAGCCAAGTTGAGGCTACAGGCAAAAACCGTTACGAAGCTTTCTATAAAGCAATTATGGAGATGTGGAAATGAGTGATTCAAGAAATTTTAAAGCAGTTGGCACCATCTATATAAGAGTAATAGAAGAGTGTTCCGAACTTACAAAAGAAATTTGCAAGGCGGAAAGATTTGGACTTTTCCATTCGTGGCCTGATTACCACGATAAAGATAAAACAAATGCACATAATATTATGCGAGAAATTGAAGATGTTGAGCGTGTATGCGCTGAATTGAAGGAATCAATTAAAAATGATCCGAGGTGGAAAAAATGAAAATATCCAACAAGTATCCTTTAAGGCAAAAAAATAAGCTAACACCAGAGCAATTAACAGAAAAGTTTTTCACTGAGGTATTGGGGTGGACTTGGTTTGTTAAACAACCTCCCCACACATGGAGTGTAAACGATAAAGTAATTGCATGGCGTTCCAGAGAAGGGGAAGAACAACATAGGGGTTTGGAGCCCCTCCACAAATCGCTTGACTTACAAGAAATCTGGCTATGGCCTGAGTTGCTTAAAATTAAAATTAACAGAATTGAATTTACTGCTCAATGTAATGGTTGGGTTAAATGTGAAATTATTGAACTGATGGAAGATGGAGAACTTGTTACTACTCAAGAAGAAACTTGCAAAGGGAAAGCATTAGCACAATTAACAGCCACATTAAAGGCGTTAGGAGTTGAGATATGAGAGTAACCAGACAAAAAGAATGCTACTGCTATACCTGCAAAAAAGCTTTTCATTATCTCGGAATTAGTCGCCATAAAGCTATGCATCGGGATAAAAAGCAAAACTGCACAATCCAGTATACGTACGGCGACACCTATAATTTTCAATTTGATGGACTTAAACAGGTAGTCAGATGAAAACTATTCCCCGATTAATCAAAGAAAAAGTTGATATTGAATACTGTAGGCGGGTGGAGCAATTCAGTGCATGCACAATTTATCAAGGAGGACAATACTACGACACACAAGACAAAAGAAAACTCCCCTTCACCTATTCCGACAAACCGCAAATAAGATTTATCAGTGTTGATGTTGAGCCACAGCCTGAATTAACTATAAATTCAGGATGGGAATGGTCAAGTAGTTGCGGAAATTTAAAGTTAAAAGGTTTTCAATTTGCAAAAGATTTTGCATCTATGATGCGCCGAAAAGCCCCAATCTCCATAGGCGATCAGATTATTTTGCAGGAAGAATGGTGGGTAGTAAAAAGCCCTTACTGCCTACATCCATTGGTTGAACCTCTGACAGTTAAGGGATTTGAGTGTGAGTTAATAGAAGCCCCATTCTGCCATGAACCGGTAATGTCTATGCAGACAACATGGAAATTCATATATGAAATGGAGCTAATCAAATGACTAACATCGACAAACCAAGATTTAATATTGGCGATACTGTTTATAGTGCATCTTGCTACTGGGGAACAACTTATATAACTTGCCCTGATTGCGGTGGCGAGGGAAGGCTTAGAGTTATTTTTCACGATGGAGAGGAAGTATCAATAGCCTGTCAAAATTGTTCTAGAGGATATGAGCCACCAACGGGGAAGATGCAGATTTATGGTTATATTGCAGAAGCAAATGAAAGGGTTATTACTGGAATGGAAATAAACGCCTCAAGGCCTACAGAGTATAGAGCAGGGCAATATATTTTGAAGGAAGATAATTTATTTTCTTCCAAGGCCGATGCAATGGATAAGGCGAAAGAACACCAAATAGAACTCGAAAAAGAACAGCAAGAAAAGATAAATAATAAGGAAAAAGATACAAGAACATGGGCATGGAATGCCTCTTATCATAAAAGAGAAATTAAAAGACAAGAGAAAAGCATAGAATATCACAAGGCATGTTTAGCTGTTGCGAATTTAAAGAAGAAGGAGCTAATCAAATGAAAACAGCAATTCTAGTTGAATCATTGAATATTAGAGAAGTGTCTAGAGGGAATTGATTATGGAAAATGATGAATGGTTTCAGGAGTTTAAAAACAAACGAGAAAATAAAGTACCTGCTTTCAAGGTAGACGTTGACCGCCTTATCAAAATGGTGGATGAGTTGAGGGAGGAAAAGAAAGAACAGAAATTCCTTTTCCAGCAAAAAACAGATCAATGGAAAAGGTTAGATGATACTTGCCATGACCTGTACAGTAAGTGGGGCGAGTGTCAAGACGAAATCTTGAAGCTTAAGTCCCAGTTGAATAATGCAAAGGAAGATTACGAAGGTGTAAGGGCGTTAGCAGAACGGCTTAATGATGAGGCGAAT
>JAJFGV010000075.1 GCA_021775965.1 Alphaproteobacteria bacterium
CAAAAACTTTCTGGGGCGCCTGGTTATCCGGTTGTCGGAATATATCGTTCACCGCATGCCGGTGATCCGCACGCTTTATGGTGCGATTAAGCAAATATTTGAAACCATCATGGCTAGTCAGTCCAGTGCGTTTCGTGAAGCGGTCATGCTGGAATATCCGCGCAAGGGCGTGTATTCGATCGGCTTTGTAACGGGCAAGACCGAGGGCGAAGTCCAGAATGCAACGAAAAATGAAACGATTAATGTGTTTGTGCCGACGACGCCAAACCCGACATCGGGTTATCTTTTGTTCGTACCAAAGAAAGAATTGATTTATCTCGATATGAGCGTTGAGGAAGCGATTAAGCTGGTGGTGTCTGCGGGAATTATTACACCGCCGGATAGGCCGGCTAAAGGGGCTGCCAAAGCTTCTGAAGGTAAAGAGTAATGTCCGGCCTTATTCAATCTATTCAGGAGCGCGATCCGGCTCGCCCGACTTTTTTCGAAGTGATTTTTTCTTATCCAGGTTTTCATGCGGTGGGGGTTCATCGCGCCGCGCATTTTCTCTGGAGTATGAAGTTAAAAGGCCTGGCGCGGTTTCTGGCGCATATCGGGCGGTTTTTAACCGGTATCGAAATTCATCCCGGTGCAACGATTGGAAAAAACTTTTTTATCGATCATGGTATGGGTGTGGTGATCGGCGAAACCGCCGTCATTGGTGACAATGTCTGGATGTATCATGCGATTACTCTGGGCGGTAAGGGCGGCGCGGAAAAACCTGTGAAGCGTCATCCGACCATTGAGGACGATGTTATTCTTGGCTCTGGCGCGCAATTATTTGGTGATATTACCATTGGCAAGGGTGCTAAAGTTGGTGCCAGCGCTGTCGTGACGGGCGATGTACCGCCGGGATGTACGGTGGTTGGCAATCCGGCGCGGCTTGTACAGTGTCCTATAGATGATGAAGGCAAAGCCTATGGGATGCCCCGTCATTTGATTAACCCTGTCGAAGAAGTGATTGACGGTTTGCTGAAAGATGTGAAGGCTTTGAAGGAGCAGGCCGGTGTTAAAGGGCAAGATATTTCCGAAGAAGAATACCGCAAGCACTGGAAGGGTAGTGGGATTTAGGCTATCCGCTTCTTAAATTCTGAATCGCCTGATCTCTTTCAAATAGATATAGCAGCGTCTTTAAGGCTTCACCACGAGTTCCCTTAAGCTCCGGGTCTTTATCAATAATCAGCCGCGCATCATCACGCGCAGCGACCAACAAATCACCATGCACGGATAAATTGGCCAGTTTAAATTCAGCCATGCCGCTTTGCCGAACACCAAGGATATCCCCGCTACCGCGCAGCTGCAGGTCTTTTTCAGCAATTAAAAATCCATCTTCAGTTTCGCGCATGATGCCGAGGCGCTCTTTCGCCGTTTCACCCAGCGGGCCGGTATAAACCAGGAAGCAGTATGATTTTTCCGCGCCACGACCAACGCGGCCACGGAGCTGGTGCAGTTGCGACAGGCCAAAGCGTTCGGCATGTTCGATTACCATGATCGTGGCTTCGGGGACGTTGACGCCGACTTCGATGACGGTGGTGGCGACGAGGATATCCGTATCACCATTTACGAATTTACGCATGGCTTCGTCTTTTTCGGCTGGTTTCAAACGGCCGTGGATAAGACCAACACGGTCGCCAAAGAAATGTTTAAGAATGTCATAGCGATCTTCGGCGGCGGCAAGGTCGAGTTTTTCTGATTCTTCAACCAAAGGACACACCCAGTAAATCCGTGCACCGGTTTCAATTTGTCTCTTCAACCCGTCAATCATCGGATCAATTTTTTCGATGGGAATAAGCCGCGTATCAATCGGTTTACGCCCCGGTGGTTTTTCATCCAGGCGGCTGATATCCATGTCACCATAGGCGCTCAGCGCCAATGTACGCGGGATCGGCGTGGCGGTCATAACCAACATATCGACGCCCTTATTCTTGGCGGAGAGCTCAAGCCGTTGATGAACGCCAAAGCGATGCTGCTCATCAATCACCGCCATACCGAGATCTGCAAACTCTATACTCTCTTGAAAAATCGAATGGGTGCCAATAATAATTTGTGCCGCCCCATTGCTGATTTGCTGAACAATCGTATCGCGCGCCTTGCCCTTGTCACGCCCGGTCAAAACCACAAAGCGAATGCCTGCCGCCTCCAGCCATGGTTTTAAACTTTCTGCATGCTGGCGGGCGAGGATTTCTGTCGGGGCCATGATCGCAGCCTGCGCGCCATTTTCAACGGCGCTCAACATCGCCAGAGCAGCGACAACAGTTTTTCCACTGCCGACATCGCCCTGTAAGAGGCGAAGCATACGGGCTGGCTCGGCCATGTCTTTGTCAATTTCCTGCACTGATCTTTCTTGTGCGCCAGTCAATTTAAAAGGGAGAACGTCGAGAACTTTTTGACGGAGGGTGTGGTCAGATTTAAAACTCCTGCCGTTCACCTGTCTTTGTCGGTGGCGCACCAAAGCCAGTGTTAACTGACTGGCCAGCAATTCATCATAGGCCAGCCGGCTGCGCGCTGGATGCGTTGGCTCCAATGCCTTTTCATCGGGTGGGTTGTGAGCTGCGTCCAGCGCCGTATGCCAGTCCGGCCATTTCTGGCGTTCCTTATAGGCGCCGTTTTGCCATTCGGGGAGCTGGGCTACAAACCCCAGCGCTGCCTGAACAGCTTTTTTAACGGCTTTGTTGGTGATGCCTTGTGTGAGGGGGTAGACCGGCTCGACGGTTTCGATCTCTGCGCGCATCGATTCCGTGCCAATCGCATCGGGATGAGTCATTTGCGGATTGCCTTGATAATATTCAATGCGGCCACTGACAATCATCTTCTCATTGAGTGGCAGTTGTTTTTCAAGATAATCCTTATGCGCATGAAAGAAGATAAGATTGATTGTGCCGGTCTCGTCGGTGCACCAGACTTTATAGGGCTGGCCTTTGCGCTGGTTCGGTATGTGCTTGCCAACAGTGACGGTGAGGGTCGCCACCTGTCCGTTCGGCGCATCTTTAATCTTGGGCGCAAAGCGGCGATCAACGAAATCAATTGGCAAATGCCAGAGCAGGTCCAGTACCTTCGGCCCGCCAACCAGCTTTTCCAGCAGCTTACCATTGCGCGGCCCCACCCCCGGTAAAACGGTGAGGGTGCGGAATAACGGGTCGAGGTCAAAAGGTCTACTCATAAGAAAAGCTTTTCAAATCCGAGGATATGTCTATTTTAGAGGGCATGAGCGAGAATGAAAACATAGAAAACAGGCGTAAACGGCTTATTTTCCGCTCCGGGCACCGGGGGATGAAGGAAATGGACCTGATTATGGGCTCTTTTGCGGCGGAATATGTGCCGGGGTTTTCGGAAAGCGATCTGGCGCTCTATGAAGATATTCTCCAGCTTTCTGATCCTGACCTTTATAACTGGATTACAGGTAAGGAAGACGCGCCAGCCAATGTTGTGAATGATGTGTTTGAGAAGTTACTCGCGCATAAATTCAAAGCTTAAATTTTTCATATAAACAGACTATATTCCTCTAAACTAAATATTTATAGGGAAAAATCGATGCCAAATCGTTTTGAAGAGCCGGAGTGGCTATCTTATCGTAGGACTCATTATGCTGAAACCGTAGCGCTTATAGGGCGTTCTGAGGATGGTAGGGCAATGACATTAAAGACTGACCATGTTGATCTATCTGCGCATTGCCGACCAAATAATGTATGGGCTTTCTATAGGCCGCAACTTGAGGGTGGCGAGAAGATAGAGCACGCTTATGAACATACTGATCCAGGAATGATAGAACATGAAATGGTCTTTTATGCGGATAGGTTGGCATGGGAATCTGAACAGCGGGTTCGAGCATTCAATAATAGTGTTCCTGAAACTATAGAACCAACTCCGAGCCGATAGTTTAAGTTTTTTTGAAAACGGCGTGCCAGGCATATCCTTTGTACAAAGGCTCGAACCCTAGATTTCCTTTTTCTTCCTCGTCGAGTTGTTTTAGATAGTTTAAAATTTCTGGCTTGTGGTAGACGTGAAACATCTTTAGCCACCAGAAGAGAAATGTTCTGAAGAATTTTGGTAGGCCGGTTTGATCACCGAAATCAACGATATGAATTTCACCGCCGGTTGGTAAAAGTTCTAGAGCATGATCGATGGACTCTTTCCATGGCGGAATCATCGATAGAGAATAGGAAAAAATAATTTTGTCCAGGGGCAGTTCAAGGCTGAACAGGGCTTTTGGGTCAAAAGACTGGGCGTAGGCTTGTGTAATTTTGACACTTTGAATGTTGTTCTTGCCTAGGGATTGCTGCGCCGTTTTTAGCATTTCATCAGAGGCGTCCAGTCCATAGAAGTGGGTGTTCGGATATTTTTTAGATAGTTTGATTAGATTGCGTGCTGTGCCGCAGCCAACCTCACAAATATTTTCACCGTCTTTGGGGTTTAAGTTGTTAATGAGGTGGTCGCGCCCCAAAAGATAATATTTGCGTGTGGCATCATATATATGACGTGTCATCCGGTACATCCGGTTCATATTGTCTTTGATATGAACCTCGGAAGTCATAGCTTACGCTACTTTCTTAAGCGGTTTGATATTACTGAGCGTATAAACATGAAAGCCGCCATAGATGGAAGAGCGATCACGCGCCACCATTTTTTCACTGTTCTCGGGATTGTAATTCCACTGATTTAGAAATTCCTGCGTCAGGGCTTTATCCAGTGGTGAGTCCTCGCCAGCTGTGCGGAAAATAACGCGTGCGCCGGGGCGAGCGGTGCGTAGAACCTGCTCCCACAGCGCGTTTAACTGATCTTTATTCATCCAGTCCTGAGCATCAAGAAAGACGTAACAGTCGAGGCTTTGTTCGCGCTGCGCCTCAAGGAAAGATGTTAGCGAGGTATGATAGACTTCGACATTACCGGCGTTTTCTTTCAGCTTGTTGTAATTGTCCTCGGTGAGGTAGCGCGGAATGGCGCGCTTGTTTTTGATGTCGTAGCCGCGACCAAAAGCTTGCCAGGCGAAATAATTATCTTGAATGGCAAAGTCGCAGGCGAGGCGTTCAAGGCGGCTGCGTAAAAGATTGGCCATGTCGCCGCCGCCGGCTTTGTGTAGCTCGTCGAACTGCGATGGTGGAATGCCAAGCCCGTAAAGGGATACTGGCATATTGCACAGCCACTTTACTATTTTCTTTTCAAAAACGGGGGCCAGTGTGCGGTCGAAGATTTCTTTTTGTTCTTCCAGAGATTGTGCCTTCAGAATGTCGCGTGGGTCCTTGCCGTAAATTCGAGCGACGATATGAACAAAGCTGATCGTGCGGCCCAGAAGGCCGAATTGGTAAAGGTTCTTCGTGAAATAATTGATGCGCTTGCCATCAAGCAGGCTCCACGATTCCCAATATTTGCGTGTGAAAGGATCGAGGTTTGGCTTTATATATGTTTCGTAGTTTTTGATGTTTTGTTTTGCATCGGCGTGGCCAAAAAACAGGAAAAAACTTTCATAGTCGGGTAGGTGTTTAAGAGCGGTAATTTTAAGGCGCGTCAGAGCAACATGGGCCGGATTGAGGTCTACAGCTTTTACGACTCCAGGGTTTTCGGTGAGGTAATTCATAACATTGCAGCCACCCGAAGCAATCGTCATAATCCGCGAGTCTGGTGTGATTTTCATGGCTTCTAGGTCGATTTCTGGGTCTTCCCAGATTTGCGGATAAACAAAGCCGCGGAACATAAAGGCAAAAAGGCGATCAAGAAAGCCGCGCTTGCTGGTGGATTTATCCTCGCTATGCAAAACCGCATCATCCAGAAGACGGTTTCGCTGGGCTTTGATTTCACGGTTGGACAGGGCTTTATCTGTGCTCATATGGGCTTGAATCCTTTTAAAGTACGCAGAATCTATATATAAAAACGGCGGGTTTTACAATTGAAGATTGGGTAAAAATGCAGGATTCTGCGGTTCTTAAGACAATGGAAAGCAAAGAGAGCGTTATTTATAGTGCGCCGGAAGGTCAGGATGCGCGGATTTTGGCCGAAAAAGCCCGTGTTTTAATGCCTGAGGACCGCATTTTGGTTCATGTGGCGCTGGATGATGCGCGGTTGTCCATATTGTCGGAATTGCTGGGCTTTTTTGCGCCGGATGTTGAAATTATTACATTTCCGGCCTGGGATTGTTTGCCGTATGACCGGGTGTCGCCGCATCAGGAAATCGTGGCGCAGCGGGTTGCGGCGCTCTCGAAATTGTTGTCATGGGAAAAAGAGGCAAAACGTTATCCACGTATTTTGCTGACGACCGTGAATGCAATTACACAAAAAGTTGTTCCACGTGAAACGCTAAAAGGGGGCCAATTTGAGGCAAAAGCGGGCCAGGAAATTGAGCCCACTTCTTTTCAGAATTTTTTACAAAAGAACGGTTATATGAGAACCGAGACTGTTCGCGAGCCGGGTGAATATGCCATGCGTGGCGGGATTATAGATTTGTTCCCGCCAGGATATCAGGAACCGCTGCGGATTGATTTGTTTGGAAACCAGATCGAAAAAATAAAAATCTTTGATCCAGATACACAGCGTAGCCTGAAAGAGATTTCAGAGTTCTCTCTATTTTCAGCGACTGAATTGTTTCTAGATGAAGAATCCATTTCGCGTTTTCGCTCGGGCTATCGTGAGGCTTTTGGTGTGGTGCGTGATGATGATCCGCTTTATGAGGCGGTGTCGGAATGCCGCCGCCACAGCGGTATGGAGCACTGGCTGCCGCTATTCTATGAGAGTATGGATCGCTTGCTAGATTATGCGCCGGGCGCAGCGATGACCATCGATCATAACGCCGTTCAGTTGCGGGGCGATCGCCTTGATCAGATTAAGGATTTTTATGAGGCGCGTAAGACGCTGGAGGCAGCTGCGCTCACTAAGAATGGTAAGTCGAAAGATGTGAGTTTGTCGGGTTCTGTTTATCATCCGTTGCCGGTCGAAGAGCTGTATATAGAGGAGAGTTGGGAGGCTGAGGCGTTATCGCCTTTCGGTGCGCCGGATGCTGAGGCTGATGGTGTAAAAAAGAGTCGTGATTTTGCAGATATTCGTGCGCTGCCCGATGGTGATGTTTTTGCGGAGTTGAAGAAATATATTTTTACATTAACAAAAAATGCTGTCCCCTCTCCCCATGGGGGAGAGGGCCAGGGTGAGGGGGGTAAAGAAAAGCCAGAGCCAGAGGATATACAGTTTGCCAGAGATTTAAGGCAGGGTAGTACAGAAGCAGAAAAAAAGTTGTGGGCTCAATTAAGGGATAGACGGTTGAACAATTACAAGTTCCGCCGTCAGCATCCAGTTAGCCCTTATACCGTAGATTTTGTTTGTCTGAAAAAGAAACTGGTTGTCGAGCTGGATGGCCCACAGCATGACCAGCTTCACAAATATGATGAGAAGCGAACGCAGCTTTTAGAAAAACAAGGATATAAAGTTCTAAGGTTTTCTAATCATGAAATGGATCAAAATCTTGAGGGTATTGTTGTTGAAATTGGGAAGGCCTTAGAAGAATCGTCGGCGAGTGATTCCGGGGGGGGGGCCCCCCCCCCCCCCCCCCCCCCCGGGAGGGGGGGGGAGGGGGGGGGGAAAA
>JAJFGV010000076.1 GCA_021775965.1 Alphaproteobacteria bacterium
ATACTATACCCAGGACTGGGGCGCTGATGGATCCACCGTATATTTGCATCAAAGCGCCAGACTTCTGACAGAAAAAGAATACAGAAGCTTTGCAGACCCTTCCAGACAAGAAGAACCATTACTTACCATTCCAGACTCGCAAAGCAGGTTCATGTTTGATCTGGCCGGATATTTTATCAGCCATGCTAAAAATAATGGTTCACCAGGGATAGTTTGTGATATCGCCCAGCATCCAATGAGAAACACTCCCTCTTCTAATTTTGCGCTGAATACTGGTTTTACAATGTTCGGAACAAGAAAGAAATGGGATGAGGAAATTACTGATAATAGGGTTTCAGGAACCTTTCTGCTGACTTTGGGTCGAGAATTTGTCTAATACCTTAGTCTTCCACCATCCCAACAAAAGCCCATATTATCATGGAAATTAACTGCATTTTAAGTCAAGTTTTCGGAGGCCTTGCCGCAGCGTCCAGACCTCTCGTCAGATACGGGCAGTCTAAGTATCCCGATACAACAAACATACGCAGGTTAAACAGCATACCAAATGCACTTTTAAGCCTTTCGTATATGTTTAATGTAAAAGGGGCGGTACCTGCACTCATAACGGGCAATGCCGCTATAAGATCCGGCCTGCTCGCAACGCCATGGGGGAAAGCACATAAGAAAAAGATTGTAGGAACCCTAGCAGCAATCTCAACAGTTGTTGGCTCAGCTATGTATGAAGAACCTATCGATTCCTTACCTATAATAGGTACCTTGATCAATAGCAGTGTAGAGTATTACCAAGACGAAGCCCGCTATCAACGTTTACCCCTTCTCTTTGCCTTTTTAATGTGGGGACCTGTGGCATGGGCGAAGGGAAATGATGGAGCGCTAGTATCAACTATAGTTTCCGCAGGTATTACTTGGAACACTGCGTATATAGAAGACATGAACGGTGCATCAGGCAAGAACAATGCGCCTTTTTGGGAAGATTTTAGAGCCTATCGCTACGGTATCTGGCACAAGGCGCCGACCGGCGCCAAAATAAAAGGCCAGGTTTCAACCGCGCCCGGCTATACAGAAGAAACGATGCGCACCGAATATATTCAAAAATTACGCGACAAACCAAACCCTTATTTCGTAACGCAGTCTAAGGTCTTGGCAAGACTGGAAAGTGGATGCGATACCACTTTCAGCCAACCATCCCCACAAACACCTGATGCATCGGCGAGGGATAATCCAGAGTCAATTCTGGATGGAAGGTGGTGGCCATATATTGCCCTGAGCGGAGCCACACCGGCACGCCTTCATGGCTGGCCAGAATCTCCACATTATCATTGACGGCTTTCACCACCGGCGCGCGGATAAACGACACCTCAAAACCCTCAACAACCGCGTTGTGACTTTCGAGCTGACGGCCATAGCCGTTGCGCTCCATCGTGATCGGCATCAGAGAAAAACTTTTCTGGATAGGATTGGAAACTTTATCCGCCATCAAAATCGAGCCGGCGCAAATCCCCCAGACAGGTTTGGCCGCAAAAACTTTTTTTAACGGCTCTTCCAAACCAAATGTATCAATAAGCTTTAACATCGTCGTGCTTTCGCCGCCGGGAAGTATCAGCGCATCAACGGCTTCAAATTCCTTCGGCGTTTTCACAGCACAAAAAGAAGCGCCCGCAGCTTCGATATGCGGGCGGTGTCTGTCGACGCAACCTTGCAGGGCAAGAACGCCAATGATTGGTTTTTCATGCATAGCGACAAAGTTAATCTATTGGAATAATGGTTGAGCGGTTTTCTGTCTATCTTGTGAATTTTTTGGCCCTACTATGAGGTCAGGAAAAAACTTCCCAAAAGTAAATTCTACAAACTTTGGGGCTGGAGTATCCAGAAAGTAAACCTTTCCCCCCGATGTACGAGCCATACAACCATCTACGCTGATAATATCACTAATTTCTACCTGTTTCCCTTCAACCTCTCCACACAAAGCATTCGTTTGTAGCTCAGGGGGCGCAGCTTCAGGGTCATCTACTGTTGCCACTTGGATAGACCAATTTTTTAACACAGTCATAACTTTATCTCCTTTAAGGTTAAGCTATATGACAATTAATGTATGGTGTCAAGTTTTCTACCAACCCCGTTTGGCCATGCGCATCGGCTCTTCGATCTCGCTGATCTCGGTGCCACGCATCGCTTCGCCCAGACCTTTGGACGCTTCCAGAACCATTTTCGGATCATCAAAATGCGCTGTGGCTTTGACAATCGCCTTGGCAAACGCCGCCGGGTCTTCGGATTTAAAAATACCGGAGCCAACAAACACGCTCTGCGCGCCAAGCTGCATACACAGCGCCGCATCAGCCGGTGTGGCAATGCCGCCAGCAGCAAAATTCGGCACCGGCAAACCACCGCCATCGCGCACAATCTTGAGCAATTCAAACGGCGCGCCTAAATCCTTTGCCTCGGTCATCAACTCGGAATCATCAAGCTGCAGCACGCGTTTCAAATCCTGATTGATCTCGCGCAAATGCCGCACGGCTTCAACAATATTTCCCGTGCCCGGCTCACCTTTGGTGCGGATCAACGCCGCGCCTTCACCAATGCGCCGCAAGCCTTCGGCCAGACACGTCGCGCCGCAAACAAACGGCACTTTAAATTGTTGCTTGTCGATGTGGTAATCTTCATCGGCGGGGGTGAGCACTTCGCTCTCATCGATATAATCAACACCAATCGCTTCCAAAATCTGCGCTTCGGCAAAATGACCGATGCGGCATTTCGCCATGACCGGAATGGACACCGCAGCCATGATTTCTTCGACCAGCTCGGGCGGAGACATACGGGCGACACCACCAGCGGCACGAATATCACTCGGCACACGCTCCAGCGCCATCACGGCAACCGCGCCGGCATCTTCGGCGACTTTTGCCTGATCCGCCGTCACAACGTCCATAATGACGCCGCCTTTGAGCATTTCTGCCAAACCGGTTTTGAGATTGATTACATTGCCGGAAGTTGTGTTGCCCTGGGTCATCGTTTGAATTCCTTTAATATGTATAGCTGGAAACTGCGCTATTTATACATATTTAGCGGCGAAATTCAAACAATAAGTGTGAGTGCGCTTAAGAGAGTTTTTCTTCGATAATCTTATCCCAGGCCAGATTATCCATGACATCATCCTGCCAGCTGTTTTGATACAGCGCATTCACCATCTTATGCAGACGGCCCATATCGGACAAAATCTCCCAGCACGCCAGATTATCGATCAGCATGGTATCAAGCACTTGCTTGATATTAAAGATCACCGGCTGCTGTTCGCCATGATGATGAACCTTCGGGCCCAAAATCGTATAGGCGATGCCCATCTTTTCGAAATTCTTGAGCTGGCTCGGCTCGATAAATAACAAACAATCGGTAATCCGGTTTTGCAGTGCAATGTCAAACGCAGCGCGCATCAAACCCAGCGGCGCATACGGAATACGACGACGGATATAAACCATGTTGCCATCCTGAGCGCTTCCCTTGATATTTTCCTGCGCGTAATAGGCGGGCAAAACACTGCCGTCATTATCACGCTTGCGGAAAAACGCGCTCATGCACAAACGTGAAATCTGGCATAGCTGCATCGGGCGGCCATCAGTGTGCAGGATCGGATGATCGCATAAATCCTGCATCGGAAAGCTGTCCATCTGCATGTCTTCTTTTGGCAAAATCACCCGCACAGTACCGGCCGGCTTGCCGCTTTCACTATGGATAAGAAGATAATGCACGGCGTCGATATCAAACGTATCGCACTCCATCTGACCGGGATTGCGCGTCGGATCTTCAAAATCATTTTCGATGCAGTAAACATCATAGCGAAGTTTAAAACATTCCTCGCGCAGCTCGTCCGTATTCGCCTCGATGATCGAGAACGTACGATTGTAATTGGAATAAAACGCCTCGCGATTGAAAGCGTTGGTCAACATTTGTTTAAGCGGATCGCCCGACATCTTTTTGAACTCCTCATGTACCCGTTATTACCGGCTACGCTTTTAACTACGCTTTTTAGACGTGCAAAATCCACGCCCCGGTCCCAGTCATAAGGATAGCCCCAAAGCCCTTAAAACCGCGTGAATTATGGGCGGGATTTAAATGGCTTTTGATTTAAATTGTGGAATTTCGCTGATTAGGCTCTAAATCTTATAATAAGACCAAACATAACAGGAGGAATAAGCCATGA
>JAJFGV010000077.1 GCA_021775965.1 Alphaproteobacteria bacterium
GAGTAACTTATCGAATAAATCAATTGTTTTTCAGGAAATAGATTCTTCGTTCGTTCCTCCCTCAGAATGACATTTTTCTGTCTTCATGAAGAAAACAACCAAAGAGAGTTACTTTATTTTCCCTAGCTCTTCTTCGATAACCGAAGCAGGCAATGGTATATAACCGTCTTTTATGACTACTTCCTGTCCTTCCTTACTTAGGATGTATTTCACAAACTCCAATATCAATGGATCAAGTGGGTTGCCTGGTTTCTTGTTAACATAGATATAAAGAAACCTTGCCAGTGGATATGAACCATCCAATACGTTTTCTATTACCGCCTCTTTATACGAGTTACCTTTCTTGGCAAGAGGTACGGCACGTACACCAGAGGTTTTGTACCCAATTCCACTGTAACCTATTCCGTATCTGTCTTCGGTAACTCCCTGCACAACAGATGCGGAACCCGGTTGCTCTTTGACCGTATTCTTGTAATCACCTTTGAATAGAGCCTTTTTCTTGAAGTAACCATATGTTCCGGATGCAGAGTTGCGACCGTAAGTACTTATAGGTCTGTTTGCCCATTCTCCTCTAATACCAAGTTTTCCCCACGTCGTAATATCCTCTCTGTATCCACCTTTTCTGGTCTTCGAGAAGATTGCATCTACCTGTGAAAAGTTCAAACCTTTTATTGGATTGTCCTTATTCACATATACTGCCAAGGCATCAAGTGATGTCCTTATCTGTGTAGGCTTATAACCATATCTTCTCTCAAAACTATCGACCTCAGTTGGTTTCATTGCTCTACTCATAGGGCCTATCTGTGCTGTCCCAAGGATCAAGGCCGGTGGGGCGGTTGACGATCCTTTACCCTCTATCTGGATCTTTACATTAGGATATAATCTGTTAAAACCTTCAGCCCAGTATGTCATCAGGTTATTCACTGTATCAGAGCCTATGCTGTTCAGGTTTCCTGAAACACCGCCGACTTTGGTATATGCCTTAATGTCCGGATCAACTTCAATTGCCTGTCCTGTAGAAGATATGCCGGACAGACATAAGCTTAAAAAAACCACTACCAGAAATAATTTTTTCATAATAACTATTGCTCCTCTTTGTAATTAGAATTACATTTCTCTATAATATTCCGACATTCAGATGCTTACACTATTTTAAAATGCCAGCTGGTACTGCAGGCGGTAAGTATTGTCTATATCATCTGATCGGCTAGCTACATTTGGCAGTTCATTGTCCTGACGGATCCAGTTAAACTGCAGCTTATTATCGTGAGTTCCATTAATGAACCAGTTCACACCTAAAGCGACTTCTCTTACAGCGTCTTCATCTCTTTCATCGTCAAAGTCAACAAGCGAATACCGGCCTGCTACCTCAAACTTCTTTGGTATAACGAAATATCCTCCCTGTACAAAGAAACCCCTGTCAATGATTACACCAGAACCGACAGAGTCAATATTGTTGGCGCGGATATCATCAAATCTTCGCCAGTATGCTTCTGCGCTGGTTGAGAAACCCCTGTATTTAAGACCATACTCGGCTACAACGCTGGTCTTGTTTACCTCCTTAAGTGTAACACCGGTACCAACTGGGGGATCCAGATCAATGGTAGTATTACTAAATCTTTCTCTATCCGCAGCACCGTCATATGCTATGGCAGCTGATATGTGTGCTATTGGTTTTTCTGAGAAATTGATGTCGCTCTCAACCTCTCCTATACCCTTTCCATACGCTCCAAACGGGTTCCAGGAGATCCTGCCAATATAAAGCATTTCGTTGTTGCCGTTCGAGCTCTGGTTCCTGGCGTTACCGTTAAATGCTCCTGTGTAGTACTCAAACTTCTTATTAAACAGCTTACCGTGCAACATTACACCTATCTGTCGGTCCATGGTAAACTCATCCTGTGAGCTTGCACGGTCTATCATCTGTAGGTTCTGAGAAGAAACCACACGTTGTCTGTTCCATGGTACTTTCCACTGACCGAACTGGACTGACAGGGCAGGATTTTTGTTCCATGATGCCCACCAGTCGTACAGATCTATGGCTTTACTGCCGTCAATGGCACTTCCTGTAGAGGCGAGTGCCAGCTCTATCTTGTACTTAAAGTGTTTGTACGCCTTACCTGAAAATTTCACACGTGCACGGCGAATCCTGAAAGAGCTGTCATCCTGCTCTTCATCCGTGTCATGTACGTTGTCTCTATCCTCATAGCTATATCGAAACTGGATCCTTCCGTTAATCTTCATTGAGAAGTCTTTGTCCTGTGTCTCAAAGAAAAACCCCTTCTTGTAACCTAGTTTGGGCCTCTTCATAATCTTAACCCACATTCCCTTGCCTTCGCCTTTTTGAAAATATTCGTCAACCTTTTCTCCGATTATTCCTTCATTAATAGTAGTCAGGGAGGTTTGCTCAACCTCTTCCCGTATCTCTATCCTGGTCTTCAGATCATCAATCATCACCTGTTGTTTGTGCATCATCTCCTCCATCTTCTTCAATTGGATTATTAAATCATCATCCTGAGCAGATACATCCTTTATAGGTTCAAAAAACAGGCTCATAGCCAGGAAGCCAACTGTTAACCAACATACAATTAAAAATATTCTCATTTTTAAATTCCTTTCTTATTTTTGTTGTCGACAATTTATTATTTTTTTAATTTCAAAACTGTAGCAAAACTATTTAATGCTCTTAAAGTTATTTTGAATCCAATCTCTGATCTCATCTCTTATTGTTCTAAAAGCAATCAGTTTTTGATTGTCACTGCCTTTTGCACAGGAAGGATCAGTAAACCCCTTGTGAATATGCTTTCCTCTTCCGGGAAAGACCGGACATCTCTCTTTTGCATTATCACAAACAGTTATCACATAGTCGAATTCCATTCCTTCAAATTCATTAATATGTTTTGAACGATTAGTTGAAATATCAATATCAATTTCTGACATTGACTTTATTGCGTAAGGGTTTACTTGAGAGGGCTCTGTTCCGGCGCTAAATGCTTCATATCGGTCACCCGGCAAAGCATTCATTAAACCTTCTGCCATTTGTGATCTGGCTGAATTATGTGTGCAGACAAACAAAACTCTTTCTTTCATTCAGGAGATATTAAGTTTGTATTGTTAACTGAGTATAAGGAAATTGTTAATTTTTGGTTAAGAACCGGGAAGATAACATGGCACCATCTAGTAATTGTCTTAATGTCTTGTGTGGTAGCGGCTTACGTTATGTTGGCAATAATTGATATAATTAATAATATTTAAAGAAATTGAATAAAGCAGCTTTACGTGTAAAATACAATGCGCAATATGGAAAGTAAACAACTTAATGGCTATGTAGCAGTTAACTGATTGCTTCATCCATTCATAGTATAAAGAAAGGGTAATAACAGTGAAGAAATCAGTAAATATAACGAGGCATCTGTCTTTATGTGGTGTCAGAGTTTTTTTGACGATGTTTCTGGCAGCATTGTTTACTTTGCCGGCATTTGCTCAGGAGGATTTGTGGGAGGAGTTGAACGATAAAGCGACTCAGCTTTTACAAGAGAGGAGATATGCAGATGCAATTAAGGTGAGTGAAGAAGCGATAAAGGTTGCTACGGATACATTTACTCCTAACCATCCCTGTATTGCTATTTCCAAGAACTTACTGGGAACGCTTTATTGGACGTATGGGAGGTTCTCAGAAGCGGAGCCTCTCTTCAAGCAGGCTCTCGCGATTTATGAAGAGGGGCTTGGTCCGGATCATCCAAAAGTTGCTACAGTCCTGCAGAATTTAGCAGATATGTATCTGGCTCAGGATAGATATGATGAATCAGAGCCGCTTTATAAGGAAGCTCTTGGAATATATGAGAATGCTTTTGGTTCAGATCATCCTAGTGTTGTGGCAGCACTGAACAGTCTGGGAGGGCTTTTTCAAGATCAGGGTAAATATGCTGAAGCAGCACCTGTCTTTGAGAGGGCATTGAACATAGAAGAAAAGACACTTGGACCGGACCATCCTGATATTGCTACGGCACTGAACAACCTGGCGACACTTAAT
>JAJFGV010000078.1 GCA_021775965.1 Alphaproteobacteria bacterium
TGGAAACGACGGGCAGTATGAAGGGAATGATCCAAATATTAAAAACTCGGGTGAACGCCCTCATCCGTTAAAACATCGCATTACTACGGCAATTCCTGCAGCTCAGTGTACTCACTGTCACACGAGGGGAAAGAGGATAGGCACGACCTTTGTGGGAATGTTTGAGTTTGATTATATAAAGGACGCTCATGCCACTCCTTTTGATGAAAAGGGAGAGGCGCAGAAACCGCTCTTTACGAAAGAGTATATGCACGTGAGGAAAGATGTACACTTTGAAAGAGGAATGCAGTGCGTGGACTGTCACACATCAATTGATGTACACGGTGACGGCAATATCTATCCGGCAACGTTATACCAGGTGGAGATCAGCTGTTACGATTGCCACGGAACGCCTGAGAAATTCCCCTGGGAGCTTTCCGTGGGATATGGAACTCCGGTAACTCTGGATGGTGACAGGGGAACATATAAAAAAAACAGTGTGGAGTATCTACTTACTTCAAGGGGAAACGTAAAAGAAAACTGGAGAAGAGAGGGAGACACGTCATATGTTTACAGCAGGTTTACCGGAAAAAAGCATGAGATACCTCTATTAAAGAAAATAGATGAAACCGATACTTACAAGACCAAACAGGGTAAGGTGGCTATGTCGACCATTCACAAGCATATTGAAAAAATGGAATGTTACGCGTGCCATGCCACATGGGCTCCTCAATGTTTTGGATGCCATATGGAATATGACAGAAGGGCAGAGGGTACCGATTGGATCACTACTTCTAAAAAGGTTGATCCTGTAACCGGAAGACAAACGGTGACAAAGAAAGACGGTAACCTGTCATTGGAAAATCGCTCTTTTATGAGATGGGAAAGCCCGATATTGGGAATGAATTTGAGGGAGAAGGTGTCACCGCTTGCCCCGGGGTGTCAGGTCTTCTACACATTTATAGATGAAAAGGGAGAGATTAAGGCGCTTAATAAAACGTATACTACTTCAACCGGACATAATTCTCCAACACTTGCCCCTTTGCAGCCCCACTCAATTTCACTGGTTGCCCGAACGTGTGAGGATTGCCACACCAACCCTAAGGCTATTGGCTATGGTACGGGTAACTCAAGGAGTGCCGGGAAAATTCTGGGAGACAGTCCTCTCTTCCAGGATTTGTCGAAAGGCGTATACGGTGATATCCCCGGTGCAAAGACCGGTAAATGGCAGGTCCCGAAGATTACTGACTTTCCTTTTGCCCTAGACCAGTTGGTTACGCGGAGCGGCAAACAGATCCAGAACATGCCGCTGCCTGAAGACAGGCCGTTAAATGAGAAGGAAAGGAATATTGTGGAGAGAGAGGGGTTGTGCATGGGATGCCATCAATACCATGGAACTCCTGATTGGGAGAACATCATAAAGAAATACGGCAGGGCGGAAACTCCGGAACAGCACGAAAAGATCATTGAAGAAGCATTCAAGAGTTTTATTGAGAAAACAAAATAAACGCTTTTTTTAACCAGGAGATCAGAAATGGCACTACTAAAATCAATCAATGTACCATTAGGGACAAAGGCGATAGACTTTCGCTTGAAGGGTATAGATGGGGAAATGCACTCACTTGCTGATTATAATGATAAAGAAGTTTTAGTCATTATGATTATGTGCAACCATTGTCCGTATGTTCAGGCGGTCGATGACAGGCTCGTCCAGTTGCAGGAAAAATTTGTGGAAGGAAATGTCCAGCTTGTCGGAATCAACCCGAATGATGGTGTTAAATATCCGGAAGATAATTTTGAAGGTATGGTCAAGAGGGCAAAAGAAAAAGGATACAATTTTCCCTATTTAAGAGATGAGGACCAATCTGTAGCAAAAAAATATCAGGCGCAATGCACACCAGACATATATGTTTACAACAAAGAGAGAGAACTGTGCTATCACGGACAGATAGATGACAATTGGCAGCATCCTGAAAAAGTAACATCACACGATTTACATGATGCGATTCAATCACTGCTGGACGGGAAAAAGCCATCTCCCAATCAATACCCATCGATGGGATGTTCGATCAAGTGGAAGGAAACGTTATGAGTAATAAACCGGAGCAGATAACAATTGGAGATGAACTTCATGTTTGTCCTGAATGTGGGTATGCGGACGGCTTTCATACATCATTTGTGCGGCAGACAAAAGAGCAGTGTAAAATCATCCTGATATGCCCAAGCTGCCACGCCCGTTTTGATCCGAATTGGAAAGTTGGCGTATAAAGTTTGCGAATTTAAAGGAGAGGGAGGTTAGCTCCAATTTTTCTCTAATCTTTCCGGAAGTCTATCTTAGACAATATTTTTGTATTGATACCATATTCCCGGTCCAGATGCTCCGTGTCCAGTTGGAAGATCAGCCAGTTTGTCAGTTCGCCATTTTCCTGACGTATTTCATACGCTATCTCTATACCCTTTGCACCCATACGATGCTCCTTGTCAGCGCGGAAAAGGGTTAGGGTCTTATAGGCAGACTCCTCGTCTCCATTAAATTTGATGCCGCTGTAGCTGGAACCAATAATAGCAGAGGACTTGTTCCCCTTTTTTGATGA
>JAJFGV010000079.1 GCA_021775965.1 Alphaproteobacteria bacterium
ACTTCAGCTCGAGGCGATTGAAATCCTTGATCTCTCTGGCCACGCTCCCCCCGCGCTTCAGACTGCATCGGCCTGCATGGGGCCCGGGTGAAGCTACCGTCTCGTTTCGTGGCTGCCCGAGAGTTCTGAGATGACCCCGACTCGCCTGCGCTTCGGCGATGTGGCCCTGGCGACAGCGCTGGCGCTGCTGGCGTTCGCGCTCTTCTCGCTGGACTGGCGGCATGGGTTGTACGGCGGAATCGCGGAAGTCGGTGCCCGCCGGGTCCTGGCCGGCGATGTCCCCTACCGGGACTTCTGGACCATCTACGCGCCCGGCCAGTTCTATCTGCTGGCCGGATTCCTCCGGCTGGCAGAGGCCGTCGGATTCGGAGCGCGGTGGTTGGTCAGCCCGATCGCGGCCAGCACGCTATTGGCCAGTGCCTGCGCGGTCCTCTTCGTGGCTGTCCGCCGAGCCGGCGCGAGCCGCCTACCTGCCTTGCTCGCGGGCTCCGCCATCGTGCTGGCCATCGCGTCGACGCCCTTTCACCGTACCTGCGGTAGCTACCCGCCAACGCTGCTGCTTCTGGCCTCAGCCTGGGCGCTGAGGGCGACGGGAGGCGAGCGTGCATCGTTGCGCGCGAGCCTGGCGGCTGGGCTCTGCCTCGGCGCCGCAGCGCTCTTCAAGCACGACGTCGCCGCCTACACGGCGATCGGTCTCGCCGCCATGACGCTTTCCCGTGCACGAGCCGAGGGAGCGACCTGGCGCGCGACACCGGCAGCGGTGTTGCCCCTTGTGCTCGGCGCACTGGCGGTCTTTCTCCCGCCGATGATCGTGTTGGGCGTCGTGGCCGGCCCGGATCTGTGGGCGGATCTCGTTGTCTTTCCGCTCGGCGATTTCGCCGCCGCCCGCCCGGAACGTTTCCCGCTCTGGCCTGCATCGCTGCTCGATGCGAGCGTCCCCCGACGCATCGCCGCCGTAGACATCGGCAAGAGCCTGGGCTTCTGGCTGCCGTGGCTCGCGTGGATCCCAGCGGGCTGGGCGGCGTGGCAGCAGCCGAAGCTCCGCCCCTGGACACTCGGCCTGGCCGCGACCTTCCTCCTCCACATGCTGGCCGCCCGCGTGCAGATCAACACCCACGCCATCTCATGGACGGTCTACGCGAGCCTTGCGCTGGCTCCCGCATGGCAGCGCAAGGCACCGCTGCTCCTGAGAACCGCAACGCTCGTCGTCGGCCTGGCTCTGGTTGCGGCTCACGCGGCCGCACCGGGCGTTCGCCATTCTCGTGGCGACCCGGGGTGGGTCGACCACCCCCTCCCGGCCGCCCGAGGAACGCTCATTCCCTCCAGCAGCGCAGAGCACATCCAGGCCCTCGCCCACTGGGTCGAGCGCACCACTCCACCTGGAAACGGGATCTTCGCCGGTGCGCAACGCCATGACAGTTTGTTCAGCAGCCCGACCCGCTTGTATTTCCTGCTCGAGCGCCCACCGGCCGTTCGCTACCAGGAACTCCACCCTGCCGTGGCCGACACCGCGCCGATCCAGCGGGAGATGATTCGCGATCTGGAACGGAACCAGACCCAGCTCGTCATCTTGCGCCACGTGTTCCCCGACGCGCGTCTCGATCGCTGGCGCGAAAAGCTCCGCAAGCAGGTTCCCGCGGTGGGAGCCCAACTCCTCGACACGTACCTATCCTGCGCGTTCGAAGAAGTCGGCCGCTTCGGGCCTTTCGAGGTCCGCACCCGACGCGATCCGTCCACACATCCCGCGGGTTGCCGACCCGCCTCCGAGCCGTAGCCTTCGCCCGTGCACGATCGAACCAGCTCGACCCGTTGCCCCACCCGAGGGTTGCGCCGGATCCGTTCCCAGAAGCGGGCCTCATGAGCAGCGAACCGTCGCAACGCGGGCCCCTCGGCCGGCGCAGGATCGCCCAGGCAGCGGTGTTCTCCGCAGGAGGCTACGGCCTCCGTCAGGTAATCCGGCTGGGCAGCAACATGATCTTTGCCCGCCTGCTCTTCCCCGAAGCCTTTGGGTTGATGGCGATCGTGAATGCCTTCCGGACCGGCTTCGAGATGATCGCGGATTTCGGGATCGCTCCCAGCATCGTGCAGAGCCGCCGCGGCGAGGATCCCGTGTTCCTCGACACCGCCTGGACCGTCCAGATCGCACGGGGCGTGCTGCTCTTTGCCCTTGGCGTTGCCGCCGCGGTGCCCGTCTCGCGGGTCTACGTCGCACCCGAGCTGGCTGGCATGCTGGTGCTCGCCTCGATCGCCTTCCTCGTTCGAGGTTTCAGTTCGACAAGTCTTCCGCGCATGCAACGCAATCTCTCGGTGCGCGCCTTCGAGAGCGTGCAGCTCGCCGGCCAGTTGGTCTCGGCTGGCACGATCCTCGTGTGGTTGCTGATCGAGCCGTCCGTCTGGGCGTTGGTGGTGGGCGGCGTCGCCGGTGCCGCTACACGCATGATCCTGAGTCACGTGCTCGCACCTCGCCGAGATCACATGGGATGGGATCGATCGTCAGCCCGCGAGATCCTCCATTTCGGCAAGTGGATCCTGCTCAGCACGTTGGTCACCTTCGTCGCGGACCAGGCCGACCGATTGCTACTCGGCCGCTTGGCGAGCCTTTCGGAGCTCGGCGTGTACAGCATCGCCGCCATGCTCGCGTTTCTCCCAGCGACCCTGATCGGCCGTATGGGCATGGCCGTCCTGTTTCCCGCGCTCAGCCACGGCCTCGAAATGAAACGCAATCTTCCGGCGGTCTATCGACGGCAACGGAAGCCGCTACTGGCCGTCGGCGGCCTGTTGGTGGTTCTCGTGGCTGCCGGCGCCGTCCCCTTGATCGAACTCGTCTACGACCCGCGTTACATCGACGCAGGCGGGATGATCCAGCTGCTGATCGTCGGCACCTGGTTCCGCGTCATCGAGGCACCTGCGCGTTCCGCCCTCATGGCGCTGGGAGAGACACGCTGGCTGCCGATCCTCAACCTGGCGAAGCTCCTCAGCGTCGTGATCGGCCTGCCGCTTGGATTCTACGCGGCGGGATTCCCGGGCGGCATCGCAGCTCTGGTTGCCGGGGATGCCGCTCGCTGGATCGTGGCGACGGCCGCGAGCGCGCGTCATCAACTTCGCGGGCTCACCGCCGATGTGATCGCCAGTGCGGGCGTGCTGGCTGCGGCGTTGACCGGAGTCTTCGTCGCCAACCAGGCGGCGGCAAACCACGGACCGGCCTTCTGCCTGTTGGCCGGCAGCGCCGCGGCCGCTCTGGCATTTGCTCCGATGGGGTTGTGGCTGCTCTACAGCGGCGGCGCGCTCAAACGTGAATCGCACTGACTGAGGGCGCGTCGCGTGGCCTAGCGGACGCCTCGACCGCGAAAGAATGCTCCCAACCGTTCCTTCTGCCAGCGATGCAGGTCCTGCCGAAAACGCATGTCGTCGTAGCGCCGATCCCCGCGTAGAGCCGCCCAGAAGTAGCCCACCGCGATCAGAAGACCTCCGATGACGTAGGGCTTTTCGCGCATGCGGAACAGACCCGAGGCGACCACATAGGGCATCCACGAGCCCATGAACCACTGGCCCCGGCCCCAACGCATGCGGCC
>JAJFGV010000080.1 GCA_021775965.1 Alphaproteobacteria bacterium
AAAGAGAAGGTGACGCCAAAGGCCGAATAGGGATTGCCGAGCGTGAGCGTGAGCGCGACGGTGCGGTTGATGTGCAGCCGGCCTCCTACGGCGGCGAGCACCCAGTGACCAGGTGACCAGCCCCAGCCATGGCCTGTGAACAGCGAGTTGTGGAGGTAGATATTGACACCAAGCTCAGGTAGAGTAGGCCCGGGACGTTACCGCCCCGGACCCCTCGCCAGATCCGTACATGGAGATTTCCACCATACGGCTCCTCCGCTGGCCTGGCTCACAGTGCACTGCCCCAAAGCACAGTCTGGGATTTGGGGACCGGAAGAGGGCGGACCCTGAGCAGGTCCTTGAACCTCTTCCAAGACATGGTGGATCGCTGACTCCGACGGTTGAGCCATTTATGCCAGGACCTTTCTACTTCTCGGACCAACAGGCGCACTCGCCTGATGTTCCCACGCACGTCGAAGTAGTTGAAGTGACCCTGGATGCGTCGCACCAGCGCCGCATGTTGCGTTTCTATCGGGAGGTGTCTGTGGGTTTTACACCACGCATGGATGGCTTTCCTTGTCCTCCTGAAACGTGACACGCGCGTGTGGGTCGCCAAGTACCATTTTCCCTGCCGACTCCGACTCCAAAGGACTGTGAATCCCAAGAAATCGAAGGTGCCTGGACCTTTCCCTCCTCCTTGGTCTGACGGCGGTCGCCGAAAGTCCACAAGGCGGGTTTTCTCTGGATGGAGCTCCAAGCCCCATTCCCCGAGCCGACTCACGAGCCATTCATGCACCCGTTCTGCATCTTCCTTGCGGCCAAAGGCTATGATGAAGTCGTCGGCGTAGCGGATCAGAGTCGCTTTACCCTGCAGCTTCGCTTTGACCTCGTCCTCGAACCACTGGTCGAGCACGTAGTGCAGATAGACGTTCGCCAGCAGGGGAGAGAGCGTGGAGCCCTGGGTCGTCCCCGTTTCCGGTGACACGATGCCGCCATCCTCGAGGATACCCACATGGAGGCACTTGCCGATAAGCCTCAGAAGCGACTTGTCGGCACAGCGCCGCTGGAGCAGTTCCACGAGTTTCTTCCGGTCGATCCGGTCGAAACAGGAGACGATATCTGCTTCCAGCACCCAGCTTGCTCCGCCGTAGTGGGCGGCTTTATCGAGGGCACGTAACGCGTCGTGCGCGCTGCGTCCGGGGCGAAAGCCATACGAACAAGGCAAAAAGTCCTGCTCGTAGATGGCCTGCAGCAACTCGCGCAGGCTGTCCTGTACGACTTTGTCCTCGATGCAAGAAACGCCGATCGGCCTCTTCTTGCCGCCCTCTTTGTCGATGTAGACCCGCCGGATTGGCTGATGATGATATCGCATCGTCTTCAACCGCCCGTGAAGATCCCGAAGGTTTTCCTCCAGATTCTCCCCGTACTCCTGCTTGGTCACACCGTCGACGCCTACTGCGGCGTTGCCGCGGATTCGGTGATAAGCACGCTTGAGCGCCTCCACATCAATGTGGTGCGCCAGCGAGAGCAACCGCCCCCGATTCCGCTGCGCTGCATCTGCTACCCTCACGAGTCCCGGTGACATGGTGGGCAGGAATCTCTGTTCCATCATGGTTCCTCCGTAAGGCTCATACCAGCACGGGCACCCGACCTCTTCCGGCCGAGCCGCAGAAGCTTCCTCCCTCTCGAGACTTCACCGCTGCGCACCTTTGCTCGGGTGGGTCGTACTGCCACGTCCTTCCCCACCGTCATCGCTCATATGCGGCCCTCCGACTCCCTGACATCCATCGGCCTCGGCTCCGGTTCCCCTCGCCTTCGGCCTACCTCGTGGAGGGTGGCTTCTTCTTCGCGGATCTTAGGGTGCACCCTCAAAACACCAGGACCCTCGGAGTTTCGGTTGCGGGACTCCGTCGACCGCTACCATCACGAGGACACGCCAGGGTCTCCCAGGTTACTGGGCCGTCCTCTTCGTACGTGCCGTGGCCACCTCCTACCTCGCCGGCCGTATCGCCACCGTCGCCCATGGTTCGGTTCGCGATCCTGCTGCCTTCGGGCCCTTCGAGACCTTGGGCTTTGCCGGGATTGTCCTTTCGATGGCTGTCACACCACGGCCCACACGCTCGCCTACCTACGCGTCAACGCCGTCGTTACCGACGACGCTGCAAGGCTGGCTACCGGCCTGCCGGGCTCAGCTTTGGCCGGACGGGATTTGCACCCGCTGGACGACTACTCAGGATTTCAAGGTGGCATCGACTACCTCCTATCCCAACTGACCAGCATTGCCTGGTCGCTTCCAAAGGCGGACCAGCGCTGCGTGAAATAGAACTCCCAATGACGTGTGATCGGGATACCCATGGCCGGGCCATAGTGTTTTCCGTGTTGGGTCCAGTAGAAGTCAGCGCCGAAGTTGATGTAGACAGCGTTGTTGATGGAGTCCACGAAGCCGTTGCGGACGATGGGGATGCTGAACCTCACGCCTGTCGTTGCGCCAACGCCCCAATGACTGAACCCCCCGTGGATGTCCAATTGCATAGGCC
>JAJFGV010000009.1 GCA_021775965.1 Alphaproteobacteria bacterium
GCCTTTTGTTGTATCAAAAACATCTGTGAGCGATAGGCTCAAATGATCTGCATGATATCCTGCACAGGTAGGTCCTAAGGGTTTTTCTATGGCCTTACCACCACGGTATTCAAGGCCGATATAAGCCGTATTGCTATTTAAGGGATTGCCGCATTTATTTGCACATTTAGTGCCTGGATCAACATAATCTCTTTTGAAAAATGCATGGACCGTCGTTTTTATTTTACCTGCAAGTTCGCTCTTACGCATAAAGAAACATAAATGTTGGCCTGTACCTGATTATCCTGACATGACCTGGGAGATAGTGGATGATGGGTTCTTGGCTAAAGTCAGTTCTCAGACCACTCTTGAAAAACTATGGATTGAATCCGGATTGAAAGAAGGCGAGCTAAATCTTAGTGAGGATTTGATTTTTGATCATGCTCTATTTTTCTTAAAGAAACATAATAGGTGGCCCACTAGTAGCAGCCGAGATGTAGAAACCATGCCGGGAGAAAAGTGGAGTCGCTGGTTTCAAAATTTATCACAGGGGGTAAGAGGGTTTCCGGTCGGTGGCAGCTTGCCTCAACTTATAAAAAATAGAGTTATTGAGCAGGCTAGAAAGTTTAAAGAGAGTGCGGGACGTTTACCGACGAGAGAAGACGGGCCTTTACCTGATTATCCTGATGTGACCTGGGAAATGGTTGATGGTGGGTTTTTTGCTAATAAAGGTGCACGAACGACCCTTGAGAATGTTTTAGTAAATGGCTTTGAAAAAAGTAATCATCTATCGGAAGCACCGAAAGAACCGTAAGTATTTCTTGGTGATAAGTTTTAACAGTACAAGACACAGTATAAACTAGTGCCTTGAGTTAAAAGGTTCAATTAAAACAATAGAGTAGGGGTTGTGTTCGGTTACTACTCCCGCAACCAATTCCTCTTCCGGAGAGGTCCCAAAACATCCATAAGCTATTGATTTAAAAACAATCCACTGGACTTTATGTCTAGGAAGATCCAAGGAGAAATCGCCGCTCCCAGAGTTTTTGAATAAGCTGGATGCTTATCAAGGTCGTGAATATATCAAGCTGGCTATGAAGTTTTTGGTTTTGACCTTTGTAAGGCCGGGGGAGTTGAGGCATGGGACTTGGGACGAAATTGATGAAGGACTTGCCCTTTGGCGCATTCCTGCTGAGCGTATGAAAATGAGCCGAGACCACGCCGTTCCTTTATCCAGGCAGGCTTTGGATATTCTTGTGCAGCTGAAAGAGTGTACGAGCCGCCGAGGGGTTGCTATTTCCTGGCGTCAAGGACTCGCAGAAGCCAATATCTGATGTGACGTTGATTAAGGTGCTGCGCATTATGGGCTATGAAGGTGACAATAGGGTGTTTATACGATCTCAAGTAATTCTTATGGGCAGAAAATTCACTATCCAATCTGGACTCCTTTAAAGGGGCTTTAAAAGCTCCCTAGCTATTGGGAAGTCTATTGGCTAAAGTAACGGCATCATGATTGTAGTCAGTTTTCTCTTCTTTCTCTTAGTGTTTGTTGCAATTGGTACGATGGCAGCACTTGCAAACAAAGGCACTAATGCTGATTATCTTCTTGCTTCATCCTCTATAAAGCCTTGGCTGGTAGCATTATCCGCTGTAGCAACAAATAATTCCGGCTATATGTTCATTGGCTTGATTGGCTACACTTATACAGCAGGTCTACAGTCTGCCTGGTTGATGATTGGCTGGATCATCGGTGATTTTCTTGTCTCTTTTTTCGTCCATAAACCTCTGCGCAAAGCAACTGAACGTACAGGTGCGTTGAGTTTCGGCGGAGTTCTGGCTCAATGGAATGGCACAAATTTTATATTTTTACGTTTTGCTGCTGGATTAATAACACTTGCTTTTCTTGGTACCTATGCTGCGGCACAACTCAATGCTGGCTCTAAAGCCTTGCACGTATTACTCGGATGGAATTATGAATTAGGAGCAGTCATTGGTGCATTTATCGTTGTTATTTACTGTTTTGCAGGAGGCATACGGGCTTCAATTTGGACAGATGCCGCGCAATCGTTCGTAATGCTTGCGGCCATGCTGCTTATGTTTGTGATGGGCATTTTTACCATCGGCGGAATACAAGAATTTTCAAACCAGCTCTCAGAAATTGACACGCATTACATGGATATTTTCCCTCAAGATTTGCAATATGGAGCCTTCTTGTTTGTTCTTGGATGGATTTTTGCTGGAATCGGCGTAATAGGACAACCACATATTATGGTTCGCTTTATGGCCATGGATAATCCAGAGCATATAACGCGTGTGCGATGGTACTATTATAGTTGGTATTCAGTATTTAGCATTCTAGCTATCGGCACAGGGCTGGCTGCTCGTCTTTTAATTCCTTTTGACGCAAGCTTTGATACTGAACTTGCGCTCCCTATATTGGCACAAACTCTCCTACATCCGATCCTGATAGGTATGGTGCTCGCCGGACTTTTTGCTGCCACTATGTCCACAGCAGATTCACAAATAATCAGCTGTACTGCCGCAGTTACTCGTGATTTGACAAAAGGAAAAAAACTTCCGTACTGGATGACCAAAGCCAGCACAATTCTCATTACGGGTATTGCTCTGGTTATTGCACTTCTTGGTAGCGATAGCGTCTTCGCGCTCGTATTGATAGCATGGTCAGCTCTAGCGGCCAGCTTTGGGCCACTTTTAATCGTCTACGCACTTGGTGGAAAACCTAATGAAAAACTAGCTTTTACAATGATGCTCTCGGGGCTTGCCGCCGTCCTGATCTGGAGACATCTAGGTCTAAATGTAGGAATTTATGAAGTCATGCCTGGAATTCTTGTAGGGCTAATCATTTTTATCTTCGGTAAGATTTTAGGTTTTACGCTAAAAGAAAAAACCAACACCTAACTTAATTTATAAATAAACTTTTGAGGAACTGAGTCACTACCTCTCGGCATTATTATAGCCTTATTATGGGTTGGGGTCAGATTTGTGCTGCTCTTTTTTAGGGTGCAAGATAGGGCACAGAGACAAACGTTCTATTCGAAGATCAAACACATTCAAACTCTTAGCTTCTAACTTTGGCCGCTACCCTAGTAACCATCCTGGCAACAGGCGTTTATGTTCTGTTTGCAGGAAAAAGAGCTCTAATGAGATTATAGCTCTGCCAGCAAAATCGCCATAGACACATAGATGACAGCTTGCAGCGCGCCGACAGCGATATTTTTTTGCTCAAGGATTTCGTGCGCTGTATCAACCCGGAATAAAATAATCCGCTCAGCCGCAAAGGAGAGCAGCTTTAAGAGCAGTATCACCGCAACAGAAACGGCAATCCAGGGCAGGAATATGGTTTTGATATCGTAAATCTCATACACGACCAGATTGGCTGCAACACTAATGGCAAAAGCTGTCCCGATCTTTCTTCCGGCAAAAGACAAACCCAGCGCCACATTTCCATTTTTAAGCTCATCCTGAATAGACTTGCCCTTGTAAACAACGGAAAACATTTTACGTCTCAAATACGTCGCCCCGGTCAAAATCGCCTGGGAAATGGCATAGCCTGCCAGAAGCGCCAGCAATCCCTCAATCGTGTTGTCCGTGATCCAGATCATAATCGCGCGTAGGATAATCGCGGCTGCCAGCACATTCCCGGTGTCCGCAATGGCAACGGCCATATTGCCTTTGCTGATTTCATCGCGCAGTGAAATGTCAGGCAGGGCAATTTTATCAAAGATGATCCGGGTCAGGGCCATAAGGATAATCCCCACAACACCGTAAGCCCCAATCGCAATCGCAGAACTCAGCATATCGCCTTCTGTATCGCCGTAGATGGTGCCGCTCAATAAAATTGTGACCGCAAAGGTCACACCGGCCAGTGACAGCCCAAAGGCCGGATTATCTTTTTTCAAAAGTTCATCGGACGCATTGATATGCGCAATTGTCCCTGAGAACAATCTAAGAGAGGTAAATAGGGCAATGACAATTGCAAAATTTAACAATAGAATTTTGTTATAACTATGATCCCAATACACCAAATCTATTTCCATTTTTAGTCTCTCCTTTTGTGCGTTTATTAACTGATAAAAATTTCCCAGAGTGCAAAAATCAACATCGCGCTACAGATGACAAATCCGGCCAACGGTAGCACAAAAGGCACGGTAAACAAATTATGTGGTCTTGTCTCACCCGGCCATTTCAGTTTTATAAGGGCGGCGTTTACGGCAGCAAAAACGAACAGGACAATCGCGCTGGCCGCTTTGGCCAGCGTTGTCAGATCAAACAGCAAGGCAAAAACAAGCACGGCGCCTACAACCAGTCCTGTGGCCAGCAACGGCGTTTGAGTTCTCGCGTTAACATGGCTAAAAATCGCAGGCGCTTCGCCGCCCTTTGCCATGCCGTATAATACGCGGGAGCCCATGATCATCTGCACCAGCACACCATTCATCGTGGCCAGCATGCTGATTAAGCCCATCAAATAAGGCGGCACACCCGGTCCATTATGCTCCATAATCATCGCCATAGGCGTATTGCTTTGAGCCAGTTCTTCCGGCGGCACAGCCAGGACAGCCACCAATGATACCAGTACATAGATAACCAGCGTTGCAATAATGCAGGTGATAATGGCTAGCGGCATAACGCGCCGAACATCTTTGACTTCCTCGGAGACATTGACCATGTCTTCAAATCCGATAAAGGCATAGAAGGCCAGAAAGGCTCCGCTGAAGATACTGCTCCATAGCGCCAGATCATATAGCCCTGCTTGCGGGACAAGCTCCGGCCATCTTGTCCCGAGCATTGCCAGATCATGCCGCCCCACAAACACAACCAGAAGAAGCCCGCCGATCTCGATCAGCGTGATGATCGTCACCAACGCTACAGACTCAGTGATGCCCCAGGCCACAATGAGCCCCATCACCAGGACAAGCGCTGCTGTTATCGGTACACCGGGCAAATCTACCAAATCCTGAATAAAGCCTGTCGTTGCATTTGCCAATGCAGCAGAAGAAACAACGCCGGTGAAAATAATCAGCCAGCCGATCAGGGCGGCAAAGTTTTTGCGGGAAAAGGCCGCGCTGACATAGCGCACCTCACCAGCGCTTAAAGGAAAACGCGCAGCGAGCTCGGCATAGGAAAAAGCCGTTATAAGGGCTAAAAACGCCGAGAGTGCAAAGGATATCGGTGCATATAGCCCGGCAATGCCTGCGACCTTGCCGGTTAGGGCATAAATGCCGCCGCCGATCATCGTGCCAAGGCCGTAAAAAATTAGAAAC
Organism: Alphaproteobacteria bacterium; assembly: GCA_021775965.1. Lineage (GTDB taxonomy): Bacteria > Pseudomonadota > Alphaproteobacteria > Micavibrionales > Micavibrionaceae > UBA5701. Next base: position 5,259 of record JAJFGV010000009.1, read on the forward strand.
GGCAGAGAAATGCTGCGTTTAAGCTGGCCGTCTTCTTGCTGCTCTGCCTCGCTCATGCTGCCCGTTCTTTCCCAAGAGGTTTGAACAATACAATCAGAAGAGGCAGTAAGGCCAGATTTGCCAGAAGGGCCATAAGCATCGAGAAACCGATCAACAGACCAAAATAGATGGTAGGCACAAAATTTGAAAAGGCCAGAATGGAAAAGCCGAGGATCACGGTGATACCGGTATAATAGACAGCACGTCCAATCGTGGTATGGGCACGCTCAACGGCCTGCCAGTAATGTCCATGGATTTTAAACTCTTTCATCATGCGGTGCACATAGTGGATGGTATTATCATCGGCGGTGCCGAAGCAGATAGCGGCAATGGTGATGGTCATGATATCAAGAGGAATATGCATCCAACCCATAGCGCCCAGTACTAGCAAGGTGATGGTGATGTTGGGAATAATCGCCACAGCGGCAATTTTCAAACTACGGAAGAGCAATAAAAAGACCACAAACATCGTCATAAAGACGACCCATAATGTTAATATCTGCGAGCGGAAAAGGGTCTGCAGAACGTTGTTATACAAGACCAGCATACCCGTCATATGAACCTGCTCTTCGGCAAGACCAAATTCAATTGTCAGGTGGCCATGAATTTTGTCCAACAAAACCTGACGATCAAGCTTTCCCATGGATTCAAAGATGCGGATACTAAAGCGTAGCTGATTGCCATCATCCGCTATATAGGGATCAAACAAAAAGTCTTTCACATCATCCGGAAGCTTGTTGTAGATCACACCGAGATAAAACCGGTCTAGCTTCTCAGCATCTTTCAGACTTTGTAGAAGCTGCGCTGTCGTGTAGAAAGATAAAACTTTGCCTGTTTCCGGCAGGCTATCGAGATAATTGTGAATCGCGGCGGTATCTTCCATCACGATGTCGGAAAACCAGTAGCCCTCGAGGATTGGCAGACCTTCTGACATACCAAACCCCTCTTCTTCCATTAACTCTGCTTCCTCTTTCTGAAATTCTATGAAGTCTTGCGGGGCATCAATGATGATGTCCAATGGTGTTGTGCCACCAAGTTTGTGGTCAATGACTTCCATGCCACGGTAGATTTCCGTGTCTTTTTTATAATAATCAATGAAACGGTTTTGTACGTAAAGGGAGCTCACTCCCCAAACGCTTAGAATGATTAAGACAAAAAAACCAGCAAGAATAATTTTTCCACGTCTTTGAATGAGCCGAGCGGAAAACAGAGTAATCTTATCCGTTAAATCATGCTCCGCGCGCTGTGGTTCTGGCTTTAAAAACATCAGTAGTGCCGGGAACAGGGTAAAGGAAATCACAAATGATATAGCCAGCCCGATCGCCATCATCCAGCCAAAATCAATAATCGGGCGGATATTGCTTACAACCAAAGAGCCAAACGCCACGATTGTGGTTAGCACCATGTAGAAACAGGGCACGCTGATTGTGCGTGCCATCTCATGCACCAGTGCGCGTTGATCACCGCCTGGATTTTCGCGTACGCATTCACGGTAGCGTACGATCTGGTGGACACAGAAAGAGAGCGTGAAAATTAGCAAAAGCGATATGAAGTTGGACGAGACGATCGTCACCGGCCAGTTGGCCAGTCCCAGAAATCCAATCACACAGATGCCAACACAAAAGCACACCGTCATCGGCAACAAGACCCACTGAATCCTGCGGAAAATGATAGCCAGGAGCACGATAAGGAGCGCCAGAATACCAGCGCCGAATGTCTTCAGGTCACGGGCGATAAAGGCGATGGAGTCGGCGACAATCATTGGCACGCCGCCCAGATAGATGTCGGCTTTATCCTTGTGCTGCTCAAGGATGGAGCGAACATCTGCAATATCGCGCTGCCACTGGTCCTGAAAACGGGCGTTATAGTCTGTATATGCCTTTTCTGTTTCTTTTAATTTCTTCTTTTCCTGATCCGTCAGGCCGTTCTCCAATCCCTTTTCCCGTAGCCTGTCGCGTTCATCGAGCAATCCTTCCAGGGTTTTGTCTATGTGAAAATTAGCAAAAAGGGCGGTTGTTTTGCCGTCCCGGCTCATCAGAAGATCTCCATATAAAGGACTGGAAATCAGCTCCTGCCTGGCCATACGCCGGTCTATATCCGGATCGCTTAATGTGGGGACATCATTGCTCAGTTCTTCAATCGTCACTGGTGGGCTATTGATAAGCGGTACATCGAGAATGGATGTCACGGATTGTATGTGTTCCAAAGAGGCCAGTTTATCCCGAAGGTCCCGTAAATCGGTTAAAGCTTCCGGGCTGAATGGCTCTCCTGTTTTCGGCGTATAGGTAATCACCAGATAATCATCAGAGCCATAACGTGCACCAATGGAACGGTAATATTTAACATCCTGATCATTTTCCAGCGCCAGTGTTTCCGAAGACGCGTCGAGGCGGAAATGCGATGCATGATAGCCAAGGAAAGCTGTCAACGCGAAAACCAGAAAGAGCGCTACTATGGGCCGGTCCAGAACAAATTTCTCGTAAGTCTTTTGTAAAAAGAGCATTAGGTCACCACTTCTGTTCTAAGCGGCGCGCATTTATTTTCAAGGATGACATGGATGATGTAGAGCATCATCATGGCACCGAAAAAACAGAGAACTGAAACGCCAGCGTATGAGAAAAAGGAATAGGTTAACGGTACGGATACAACGAGTCCTGTGCCAAGTATCTTCATCGATCTATGAGATGATAGAAGAAGTGGTGCAGCGATAATAGAAAGATAAAACAGATACGGCACAGCCCTTGGCATGAACGTATTTGTAATCAGGGTGCATTGATACGAAATGGAATGGTTGTTAATTTCTGTGTTCAGCCAGTCTGTGTGCCAGAAATTCGGCAGATATAAGGCCAGACCCAACAAAAATCCGGCTTGTGCAAAATGCAGGAACAGTTTTCTTTTCTGTTTGTTGTCTTCTAGCCTTGCCGCCATATATGGCACCCAGCTTGGCCAGACCATCCAGGCAAAAAACAGATAACCAAGCGATGCTATGCGCACCATTCCCTGAGCGTCCGCTTCTGCTCCTATCCATACAAGACCTTCAGTCAATTGCTGAATGCCGACAAGAACCGAGAACAAAGCCAGCGGCACATAGCGGGTGTCCGTTTCACGCGCTTTATGGGCTGCAAAGCTGCCGCCTGCAATCAGCAAGCCCGCCATACCAAAACTAACCGTTGCCGAAACGCACATGTGCTGGCTCCTTAATACAGGGGAGAGTATCAGTTTTTAGAGGGATGTAGACAGCTACTTTTGTTTTCTTGATTTTTGTCAAACCATACAAACGCGCTTTGTGCTGTTATCTCCTCATCAACACATTTTATATGGAGGAAAAAACCATGACAATTAGTGAGCTTATACATTGGAACCGGCCATCAAATGTTCCTGTGCGTCAGAGAAACCATTTCGGTCGTTCTCTGATGTCCCTGCAGGATGATATGGACAGGGTGTTCCATGACTTTTTTGGCAGCACAAGTCGGCCCGCATGGGCCAACGAGCCTGATTATCCAGCTGTCGATATCATCGAAAATAATAAACGCTTCAAGGTGAAAGTTGAGCTGGCGGGTATGGATCCCGAGAATGTTGAAATATCCGTGACGGATGGATTTTTGACCATTCAAGGTGAGAAGCAGGAAGAGAAAGAGGAATCTGATAAAAATTATCTTCGGCGTGAATCCTCTTACGGCTCTTTCCAGCGCACGATTGCTCTGCCGGAAACGGCCAATTGTGACAAGGCCGACGCTTCATTTAAAAACGGTGTTTTAAGTGTTGAGGTTCCCAAAAAGGCAGAGGCTGTAAAAAATCCTAAGAAGATTCAAATTAAGAAAGCAGCTTAATGCTTTCACCCACGGAAAGGCCGGATTTTCCCCCACGAAGTCCGGCCTTCCCGTTTTGTAAAAAAGAATTGACCATGAAACTGACAGGACAAATTACAGAAAAAGGATTAAACGCTTTCACCCAAAAAGCCGCGATGCAGGCTGGCAGAAAAAAGCCACGCATCTGGGTTGTGGTGGCGGATAAGGGCATCGCCCGGATTTTCAGGAAGCAGGGTAGCGATCTTGATTTGATCTGTGAAGCTGCTCCTGAAAATCTGACGCAAATAACCTTCTGCAATAAGAACGTTGGGCGCATGGTTAGTAATGGCGGTGGTGTTATTCGTCATAAATACGAACCTCATATGGAAGAGAGCCGTCAGGACGTTCTACTTTTTGCACATGATCTTGCGGATTGGCTGGATCAAGTCGAAGCAGCGGATGCTTTTGACCGACTGGTTCTTATTGCCGCCCCGCGAATGCTGGGTGATCTTCGGGCCGTTATAACAAAATCAGTTCAACGCCGCATCGTGGCAGAAATAGACAAGGATTTAACAAAGCTGGGTGAAACGGCGCTGCGCAACGCGCTGGATAAAATCTTTTGGTTTTAGGAGGCTATCTTTTTTGTTTCTTCCGCTTCTGGTCTTTTGTCGCCTCGGCATTCGCCCTCTATAGAGGAGCAATGGGCGCATGAATATTCGGCTAGCTTTTTAAAACTTTCTATTGTGATTTCCGATCCTTTAACTGTAACGCCGAGCGATTGTAGTTCTTTCAGAGCGCGGGAGAATGTTTCCGGCTTCATACCCAGATTGGCAGCCGCCAGTGATTTATCGTAAGGAAGCGTAAATGTCCCGCCTTTGCCGATCATGCTGCCTGAAAGTCTGAGGAGTGTACAGCCCACCCGCTGAGGTGCGCTCATAACTGATAAATGTTCTTTTTCTCTTTGAAGGTTTTGTACTTCTACGGATAGAATATCCATGATTTTAGCGGTTAGCTCCGGACTATCTTTTGTTCTTTGTTTCAGAAAGTCTGCACGAATTTCAAAAATTTCGGTCATTTCTGTGGCGCTAGCAGAAAAAGGGTGTATCGCTCCATCAAATATGGATGCTTCTCCGAGCATGTCACCTTCTGTAAGTAGAGCAACCACAGATTCCTCACCCTCTGAAGTTTCGCTATAAAGTTTGGTACAGCCGCCAATAACGATGAAGAGTTTTTCGGCCCGATCACCATGGAGGAAAAGATGCTGGTTTTTTGTGTAATGGCGGGCGGTACCAGCACCCAGAAGAGCTGCTATATCAGCTTCGGGCAGCCCTAAGAAAAACGGGAGGCTGCGCAGAAATTGCTCTTTTCGATCTTCCAGAGCGGTCATACGTAAATCCCCTTTTAAAGTTAGGGAACTTATACACCTTCGGTTGTACCTTTAGCAAGTTTTAGTGAAAGAAGGCTATACGTGAGTTACCGCTCATGTTCATCCAATTGTTCCCGGTCGCGCTGCAATATCTTATGGACACGGGCTACGCTGATATCCATGCTTTTACCAAGCTGCCGACCCATGTAATCGTCATCATCCAGCCATTCAAGGGCCTGCAGGACTTCTTTATGTGTGGCGCCAATTTCCATGATGGTTGTTACCAACTCATCATCCACCGGGCCGAGGATGGAGCGGATTTCCTGGCCGGTTGCAGGTTTTGGTTTTTTATTTGAAAGGCTCATGATTTTTCTCCTTCAGGCTATTTTTCTAAAGCTCGTCAGTGTTGCAATTTTTAACTTTGTAAGTTTGTTTTTCATCTCCGCCTCTCTTCTTCTGCGATCTATCTGTTCTATGTTGGCTTGAAACTCATCATGGTCGTATTCGATATCGGGATGCTTCATACGTGCTTTGTGAGAGGCTTTGATCAAACGGTAGGGCCTACGGATTGCCGGCAAGCGGACATCATGGATAAAACGGCAGTCCAACCTGATCCGCCCATAACCCAGCAGCCAACCGAACCAGCCATGATGTACGTGCTCGGCACGAATATCCTCAAGATCAATCTGGTCAATTTCTACAAAAATAAGTCCTCTTTTTTTGATAATGCGCTGGTCAGTAAGGCCAACTTCCGTGGCGATGTAAGTTAAGAATACGGGCAGAAACAAGGCAAGCCCCGTTAGGCTAAACAGCCATGGTATGGGCGTGTTCCTTTCATCAAACTGAACAATCCATAGATCGACATTAAATGTATAAGCGTGTGAGCCAAAATACTGATAGAGATAATAATCAGCTATCTGGCCAGCAAGAAACAGAGCGGCAAACCATATGAGTCCTTCAATGAAATAAATCCAGTGAGGACGGAAGATAGCCAATAACTTCTCTTCACTGGTTATAACTTTCCTGACATAGCTCATTTATTCCCTCACAACCAGAACATCGCAAGGTGGATGGGCCAATATATATTCTGCCGCGCCACCGAGTTTGGACGGCGTTAAAACAGGGCCGCCATGTGCACCAATAGCAATCAGATCGGCCTTGGCTTTTCTGGCTTCCTTAACAAGCGTTTCATAAGCAGCGCCTTCCACCATTTTTCCTGATAGTCTTTTGGTTTTGCCATTATGTTCTTTTTTGAAATGACTGATTTCAGTTTTTAAAAAGGCATCCATTGCTTTTTTGTTTGTTTCCTCAGTATGTGCATAGGCTTCTATGGCATAATTGGCCATTGTCGGGTAAGCAACAGCAACCTGATACGTGTGAACAGCGGAAAAAACTCCTTGTGGTGCTATCTCCATAGCCATCCGCAAAGCGGCGCGGGAGGCCGGTGCAAAATCCACGCCGGCCAAAATGCTTTGATAAGGACCAGTCGGTTTGTTTTTGACCATCAGAATAGGCTGCGCACCTTTGCGCGCTACCCGCTCTATGGTCGTTCCCACAAACAGATCAGGGAATTTGGCTTTGCCGTGCATGCCCATGACAATCAGATCAGCTTTTATTTTTTGAGCATAGCCGAGAATTTCGGCAAAAGGCTCGCGGCTCTGGATAGCTGTAATCGTAATATCAATATGCTCAGAATCTTTATAATCAAAGATATAACCCTTGATCAGATCTTCTGTGTCTTTCTTAAATGTTGTGCCAAACCCCTTTGCCTTATAAGCGGGCATCACGTTGATGATGTGAAGTTTTGCGCGTGTTCCTACTGCCAATTTCAACGCCCGCTCCATGGCACGATCAGAATTAACAGTTAAGTCAGTTGCTAAAAGAATCTTTTTCATGAATCATTCCTCCAGTTTATCGGTTGCGGCTATAAAAGTGCATGGCATGGATGCGCGGTAAAAAACACAGAATTCATCAATATCGATGACGTTGTTGTCATTTGTATCGTATTCACCGAAGCGCTCCCGCCCGTACAGGATATATTCATATGCCATTAACTCTCCGCTGCCATCAGCATCGATGGCCTCAAATTTGTAATGCATAGTGCCGCTAGGCGCAGCCCCGCCATTGCCAGGGCGCGGGGTAAAACAACTGCCAGCACATTCATCTCGTGTCAGATTTCCGTTGCTATTTATATCCAGCGCTTTAAAAACTCGCTGGTGATACATGTCAAACTCACCGGCATCAATGCGGCCATCGTTAATGACATCTGCTTGTCGGAAAGCTTTTTCTGCTTCTAGTCTCTCAGTGTCCTCGGCATGTGCGCCCATCAACGGAAATGCCAGCGCCGCAGCAATCATAATCACGCTCAGAATAAGATTTTTCATGGTTTTTCTCCAATTTGTGCAATATGAACATTCATACATATCCCGGCAGACATTCCCTTGATTTTTGTCAAAAAAAGTAAATTTTATTGGCTCAAGGCTTTTTCTGCTTCTTGATAAAAATCAATTACGCCTTCGCCTTTTCGTGATCTGGTTGTGTTATCCCTACAACGTTAAATAAATGGAGGTTTATTATGCAGAACACAAAAGTCAAAGAACTCATGACCGCCCACCCGGTTTTGATTAAGCCTGACGCCACTTTGTATGAAGCGGCCAGGAAAATGAAAAATGTTGATTGTGGTATTTTGCCTGTCGGCACAAAAGAAAAGTTGGAAGGCGTTATTACCGATCGGGACATTGTCATTCGCGCTGTATCGCAGGGAAAAGACGAGAATAAAGAGATGGTCAAGGATCACATGACGGACGCTGTTTATGCCTGCAATGAAGATGATTATCTTGAGGATGCTGCCGATAAGATGCGCGACCATAAAGTCAGTCGTCTTGTTGTCAAAGATCATCAGGGAAAAGTGACAGGCGTTCTTTCTTTTGGCGGCATCCTGCGCAAAAATGCAGATGCCGATGAAGTGGCCAATGTCGTCAAACACGCCACGCACAAAGCCGCAGCATAGGGGAGGGTATCATGGAACAAGCCATTGAACTGATGACGGGTATTGTCCTAACGGTGTTGGGCGTGTCGTTTTTATTGCGGGCACAGGATTGGGCAGGCTGGTTCGACGATATTCGCCAGGATGGTCGGCATCGCGCTATTCCCATTGGTGCTTTCGCACTTTTGCTGAGTGCCTTCATGGTAGCTTTCCATCAAGTCTGGAGCGGGTTTTTCCTGCTGGTCACTGTTATTGGTGTGCTGGGGATTATAGAAGGCTCCGTGTATCTTTTGTTTCCCGGCTCGCTGCGCGGTATTCTGGGCGCTCTTGCACCAAACTATAAATCCACAATCCGTTTGTTTGGCGCATTGTTTGGTTTTGTTGGCCTGATGATCTTGAGCAAGTGGAGCGAATTGAATGGCGTTCTTTAATCAATAATAGTCTGGAAAGGAAAAAACATGGAACAGTCAATCGAGCTTATGGCCGGTATTTGTTTTCTTGTTATGGGGCTTTCGATGCTCCTGCGGACAAGCGACTGGATGGACTGGATAACGCATTTACAAGCGCAAGGCCGTAATACATCGCTGGTGCTTGGCAGTGTTAATCTCTTGCTCGGGGCTTTCATTGTTGCCTTTCACTGGGTCTGGGAAGGGATCGCACTGATCGTCACACTCTTCGGCGTTTTGTTTCTTTTTAGAAGCGTTGTTTTGCTGTCCTGTCCGGGTTTTTTGCCCGGGTGGCTGCAAAAAATGGCACCGAATATGGGCAAGATTGTTAAGCTGTCCGGTCTAGTCATTGCCGCCGTTGCCGTAAGTTTATTTTATGATTTGTATAGATAGGAGTTTACGACATGAAAAATTATCATGATATTACAGCCGCCATTTCGAACGGTGTAAAAACCCTTAAGGAAGAAATGCCAGATGTCCTGGACGGCTTTACAGCTTTGCAGAGCGGCGCAAGTAAAGACGGCGCTTTGGATGCCAAGACCAAAGAACTGATCGCGTTGGCGATTGGCGTGGCCGGTCATTGTGATGGCTGTATCGGGTTTCACACGCAAAAATTGGTGAAGCTCGGCGCATCAAAGCAGGAAGTAGCAGAAGCGCTAGGCGTTGCGGTTTATATGGGCGGAGGACCATCCTTGATGTATGCTGCTGAGGCTATTCAGGCGTTCGAAGAATTTTCCAGCTGATCAGCGTTAGGCGTACAAAATGAAGAGTAATCACCCTGATTTATGGACTCATTTAATCCCCGTTAAAACAGATGAGAGCCATAAATACAAACATGGACATGTTGTGATTTATGGAGCGCCTGAATTAACAGGAGCGACACGACTAGCAGCAAGCGCCTGTTCACGGATGGGCGCTGGTCTTGTGACTGTTTTGGCCAATCCAAATATAGCCAATGTTTATCGAACAGCTCTACCGCCCCATATCCTTGTTCGTGATGATCTTAATTGGTTTGATGAGCGTGTTTCTGCAAAACTGTATGGACCGGGCGGGCTGTCGGTTGAACCTGATTTCAAATCAAATTTGCCTATTGTTCTGGATGCGGATGCGCTTTCAAATCTACCGAAAAAGCTCGCGCCCAATTACATCCTTACGCCGCATGAAGGGGAATTTGAACGGGCTTTCCCTGACATTAAGGGCGCTCGTGCAGAAAAGGCAATCGAAGCCGCACAAACCATTAATGCTCATATTATTTTAAAGGGCGCTCAAACGATCATTGCTGCGCCAGACGGAAATTGCGTTATGAATGATCATGCTTCTCCATGGCTTGCCACGGCAGGAACGGGTGATGTTCTTGTCGGTATGGTTGCAGGACTAATAGCACAAGACATGCCTGTTTTTGAAGCATGCTGCGGAGCTGTGTGGATACATGGAGATTGCGGGCGGCGTTTTGGTCCGGGGTTAGTCGCCAGTGATTTGGTGGATACTATTCCGGCTGCTCTAAAGGCAGTTTAATATTGCATTCGATAGACAACGCCCCCGCGTCTCTTGCGCCCTTATTAGCCTCCTCCTCCCTGAAATTCAAAATTGAGGAGCATCTGGGTTGGAGCGTTGAAATCCCTGAATATTTGCAGGAAGAGGAGCTGTAATATAGAAAGTGTAAGGGATAATGCTGTAACAATGATAGTTGGCTGGCCTTATTTTATGTAGATAAGTTTTTAGGGTACAGGACGGGGTACAAACGGGTGCCTTGAATCAAAAGGTTTAGTGAAAACAATAGAATAGGGGTTCTATTCGGTTGCTACTCCCGCAACCAATTTTTTTGAAAACCCTTATTCAGTATAGTTTTTGGCTAAATGGGTGCACGGTCAAACCAGAAAGTGCGGCCTATCCTAGTTATCGAATTAAATCCAGACACGACATCTATTATTTCCGCTATCCCTTGCCTGTAGAGGCTCAGGGTAAGGCTAGCCGTGTGAGCATATCACTAAAGACATGTTGTCCTAGAGAGGCTTTGTGACTGGCAAAGGCATTGGAATATTCTTACGTCTTACGAGCAAGTTACAGGGATTCTAAATGCAAGGAAGCTTGCTGCGTAGTAAGATAATGATAATGAGCAAGCACGATACAATTTATGTGGTGTACGACGACGAGTGTCCGTTTTGTCGGAATTACTGCCAGTTGGTGCGTATTCGTGAATCTGTGGGGACACTGGAATTGGTTGATGCGCGCCAGCCCTCAGATTTTATGGATAAAATTACAGCCAAGGGGCTGGATATTGACCGTGGCATGGTGGTGAAGATGGGGGATGACATCTACTATGGATCAGATGCCATTTATATGCTTGCGCTGCTCAGCACCAAGTCCGGTATTTTTAATCGTTTTACGCATTGGTTATTTCAATCAAAGAAAGTAACGTCGATTTTGTACCCATTCTTTCGTGATTGTCGGAATTTGGCTTTGTGGTTGATGGGTATTCCTATGATTAGAAATTTAGAAAAAGTTTAGGTCGTGAATCAAAAAGAGACAATGAAGATATGCTTCAAACCTTAAGACTACTCTTGCCGGCATTGATACCTTCATGGCGCTTTTTTGATGAAATTGCGCCGTCACCGCGCATTGAATTTACTTTGCTTAAAGCCGCGCAAGACAACCCTGATCGTTGGCAAGAGTTTCGCCCCAGGCCGGTACGGATCTCCATTTTTAGTATGTTGAAACGTATGGTTTGGAACCCAAATTGGAATGAATTTCTCTTTCTTGTCAGTTGTTCTGAACGGCTCATGGAGAATCCGACAGAGCATAGCGCGCAAGAAATATTGAAACGCGTAGTGGTGGATATTAAGCGTAGTTCCATTGATAGTGTGGCGACACCCTATGTGCAGTTCAGATTGGTGTTTGTGAGCAGGAGCGGCACAGGATTACAAAGAAACATTGCGTTTGTGTCGTCGGTACATAGATATTCTGAAAGCGCAGATTTATGAGTCTGGATTTTGCCGTTCGTATAACCGAAATACTGCTGGCTTTGGCATTTCTTCAGCAAAGCATTGAGCATTTGCAAGGGCCAAAAGATGAACAGCATATATTTTTTCCACGCATAGGCTTAAGCATCTTGCTTCTTCTTGGCTTTCAAACGCAGTGGGTTTGCGTTGCGCTGGTGATGAATGGGTTGGTTATTTTGAAACGATTTCAAGGTCCGTATAACGGTGGTAGTGACCGTATGAGTTTGCTTATTTTGTGTTGTTTGTGCCTCGTTCACTTCATGCCCACTTTGAGATGGCAGGAATATATTTTTGGGTACCTGGCTCTGCAATTGGTGCTGTCATATTTTATTGCGGGCTGGGTCAAAATCGTTAATTCAGAGTGGCGGAGTGGGCGCGCCCTTGAAGACGTGTTTCGTTTTTCTGCTTATCCGGTTAGTGAGGGTTTAAGGGCATGGGCAGATTGGCCGCGGTTATTGTGCTTAATGTCCTGGGCCGTCATACTGTTTGAATTGCTTTTTCCTTTCACATTGCTCTCACAGCCGACGCTCATTATTGGATTGGTAATTGCTGCTATTTTTCATCTCACCAATGCACTTCTGTTTGGTTTAAATCGGTTTTTCTGGATTTGGCTGGCAGCCTATCCGTCTATCTTATGGCTACAACAACGTATTTTTGTGGCTGAGTTTCTGTAGATAAGCTTTTAGGGTGCAAACTGGTGCCTTGAATCAGAAGAGACAATAAAAATAATAGAGTCGGGGGTGCGTTTTGGTTTCACCTCGAGCTGGGGTGCCTCCGCAACCAATTTACCTTTTATCTAAAAGCCTGATTCGCGGACAATAAGTGCCATAACCTGTGTAAAGGCGCGCATAGCAAAGCTTTTGCGCTCGCCTTTTAGTTTTACCTGTCCGGATAGAAGGTGCGGCGGCGCGGTGTTGGTTTCCGGATTGGTCGGTTCCATTAGTACAGCGTAAACCGTATCATGCGGAATGAGGGTAGCGTTTTCAGCGTCGGCGGCAGGTTCGATTGCGACGGCGCCGCCATAGGTGGATGCCAGATCGGCGCGTTCGATCGTAGCGGCGTTGGTGCGGCTAATCTTCTGCACAGTGACTTTCATCGATCCAGCGATGCCAGTGTCGGGGTAAAACCGGCCGGTTGTGCCTAGTTCTATGCGGCGAATATCGCCTTCATATATGTAGCCACGCAAGATGGCGTTATCGAATTTTACAAGTTGAATGAGTGATTGTTTTTCTCCGACCCAGCGACCCTTATGAAGATCAAAGGACTTCTCGGCGATGACGCCATCAAAAGGCGCGCGCATGATTAGTCTGTCTTTTTGCTCCTGTAAGCCATCAAGCGTGGCTTGCGCCTCGGCAATTTGTTGCTGACGTACCTGGCCGCGGTGAATGAGTTCTCTGTCAGTGGCTTCGCGCTGGGTTTGTGCTTTAAGTGTCTCGAGTGAGCTTCGCGCTTGCGCAATACGATGATCAAGTACAGGTGATTCAAGTTTCAAAAGAACATCACCTTCTTTGACGTTTTGTCCTTGCGTCATAGACACGTCCACAATTCGCGCCGGGGCGGGGGGGTGCAGGCGTACATAATCCTTTGCCTGAACGTAAGCGGGTACGGTGACCGCGCTGTGCCAGGGGATAAAGGCCAGAATAGCCAGAAACCCGAAGGCAAAAACAGTACGCTTGCTTGCAGAATTCCAGGTCATTTTACTGCGTTCCTTCCACCAGACAATGACTTCCCTGTATATAGGAATGCCGATAAACCATGCGAGTTCCAAAGCCATCAGGAACGGCCCCAGCGGTTTAAAGAATAAAGTATAAACCAAAACAGCAATTCCGAGAAACAGGAAGAAACGGTATATCCATGTTCCATAAGCGTAAATATAAAGCAGGCGGCGCAGCGGGTTTTCAAATTGCTCCGGCGCTGGATCGCTCCAGCCAAATAAAAACCTTCGCATATTCCATTTCGCCAGTGCAAAAGCGCGGCCCTGTAAATTATCAATGCCCAAACCATCAGACAGAAGATAGTAGCCATCAAAACGCATAAACGGGTTGAGGTTGATCAGAAACGAACCAGCTAGAGACACGGTGGCAACGAAAAAGGCAACGCTGCGCCCCGATCCATCAGGCAGGATATGCCAGAGCAGCAGCGCAATCGCCGCGACGCAAATTTCTGCCATTACGCCACCAGCGCCGATGAGGAGCCGTCTTCGGCGGTCGGGCAGCTTCCACGCGCCAGTGGTTTCGGTAAACAAAACCGGATAGAGAACGATAAAGGCCACACCCATAGAGGAAACACGAACACCGGCTTTGGTTGCAACAAAAGCGTGCCCCATTTCGTGCAGAATTTTAACGCCGGAGATTGTGATGATATAAAAAATCAGACCTTCCCAGGTAAAGAAATTCATAAATGTATTGGCAAATTCATCCCATCGATTAAGTGTCAGATAAAATCCATAACCAAGAAGGCACAGCATGGCGGTAAAAAATTTCTGACTTAAAAGCGGGCGGAGATAGGGGAGGGCGCTTTGCAAAAACCTGTCTGGACGGATCAATGGGATAATAAAAAACAAATAACCGTGGAGAAATTTATTCCACCATGCTTTTTGTCTAAGCTGCCCTAATTTGGCAAAGCGTTCGGTCGCCTGTGGCATTACGACGACGATCAATTCATTGGAGATTAGAAATTGTACCAGATCACCGACGTCTTCATCCGATACCTGAAGCGGCGTTTCGGTGTTAACGGCCCGAACGACCTCGCCAACTGTTTGCGACCTGGCGAAGCGGGCCAGGCATTCAAATTCCAGCCAGCCCATCCGGAAAAACCTGTTGGATGGCGGATCATAGAGTGTCCAGGTGGGTGATCCGTCGATTTCGCTTGGGCCACGATGAAGATTGATGTCGTTGCGAAGTCTGGGAAGCGGCGTATCGGCGACGGCCTCGGACATGCGCTATACCCCTAGCATGGAGCGCAATGCAATGAGTGGCCGACGCAGCATTTGATAAGCAAAAATTGTGCGGCCGCCATAAACGCGGGCCGTTCCTTTGAGGCCGATGCGCGGCTTTTCTTCTTCGCCATCAAACGCAGCACGAATTTTATAGGTCAATAAACCATCAGGGTCGGGCGTTGTTTCGTAGCTCACGGTGCGTATAGATGCCTTCAAACTATTCAAAGGAGAAACGTTGAGAAATATCCGCGTCTGTTTTTGATCATCAACCAGAACCATCGCCTTGGCCGGGATGCGGATCAGCAATTCTGTATCATCCGGATCGGTTAGCATCATCACCCGCGTGCCGGTTTGGACCGGCATGCCGCGCAGAGAATTTGCATCGGTAAACACTGCCACACCATCCCGGTCAGCCAATACATCAGCGCGTTTCAGTAGATCCTGCGCGTATTCAAAATCGACCTTTTTGGCGGCGGACTCGGCCTTTAAAACCGCCAGTTCGGTTTTGCTGCGCGCATCGTTAAAGGCCTCGCGTGATACCTTTGAGTAAGTGGCCAGCGCGATGTCGAGAGCTTTTTGTGATACCTCAACCTGGTTTTTTAAAACTGTGTCATCCATGGTGAATAGCACATCACCTTTTTTCACCAGCGCGTTGGGTTGAACGGCCACATCCTTAATGGCGCCATCAAGCGGTGCACTGACAATAAACGGATCACGTGCCACAACTTCCATCGGCGCCGTTACTGATAAGCGCACAGGGAAAAGCATAAGCGCCACCATGAGCGCCGTAACAATCCATCTAGACTTTTTCATCTGTAAAACCGCCATCAGCTTTGTGCTCCATGGTTCATGTTCGCGGTCCAGCCTGTCCCAGGCATGTGCGTAAGCATCGGAAAGTTGCTCCAGAATTTTGATTTCTCCGGGTGTGAAAGATGTTTCACGGTCCATCCATAGCCCACCCAGCAATTTTCCGTCTGCGGTTTTAAACTGTGAAACCGCCACATGTGCCGACACCCATTCACCCCAGTCCTTGCGGTCTTTTTCATCAATGTTCTTTGAGGTGATAACTTCAATAGCATCACCGGATTTTGGCAATTTGGAAATGATGCGTTTGAGCCAGATAAGAAAAGGAGAGTCCCTGTCTATGGTCGAAAGGCCGGAAGCGGATTCAATTTTAACTTTCCCGTCACTGCCTTTGCGCCAGAATACACATTGACGATAGGGTAGCAAACGATGGGTTTCGTTAACCATCATAAAGCTAAGCTCTGCCTTGTTTAGACGGCGGCGAGCCTCTTGTTCCAGCATTAAAAGTGTGGTCAGGGCCAGCAGCTTTGTATCCTTTATCGGCTTTTCCTGATTGGCGGCTTTTGACGGTTTATTCATGATCTTGTTTCGGTTTTAGAAGGCCTGCTTGTGGAGGTGGCTGCAGATTTTTTTGCGCGGGCGCTTTGGCTGTCGGTGTATTAAAATACGCCGTGCCACTCATCCCCGGCAACAGGTCATCCTCACGCTCATCCAGTTCGGCAACGACAACAATCGACTGGCTGACGGCATCAACTTCGCCGCCAATGCGAACAATATGTGCCGAATAGCTTTTGCCATTCTCATCAATCTTTAGCCTGAGGGCAGAATTCGTTTTCAACCAGCTGAGCCAGATCGACGGAACCAGAAGCTGGGCCTGTAATTTATCCATAGACGCAATTTTCAAAAGTGGCTGGCCGGGTTCAACGGTCTCATGTAGGTTTGCATTTTTTCCCGTGACGCGGCCGTCATAGGGGGCTTTGATCACGCAAAGCTCTTTCTGGACCCTGTATTCGCGTGCCTCGGCGCCAGCCTGTTTCGCCTCGGCAACGGCCAATGCGTATTCCAGTTTTGATGCCGACTTTAATTCTTTGAGTTTCTTCTTGGTGGTCAATGTGGCGTTGGCGCCTTCGAGCCGTGCTTCGGCGCCAGCATATTGTGCTTCGACAATGCGGCAATCAAAAGAAACCAGAATATCATCTTTAGAAAATTTATCGCCGTTGTAAAAATTAAGCTTTGTGATTTGACCTTTCATGGGGCTGGCGAGCGTGGCCTCTTGATTGGCCACCAGCACAGTTTGAATTTCAGCGGCATTCGCCGACTGCGCCCGAGGAGAAAAGGACGAAAGTCCCGCTAGCAAGAGAGCCATAAAAATAAATCGCATCATTAAGCCTACCACTATTCTTTTAATGTAAGAATAAATTCGGGTTTATATGTCGAGTGCGCCACCAGAGCCGGGTTTAGGCCAAGCGTTTCGTTGACACTGTCCGTAGAGCAGCCTTGTCCGGTTTCGTGAATAATCTCGATATAATTCTTCAAAGTGTTTTTATCGAGTGTTGCAAAGCGCTGTTCAATCATAGCGGCTAGTTCTTGTGTGCCGATATTCTCAACAGTTTCAGGCAGGGGGTCGATGCCCAGCGTATTAATCAGGCGACCATAAGAATTTTGTAATTCAGCATGCGCGACATGCATACGGATCGTTGTCAAAAGCTCATCCATCTCCACTTCAAGCAATTCAGCGCCGCTGAGCGTTTCGGCAATGTCTTGAGATTTGGCCAGATGGACCATGCGTGTATTAACGCCATGCAATTGCTGCATGACTTTATAGCGTTCCTCAGCCAGCTTAAAGCGAATGACAGAGACATGTACCTGCGCCATAACCGCAGCGCCTAGAGCTTGGCGTTTTAGTGTTGCCAGTTTAGCCCGGTTCTCCGCCTGTTTAAAACGCATGGGAAGTGTAAAAATTTTGATCAAATTTTGTGTAAGGCCCAGAGAAAAATTCGTCCATCTGTTATCAACCAAAAATTTATTGCTGTCGTAGTTGCGTCCGACCAGCATTTCCAGGCCAGGAAAAGTTTCAAGGACAGTTTCACGTACATGGCTTGTAGCAAAACGGGCCATCACAACTTCTTCACGCATTTCCGGGCGGATGATAAGGGCGATACGTTCAAGTTCTTCTGCCGGCACAGTTAGCTCCGGGGTTTTTGCATTCTTGCCCCAGTTTTCATCATTAATTGCCAATGTATATTGTGCTGAGGGTGGCAGATTGATGAGGGAGGCGAGCTCGGTTTTGGCAAAGGATAATTGCGAGCGTAAAACCATCAATTCATGCATGGCTTCAAGCAAACGTGACTGTGACTGAAGGGTTTCGGCTGGCGGTGCCAACCCTTCGGCTTCTGTTTGTTGAATGCGATTAACTGCCAGCTTGCCGTCTTCAAGCAATTGATCGATCCTGCCGGAAAGCATCTGCGAACTGGCGGCCTGCCAATACGCAAAGCGCACATCCTGTATGATGTTGTGAATGACTTTGCGGCGGCGCTCCATAGAAATTTGTGCTTCATCACTGACTTGCTTGGTACGGATAACAGCTAGCCCGGCATCAATGACATTCCAGCTAGCCTCAAGTGATGCCGTGCGCCGGTGCTGTTCCGTTGAAGCCGAAGGCTCCAGTGATTGTGTTCCGGTTATAATCGATTGGCTGGATGATGCGCTTTTACTGTCGCGACCAACATAACGGCCATCTGCCGTAATAGATGGAAAAATTTCTGCGGCTTGTAGATTTATTTCTCCGCCGGCGATAACCTCTTCCATTGCCACCAGACGGTGGTCGAGATTGTACTTGATCCCGCGTGCCATCGCTTCGTAAAGGGTGAGGGGTTTTTCAAGTTTGTTTTCCAGTCCGAACAGAGCCTTTAAATCACCCTGCAGCAATTTGAACTGCTCATCAAAAGTCACGGGCCCGCCGCCCCAGCCTGTACAACCGGAGAGAAAAAGTAAAACAACAAGCCCTGACAGGGCTATGGAGGATTTTAGTTTGTGCATAAACAAAGGAAAAACACAGGTAAGCTAAAGAAACAAAAGGGAGAATTCCCTTGTGTGTAAGTCTAACCTACTGTTTCGGAAATTTAAAGGGATTGTTGGATTAAAGAGTTTCCAGAAAATCCTGAAGATTCTGGTCGAAAGTCCCTAAATCCTGCATTATTTGGTCACTAAGGTCAGGCGTAGCGACATCTGCTCCTGTTTCTGCCTCTTGTAATGCCGCTTTGTTTGTTTCCAGAAGATCCCACCAGGCTGGATCGTCGTTATTGCTCTCATCATTTAATCCACGCTCAATGACATTGGTGACCTTGTCATCACGTTCTTCATGGGAGTTGTCGATAGCCTCTAAAGTCTGGCTAATTTCAAAAGTATTATGTTCGCGCATGATTTCATTCAGTGCATCGCCGTAGAAAGAAGATTGAAAACCGTTTAGAACAGAGCGGATAATTTCGCCGGTTGATGTAATGCCGTTATCAGAATTAGATTTCGAATCTGCGCGTTCATTGTTGTCTGTTTGTGATCCGTTATTTGAATCAGAGTCACTGGATGAATCATCGGCTGGATTATTAATCGGCGCATCATTTATAGCCGTAATGTTTAGTGTGAAAGTTTGTGTGGCTGGTAATATATTTCCCAAAATATTACTCACCCTGAAGTCAAAACTGTCGAGCGTTGTGTCGCTGTCGTCGTGAACATAAGTGATACGGTTGTTATCAATGTCATCTTGCGTGAATGTATCGTTCACATTAAGGGCAGCGCCATTCAGGTTAAGCGGGCCGTTATCAGGTAAATCCGTAACTGTATAAGTTAGCGTGGCATCGCGCGTTTCAACAAGATCGCTGCTGAAGAACGAAGAGGGGTCACTTTGATTGTTATATTCTGCGGCAACCCAGTCAGCGGAGCGCGCCACATTGGAAACACGCATCTCGTCTATGATCCCGCCCCAAGTATAAGGCACTACGCCGCCAATTTGAAAAATTGTTGTGGCGGAAGGGTCAACATATGTCGCCGTCCCCACAAGGGTGTTGTCGAAGTATAGCCTTGTATTACCAGGATCAACGACAAGCGTATAGTGGTGGAAAGCACCATCATTTGCAGCCGCAGGCGTTGCACCAAAGCCATTGGCACCACCGTTCCATGTGTTCCAACTGACAGTACCACCGGCAAGAAAGAGATCTGGCCCGGCTCCGTTGGGTCCGGCTAAAATGGCCATGTCGTTTCCTGCACCATCCCAGGTTGCCCAAAAGCTGAAGGTGCTTGTCGCGCCTTTTGTCATTGTTACACTGATGAAGTCATTGCTATCGTCAAAATCTGCGGCGCGGCCAAGCTGTCCTGTTACGCCCTGATTAAGGCCACCATTGATCGTACCGTTATTGGCATTGACGGTTGAATCTATCGCGTTCCCGGCCAGTTCATCCAGATGCCATACGCCGGAAAAATCGCTCCATGCTGCGGTGTCATTGGTTTCCGCGCCCGCCGCATTGCCAAAATAAAGATAGATATCGGTATCAACCGTAGAAGAAACCAACGGCACTTTAATGTGCATCTCGATAGACTCGCCGACATTATCAAAGCTCACCATATCGCGGCTTAGTTTTGTTGTGCCATCAGCAGAGGTGATAACAATATCTGATCCATCGGCTTTGACTTGCGCCCAGAAGTCACTGGACAAGTGATGGTCGGATAGCATCATGGTGAAGTCTGTCAGGTCCGAGCCGATCATTCCTGAATCAATGGTCAGTTTTTGACGGTAATCCCAGTTGGCATCATACCACGCAACGCCGCCTGTATTGGTGGCTGACAAATCAGCGTTTGTGATGTTTAGGCTCGCACCTTCATCGAGGGTTGCGGGAGAATTGGCTGTTTGGCTGGCTGCGGGGTCAAAGTTGAACGTTTGTACGGCGCTTGTGTCAAAACGGTCGCTCACCGTGAATTGAAAGCTGTCTGATCCGGTTACATTCGGATTGTGGTCATAGGTTACGTTGCCATTGATGATATCCTGCTGTGTGAAGGTGTCATTCACATTCATTGCTGCGCCGTTCAGCTCCATTGTTCCTTTGGCAGCTAGAGTTGTTACTGTGTAAACAAGCCGGGAATCTGTATTATCAGCATCGGTCGAAAGCAACATATTTTTATCAAGCGTTACCGTGCCGCTATCACTAAAAACGGTGCCGGTATTTTCTATGTTCACAGGCGCAATGTTGGTATTGGCCAACCCCCATTTATTCGCCAGATAATTTTCAACGTCATGGCGCGCTTCGTCGGAAAGCACACTGTTGAAAATAAGAACCTCGCCCATATCACCAACAAAATCCTGGTTATTCGCAAAGCCGCCACCAATTGAGTCTTGTTCACCGAAGATGGACAGTCCGCCATTGCCGCCAAAAGTGGTGCCCGCTTTATGGTTTTTCTGAATGGTTAGGCTGCTATCAAGGTAAGAGCTTATCTGACCATCACTGCTGCGCCAGTCCACAACCATCAAATGGTCATTGCCATCCAAAAAACCGGCGCCCTGCAAAGCAGTTGAGGTGCCGGTAACAAATGTCGAGGTGCCAAAAATCAGAAAATCATTGCTGCCACTGGGTGATGCGTAAGAAACAAGTGATCGACTGTTTGTCACAGTATTTTGAACGGTAAAGACCGTTATTTCGGTCGTTGAAAAATTTGTTACGCCAGTTGCAAACAAGCGTTGCCCGGCTGCATTGGTAACAGTATTCAAACCATTGATTGTATTCACGCCTGTTGTTGACTGATTGGGAGCGGCGGCTTGTGTCATGTCGATATTGTTGCCGCTTTTATCCTGCCATGTCGCGACCCCGCCGTTAAAGCTGCCAGAATCTAGTGCATCTCCGTCCGTATCAAGAATGCTGCTTTCATCAGCTGCGTCCAGCCACAAAACGCTGCCGCCGATATCAGCGACAAGCGAAGCGTCAAGCATTAAACGTTTCTCAAGGGGGCGCATTAGTTTTTTCATTCCAGCGCCTCCATGAATTCCTGGACGCTGGCATCGAATTGTTGCGTGATGGCAGCAAGCTCTTCATCAAGGTCAGGAGCGCTTTCGCTATCCCCGGGTATGGCGTTTTCAAGAATTTTCCACCAGGCCGGGTCATCGTTTTCGCTATCATCATTCAGCCCGCGCTCAATAACATTGGTGACTTTGTCGTCGCGTTCATCATGGGAATTGTCGATGGCCTCGAGAGTGCGGCTCACTTCAAACGTATTGTTCTCACGCATAATTTCGTTCAGGGTGTCGCCGTAAAAAGATGATTGCCCTCCCATTAAGGTAGAGCGAATAATTTCACCGGTTGATGTTAGGCCGTTGCCAGAGTTAGGTCCTGAATCGGCGCGTATATTGTCGTCCGTTTGTGATCCGTTATTTGAACTTGAATCACTCGAAGAATCTTCAGCCGGGGGTGTAAACCCGTCTTCGATGGGATTAATGGTCAATGTAAACGTCCGGTCGGATGGCAAGGCATTGCCGGTACTGCTGCTTAGTAAGAAATCAAAACTATCGAGCGTTGTGTCGCTGTGGTCATGCTGGTATTTAAGCAGGCCTCCATCAATATCGCTTTGTGTGAACGTACCGCCTAAGCCAAGAAGGGCACCGTTTAGAGTAACATCTCCATTGTCAGGCAAATCGGTCAGTGTATAGGTTAATGTTGTTGGAAGGGTCTCAGTAACACCAAGAGAGTAGAATGCGGCGGGTGTGTTTTGCATGCTGTATTCAGCTGCAATCCAGTCCGCAGAACGCTCCGTTGTATCGAACGTGTATTCATCATAAAAGGCATTGGCCGGTTGACCTGCTGTATCCGTACGAGTCCCCGCCACGAAGTTAACTGGCGTCGACGACCAGTTATAGACAATAGAATTCACCAGCCCACCATCTTTGTACATATCCAGATTGGCGCCGTCATAGGCAAAGGTATATTTATGCCAGCCGACATAGTCGGCCTGCATACCCAAAGCAACGGCCTGCCCTCCGGTTCTGGTCCAAAGTGTAAATTGTTCAGTCGCCGCATTAATCGTCAGCAACTCGTTCCAGGCAGTTGTGCCATTATTCTGGAAGTGCACTGTCTGCCATGTACCGGTCGCAGTATAATCAGCCCAAAAATCTATGGTGAAGTTATTGGATGTATCCAGCGCTTGGTTAACAGTAAGGTTACGTCCGGCCTGAAAAGAAACACCATCTCCTATTTGCCCGGCACCACCGTAAGATCCGGCTGTTACCGTGCCATCAAGGCCATTGCCCGTACTATCGGTCGCTGTGCCTGCCGCTTCCTCGAAATGCTGCACCATTTGTGTGTTGGCATCCCAGGTTCCGGCGCTGTTGGCTTCTGTGCTCGTGCCACCAAAATAAAGGTAAAGGTCGGTATCAACGGTTGAGGAAATTGTTGGGATCTTTACGTGCAGCTCCATCGTTTGACCGACTTTATTGAAGGTCACCAGTTCGCGGTTAAGTTTGGTCACACCATCGGCCAGTGTCACATAAATATCCGAGCCGTCTGCTCTTACATTGGCCCAGAAATTGGCTGACATATTGGCATCAGTCAGAAGTAGGGTGAAGTCAGTGAGATTCGCGTTGGTTAATGACGAGTCAATTGTGAGCGTCTCACGAAAACCTAAACTGACATTATCCATATGGGCTAAATCTGTATTCGTAATATCGCTGATGGCGCCTTCATCAAGCGTAACCGGATTATTGGCTGTCTCTGTGGCCGCCATATCAATGTTAAATGTTTGTACGGCTGTGGTTGCCAGGCGGTCTGTGACTGTGAATTGAAAGCTGTCAGAGCTGGTGACGCTTGTCAGGTGGTCATAGGTCACATTGCCGCTGATGATGTCCTGTTGTGTAAATGTGTCATTGATGTTGAGGGCTGTGCCGCTCAGTCTCAACGTGCCATTGGCTGCCAGCGTCGTAACTTCATAGCTTAGCAAAGAATCCGTGTTGTCATTATCAGTATAAGACAACATCGATGTGTCGAGCGTAACCGTACTCGTGTTGCTGAAATAAGCTGTACTATTCAAAACCTCGGTCGGCGTAGAATTGGCAGGAGCCAACCCCCATTTATTGGCCAGATAGTTTTCAACATCATGGTACTCGTCCGATGTCAGCTCGCGGTTAAACATGATGACTTCGGCCATATCTCCGAGGAAAAAGCTACCGGTTGGCTGAGCGGCACCTCGTCCACCGACCGAAAAAACACTATTTGTTGGGACGATGTTTCCAACCTCTCCAACTGCCGGCGCTATTTCCTGGGTTAAAATACCATCTTCATGGAAGCGCCATGTGGTATCGGCATGCTCAAAACCCGTGACGTGCCAGTTGGCCGTCGTGTTTACCGTGCCACCCCAGTTCCAACCGCCAGCAGCAACAGTGTTGATAGCAGCCTGGACCCTACCGGCATTGATACCAATTTCATAAGAGCCTTCTTTGTTGATAATAATCCTGTTACCACCCAGCGTTGCAGGATCAAGCACCGCAAATAACGTGAAACCATTTGTAGAAAGATCGAGGCTGGGAACATTGGCGTCGGTAGCAAAAAGCGCATCACCTCCATCAAAACTTAGCGTGCCATTACCATTTTTTGCACCGGCATTATATGTAGGGTTCCTCGCAGCGTTTGCATTGGAAAGATTGTTGTTGTTACCGGATTTATCATTCCATGTGGCAACAGAGCCACTAAACGCACCGCCTGAATTGGCGTCATCTCCGTCCGCATCTAAAATTGTTGATTGATCGGCGCCATCGAGCCATAGGACATTGCCGCCAATGGCGGTAATTGATGCGTCTAACATTAACCGCTTTTCTAGCGGTCTCATGAGTTTCCTGCTCATTCCCTCTGACCCTTCGCAAATTGCGCCTTAATTTATGTCTTTATTTATTAAGATCGCACTCTTATGTATTCATTTTATCGCGAAAGCCCTGAAATAATAGTTAATAAACAGCCGATAGTTATTGAAAATCAGTGGGATAGTTATATTTTGTAATTTTATTACAACAATTAATAAGGTTATAAGAATGCTGAGGGACGCTATCGATGGTTTTCTGTGTAGGGGGCGATATGAACAGCTACAAATACTCTGTTTCCCATTCTTCAATAGCTTGTAGTGCGTTTTCAATGATCTCTTGAGGGTTGTTTCTAAGTTTTTTGGCAATATCAGGGGGTAAGTTGACGCTATCCATATTTCTATCCGCCCAAGCGGCAAGGGGAACCATGACATGGATAAAATCTTTGCCGGCTGGCGTGAGGTAGTAAAGCTTGCGCGTTTTGTATTCCGGGTGGTCTATCCATTTAATAAGGCCCGCGCATTCCAGTTTTTTAAGCCTGTCAGCTAGTACATTGGTTGATATGCTCTCGGGCGCTTGCATAAATTCCTTATATTCATGTTTCCCAAGAATGAGCATGTCGCGAATAATCAGTATACTCCACTGATCACCGATGATATCGGTGACGTGGGCTATGGGGCATTGTGATTTGTCACAATGCGGTGCTCTTAAAGTTTTGGGCATTCAATATCTCAAATTAAATTATTTCATAAAACCACTTGCATTATAAAAGTAAATTGATTAAGAATCAAGAACTACTTGCATTATAAAAGTGAAAAGGCCGTATCATGACAACAAAAATAGAAAAGTTTGCAGGCGACTTCGCCAATTTTATTATTCGCTGGCGGTTTGTCGTTATCGCTTTCACTTTGCTTTTGGTCTTTGCGGGCGCTTCAGGAATGCCAAAGCTTCAATTTGCTAATAACTACCGTGTCTTTTTTAGCGATCAAAACCCTGACCTTGTCGCCTTTGAGGCCTTTCAGAATATTTACACAAAAAACGACAACGTTATGTTTGTTGTTCAACCTAAAACCAAAGATCTTTTTTCTGGTGATGTGGCCGGGGCGATTGAGTTTATTACTAAAGAAGCCTGGCAGATCCCATTTGCCACGCGCGTCGATTCCGTGACGAACTTTCAGTATAGTTGGGCGGAGGGTGATGACCTGACCGTCGATGATCTGATACGCAACGGACCGTCTCTTTCCAAGCAAGAGTTAGAGAGTAAGAAAAAGGCTGCTATTGCTGAGCCGCAGCTGCTGGGTAATATGATTGCGCGTGATGCCGAGACAACAGGAATCAATGTCACGTTGCAATATCCTGAAAAAGAACTGACCGAAGTGCCTGAGGCTGTTGCGAAATCGCGGGCCATTGTTGTGGCGGCACAAGAGAAATATCCAGATCTACATATAGCCCTAACGGGAATTTCTATGATGAATAACGCCTTTATGGAGGCGGGTATGAAGGATATGCAGACCCTGACGCCGATCATGTATCTATTCCTGATTACAGTGATGATTTTTACATTGCGCTCTTTCAGCGCGACCATCGCAACTTTGTTCGTTATTGCTTTTTCTGCTGTGGCGGCACTGGGCGCAGGCGGTTATATGGGTGTACAACTTACGCCGATATCCATGATGGCGCCGACGATTGTCCTGACGCTGGCGATTGCGGATTCCGTTCATATATTGATTTCTATGATAGCCGGGATGCGTGATGGGCAGGATAAGATCACCGCGCTGAAAGAAAGTATTCGCATTAATTTTGTGGCGGTGAGTATTACGAGCCTGACGACGATTATTGGCTTTTTAACTCTGAATCTTCTCGATACACCGCCCTTCCATCATCTGGGTAATATGACGGCGGTTGGTATTGGGGCGGCATGGCTTTATTCACTGACGTTTCTGCCTGCGGTTATTAGCTTTCTTCCCGTTAAAGTTAAGCAGGGCAGCAAAAATAGAGGGATAACGAAGTTTCTTACTCGCTATGCTGATTTTGTTGTTGAGAGGCAAAAGCCGATTTTAGTTGGTTCTGTCGTGGTGGCGCTGGCTCTGATCGCCATGATCCCGCGCATCGAAATCAATGACCAGTGGGTTGAGTATTTCGATCATTCTATCCAGTTCCGTGTTGATGCTGAGTTTGGAATGGACGAGCTAACAGGCGTGTATTTGATAGAATACTCTGTGGAATCTGGTGAAGCTGGCGGTATTAGCAATCCGGAGTATCTGACTAATCTGGCCAAGTTCACGGATTGGCTGCGGGCACAGTCTGAAGTGGAGCACGTTAATAGCTACACCGACATTATACAGCGCCTGAACAAAAACATGCATGGCGATGATGAGGGCTGGTATCGCTTGCCGGAAGACCGCGAATTGGCCGCGCAGTATTTGTTGCTGTATGAGATGTCCCTGCCTTTTGGGCTGGATCTGAATGATCGCATCAATATCGATAAATCAGCCACGCGCATCAGCGTAACACTCGGAAATTATACGACGGCAGAAATGCGTGACTTTATTGTGCGGACATCTGAATGGCTTGAGGGCAATACGCCGCAGGCGATGCATGCCACAGCCACCGGGCCGACAGCGATGTTTGCTTATGTGTCCTTTAGAAATATCAAGGGTATGTTGCAAGGGAATGTCATTGCGATTATCTCCATTGCGCTTATCATTATGGTGGCAATGCGTAGCGTTGGTATTGGGGCGCTTAGTTTGATCCCGAATGCGGTGCCTATCTTGATGACGTTCGGTGTCTGGGGGCTGATTTCAGGAAATATTGGCATGGCCTCTGCCACGGTATCGGCGGTGGCCCTTGGTATTGTGGTTGATGATAGCGTGCACTTTCTATCCAAATATTTGCGGGCGAGGCGTGAAAAGGGCATGGATAAAGCTGAAGCTATTAAATATGCCTTTGAAACAGTCGGGCTGGCACTGGTTATCACGACGATTATCCTGACCGTTGGATTTTTGGTTATGTCGCTATCGACCTTCCAGATCAATGAACAGCTCGGCCTGATGACAGCGGTGACGATGGTCATTGCGCTTATCATGGACTTTACGCTGCTTCCCGCGCTGCTATTAATCGGATATAAGAAAAAACAAGACAACAAAGGAGTCTCTCATGAAGATGCTATCCCTGAAGCTGCTGAGTAAATTCATTTTAAGCGGCGTCGTTCTGGCGGGTGTTTTAGCCACGCCTGTATGGGCTGAAACGCCTGAAGAAAAAGGCTTTGCTATCGCAGCGCGCGCCGACCGTTCAGATAACGGCTTTGGCGACAGTGTGGCGGGCATGGAAATGGTCTTGAAGAATGCTCATGGGCAAGAAACAAACCGTGTCATGACCAACAAGATATTGGAAGTGCCGGATGAAACATTGGGCGATAAGAGCATTACCGTGTTTAATTCTCCTGCTGATATTGCCGGGACAGCGTTGCTCTCTCATGCGAAAATACTTGATCCGGATGATCAATGGCTCTACTTGCCTGCGCTCAAACGTATTAAGCGCATTTCTTCGGTGAATAAATCCGGCCCCTTTGTCGGTAGTGAGTTTGCGTTTGAAGATTTTACATCGCTGGAGCTTGGTAAATACGACTATAAGTTTCTCCGTGAAGAAGCGTGCGGTGACATGACTTGTGACGTGGTCGAGCGCTATCCAAAATACGAGCATTCCGGTTATACCAAGCAAATTTCCTGGATCGATCAGGATGTGTTTCAGGCCCGTAAGATTGAGTTTTACGATCGCCGGGGGGGATTGCTGAAAACACTGAGCTTTTCTGAGTATAAGAAATATGAAGGCAATATCTGGCGCGCCCATAAGCTCCACATGGAGAACGCACAAAACGGTAAAAGCACTGACTTGCTCTATTCCGATTACAAATTTAAAGCCGGTCTTGATGACAATGATTTTGAAAAAGGTGTTTTAACGCGTGTCCGGTAGCGCAATTTTAAAATGTCTGCTCTCATTTCTCTTCTTGCTCTCCAGCCCTGCTATGGCGGGAGAGGTTGATGTTTCAGGTTTTGTCGGCACTGAGGCGCGCATATTTACCCAAAGCCCCAAACATACGGGGCAGGAAAGCAACCCTGAGTTCTCCGTCATTTTTAACCCGGAGCTGCGCTATAATGCCGGCAATCATCGCTTTACCTTTATCCCGTTCTACCGCCATGACAGCCGCGATGATGAGCGCTCGCACTTTGATATCCGTGAGGCGTACTGGCTTTATATCGCTGATGACTGGGAAGTTCTGACGGGGATCAATAAAGTCTTCTGGGGCGTCACGGAATCCCGCCATCTGGTCAATATCATCAACCAAAGCGATGTCGTGGAGGATCTGGACGGTGAGGATTATCTCGGTCAGCCCATGGTTAATTTTGCCAAGCAAACTGATTTCGGTCGTGTGAGCCTTTATGCGCTACCTGGTTTTCGTGAGCGCACATTCCCCGGCACATCGGGCCGCTTTCGTGGCCCGTTGATCGTAGACACTGATAATGCCCAATATGAATCCAGCGCAGATGAAAAGCATATAGATTTTGCTGCACGCTGGTCACATTATTTTGGTGACTGGGATGTTGGGTTATCGCATTTTTACGGCACAGGGCGGGAGCCGCGGTTTCTTCTTAATGGGGCCGGTACGAAATTGCTTCCCACCTATGATCTTATAAACCAGACTGGTCTGGATGTGCAGTACACCAATGAGGCCTGGCTCTGGAAATTTGAAGCTATTGCCCGTGAAGGCCAAGGTGAGACCTTCGCCGCGGCAACGGGCGGATTTGAATATACATTTTATCAGGTGATGGATAGCGCCGCAGATATCGGTGTTTTGACTGAGTATCATTATGATGGCAGAGATTTTGAAGCCCCTGTTTCCACCGTTGACGGCGATGTGTTTGCAGGGCTGCGCCTGAGTTTAAATGATACCCAGGATACGGCGCTGCTTGCCGGGTTCTCTATTGATCCGGATACATCTGAAACATTTTATAATCTGGAAGCAGAGCGTCGTATCGGGAATGATTACACCATTGAACTCCGCGCCCGATTTTTTAGTGGTGCTGACCCTGGCGAAGATAGTTTTGCGTTGGAAAAAGACGATTATATCCAGCTGCGATTCAGCAGATATTTTTAATTAAAGTGGCTGGAATACACCCACGAGCGTGCACTATTCAGCAAAAATTTAATAATCAATTTATGAGGACGCACCCTAAATTGCCTGCATACATGAACCCCTGTGTATGATCTTTAATCTATGCAAGGTTTTTTCATGTTTGGGTGTTAAAATCCTTTTGAAGTATTTAAGAATCATATTGAGAATTTTTCTATAGTTAAAGAGCCGAGAGGAAAGACCATGAAAAGGCATATGTTATTTGGGGTATTAACTGTTTCAGCACTCGCTGTTTTGCCGCTATCTGCACAGGCAACGGATTTGTTGTCGGATTCAGAGTTTGAGATTTCGGCTAATGTCGGTTTTGTCAGTGAGTATTCTTTCCGCGGAATTGCACAGTCGAATGAAAATGTTGCCATTCAGGGCGGTTTTGATATCTCACACGACACGGGCCTGTATATAGGTGTTTGGGGCTCGAATGTTAATTTCAATGATGGCGATGAAGCCAATGTTGAGGTTGATGTTTATGGTGGCTATGCCGGTGAAATGAACGGCGTTACCTATGATGTTGGCTTGATTTACTATGCTTATCCAGGGGCTGATAGTTCTCTGGATTATGATTTTATAGAAGGTGCGCTGGCTCTTGGTTATGATTTTGATATTTTCTCGGCCACGGCATCGGTGAATTATTCGCCTGAATATTTCGGCAATAGTGGCGACGCGCAATATTATGCGCTTGGTGTTGATGTCCCTCTACCGGCGGACTTTACCTTATCCGGTCATGTTGGGAGGCAGGAGATTGACGACAATGCAACCTTCGGTACGCCTGATTACACGGACTGGTCTGTCGGGTTGGGCTACAATCTCGAAGGGTTTGATCTGTCTGTGAGCTATGTTGACACGGATCTGGATGAGCCGGGCGAATGTGCCGATGGTTGTGAGTCCCGAATTATCTTTGGTGTTTCACGAAGCTTTTAACTGAATCTTTGCTAATTTTCGCTAATGTAATATTATTAGCTATATCTTCTGCGTAAAGAATTTGCGTATCTGCGTAAGCGTTTGGCGTGTGCACTTCAGGATGAAGGAGAGAGTCTATGAGTTTTCTAAAATTAAAAATTGCCTACAAATTGCCCCTTATTATGAGTGGTCTTGCGATTATGGCTGCGGCCGTGACCGGTTTTATTACGATAGACCGAGCGACGAAGGATGCTTTGTATGCGGCAGAGGAAAATCTTTTTGCTCTGGAGGCAGCAAGGTCATCGGCACTGAGAAATTATTTATCCTCCATTGATGAAGATTTGTCCGTGATGGCGCACAGTGATTACGTGCGACAGGCGACGCTGGATTTCACCAAGGCCTGGGATGAGATAGGGTTTCAGGGAAATCAGACGCAGGTTCTGCAAAAGCTTTATATTGATGACAATCCGCATCCGACTGGGTCCAAGGAAAAGCTGGATTATGCGCCGGATGAGTCAACCTATAGCCAGTTACATGCAAAACATCACCCGTGGTTCAGACATTTCCTGCAGGCGCGGGATTATTACGATGTGTTTCTATTCGATACACGCGGCAATCTTGTTTATTCGGTTTATAAAGAGCTGGACTATGCAACCAATTTAAACACAGGTGAGTGGAAGGATAGCGATCTGGGCAATGCGTTCCGTGCCGCTAGAGATAATCCTACTCCGGGCTTTGAAGCGTTTTTTGATTTTAAAGCTTATGCGCCCAGTGGCGGTGTTGCCGCCAGTTTTATTTCAGAGCCGATATTAAACCACGATGGATCTTTGGCCGGCGTTTTGGTGTTCCAGATGCCGATTTCCCGCATCAATCATATCATGCAGGAATCAACCGGCATGGGCGAATCCGGTGAGACCTATATTGTTGGCGAAGATTTTCTTATGCGCAGCGATTCAAGATTTTCTGAAGAGTCGACCATCCTTAAAACCAGTGTGCCGGGTGAGACCGTTGAGCTTGGTTTGAAAGGGGAAAAGGGCTTTAAGATTATAGATGATTATCGCGGTATTGCTGTTGTATCGGCCTATGGACCGTTTGATTTTCATGGCGTGAAATGGGCTATTCTTGCAGAAAAAGATGTTTCTGAGGTGATGGCTCCTATCAAGGAAATGCAGCATTTTGCAATTCTTGCGACTGTGGCGGCGCTGCTTGTTGTTACGCTTATAGGCGTGATGGTTTCCAGAGCTATTACCGGCCCCATATCACGCATGACAGGGGTCATGGGAGAATTGGCGAAGGGTAATTTCGATGTTGATGTTCCCGGCATCAAGCGCTCTGACGAGATTGGGGCTATGGCAGCGTCTGTTCAGGTGTTCAAAGAAAACGGACAAGAGACGAGGAGGATGAGAGACGAACAGAAGGAGAATGAGAAACGCGCCGAGGAAGATAAAAAGAAGGTCATGCGCGATATGGCCAAGCAGTTTGACGCGCAGGTCGGTGGGACGATTACAAGTTTGGCTGAGGCTGCAGAGAAATTGCAGGATGCTGCAAAGAACATGGAAGGAACCGCTTCGCAGACGGAGGAGGCAAGCTCTTCCGTGGCCGCGGCTTCAGAAGAAACCAGTGCCAATGCCGGTACGGTGGCTTCGGCAACAGAGGAAATGACAGCGAGTGCGCAGGAAATTTCAAAACAGATTTCCGATGTGGCGTCAAAAGCTAATATGGCCTCCAGCAGTGCAAACAGCACCAGTCAAAAAGTTGATGAACTCAATGGGTTGGTCGAAAATATTGGTGAGGTCGTTGTTTCCATTAAGGATATTGCCGAGCAGACCAACCTGCTGGCTCTGAATGCAACCATTGAGGCGGCCCGTGCTGGTGATATGGGCAAGGGCTTTGCTGTCGTGGCTGATGAAGTCAAGAAACTGGCAAATGAAACAGGTCAAAAAACTCAGGAAATAGAAACGCGCATAGCAGAAATCCAGGTGGCAACGCAGGATTCCGTTGCGGCTATGCAGGAAATTATCAGCAATATTTCCGATATTGATCAGGCTTCGGCAGGAACCGCAGGCGCCGTTGAGGAGCAGAACGCTGTCATTTCAGAAATCACGAGAAACATCAATGAGGTTTCTGAGGCCGCGCAGCAAGTGGCCAGTTCAATCGGGACTGTGCAGGCGGCAGCCGGTGAAACCGGGCACTCGGCACAGGCGTTGAAAGGTTCAGCCGATGATATCGCCGGATTGTCAGGCAGTCTTGAAAAATCTGTTGGTGAATTCCTTGATCAGATCAGGGGTGACAATCAGGGTGGAAAGCCGCAAGCTGCAGTGGTAGAAGAAGTAGCGCAAGATAATGCAGTAGAGGCCGCCGAATAAATATTGCAGAACGTTTTGGGTGGTGTTGTTTCTTTCAAAGTAAAAAAGATGAACATTATACGTTTATAGTGAGGGCGTAGAGACGTCTATTCTGCATTTGCAACGCGCGCCGCCAGTCTTTGGCCCAACCTTGTGCCCTTTAGGGTAGAGCATCCGTTTAACGGTATTGCATTATGCCAGCGGCATTAAAACGACAGAAAGACAGTGGCTATCGTATCTGTACCGGTTCCAACAAATGGTGGTGTTAGCTGGATTGTCAGCATTCCATATCATTCCACAGGATTTATTAGTCTAATACGTCAGTATGTTAACAGTTGCAGGCTGTCTGAGCTAGAATAAATATGGGTGATTATGCCCGTTTCTTAATCAGGAAGCCTGTTCTTGGCTTTTGACAGAGTAAAAATTTGCCTGTTTTTGTTTTGCGCTACCGTTTTGGTGGGCGCAACTGCCTATGCGAAAGGCGTGGAAGCAAGGAATGCGTCTGTGCGTATCGGGATTTTCAATTCGCAAAGAACAGCGCAAGTCTTTTTTGAGGCTTTGCCCTCTCAATTTCAGGAAAGCATAGATCATGAACAGCTATGGTTGAACGCTTATCAAAGCTCATCCGGTTTCACCGAGCACCATTTGGAGATTGCGGGGCTAACGGCGAAAAAATCTGAGACACTTTGTGCGTTTGTGCAGCATCAGAACGTGCAATGTTTTATCTCTACAAAAACAAAATGGAATCCATCCGGGAGCGTCGTTCCCAAAACGGGAGCCACGATGAATCCGGTGCCATTACGGTCGAATGTACATGGGGCACAATTGTCGCGAGCCTCCGAGCCGGTCCGTTCGCCTGGAATATTGCAGCCTTTGGGCTTGCAGTTGCAGACATCTTCAGCGGCGATGCAGGATTTTGATTTGGCTTTGCCAGCCCCGGTTTCTGCGGGTTCTTTTGGCGA
>JAJFGV010000081.1 GCA_021775965.1 Alphaproteobacteria bacterium
ATTGATTGGCGTTGATGCAAATTTTGAACATCTTGTTCATGGGGTGAATGATCTGCCCAAAGGCTATGAGCCGTGGATGGTCAAATTCCCGAATGCACAAGATGGCATCGATGCGGGCGCGATTGAGTATGTTTATGCGCTAATGGCCAAAGATGCCGGTATTCATATGCCGCAGGTTCATCTTTTTGATGCTCAGCATGGCGCAGGATATTTTGCAATTAAACGCTTTGACCGCGACGGCAAAAACAGGCTGCACATGCATACTGCTTGCGGTTTGCTGCACTCTGATTACCGCACGCCATCCCTTGATTATGAAGATTTAATAGCGCTGACCAGTTCATTGACACGCGATGTACGAGAAGTTGAAAAAATGTATCAGCTGGCCGTTTTTAATGTTCTGGCGCATAACCGCGATGATCATTCTAAAAACTTTAGCTATTTGATGGATGAAGCAGGGCAGTGGGCACTATCACCCGCCTATGATCTTACGTTTTCTTCCGGGCCGCGGGGCGAGCAAAGCACAATGGTCATGGGGGAGGGGAGGGAGCCTACAGTTCAGCATTTGCGAAAGCTGGGGCAAGAAACCAAACTGAGCAATGAGCGTATTGATGAAATTATAAGCCAAACGCAAGCTGCATTACAGCAATGGGAAGAATTGGCCAATCAATATGGTGTTAGCTCTTCAAATATTGCCTTGATAAAATCAAAAATTCAGATAAGCGAATAGCCTATATAAATGTTAATTCGTCTGTTCGAAACTACTATCTCTTGTAAGTCATTGGGCAATATGCGCAGTCTCTTACCGCTTCACGCGTAGCCAAGTATTATTTCTACCATTTCCTTGATTTTACGGCGGTATAATGTTCAGATTCCAGAGCATGTGGCAAATTCCGCATGTGGGGACCGCTAGCCCTCTAAACGCCAAGGCGTCCGAAATCGGTTCGGTGCGCTGGCTATGCCTTGCTCTTATTCATCCGGTTTTGGCCGGATGGTAGGAAATGTCCAGGGCTTGCCTAAATACCTACACCCTTCGCCTTGGCAAGGGTCCTAGCGGCATCCGGCCTTTTATTTTTTTAAGTGCCGGTTCCCCTTAACCGTAAAAAAGGGAAACCATGATGGCCAAAGATTCTCTACCAGAGCGTATTGATGCTTTTGAACTGGAATTATCCTGCATAGAAGCTCTGATTGATATTTTGTACTACACACCCGCCACGCATGAATATCATGTCAAATATATGGAAGAGTTACATTCTCACAGGCTTAAAATAAGAGAGCATTATGATGACATTCGCACGGAAGTTATCTCTGCGGCTGTAGGTTCAGGACAAAGCATATAGATCCAACAACATATTATGTTGTCAGAATTTGAGGTCTGTTATTTTGCTACCATATTTTATGACAGCATCGCCGATATTACCAGTATCAATACCTATCTTATCTAATACTTTATTTGCTTTCTCTGCTTGGCGCGCAACTTTCTGTGCTTTCTCCAAAGTGGATTCTATATCAAAACCCGGACTGGCCGCTTGTGTGAAGTCTTTCTGGCACGAAGGACCGGAGCAGCCTTTCTGCTCTCTAGCAACACTGCCTGTTTCTCGATTTCTGATATTAACGTTAGCGAAGTTACTGTAATCATATTGTTCTCCTAGGTGCCCTAGCGTACCATTGTTGGCTTGTTCCTGTCCGTCGCGATAAAACGTATCTCCTGTATTATAGCTGTCAGTACGAGCTTTTTGTTCTGCGAGATTAGCTTCATGCTTTGCATCTGACAGCTCTTTCCTCTGGCTTTCCTGCTCTCTTCTGCGGTCGTCGGCCCTTATATTTTCTAACTTTTCACCGAGCTGATCTAAACTGGTTTGTACACCTCCAGGTATTGCCCATTTTGCTTCTCTTGTTTCATCTATTTGCTTAAGAATCTCTTGTTCTTCCACAGAGCCCCTCTCGGCAAAATTATACTTTGATCTTAGGCCAAGCAATTTTTCATCAAGCGCCTGTATTTTTTCTTCGTTGGTGAGAGAACGATCAGTTTTTTGTTCTGCTATTTCATTCTGCAGGCCTTGTATTACTTCATTCATTTTTGCCACTTGCAAGATAAGTTCCTGCATGGCCGGGGGTGCAGTCACTGAATTCACCTTGTTAGCATCGGGCAGTATTGTAAGGGTTTGCTCAACCGTTACAGGTTGTTTTGTAATATTTTCATTTGTTGTGTTTGATGAAATCGGCGCGATGGCTTCAGACTCAAGTAACATATCTGATAACTCGTGTGCCTTAACTTTTGTCGTGAAGACAGTGTCAGGGGCGTCAGGATCCTTGATAAAATTTTGCTTTGCAATTTCAAGATCGCTCTCAAATTGAACATCTTTCTTGATAATACCTAGCTGGATTAGTGCTGAATCTTTGGCAACATAGTGCGGTTTTTCACTGTCTTCCAAAAGAGTTGTCAGGTCATCAATTAATGACGGATGATTTTTGGCAATCGCCTCTACTGCCCCCAATGCAGTTTTGGTTGTGCTGGAAGCTTCTGAGGACTTGCCTGTCAATTCAACGAGTGCAACGGCCGCTTCATAGGCAATTTTAGGGTCGGTTTCTCTGCGGCTTACTTGACTGATCAAGCCTACGGCATCACTTTTTGCATACTGCCCAAGCTCCTGAACGTTCTCAGACAATTCTGTATATCTCTTGGGCTTTATGTACTCTTCGCGGATATAGGTTCTGCGATCTCCATCCATCAGCTCTTTGAATTGGGGGTCTTTTAGCCTGGTCAAGGTGCGTCTTTTGTATGGATTGTCAGGCTGTATCTTGCCCGTCAGACGGTCTTGCATTCCCAAGGCTATTTCATCGATTTTGTCCTGTAAGAGGAATTGATTGGCTCCCCTGACATCAGGGTTTGTGAGAGCCTTACCAATGAACTTTTGCACGTCATCATATTCAAGGTACTTGACTATATCTTCTCTGATGTTGCCGGGGTCTTGGTATTTTTCCGGGCCATTTTGATTGGCTTCGATCAAAAGTAATTTGAAGTAAATTTGATACTCGGGCTCCCACTGTTCGTATATGTCTGCGTGCTTCTCTTGTAGCAACCCTACTTGGTCGTCGGGGAGTTTATCATCATCAAAGACACCCATATCACACCCTCTTTATTTATATAACGCCGTTTTCTATTTTTTATTTTGGGGTGTCATCACCCGATCTTCATATCCATACCCGCCAAGTTGTTGTTTGGCGATTCTACGCCCACACCATCTACGTTTTGTGCGGCAAGCTCTCTCTCCGCTTTCATGGCAGCCTGTAGGTCCATGGTGGCTTGTACGCCTTCTAATGTCGCGACCTGCTGGAATTCTGCTTTGCATGAAAGGCCTTCTTCGCCGATTCCGTGACCGGGGGGGCACCCATATTGATCGGCCGCGCTGCTGGTTTCTCTAGGGCCGGTGTAAATGTTAATCGTGGTACCACTGCTATGGCTGTTTTCTGGAATGCCGTACCCCGGACTTTCACTAAAGCCACCATTCTGGAACGTATTGTCTCTGCGTTGGTTGGCTTCCGCCATAGCAGCTTCAGCTTCTGCCCGATATACATCCAGATCTAAGTCCTGCATTTCACTTTCAATGTGGTTTTGCTTTATTTCATCTAATTTCTCACCCAGTTGTGTAAAGCTGGATTCTGCTCCTCCGGGTATTGCCCATTTTTCCTGCTTTGCTTCATTTATTTGTTCAAGAAGTTGCGCTTCCTCCGGAGACCCTCTTTCGGCAAAATTGAACTGAGAATTTAAAGCCGCTAGCTTAGCGTCAACGAGTTCTATCCTTTCTGCATTAGTGGGTTCACGAACGGCTGGCTCCACGGCGGCTGATCTAACAGGTGCTTGTGCCACAGCGATTGGTTCTTCCGGAGCGGCCGGTTGTTGCGTGGCTTGCGCCAGCTGCGTAGCCTGCTGTGCTATTATTTCCTGCTGCTGTTGTATTTGCTTCATCATCGCCAGCATCGTCTGCTGCATGGCTGAAACTTGCGCGGTCAGTTCCATCATGGCCGGGTTTGCAGCCTGTACATCGATTTTTGCTGTGTCGACTTCTGCCAATGTTGATGCGGGAGGCTCGGTTGGGCCAAGGAGTTCTGGCCCTGCCACGGCTTGTGCCATTGGCGCTGCCGGTCCGAGAGATTCGGGTCCAGCCACGGCTTGTGCCATCGGCGCTGCTGGTCCGAGAGTTTCTGGTCCGGGAACGGCTTCAAATGTTTCCGGTTGAAGTTCAGGTAGATGCGGTATTTCTTCTGTAATTGTAGTTTCAATCGTCATGTCCCCTGCGGGACCAAAATCTAATTCGGAACGGGAAGTGGTGGTGCGTGATTCCCCCGGTTGCTGTGGTTCTTGTGCTTTTGCGGCCGGTTGATTTGGAGCTGGTGGGACATTTTGCTGGGCGACTATGCGGTCAATATTCTCATCGAGAATTTCAGTAAAAGTAACGTGGCCTATAATGTCTTTAATAGAGTCTCTTCTTGTAAGGGTCTGTCCATTGGTAAAGGAGCTTCCGTCCGCATTAACTTCGTTGCCCCTCATTGCATTATGAAGGTCTTCAATTGTATTGATACCCGGAAGCTCAGCCTTCAAGATTTTATCAATAAGGGGCTGAACAAATTTGCGCGGAAGATTCTTCATTATATTTACCCTCTAAAACTCGCCGTTTGTATTTGTTTTTTTGTCGCCCTTCTATTATTATGGGTAATAATTAATATTTTGTTAAATATATGGGATGAGCAAAAATCTGTTTGTTTTTTGCTGTGGTTTTAGACGTGTTGATCGTTCTTAAAATTCAGAGAATTTAGGCCAAAAAATATTAGAAAAACAAGCTTATCAGCCATTACACAACGGAAGGGGCACAATCTGCTCCGCAGTATAACGCTTTCGTGCCATTTCTTGTCCTCCTGTAAATGTTACAAAATATAACCAGATTCACTCTGGAGATGGACTCCTTTATAGGGGGCGGGATATTTTCTGCATAATTCTCTTGACATATTCCATAGTTTTATGTTAATAAAGTACTAATTCATTAAAAATGCACCCTATGTGGATGGATGAATTGTTTAGCGCTCTACCATGTTTCTACATGTCAGTGCTATTTTAGAGAGTAAAACTAAATGAAGGAGTTTTAAAATGATGGCGACAAAAAAGAAAATTACAAAACGCTCATTAGAGGATCATTATAATTCTCAAAATTCTGTTGTTAAAGTCGGCTTGGTTCAATTGAATAAAGTTAGCCAGTATCTCACAGACCTTCCCGATGAAGCACAAGCAGAATTATTCGTCTCACCAAAAAGTACAGCCATGTTATTTGGCCGCGACATTGACACATTTAACCAAGAGACGAAAAGCATTCGCGATATTGATGAACGTCATGGTATTCACCATAAAGGCCAAGCTCTTAAAGGGATGCAAATTTTTGACCGTCCCAAAGATGCCCCAAAAGTTACATATCAAGAAGCATGGGCAAATAAAGTGCGTCAAGCTTGGCAACAAGCTAAAGATTTTGGTGAATCTGTAAACACAGATTTAGCGATTGGAACAAAAGAACTTGTGCATGGTCGTAAAATTAGCGCGCGGGATATTACGGTTGCAAACAATATGTATTCACGGATTGAAGCTATTAACGCAATGCTTGCACAGCAAGGTGGAGAACAGATTATTTCACAGTGCCGTTCGGGCAGCAACGCCCATTGGCAGTTTACGTCCGCAGAGCTCCCGTACTGGTCGCGCGGCTTGTATAGCATCGACTTTTCGGACGGTGGTTGTGACGCCAGTTGGGATCTTAAAGGCTCTGATATTTCGTCCTCGCGTCCTGTTGCCCTACGTGTTCTCGCGCCTCACAACTAGGCTCAGGACCTATTGATTATGGATTCACAAGATAGCTCATTTGTGATTCACTGGTGATCAAAGGAGATTTCATCATGAGCGATTTATATTGGCTTTAATGAGTCTTGAGCCTAGTTTTCTTAACAATTTATTAATCGCGGAAGGCTGAAATATTAGCAGCGGTGTGGTCAACCCCCATTATTGAGTCCACCTTTTAAGTGAATCTTTTGCGGGTGTAATGGCATGAAGGAAGGGGGTGGTTGTGGTGGTGACGGCGGCGGTATCACCCAAGGCATCTCTACTAAGGGAAGACAGAGCAAAATTCAAATCGGCGGACGGCCCTTTGACCTCGGCTAAGGTTACGCCGAAAATCTAAGATTCTTTGTGCAAATTTCATGGACTCAATTTAGGGGGCGCTCCAATATCTGGACTTTTCAATTGGCCCACTTTATTTTCTACATTTCCCCGCGCTTCTGCAGCTTGGCTCTTGGCATTTTCTCGTGCTTCTGCGGCTTGGCTCTTGGCATCTTTCCGCGCTTCTGCAGCTTGGCTCTTGACATCTTCCATCTTTTCTTGCATAGCACTCCGAGCCTCTTCCTGCGCTTGCCCGAGTGGTGTAGGGGATAGGTCATCCTGAACAACGCTTGTCTGTCCGGGCTCATTATCCCCGTTAAGCCTTACCTCTTCGGCTGCCTTAGCTTCGCTAATACTGTCGGCATAAGCTTCTTTGGCTTCGCCAGTGTCTTTGTTATAAGCTTCTTTAGCTTCGCTAATACCTTCATTATACTCTTTTCTAGCTTCGCTAAGCCTTGCTTTCTCGGCCTGTTGGAGCCCGCTGATTTCTTTTGTAGGGGCGTTGGTTTTACCGTCTGCTTGCTCAGATTTCGCTTCCGGTATTGGTTCTTGCGTCACTTCTACCATTTTTGTTTTCTCCTCTATGTGTTGATCTGTTGATTTTTCTTGTGATGTTGTTGTGTCAGGGACCACTCCTGTTGTTGTAACAGGTGATTCTGTCGATTCCTCATCTCTCGTTACACCAAAACGTTCTAGAAATTTCATAGAACTTTCTTGCCACTCAAGTCCCATCCATTTAGCCATCGCTACACTCCCTTTGTTTATATTTTTGCCATCGTCTATTTGCGATGGTTTTTGTTCTTCATACCGCCACGACTTCATATATACGAAGGGACGTGGAACTAATTTATATGTAAACTTTTAATAAAAGGTTAAATTGTCTAACTCTCAAGTGGTAAGTGCCCATAAAGACAACCCATTATTTCCCATAATCTATATTATCATGTCTTTATTTGCTAAATATAGACATGAGTGGTACTATGTAAGTTGTAGGAATAGGAGACATTATTATGAATGTAAGCTTTACCGAAAAACAGGAAAAGTATATAGCCTCACAGCTTCAATCTGGTGATTTTCAAAATGCGAGCGAAGTTGTCCGTGATGCTTTAAGGCTGCATGAGGTTTACAGGCATCGCATTATAGATGAATTACGCGCTGAAATTGCAAAAGGCTGGGAAGGTGAAACTAGCTCTCGAAAAATACAAGATATTGTTCAGGATAAGTTAAGCGCTGCAAAGCACTCAGATAATTAATATGACTTTATTTTACGAATTATCATCTGAGGCAGATCAGGATATTGATGAAATATTTGATTACACCGCACATGAATTCGGAACGGATCAAGCGGTAGCATATGTTACGGCCTTTGAGGGTGTATTTGGACAATTGCTAGAAAGTCCGCAAATCGGCCGTGATAGGAAAGAAATCCGTGAGGGTTTAAGAAGCGTCATTAAAGATAAGCACATCGTGTTTTATAGAATTTTAAAAGATCGCTTGCGGATTATTAGAATTCTTCACGGTTCTCGTGATTTACCGAAACAGTTTTTAGATTGATGGCTGCAATAAATTGATATAGCTTATAAAATCATCCATTATTTCCCATAAGTAACATTATCCGACAATTCTTATGGCAAGGGCGAAGCTGTTTTCTTTATTTATAAATGGCCCCTTTTCCTTTACTTGGAATGGCCTTCTGTAATGGAAATAAGTTACAAAGCATTCAATTATTCTTAGGCTTTAATCTCTTAATGGCTCCATGGAAAGGACATTTAGTTTTGAAGATTCCAGACCTTTTATAAATAAAAGTTACATGCGGCAATTTAGCTGGAGCATAATTTTTGAGCAATATTACATATAGGCCATGCTTTTCTGTTCTGTTCTACCACATCATTTTTTGCAGCTGTATTGCAGCGCTCCAGCCTTCTTTTGCATATTTTTCCTTTTTCCTCAGGTGAAGAGTTCTCCAAACGCTTCTTAAATTGCTCTTCCCTTTGCTTTTTAAGCTCTTCAGGAGAAAGCTGAACAGTTTCTTTTGCATGCTTTGCTTGTCTTGCCTGCCTTGCTTTTTTCCGCTTCTCTCTTTCAGCAGCTATAATTTTTTTGACAGGCTCACTTGGCCTGTTTTTTGCGTTCTTCTCTCGCTCTTCACGTATTTTCTTCATCCGAGCCTGGCGCTCCTCTGGCGAAAGATTTTTAAGTTCTTCTCTAAGTTTTTTACGACTACCCTTGTTTTCTTTTTTGAGCTCTTTATCAGGAAAAATTTTATCTT
Organism: Alphaproteobacteria bacterium; assembly: GCA_021775965.1. Lineage (GTDB taxonomy): Bacteria > Pseudomonadota > Alphaproteobacteria > Micavibrionales > Micavibrionaceae > UBA5701. The sequence goes on from JAJFGV010000081.1 coordinate 8,463, forward strand.
CTTTTTTCGATTGTTCCTTCTTCGCAGCATCACTCACGTAAAGAATTGGCCCATTCTTTTGTTGCGCTACGTCTGCTACATAAGGAGCGGCATTAATAGTGGCGGGTATCAGTAAAACAGCTAAAATGCCGATTACAATAAAAGTATCTAAATATCTTTTCATTATTTTCTCCTTAAAAACTTAATTTACAGTGGTAGACCGGTTATCTAAAGCCCCTAACTCTGTTTTATTTTCCCCAAAGACTACTATGTGCCGAATGTCTTCACCAATAACGCCGTAAAGGAGTGGCTGACAGCAGTCTTCTATTATCGCCACATCATAAATTTCCTTAACATGCCCGGTAATTGTAATCGAATGAATACATTCCATTGTTTTTAAATCAATAATATCCATAGAGCATTGGGGCTTCTCACCGCGTTTTTCAAGCTCCTGATCAAGCGGTAGCCCTTCGAAAGTTTTATCGCGTGGACATGAACAGCAAATAAACGCGTAATCTTTGTAAAAATGCAGTCCCCGTAAAAAGCCGGGACGCCATAAAACGCGCTCAACTTTTTTTGTTTTAATATCAAGCTTGCATAGATATCCTTTGCCAGCTTCCAGGAACCAGAGATCGCCATTATGTATGCGGGGCGTATGGGGCATGCAAAGCCCATCGACCACAACTTCATCAGTGCGCATATCCATGATGATGCCGCCACTGTCCCGGTCTTTGCGCCATTTTCCGGCTTCGTTTGAGTTGGAAACCATCGAAACATAAGCAAGTTCACCATTCTCCAGACACATTCCGTTTAAATGACAGCGATCTGCGGGAAGGATTTCGTCAATAAAAGGTGGCTTCCAATACGGTGAGAAACTGCCCTTTTCATCATGTGAAATGCGCGCAACGCAGTTATATCCGGTTACAACGCCATAAAGATGACCGTCATTTGCAATCATGATTTCATGCATGTCCACGCCGCCTGTAACGTAAGAGGAGCGCGGAAAATAGGTGCGGTCCCATTGATCATTAAGCAGCTTGCCCGGCTCCAGAGCATTCTCAAGCTGCCAGATATAATGATGCGTGGAAATCCAGATATTGCGGTGATTTTCAACATGCAAGGCCATGCAGCGCTCAAAATTACGCTCGGAGACAATAAGCGTTCCTTCCTGACCGGGACCGACAATAATCAATTTGCCGCCTTCATAGGTGGTCAGCGCCAGAGAAATATTTTCTTTGGCAATCCATTTTTTGAATTCCTCGGTAAAATGAACGTCAAAGCGATTGACAATATCTTCTTCTTTGACCGGCGTGTCGCCAATGCGTTGTATGGGGGTTGGGTTATTCATAGTGATTATGGTGGTTGCGCGTCTTCGAGCGTTTTCAACCGCGCTTCAAGTTGCTCGATAAGTGTGGCTTGTTTTTTAATGAGCGCAGTTTGCTCCTTCATCGCCTCGACCATTGGCGCGATCAGACCAATATAATTCAGCGACAGCATACCCTCGCTTTGCTCGTAAACCAGCGAACCGTAAATCGGCTGTACATCCTGGGCAATAAAACCATATTCCGTTGGCCCCTCAAGATGGCCTTTCATTTTGAACGACACGCCTTCAAGCTTCAGGAGCTTATCAAGCTGGCCCTCGGGCAGGTTTTCAATTTCAGTTTTCATGCGGCGGTCAGACACATCGGCAATCGTGCCCGTATATTCGATATCACCCAACACATCCAGCTCAATACCAGCCGTCGCAGTTTGACCAATGCCAACTTCACCGGTTGAAGATATCCGCACGCGCTCGGCCGCCGCAGCGCCTGCGGCCATGGTCTTTAAAATCAACGCAAAATCTTCGCTTGCGGCAGTCACATCGGTTGTAACAGCCTCAATAGATACGCCGATTTCGTTATTGGCCGCCGCGGTTTCCACTTCGAATTGCAAACCGGCACCAATCCCGGCGGCCGGTGCCCCGCTGGATGTGTGCGTAAGACGGGCAACATTTGTGACGGCAGAATTACTGGCGTCGTCTGCTTCCGCGTGCAGTATTGTATCCGGGCTTACCGTTCCAATCCCTAAACTGCCGCCCATAAGCGACATTACGTTCGACGCGGTGACATCCACATTCCCCTGATTACCCATGAAAATCCCGAGTGAGCTGTCTCCCGTGACACGCGGAAATGATCCTGTGGCATTGCCCAAACCAATGGCCATGGAGTGGTCGCCATACCCACTACCGGCTGTGCCATCACCGGCTATTGCTTCACGCCCGAGGACAATGCTGTTATTGCCACTGGCGTAGGCGTAACTGCTCCCTATGGCAATACTGTTGTTGCCGCGGGCCTGCATGTAATAGCCTCCCATAGCTATGCTGTTATCGCCAGAGGCCGTGGCCCCGTCCCCTATGGCAACACTGTTGTTGCCACTGGCTGTGTTGGCATAGCCCATGGCAATGGTATAGTAGTTATTCGCTGTGTTGCTCATCCCCACGGAAAAGCTGTAATAGCCACTGGATGTGTTGTCCTTCCCCAGCGCCACGCTGCCCGGGTTACTGGCTGTGTTGTTCCGACCCATCGCAATGCTTTGAGTGCCACTGGCCTGCGCATTAAGTCCCCATGCAAAGCTACCGGTACCAATATTGGCGTTCTGCCAGGCATCGTTGGCACCTGAAATTGTTCCACCGCGGAACGCCGCTTTATCCGGATAGAAGAACATACGCGTGCCGTTATCATCCAGTACAGCCGGAAGCGTTTGGCCGCTCTCAATCATATGGGCACTGTTAAAGCTGATGTAAGTGGTGTTGTCGGTCCAGAGTCCGCTACCACCACCGCCGCCGACGGTCGCATTAATCACAGTGCCGTCGGATTTTTTACCCTTGAGCTCAAAGTCATCACTCGCTTCATCCAGCCAGAGCGACCATTGCGAATTACCAAAAGTAGCGTCGGCAGGAACGGCTGCGGGAGCACGGAACAGCACGCTGTCCGTCGGATCATCATATTGGATAAAACCGAGCCAGTTGGTGCCGTCACAAAACATGAAATTCTGGCCTGTTATGGCCGGACCGGGATTATCATCGCGCGAGCGCCGGAAAAACCCGGTTTCTGGCGCAGTGCAGGCATCGCCAGGTTGTGTTTCTTGCGCCAAAGCAGGGGTCGTAGCATAAACAAGCGCGCTCGTGCTGATTAGCGCCGCCATCAAGGATAAAGATATGCTTCGTTTATAGAACATAAACTTCAAACTATTCACTTATCTCCGTAGAGTAAACAGATAAAGTTCTGATTTGTTGGAATATAGGGAAACGATTTTCCACAATGACGATTATCACCCTTCGACCTTCCGCTTCGGCCAAAAGCGGACATTCAATAACTATTGTTGCTCATCTTCCGCTGGAGACATAGATACTGGTATAGATTTTCTGCCTTCCATTAAATCTAACATGTACTCTCGAAGTTTAGCCTGCATCTGTACAACTTCATCACCCTCATTTGGACTAGGAAAATCAGTTACATTCATCTTAACGGAATGCTGCCCACCAAGAAATGAGATTGCAGCTCGGCGGAACACCTGCTGTTCAATCTCAAGATCAGATAGCCCAATTGGATAATATATACTTTTCTTCAAATAAACTTTGTCGAATTTGTATTTCAGAATACGCGACATCTCATAGAGCAAATCTATAAATTTATCGTCATGCCTACCGTTCCAATTTTTGAGGTCATTCTTGTATGTTTGCCGTATGTCTTCCGGTGAATCCGCAGCAGGTATTTTAGGGGCTTCCGCCAAACAATCCAAATACTCACTCCATTTCTCGAGAACAGACGTTTCTTTAAACTCCAAATCAATCATATTGAGGGCTGTAACATGTGAGGGGTCTATGCGTGTTGCACGGGTCGCCATGAGAGTTGTGAAGATTTGTTTTTTTCGCTCTTTCTTTTCCCTCCAGACTTCTAGCCATTTCTGTACTTGTACAGCTGTCAGGGGGGCTAGCAATACTGCGGCTATCATCATCCATTCAGCAATCGTCATCTGATTTTCCTTTTCTAAGGGTTGCAGCACATAATATAAACTATTTTAATTAAACGTCCGTTTTGGGTCGGCAGCGGAAATTCATAATTTACACAATAACCCTTATCACCCACTAACTCATTAATATTATTTCTCAGTATTTTAGACCGTAACCAAATTCCCCGACGCCTCTAAGCCAGACCCATAACGCTATTAAGTTGGGCTATCTAGACGAAGTTATTGGCACCACCATCGGCATCTACGGCCAGGAAGGAATTTGTACCGTTATCCGTGATTGTGTTCTATGCGTAGCTGTGCTTCTTTTTCCTGAGGACGATACTTTCTTCTTAACGCGTAAATCACTTTTCTCCTATCTTGAATACCAGAACTGGCCCAGATAATCCCCGTCCACCCATATTTGTACATAGTTAGGTTTTACCCTTTTTATAGCGTCACGGAACTCGCAATAATAACTATCATGTTCCCACTGACGCGGCGCACATTCTTCACGGTAGCATTTCGCAGGTTGATAATAACCCTGCGACTCTCTCAAAACATAGTCTGCTTCACACTCTTCCCAAATTTCATGACCAAGCTGATAATGGCCGTTCGTCTTTCCGTCAACAGTGCAGGATGACAACGCGGGCAGTGGCGGCTTGCGATGCTCAATTCTATCTCTAAATTCGCTATAAGCCCCGCTACACCCGCTCGGAAAACCTCCCGGCAAACAAAGCCAGATCGCACAGGCATCCTGTGAGGCTGCTTTTACAGGAGCCGGCAGGATCATTAACAAACAAAGAACACATAG
>JAJFGV010000082.1 GCA_021775965.1 Alphaproteobacteria bacterium
TTCATAACACGCAAATCATACTTAAACATTGTTTAAATTGCATACATACTGTAAATAAATAATACACACTCAATATATCTTTCACGCTCTAATCTTCTTCTTGTAATATCAGACGTTCTAGTCATAACTCTTTTAAACTTCGAATTTAATACCTAATCTTAGTTTTGGATCAAATTAAAGTTTCTGTCATATATTCAATAGGTATAACTGACATGTTACTGAATGGCAATGAATTTGCTTAATTTGATGGCATTATGTAGTCACAAAAGTAAATCTTGAATAGACCGATAGGGCAGTAGTAGACAGGTATATAATCAACTAGAGCAGACATCTTCTACGGATAAGGCCCCTGATTGGAAGCAGTGAAAACGATTCAATTACCAAGCCTGAAATGAATAAGTTGGTTACCATGCTTGACAGACGGCGCATGGAAAGCAACATAACTCACACTAAAGAGATTCTCCTGGAAGCTGGTTTGTCAACAAGTTAATCGATCAGTAAATGGGTGAATAATAAATTAGTACTAAAGTTTATTCAACTACAGCCGATAAGATATTTGGCACGATATATAAGATCATTTTGCACATTTGACATAAAAACATAAAAAGTAATGAGTAGGTAGTCATATTGATTCAATGTGATAAAGTCAGAAACAGAATAGCTGGCATTTTATAACCAATTTAGCAATTTTAGAGGAGGAGACTAAAATGGATACAGTAGCAGTAAAGAAAGAAGTTCATGAAGGGAAATATTTGACGTTTGTACTGGGTAGTGAAGAGTATGGTATTGAGATACTCAGGGTCAGAGAGATTATTGGTCTTATGGATATTACAACCGTACCTCAGACCCCTGATTTTATGAAGGGTGTTATTAATCTGAGGGGAAAGGTTATACCCGTAATAGACCTGAGATTGAAATTTGCAATGCAGGAAGAAGAACATACGCAAGAAACATGTGTAATAGTCGTTGAAGTTGATAATACTTCAATTGGGATTATTGTTGATAGTGTGTCAGAGGTGTCAGACATCAGTGGTAAAGAGATTGAAGACGCCCCAAGTTTTGGCGAGGGCATAGATACAAACTTTATAATGGGACTTGGTAAGGTTAAGGAAAAAATAGTAATTCTCCTCGATATAGAGGCGGTCCTATCGTCAGAAGACTTAGAAATAGTTGAACAGTTAGCAAAAGAGTAAACTTTATAAATAGAATATTTTGTATAGTAATTGTGGAAATTATATTGCCGTATAATTGTTCCACTTACGTACAAGCATTTAACTTTTGAGGAGGGTTAAATAATGACAGTTGGAAAAAAGTTCATTGTAGTATTTTCAATATTTTTTGTTGCCGTAATAACAGGAGCATTCTTCGTCTTCAATGTTATCAAGGATCAAAAAAAGGAGAAAGTAGTTGTTAATCTTGCCGGTAGGCAGCGCATGCTCACTCAGAAATATATTAAGGAGTATATTAATGAATTAATTCCGTTACAGGTTCGTCACAGCACAACAAAGGCTGCTGAGATTGCAACTCTCCAGATTGTGGAGGACCGTAAGCAGTTCACAAAGAATGTTGTGATAAAACTTAAAAAGGATGGTATTGTCGATGTACATCCAAACAGGGAGTATGCAAAGATTGATGGAGGCATACCTCTCCCCGCAACCTTTGTACAGGAAGTATCTAGCAAAATAAATGAAAAAGGTGTTTACAGCTATGATCTCCTGAGCAAGTGGAATATTAACAAAGAAAAAGGGTTGAATACTGACTTTGAAAAAGAGGCCTTCGATTACCTCTTTAATAAAGAGGGAGATGTATTTAAACGTTTTATGGTACATAATGGTGTTTATACACTGCGTTATGCGACAGCAGATACTGCCGCTGCGCAAGGCTGTGTAAATTGCCATAACAATCATGAGGAGAGCCCTAAACACGATTTCAAACTGGGAGATGTAATGGGAGTTCTTGTAGTAAATATTCCAATTGGTGCTGCCAGCCCGGCAACAGTAGCATTCTTTGCTGATTCAGGTAATGGCACATTGGGCGAGAACACATTCCTCAAGACAAAAAAGATATTTGACACTACGCTCGGAGCGCTCATAGACGGCGGACAGGCGCCACTTGACCTTGAAATGAAAAAATTTGTAACAATACCTCCTGCCAGTGACGTTGCAATACTGGCTAAACTGAAGGAAGTAAAAGGACTATGGAATAATACACAGAGTGATCTTGAGAATCTTTCAGAGACAGTACCTAATTCTGCAGAATATATTGCTGCTTACAAAGATGCCTATTCAAGTATCAATGCGACAATGAAGGCAATGAATGGAGCAGTCGGAGAGTATAATGCAAAATCAGACCATCAGATGGCAATGTTAGAATGGATACAGGCTTGTTCTGTTGGCTTGGTCTGCCTGGTTATCGGACTTGGTTGGGTTTTCTTCGCACGTCCATTGGTAAACTTACTCAAGGAAATAGTTGGAAAGCTGACAGAGGGTTCAAATCAGGTTGCATCTGCATCCGGACAGATATCAGCTTCCAGTCAGAGCCTTGCACAGGGTTCTTCCGAGCAGGCATCATCACTGGAAGAGACTTCCGCATCAATGGAGGAGATGACGGCCATGACAAAGCAAAATGCTGAAAACTCTAAAGAGGCAGCCAAGATTGCAGAGCAGTGTAACAGGAATGCGGAAACCAGTAATGAATCCGTAAATGAAATGAATAAAGCAATGCATGATATTAACGAAAGCAGTAAGAAGATTGGAGACATAATAAAGGTGATAGACGGCATCGCATTTCAGACAAATCTCCTGGCTCTCAATGCAGCAGTAGAGGCGGCACGCGCAGGTGAACATGGTAAGGGCTTTGCCGTAGTGGCAGAAGAGGTACGTAATCTTGCCCAGAGAAGTGCAACCGCTGCGAAGGATACTACTGAGCTTATCGAAGATTGTGTAAGTAAGGCTGAGGTAGGTACAAAGCTTTCTGAAGAGTGTAAGTCATCATTAACTGACATTGTAACAAATGTAAAGAAAGTGACAAGTCTGATAGATGAAATATCTATAGCATCTTCTGAGCAATCTGACGGTATTGATCAGGTCAGCAAGGCAATACAAGAGATGGATCATGTTACACAGCAGAACGCTGCAGTTGCAGAAGAGACAGCATCTGCAAGTGAAGAGATGTCTGCACAGTCACAAAATCTGCTTGAGCAGATAAGGATTTTGTCTGATCAGGTTGGGGCTGATGATAATGAGCCATCATCAGGCTCATACGAGCAGACACACTTCAAGACTAAACAGAGTGGAAACCAGCATGTTAGTGGTGGTGAGTCAAATGGTAATGGCAATACTGCTCATCATAACAATCCGGCGGACACAGAGGAGTTGATACCAATGGGAGAGAACAGGATTGCTGAACATGATGGAAGCATGAATGATTTTTAATTACAGATGCAAATCATTATTTCGTGATGAGTAAAATGATGGGTTCCTCTCGAAAGAGAGGAACCCAATTCTATTAGTAGTGAACACCTCTTGAAAATGAATTATCTCAATTAATATGTAATTCAAGCCTTCAGGCTTGATCAATACCAGGCCTTCAGTCAACTTCTGCCGGAATACTTCCCTGTTAGTAGATTTCATGCAACTCAATATGGATGACAATGATTTATCAAACCTGAAGGCTTGAATTACATTTAATCACCATATCAAGTCAGTAGTATCCGGTTAGGTTTTTGTATGTGCCGCTTTTGTCATACTCGAATTCCTTTATCGGGTATTTATGTGGCTCGTTTATCCTAGATTCCCCCTACAAACATGCGGGAATGACAGTTTTGTTGTATTAATCTGAACACGCAAAAACCTAACCGGACGGTGCTGATATCAAGTATGCCCCTAAAATTTGCTGAGTTAGAATACGACTGTTTAAGATGTAGAGATGGTGGTGTTATCACTTGCGGTTTGTAACCTTACTGATGATGACAATTGCAGGGCGTGAGCTTCATGCCGTTGCTGGTACTTTTTCTTCTGACATTAGTTCCTCAAGTTCGTCAACAGGAAGGGGAGTGCTAAAATAATAGCCTTGTATTTCATCACATCCAAGGCGGTTGAGGTAATCTAGCTGTTCTTTTGTTTCTACACCCTCGGCGACAACTTTCAGTTGTAGGCTATGTGCCATCGCAATAATTGCAGTAACGATTGCAGAATCGTCTTTGTTTTCAGTGATATCTTTTACAAATGATCGATCAATTTTAATTTTGTTAATTGGAAGTTGTTTGATAAATTTCAAAGATGAGTATCCGGTCCCAAAATCGTCGATAGCATGATGAATACCGAGGTTTCTCAGCTCATGCATTGTCACTGTAGCATTATCCTCATTTTCCAGAATACAACTTTCAGTAAGCTCAAGCTCAAGGCAGCCAGGAGATATCTCCTCCTCCTTAATTATTCGAGAAATTGATTTCATCCCATCTTTCTGGCTAAACTGTTGTGCTGATACGTTTATAGCAACACGTATATCTTTATATCCTGCTTTTTGCCATTCCTTGATCTGTTTACATGCACGTTGTGCAACCCATATGCCGATTTTTTTAATATATCCTGTCTCTTCTGCCAGTGGTATAAAATCACCGGGCTGAAGAAGTCCCCTGCTCGGATGCTGCCAGCGAATTAAGGCTTCCATACTGACAATTTTTTTCCTGTGAGGTTCGAATACAGGTTGATAAAAGAGTATGAATTCCTTATTATCAATTGCTTTGTGCAATTCATTTTCAAAGGCCAGCCTCTCAATTGTGTTTACATTTAGATTCTCACTATAAAACTGGTAATTATTCCTGCCTTCATTTTTTGCATGATACATGGCAATATCAGCACTTTTGGTCAAATGTTCAATATCATTACCATCAGAAGGATAAACGGCAATGCCTATACTCGTACCGACTGAACAGGTGTAATCTTTTAGATGGAATGGTTCAGAAATTGTATCAATAATCTTCTGAGCAACAATACTGACATTATAGGCCGTGGAATTATCAGAAAGGATTATTGCGAATTCATCTCCACCCAGTCGGGCAACAGTGTCACCACTTCGCAAAAAGCCCTTGAATCTTTCTGAGACTTCTTTAAGAAGTAGATCACCCACATCGTGACCCAGTGAATCATTTACTTTCTTAAATCTATCAAGGTCCATACTTAATAATGCCACAATACTATTGCTCCTTTTTGCATGTGCTAATGCCTGAGTGAAACGGTCAAAGAACAGTGTGCGATTGGGAAGATGTGTTAGCGGATCGTAGAAAGCAAGTCGCTCTAACGAGTTCGTCTGTTCTTCAATCAATTTTTTCTGTCTGTAAAGTTCAACAAAAATACGTACCTTAGAGACTATGATGTCAGGATCAATCGGCTTAAACAGATAATCCACTGCTCCACTGTCATAGCCCTTAAATATATATTTCTGCTCTTTGCTTATAGCAGTTACAAAGATAATAGGAATATGGTTTGTTTCTTTCTTCCCGCGCAGCAATTCAGCAACCTCAAACCCGTCCATATCCGGCATTTGTACATCAAGGAGTATGAGCGCGAAATTGTGCTCCAGGGTCAACGCAAGAGTCTCATTTCCGGATTCTGCTTTTATTATGTTCAATTCAGAATCGTTCAAGATCTCACCCAGTGCCAGGAGATTTTCCGGTCTGTCATCAACAATTAGAACATTAATCTTTTCTGAGTCTTCCATAGATAGTCTTCCCACTCTGGCATATTTGCTTTATGCATAACGTTAGATACTTCTATTATCGGCTGAATATAAGGAAAGTTTATAAGCAAATAAAAAAATATTAGATGTATTAATGTCTAATGCCTTCCACATTTGTATAACATTTGGACACTCATTGATCTTGATAAATAAGGCTCGCAATGAAACATACAGCTATAAACAATAATTAGGCAAAATTACTTGTATTTGTTAAGATTGTTAAAGCCTTGTGAGCAAGCAGCTTAGCAATCACTCATGAAATAAAAGTATAACAGAATATGTGTTTAGTCACTTATTTTGTCCATTATTGCAATTTTTGAGTTTAACGCATTATTTGGTATATATTTTGTTGTTATTACAGGGGATGTACTCTTGTAGCTCAATACTTTATAAATATTTATTGTAATTGTAACGAAAAGGAAACAATCATCTCTTTTATAACCTGGAGCAAAAATATATCCTTAGATATCAGTGTAATTGATAACCAGCATAAACGGCTTGTGGAAATCATCAATACTCTTTTTGATGCAATGAAAGATGCCAGGGGCCTTGAAGTTATAGGTGAATTATTAAAGCAACTTGCCGATTATGCTGATTATCATTTCTTAACCGAAGAGAAATACTTTGACCAATTTGAATACACTGAATCTGAACATCATAAAGACGAGCACAATTATTTATTAGAGCAGGTTAAGGATTTTATGATGATGCATGAGAAAGGTAAGATTAAACGAGATGGCAGTGAAAGCCCAATTACAGTTGAAGTATGGAATTTGCTGAAAGAGTGGTTAATAAATCATATCCAGGTCTCAGACAAAAAATATGTAACACTATTTAAAGAGAAAGGATTTTAGTAAGGCCAAATAGTAGGTCTAACTTGCGGTACAGTTGACCGGCGCATATGGAAGTGCACCCTACATGATACCAATATTATTTGTACGTCGGCTATACCAGACGTAATTCCTGAGCATGCGGATGTGCTCAGTGTGACGTCATCCTCCGCTTAACAGCAGACTGTGTCGTAATGTCATTCTGAGGCTTTAGCCGAAGAATCTCGATTATCTAAGCTATTGTAAACATTAGATTCTTCACTTCGTTCAGAATGACAAAAGGCCATTATTTTGGATTATGACACAGTCTCCAGACTAGCGGACAGTTGAGTGGAGTAGAAGGATAGTCTTTGCAACGATAGCGAAGTAACTTGTAAACAGAAAAACAGAAGGTGTGTCTCATGAAAATCATACTTAAAGAATTACAGAAGAGGAGTTGAAAGATGTCGTTAAGTAAACAGTTTGCCTTGGTCTTTGCAGCTTTTTTTGTCACCGTAGCGATAGGTACATTCTTCTTCTACGAAATGACAATGACACTGGAAAAAGATAAGACTGTCATTAATCTTGCGGGACGACAGAGAATGTTGATCCAAAAATATGCTAAAGAGCAGATGCAATCACTGCTACCCTTACAAGTTCGCTACGGCACACTCAAGACCGCCGAGGTTGCAACAATTCAGATAGTAGAGGATCGCAAGCATTATACCAAGTATATCATCGAGAAGTTGAAGAGTGACGGTATAGTTGGAATTCATCCAAATAGTAATTACAAGAGTATCAACGGTGGCGTTCCCCTCCCCGCCACTTTTGTACAGGAAGTATCAGACAAAATCAATGAGAAAGGTGTGTACAGTTACGACCTACTGAGCAAGTGGAGCATTAACAAGAAGAAAGGCCTAAACACGGACTTTGAGAAGGAGGCGTTTGCCTTTTTATTTAACAAAAGGGAATCTGTATTCTCACGCTTTGTTGTACATAACAGCCTCTACTCACTTCGTTATGCAACTGCCGACATAGCATCCTCATCTGCATGCGTAAATTGCCACAACAATATCGAGGAGAGCCCTAAAAAAGATTTCAAACTTGGAGACGTAATGGGGATTCTTGTGGTCAATATTCCAATCGGTGCAGTAAGCGCTGAAATAAGTGCCTACTATGCCACGTCAACTAATCGGGATTACATCAAAGGCCTGGTAACTAAAACAAAAAACGTGTTTAATGCGACGCTCGATGCACTAATTTCTGGAGGCAACGCGCCTCTGGATATTAACATGAAAGATTTTGTTATACTTGATCCGACAGACGACCCTGCAATCAAAAATAAACTGACAGAGATCCAAAGGCTTTGGTATTCAGCACAAGAAAAATTTTATGAGCTTGAAACTGCAATAATAAATTCTACGGAATACATAATTGTTTATAAAGCGGCTTTCAACAATATCAATAACTCTGTAGCGGCTATGAACGAAGCGGTATCATTGTATCAGTCAAGGTCTGACAGGAGGGCCACTTTATCCATGCTGTGGATTACAGGCGGTTTTCTTGGTATTACTTTACTGGTTATGTGGTTTTGTTGGAGATTATTGATTTATAAACGAATTCTTTTGCCTATTAAAAGTCTTTCATCTGGTACCAGACTGGTTAGCGAGGGAAGACTCGATCAGGAGATAGAAGTCAAATCCAGAGATGAGATTGGAATGTTAGCTCATAACTTTAATACTATGCTCTATAGCATGCGCGAGGCCAAGGTCGAGTTAGAAAAGAGTGACTGGATCAAGACAGGACAGTCAGAATTGTACGAAATAATGCAGGGGGAACATGATAACACACGATTGGGTAGATATATAGTTTCTTATCTTGCTGAACATTTGAATGCACAGGTCGGAATTATCTACATGGTAGAAAACGATAACATATTAAAGGTTGTTGGCAGTTATGCATATTCCAAACCAGATAATCGCTCTGATACATTTAAGTTTGGAGAAGGTCTGGCAGGACAGGCTGCGCTTGAGAGGAAAACCATTCTGACGACAGAGATTCCCGACGATTATATAAAGATTGATAGCGGCTGGGGCAAAGCCACCCCACGTCATATCCTGATCATTCCGCTTGTATTTACAGGGACCGTAAAAGGTGTCATTGAACTTGGCTCACATAATAAATTCACAGACATTCATTTAGAGTTTCTCAATTCAGTTGCAAAAAGCATTGCCATAGTCTTCAATTCTGTGCAATCTCATCGGAAATCTAAATTAGAAAAAATATCATAAAAATGATAAAGAATAGAACCATAAAATCTCAAATCATTCTTATTTCAATTATTTTTTTGTGTGTAATGGCCACTCTTGTGTGGTTTTCAATGAGAAGATCACTCGAAGTAAGAAAGATTTCAGAACAGTATGCTATTAAGAACAAAATAGTGGATAACCTGAATGCCGCTACTGGATGGCAAGCAATTGAACGTGGTTATGGCGCCAAGATAATCGGAAGTGGTAAAGGTGATAAATCCCCTCTCTTCCAAAAATTTCTTGAAATTCGCAGGAAAGGAGATGCCGAAGTATCACAAGCTGACAGATACATGAAACAATATTTAAGCACGAATAAGGACAAAGCGCTTAAGAAGAGTACAAATGATTGGAGACTAAAATATATGGCGCTCCAGAACAACCGTCACAAGATCGGACATAATAGTATTTCTAAAGATGATTGGCTTGAGATTGCCACGCAAAATATAAATATTGAATTTGATCTCTGTTATTCTATTTTTACACCTCAAACAACGGAAGAAAAAATACCATATCTGAACAATGTAGTACGTCCTAATATTGCAAGGTTGTGCGAATTTGCCGGTCTGGAGCGTGCCATAGTCAGCAACGCCATAACAGCCGGAAAACCTCTCTCTGAAGAAAGCAAAAATCAAATCATACACCATCGTTCACTGGTAGAGCAAACTCTTGCTCAGGTACAAAATCTTAAATTGCTACCGTCTACTTCAAACCGGATGAATCAGGCGATTGAAGATTTTGAAAAAGAGTTCCTGCATTCATTTCAAGTTATCAGAAAAGAGGTATTTGCCGCGAGCATTAAACAGGAAGATGAAGTCAAGGCAGCGAATAATCAGATATCTATGAGAATAGAGGCTTTTCGTAATTACTTATCAAGCTCATCCAACGACTTACTGAATGTGAGCAGACACAATAGTGTTGTAGAATTAGCCAGGGCGTTAAAGTCTGAGAAAGATGCTGGAATATCTGGGTTGTTGGACGATGTAGAAAATCTATTTAGATCATTTTCTCTAATAAAACAGTGCTATGCTCAAGTACGATTTCTGGATAATCATGGGTATGAGCGTGTACGTATTGATTTTGACGGTGATTCCGCTCAGGCAATTCGTGGATCACAGTTACAAGACAAAAGTAAAAGATATTATTTCGAAGAGTCCATTAACATTCTACCAGGGGGAATTTATACTTCTCCACTTGATCTAAATATAGAACATGGAAAGATTGAAATTCCACATAATCCAGTGGTTCGCTTTACGACACCGGTCATGGTTGATGGTGAGAAATCTGGGATTATCATCTTTAACATGTTGACGAATACAACTCAATTTTTGCATAAAGCAACTGAATATGAAGGAGTACAGGACTATATTTTAGTAAATCAAGATGGTTATTACCTCCATCACCCGGATGAAATGAAAGAATGGGGAATGATGGAAGATCTCAACAGGCCACAACATAACCTAAAGCAGGATTTTCCTGAAGTAGCAGAAAAAATTCTTTCAGTCAAAGAAGGGAACGTCCTTTTAGATTCTGGCGAAAAGCTTGTTTATAAACCATTCTTTATTAATCATGAAACTAACGACAGTAATTTCTGTATCATTATCAAACGAATCAATAAAGTGAAATACCCTGTATCTGCTGTAACCTGGTTTGACAGTGCCACAAAAGCAATCAATATGGGTCTGGCCATCTCAAATATTGCAGGTGATGAGGCGAACATTGTAATGTCTGATCTGGGAAGTAATGCAAGAAAAAATATTCAATTCAATATATTCATTTTTGTATTTATTGTTTTGATTATTACTACTTTTATCTTGTGGACAAAGTATCACATTTTGAAGCCTATTCAGGAACTGACAGGGATGACACAAAGAATTGCCAAAGGAGATTACTCTTTTAATCTCGAAGTAAAATCAAAAGATGAGATTGGCAAACTGTCAATAAATTTTGATCATATGCGACTAAACTTACAACAGAAAACTGAAGAGAATATGGTCCTTAATTGGAGTAATACAGGTCAAGTTGAATTGCACGAAATAACGCGTGTTGAGCAGAACATTGAAACATTGGGCAGCAACATTATTAACTTTCTTGCCAGGTATCTGAACGCACAAATCGGCGCTATATATATACAAAATGAAGAGAACGTGTTTAAGCTGTTAGCGAGCTATGCTTTTTCAAAACAAAACAATCGCATAAATGAGTACATCCCGGGAGAGGGCCTGGTGGGCCAGGCAGCTCTACAGAAAAAAAAGATCCTTGTTACAAATTGTCCTGATGACTATATCAGGATCAACTCCAGCCTGGGAGATACTATACCGGGAAACATGCTATACCTACCACTTCAAACAGATAATGTGGTAATCGGCGTAATCGAATTGGGAACATTCACTGAATATTCAAAATCGGAGTTATATTTCTTAGAGCAGATCCAGGAGGATATTGCAATTGTTTTAAACGCTGTGATGGCAAAAAAGAAGATAACTACTTTAGCTGAAGAGATGAAAAGATCAAATGATAATCTTGTAGCTGAAAATATTGGACGAATTAAGATCGCGAATGAATTAAAGAATGAAACTGATCGCATACATTTATTGCAAAATATTACCTCTACTGCAAATGAAGCGACATCTGAAGAAGAAGCCATGAAGGCTTGTCTTGGTCTATTATGTAAATATACGAAGTTTCCAGTTGGACATGTATACATATCGGATTCAAACGGGATTCTAATACCTTCAAGTATATGGTATTTTGACCAAAATGATAGGTACGACATATTTAAAAAAGTAACTGAATCAACCACATTCGCTATAGGCATTGGTCTACCCGGGCGAGTATTGAAAAGCGGCAAACCTGCCTGGATTTCAGATTTGTCGAAAGATACTAATTTTATACGGGCAAAATTATCAGATAAAATTGAGGTAAAGAGCGGATTTGCATTTCCTGTTTTTGTGAAAGATATAATTGTAGCCGTTTTTGAATTTTATTCCGGACAAATTCTAAAACAGGATGACTCATTATTGGAAATAGTTTCTACCCTTTCAGTCCAGATAAATCGTGTGATGGAAAGAAAACGGTCACAAGAGCAATTGAGAATTGCCAGAGATGCTGCTGAAACTGCCAACATGGCAAAGAGTGAGTTCCTGGCTAATATGAGCCACGAAATACGAACACCAATGAACGGTATTATTGGTATGACTGAAATACTTTTGGATACGGAATTAACTAGTGAACAAAGTGAGTTTACCGATACCATTCGAGACAGCGCTGATTCCCTATTAACTATTATCAACGGCATCCTGGATTTCTCCAAGATTGAGGCTGGAAAACTGGAGATAGAAAACATTAACTTTGATCTGCGTTATACAGTAGAGAATACTATTGATATCATTTCCGCCAAAGCACACGATAAGAATCTTGTATTGTCCTGCTTTATAGACCCGGATGTTCCATCCTTATTATGTGGTGATCCGGGCAGGTTGAGACAAGTGTTAATTAACCTGGCCAACAATGCCATAAAGTTTACTGAAGATGGCGAAATAAACATGAGAGCCGACATATTGGAAGAGACAGAATCGAATATTACTTTACGATTTACTATCCGGGATACCGGCATTGGCATTCCCACTGATCGCATGGACCGTCTGTTCAAGTTATTCTCCCAGGTAGATGCGTCTACTACCAGACAATACGGTGGCACCGGACTGGGATTGTCAATCTCCAAAAGGATTGTGGAACTAATGGGTGGTCAAATTGGCGTTAAAAGTAAATATGGAGAAGGATCAACCTTCTGGTTTACGATTGAAGCAAAAAAGCAATCGTCCGCCAGGCCACATACTCCATTAGACAATTTGGAGAATCTACGTGTACTTATTGTTGATAACTTCAGCACATCCATAGATGTTATGAAGGTATATCTAAAGTCCTGGAAATGCAGGGTTGAGGAGATTAGCTCGGCTGAAAAAGTTACTGAAGTAATCCTGGCTGCTGCAGCCAAAGGAGATCCGTTCGATGCTGCCCTGATAGACCATAACATACTAACACCTGACGACGTAGAGGCATTGGGGCGTAAAATCAAAGCTGATCCACAACTGCAAAGAGTGCATTTCGTAATGCTTGCGTCGTCCGGCAACCGAGGTGATGCCGGATACTTCAGCAAGAATGGTTTTGGAGCATATCTCTCCAAGCCGATAAAGCAGACACAATTGTATGATTGCCTCCGTATTATTACAGGAAATATTGGGGTTGAAAATAGTACAAGTGAACAGATAGTAACACAATATACTATATTAGAAGAGCATAAACAGCATGTTCGTATTTTGCTGGCAGAGGATAACGTAGTAAACCAGAAGGTCGCACTGCAATTACTGAGGAACAAGTTAGGATATCATGCGGAGCTTGCTAGTAATGGCAAAGAAGCGCTTAAGCTATTGGAAGGTTCTGATTACGACATGGTTTTGATGGATTGTCAGATGCCGGAACTTGACGGCTATGAGACTACCCGTGTTATACGAAATGAGAATTCAGCAGTTAGAAATCATAAGATACCAATAGTAGCAATGACTGCTAATGCGATGAAAGGAGATCGCGAAAAGTGTATTGAGGCTGGTATGGATGATTATCTTGCCAAGCCGATCAATAGTGCGACACTTAAAGAGGTAATAGCCAAAAACCTGAAACTTGAGGCTTGATACTTAAAACTGTAACAAAATGAAAAGAATAATACTTATTACAACAATCGTGATCATTCTAGGAATTGCAGGGTGGTTGATTTACATCTTAAGACAAAGCAAAGCCATGCTGCCTATAAAAGTGGGTATACTCCACTCTTTAACCGGAACTATGGCTATCAGTGAAAAGTCCGTTGTTGATTCAACATTAATGGCAATTGAAGAGATTAATCAAAATGGAGGACTTTTAGGAAGAAAAATCGAACCATTAGTTGCTGACGGGCGTTCTGATTGGCCAACATTTGCTAAAGAGGCAGATAGATTAATTAATGTCGAAAAAACCTGTGTAGTTTTCGGTTGCTGGACGTCTGCCAGTCGAAAGAGTGTAAAACCCATATTTGAAAGTAATAACCATCTCCTCTTCTATCCAGTTCAATACGAAGGGCTTGAGCAATCACCAAACATTATTTATACCGGTGCGGTGCCAAACCAGCAAATTATTCCTGCTGTAAAATGGAGCTTTGATAATCTGGGAAAGAAGTTCTTTCTTGTTGCTTCCGACTTTGTGTTCCCAAGATCAGCTAATGCTATTATTAAGGACCAGGCTGCCGCATTGGGTGCTGATATCGTAGGAGAGGAGTATATATTGCTGGGAAGTAGTGATGTTAAAGATGTAATACAGAAAATCGCTGAAACGGATCCGGATGTAATTATAAATACACTAAATGGTGACTCTAACGTTGCCTTCTTTAGAGAGCTTCGCAAGGCGGGAATTAATTCTGACAAAACACCAACTATGTCATTAAGTATCGCAGAGAACGAGCTTCGCACTCTTGGTGCAAATGATTTGGTTGGCGACTATGCATGCTGGAGTTATTTCGAAAGCGTCAATACCGAAGAAAACAGTGACTTTGTAAATAGATTTAAAGTGAAATATGGTTCAGACAGGGTGGTTGACGACCCAATGGAAGCGGGCTATTTCGGAGTGTATCTCTGGGCACAGGCAATGAAAAAAGCAGGAACTGATAATGTAGGCAAAATCATTAGAACATTAAAAAGGCAAAGTTATAACGCTCCCGAAGGGTTAGTCTATTTAGATCATGAGAACAACCATACATGGAAAACGGTCAGGATTGGCATTATCAGACGTGATGGGCAATTTGATATTGTATGGGACTCCGGGAAACCTGTCCAACCTGTGCCTTATCCTGTCAATAGAACTAAAGCTGAATGGAATCAATTCCTTCAAAAACTTTATATAATGTGGGACAAACAATGGGAAAATCCAGGAAAGTAAACGGTTCATTCCGGAAAATCACATTACTACACAAATTATTAGCCTGGTTTTTATTAGTGGCATTAGTGCCACTATTTGTTTTTGGCTACGTGTCATATAATCATAATGTTAAATCTATGAAGAATGAAATTGCAGGAAATCTAAATGCTATTACCGAGAGTAAAATGGTCAATATAGAAACCTATTTCAAAGAACGCAAGAAAGATATTATTACTCTCGCATACACCCCGGCTGTTACCAATGGGTTAGAGGAAATCAGTTCTGTCTATATCAATAATGGTGTGTATTCCCCTGAATACAGCGCTATTGACAGAAAATTCAGAAAATTTTTAACAACCCATATGGAAATAAACGATTACTATGATCTCTTTCTCATTTCACCATCAGGTGATATTGTATTTACTGTAATGCATGAAGACGATTTTGCTACAAATCTTAGAACTGGGCTCTACAAAGAAACAGAACTGGCAAAATCATTTAATAGAACATATACATTGTTAAGTTCAGAGATATCTGATTTTGTATACTACAAGCCTTCTGTTGGAACAGCCGCATTTATTACCATGCCTGTCTTCAAAGATAGAAAGTTTCTGGGAGTTATTGCTGCCCAGATGGACATAGAACAAATCTATAAGCTGGCACTAGACTTTACCGGGTTAGGCGAGACTGGCGAAACGGTAATTGCTATCCAATATAACAGAAGCGCCAATTTCATTGCACCAACTCGTAATAATCCTTATGCGATTGGCAAAATCATAGAATTCAGTTCGGAAGAAGCCTCTCCCATTCAACAGGCAGTACAAGGAATAAGTGGAGCCGGTGAATCGATCGACTATAGAAATAGAGAAATATTGGCGGTATGGAACTACTTCCCCCTTATGAGATGGGGTATTGTTGTTAAGATAGATACTACAGAAGCCCTTGCACAGGTACACAATTTGACAAGGTGGTACATTCTTATGGGACTGATAATCTTGACAGGAGTGGCAATTATAACCTTATTTGTGTCCAGATCAATTTCTCAACCTATTACTAAATTAACAAATACAATTGAATTAATGGCTGATGGAGATTTAGCAATCAGAGCAGAGGTGAAAACAAACGATGAAATTGGACTTCTTGCAAATTCTTTTAATGACATGCTCGACAATTTACGCCTGACGCTCGACAAAAATGAATTTCAAGACTGGCTCAAAAGCGGTCAGATGGAACTGAGTGCCAGGATGAGTGGAGAACATGATATCGGAACACTTGGGGCAAATATTATTAGTTATATATCAGAATACCTGAACTCACAGGTCGGTACGATATGTATGACTGATGAAGATAATCGACTGAAGTTGATAGGCTCTTATTCCTATACTAGACGCAAAGGCATTGTAAACGAATTTAAATTTGGCGAGGGACTGGCAGGTCAAGCGGCACTGGAAAAAAAACCAATTATAATTACAAGCTGCCCGGATGATTACATCAGTATCTCTTCCGGCCTTGGAGATGCTATGCCTAACAATATTATTGTGTTTCCGCTCATAACAGATAATGTTGTAGTGGGTGTCATTGAACTTGGCTCCTTTCATAAATACTCAGATAATGATATTACTTTTTTAGAACAGATTTCAGGATTTATTGCAATCGCATTAAGTTCTATAAATTCACGCATAAAAGTCAACGCACTACTTGTACAAACACAGGAGCAGGCTGACAATCTCCAGGCGCAACAGGAGGAATTGAAGAATGCAAATGAGGAGTTGGAAGAACACATTTTTGCATTAAAAGAATCAGAGGAGAGGCTCCAGGCGCAACAGGAAGAACTAAAAGTCTCCAATGAGGAGATGGAAGAACATACAAGTAATTTGAAGAGATCTGAGGAGAGTCTTCAGGCACAACAGGAAGAGCTCCAGGCATCAAATGAAGAGTTGGAAGCAAAAACGATTACACTAAGAGAGCAGAGAAATGCACTTGATGAGAAAAATCGTGATATCGAAGCAGCAAGTATAGAAATCATGCAGAAGGCTGAAGAACTTGAACTCGCAAATAAATACAAATCAGAGTTTCTTGCCAGCATGTCTCACGAACTTCGCACTCCTCTCAACAGTCTTCTTATTCTCGCAAAATTGCTGCAGGATAATAAAAGCAATAATCTCACAGAAAAGCAGATTGAGTTCGCAAGGACAATTCATCAATCCGGAAATGATCTGTTGACATTGATCAATGACATACTGGACCTTTCTAAAGTTGAGGCAGGAAAACTGGAGGTTCACTGGGAGAACATTAATCCATCTTCATGGATCATGCATATGGAACAAACATTCAGACATGTGGCCGACAAAAACAGTCTCGCTTTCTCAGTCACGTCCTCAGAGAATACACCTGAAATGATAATCTCTGATTCCACACGAGTAGCCCAGATCCTCAAGAATTTGTTGTCTAACGCGTTTAAGTTTACGTCGAAAGGAGAAGTTTCTTTAACTGTAGAAAAACCCATGAATGGAGTACAGTTTACTAATAACAGTCTGACGACAGAAAGAACGATCGCTTTCAAGGTATCTGATACCGGTATCGGCCTGTCCGAGGAGAAACAGAAAATCATCTTTGATGCATTTCAACAGGCAGATTCAAGAACATGCAAGAAATATGGAGGCACCGGTTTAGGTCTCTCAATATCTCGTGAACTCGCTAAGCTTCTGGGAGGAGAATTACATCTTAAAAGCGAAGAGGGAAAAGGAAGTACCTTTACGCTCTTTCTTCCAATATCTCCTCCTGAAACAGAAGATGTTTCAGGGGATACCAACGAAGATGAAGTCGCTGGTTCCTCTGTTACTCCTGATATAGAAGTGATCTCCTCTGAACCTGATAAGGTAGTTCAAGTTGAGATTGATGGCATTCCGGATGACAGGCGCGAATTAGTAACAGGTGACAAATCTGTTTTGATGATTGATGATGATCCGGTTTTCCTTAAAATCCTTTCCGAACTGGCACATGAAAAGGGGTTTAAAGCATTGACTGCCGGTAATGGCCATACCGGACTCCACATGGCGGATTATTACCGGCCCAGTGCAATTATTCTTGATATCAAAATGCCTGAAATGAATGGTTTTGATGTAATGAAAAGATTGAAGGAAAATCCCAGGACCAGATATATTCCGGTCCACTTTGTTTCCGGTGTTGACCGTACAGAGGAAGTCCTTAAATCAGGAGCTATAGGACTTCTCATGAAGCCGGTGAGCACTGAAGACATTGAACTTTGCTTTGAAAAGTTCGAAAAGCTGATTGAGACATCTATTAAGAGTGTCTTGATTGTGGAAGATAATACAAGACAGCAGGAGAGTCTCATGGCCTTATTAGAGGAGAAGGATGTAACCTCAACTGCAATCAAGACGGGAGAAAAGGCCATCGAGATTCTGAAAAAAGATAAATTTGATTGTCTAATACTTGACCTCGGATTAGCCGGCAAAATGACTGGTTTCGAATTAGCTGATATGATTAAGAATGATGATACCATTCCTCACGTGCCAATTATTATATACACAGGAAAAGACCTTTCGAGCGAAGAGGAAATTATGCTGAAGAAGCGTTCGGACTGCATTATCATCAAAGGGGTTCATTCTCCTGACAGGTTGAAGGACGAGGTAAACCTATTCCTGCACAAGGTCGAGGATGAACTCCCGATGCAACACAAAAAGGCGTTGAAAGCTATATATTCCAAAGATGAATCTCTTAGTGGGAAAAAAGTCCTGATAGTAGATGATGATATGCGAAACGTGTTTGCATTATCGAGCGCT
The DNA here is from genome assembly GCA_021775965.1 of Alphaproteobacteria bacterium. Lineage (GTDB taxonomy): Bacteria > Pseudomonadota > Alphaproteobacteria > Micavibrionales > Micavibrionaceae > UBA5701. The sequence goes on from JAJFGV010000082.1 coordinate 18,604, forward strand.
ATACAGGACCAGGGAATGTCAGTAATTGTTGGAAAGAACGGAAGAGAGGGTATTGATCAACTGGTTGCAGACCCGGATGTAAATATAGTCTTAATGGATATTATGATGCCTGAACTGGATGGTTATGAGGCGATGAAGGAGATTCGTTTGAAAGATAAATTTAAAGATCTGCCTATCATTGCACTCACTGCAAAGGCCATGAAGGGTGAAAAAGAGAGATGCGTTGAAGCCGGGGCCAGTGATTATCTATCTAAACCTGTAGACACGGAAAGGTTGCTGTCACTAATGCGTGTATGGGTGCATCAGAAATAGGAAGGAAATATGATTTGTGATTATGAGAAGACAATGAAAGAGACTGAAATACAGAAATTGCTGGATGCAGTTCATGAGAAATACGGTTATGATTTTCGTAATTATTCACGATCACACATCAAGCGCCGTCTCAATAGGGAATTAGCTCTTTCAGATTATAAAAGTATAAGTGAATTAGCAGAAGGAATACTTTTAGACAGTAAAAGATTTTATGAAATGCTGGCAGATCTGTTTGTCCATACTACCAGCATGTTTCGTGATACGGATTTTTATCTCTCTTTCCGAAAAAATGTTGTACCGGTGTTAAGGACCTATCCGTCTATTCGTATCTGGAGTGCGGGTTGTGCAACAGGAGAGGAAGCATATTCGATAGCAATCATACTGAAAGAAGAAGGGCTCTATGATCAAGCCAGGATTTATGCAACAGATATAAGTAACAGTGTTCTACGAAAAGCAAAAGATGGAATATTCCCTATAGGCAGTATGAAAGAATATACAGAACTGTATCAAAAATCAGGTGGAAGAGAGGCATTTTCCGATTACTACAAGGCTGAGCATAATTTTGCAATGATGGATCCATCTTTAAAGAAAAATGTTGTCTTCTCTTCGCATAATCTGGCCATCGACGAGGTATTTGCAGAAATGAATGTTATCCTCTGCCGCAATGTTCTCATTTATTTTAATAACGATCTACAGACGCGGGCATTTAGGCTATTTCGAGATAGCCTTGGCATAAAAGGGTTCTTGTGTCTAGGATCCAAAGAAGATGTCCGATTCTCTTCCTTGTCAGAGGATTTTGAGGATTTTGAGGAGAGAATGAAAATATATAAGAGACGATACTGATTTGATAGATTAACATATGTGGGGGCATGTTGCCCACCGCATTGAGTTGTGTCGCATCACATTTTACAAAAGGCAGTGAATACTTGTTTGAAGATTTTATGCTGGAATAACTAACTGGCGTTCTTAACGTCTTTACGAGATAGTGAAAGAATGTATAAAATATGATCATGTTGACGGAAAAGTATTCCTTGTAATCCATCTATTATTTAAATCAATTTCTCTAATTGCAATAACCACTGGAATTAATTTCAGATAAATTCTTACTTATAGTGTCGAAAAAATAGAAAACCATAACCGGAAAACTTTTATAATTCTTCAATATATAAGCGGTTACATACCATTTATATATACTGGAATAGAGGTAGTGGATTGCCGGGCGCACCAGGAAGAGCCATGTGGCAACTATCTATATCATGATAA
>JAJFGV010000083.1 GCA_021775965.1 Alphaproteobacteria bacterium
GGGTGTCTTGGTGGGAGATATCGTATATCTCTTCTCGGCAGGGGTAAACAACCGCCGTAAGTATACGGTCGTAACAGTTGCTCCGGGAGGTGACACAACGAAGCTGGAGTTGGATGAGGCGGTCTTAGATACTGAGTCCGCACTAAACTATGTTGTATTGGATCCGGTCATTCTGGACGGTAGAGCGTTCTACGTCACAGATATTTTGGGGCATGAGATCTCTGTACAAATGTTGAACGACGTATCCGGCGTATGGGGTGGGGATCGCACAGGTATCGTAGAGGTGGACTTCTACGATATCACAAACATTGAGGATAATACCCTTGATGACGGGGCTGCGGACTTTATGGGTACGCACTCTGCGCTAGCACTTCCCGTACAGTCCAGACCGGGCATTGGAACTATACCGGGTGTCCATCTGCGTCCGATGGTTAGCTCTGCGAACATACTAAACGACAGCCTTACCCAAAGCTCCTTGATACGTCCGCAGGACTTGAGTAAAGGTCTTGTAGTCTCTGCGGTCTTAGGTGGGTGGCTTGAGATAGGCGATATTACAGATAACTACGTTGTGACTATGGCCTTGAGTATAGGGGATGTGATTGTACCCCTAGAGGGTGACCAGCGCTATGTGGACTTTACTATCGTAGAGATAGCCGGCCCTATGGTGAAGGTATCCCCTGTTCCCACCTTTGCGTCTACAAGTACGCGTCCTCTACCTTTCTTTGTTCGAAAAGATAACAATGTACGCATCTCTATGGATGGGCGTATTACCGCACTGGACCTCTTCTTAGCTCCAGCACAAGAGAAGACCTACCCGATGCCCGTAAAGCATTATGCAGGTTCCAATGGTTATATTGCAGCTCTAGGTAATAACGCGGGGTTTTACTCTAACCAAGTCTTATGGGTAGGTACGCAGAGTTTGGACTTACGTACGGGAGATACCTTATACAGAATCGTTAACCGTATGGTACTAGACTCAGGGGCCATCTCAAATCCCAACGGCGCTGGTGGGTTCACACAGCTCTTCTTTACGCAACGCTTAGATAATAACGACGCTTTTGTGTCACACACACTAGCAGCTCCGTATATAACAGGGACGGCCAATTTTACCCTTAACTCTCGTGTGGTATCTGGGTTAGTAGGCTTGAGTGGCGTTGTGTTTCCCGGTTGCTACGTTACAATATCAGGTACGGGGTCGTGGATGGTCGCCCACGTGTTGAGCGACACCACTCTCGTATTGGCGGAAGATCATGGGCAGCCTACCAGCACCCCAAGTGTAACAGTAACCAATGGGTACCCAGTAGATGGTACCTTACCCTCCCTCTTATGGGTATTTGTGTCGTGCTTCGTAACTCCTATATTGTATGACGCAGCACAGCCCTCCTCAAATTATTATTCTTTAGGTGGCCCCAACAATGGGGACATGATCATTGGGTCACAATACGTCGCACGCACCAACAGGACAATCTAATGCCTTACTCCCCCTATGAACAAGATATACCCAACTACGAGGGTAGTGGCGTAGACACCGCACTGCAGCTAGGTATTCCCTTAGCTTTATTGGGCGGCGGTGCGTTGGGTGCTGGTGCTCTTAAGCTCATGGGTAGGGGCGGTAAGAAACTTGTAGAACGCGGTACTAAGGGTATAAGAGATGCAGCGGCGAAGCGTTCTGATGATATGCTGGCCATTCGGGGGACACAAGAGGCTGAGCGGGGGGCGCAATTAGCCGCACAGGCACAGAAAGAAGAGGCTCTTCTCTCTAGTTTACGGCAGCGTAGGGCTCACGATGGTATACTCAATGACATAGCATCGCCCTCTGCAGGCAGGCTAACAGACACACCTATGGCACACCTCATGAATCCTACGGCTTTGGGTGGTCAGGAAGCTATCCGACAGGGTGGGCTGAAGGGCATCTCAGGTACAGGCGGCCCACAGGTAAAACCCTCCGTACAGAACTTAGCGAAAGGTCCAGCCGCTGAGAAACAGGTCACACAACTATCTAATAAGAACAAGGTTCCTGCGGCCAACGAACCCACACCACCTCCAGTTAATGCGAGCCAATCAACACCAGTACCAGATCCCTCATTAAGTGCTCCCCCACCTGCAGCGCCACAGGCTCCCGCGGGTGTAGTGCAGAAACAACAAGGAATTTCTGGGCCAGTTGGCGGTAGAGGGGCCTCAGATACTGTGGCCCGTAACCCAGGTGCCGCACAAGCGGGGGGTGTCCCTAACTACGTAGCGAGTGCTCAAGAAAGGCACTTAGCTCAAGGAGGTTCCCTAACAGGCAGCCCCGCACAGATCTACCAAGCAGAGCAGGCAGCAGCGCAGCAGTCCCTAAATCGCAGTGAAAATCTAGTACGTAGTGCTAATCGCATTGAGCACACACCCAAAGGAGTGGCTGCAGGTAAAGACCATATGAATCAGGTGAGCCATCAGGTGCAGCAGCTGAGACAAGCACCTGGTGTAGGCAACACCCCTATCCCCGGTACAGGGGCGGCTGACTTACGTATGAGTAATGCCATGTTGGATAACCCCGGCATGAAGATGCAGTTTGGGTCTGCTGGAGAGCACGGCTTCTTGGCAGGTCATAAAGCTCAACTCCCTCCAGGGGCTAGATCCAAAGCATCTCCTAAAGCCTCGTTGCCTTCCGGGTCTAATAAAGCTCCTTTGGATCTGGATGGTATGTTTGCGAAGATGCCGCCAGGGGTAATGGCTGCTGGTAATATCACCCCCTCCAGACAACTAGTAGGAGCAGCCTCACCTAAAGCCGCCCCCACCACAGGTACGTCTCTGGCTCGCCAAAAATCCAGCACTGGAGCTTTCGAGAAGATGCCTACAAAACAAGATCCTCTTACATTAAGTGGTCTGTTTAGAAATCATAAAGGTAACCCCGCACCTGCTATACCTTCTGCGGCCCCACAAGCTAGAGGTATCACACCACAAGTACCTACCGCATTTACTAAAAAGCCTGTCGCAGGCGTACCACAAGCTTCTACACAACAGCCACTATCCATGAGCGGTTTGTTCCGCGGGCACCCAGGTAGTCCGAAAGCCCCGGCAGCTAAACCCGTGGCACAACAAGGTGGGGTACAGCCGATAGCCCCTAAAGGCTCTGCGGTAGAGACATCTGCGCCTTCGCAGAACCCAACAACAACAATGTCCTCGTCCCCGCGTAATCAGTTCTCTCAGCCTATGGATTCTAAGAGTTCCCTCAATGCAACTCCCACATCTATGGTGCAGAATCACCAGATTTCCATGGGTAAGAACGCATCACGTGCCCAACTAGTATTACAAAAGCTGTCAGGTCTGCCTAAGTTACCCAACGTACCCACTATGGCCAAGCCTAATATCCGTATACCTTCGATAACGCAGTCTAAGGGACCAAAAAACATGCGTGTGGGTATGCCGGGCCAACAGGCTATGCAACCTCCATCCCCGATGCCGGGAGCGGCCCCTCCCCCTAGTCCGGTACCTACACCAAATATCTCCCCTGTACCCCCTGCGGGGCAGACAGCTAATCTGACGGGGAGTCCAGCTCCACCTAAGACTGCAGCGTCTAAGTTAGCTGCGTACTACGGCGGCGGTATGGGAGTTATCAATCACACCGACACCACCCTGGCGTCTATGCCTGTACCTACAGAGTTGCAGATGGAGAGGAACCCTAGCCCGCTTTCAGAGGATCCATCCAGATATGATACGTCGGACGGCAGTAAGGTAATACCACCACCACACCGCACATCATTTCCGAAGCCAGGGGTAGCAAGGCCTGACGCATCTGAATATTCCACCATGCGTATGCACGAAGTTTTCTTAGCTGAACCTACGCCAGAGCCCCAGCCTGCAGAGGTGCCTGTTCCACCAGAGATGATGCCTATGGAAGATCCGCAGATGATGGGCGAAGAACAGATGATGGGAGAGCAGCCCATTCCGCTAGGAGAGCCAGGGTCTGAGCCTTACACAACGGACCAAGGGGAGATACCACCGCAAGGTATGGAGCAGGGTATTCCTATCGGGGCGAAAGAGGCCGGCCTCTTATTAAATAGTGGGGTTTGGGGAAGTCATGAAAAAGAGATTCAAACCTGATCAAGTTATATGTACAGGGTGTGGAACAGTAGGTAGCGCTAAACAAAAGCCCCGCTCCCTTTATAGGAAGTCAGGGCCTTGTTCTCATTGTGGGGACTCTCTACAGCCTTTATCTGAGAGAGCCCACCTACCTAATCCTGAGCAGATCACCCAGCCGGTTGACCCGTGGGTGATGAGTCTTCTTCGGTTACTTCGTCATCAAAGACATCCAAAGATTGATTCTCAAGCTCAGCAGCTTCTTGCCGCACTTTCTGCACCTGTATCATGTGAAGAGTTTGATGCCCTGGAGAGCAGAACTCAGAGTTGTTCCTCCGAGGTTGTATCTGGCAGTGCCGACAAGGCTCCATAGAGCCCGCACCATTAAGTCTCCCACATACTTGACAAGAGGGCCATCCGGCCATGTTGTCAGGACCAAACGCCACCAGCTCTCCTATCACATCCACGTTGTGTAGATTACCCGAACCGGCCTTATCCTTCTGGACCTCATTACCCCACAGCAAGCACGTATACTCCTGGGAGATAATGTCTACAAACCAACGGGAACGCAGCGCCGGAGGAGCCAGCATCTCCAAAGACACCCGCAATAGAGCACGCGCTGATGGGTACGTTTCGAACATGGTAGCGGGTTGTGTACCGCCGTAGAAAAGCTCCCGTGCCTCCACGGGCATATCCGGCCCTACCTGGTCTACGGTCTGCTTACCCTGCAGACAAGAATAGCAAGGTCCGCTATCCGCCATACACACAATGACCTTGTGGTAGAGAGCAGCTGGGAGAGCACTTGGGATCACATGGGGGATTCCACGTTTACGTAGAGCATTCGCGATGTGGTGGTTGTCAGATCCGGTCATGCCCGTCGAGATGACTACCAGGTCAGGGGTACCGTACCTGTACATCAACCTTTCCATATCATCTTCTGTTTGGGGTTGTGAGCTTATACCTTGGGCGGAGCGGTCGCAGTTTGTGTCTCCCCAGTGGATACATTCCGGTCCATCACTCCCAGTTATAATATCCCTATGCCAGTCCCCAGTCTCTAGAGCGTCCCAACGATCTCTAATTTCATCAAGCAGCTCAAAGCTCTTGACCTCTCGGCCCACATGTTTTGTGCCCATCATCTGCCGTACAGGGTTGTACTTGGAGAAGGGCTTACAGTCGATCAGGGTGAGGTTCCGTATGAAAGGGAGGCACTCCTGGATAAACAGAGACCCCGTTCCGCACCCGATCACCCACACCTGCTTATCCCTTAAATAATCTTTGGGTGGGGTAAACCAGGCATCCCCTTTGAAGTCTCTTGTGAAGCGGCTTTGGTTCCACCAGATTTGATAAGGGGAGGCTGGGGTACCTCTTATAATCAAGTGGTTGTGTTTCTTGATCTTCTCTGCTGCCCACACGCTACGACGTTCCTTATCTCCCATCATAATACAGGCTTTGGTATACCAGCCGATACAATCCAATAACTCACCTGTACGCAGCAGGTCTTGTTGTGGCGGGATGATGGGGACTTTGGATAGCGTCTTCAGAAAGTCATTAGCATCTGCCCGCCAAGAGGACTCCATTCTGTGGACCTCCGGGTGGGACAGGTAAGTTACAGAGTGAGCTTTAGTTACTGCACCTACAATACAGGGAAGTTTATGCTTCCGAGCGTATTGGATAGCCAAGGCGCAGTCCTCATAACTACCACCCCCAATTACCAGGGTGTAGGGGGAGTCTTCACAGTAATACAAAGACTGCCGGTCTACTACCAAACACCCTACATCGTGACCACTACCCCACATGTGATTGTGGATACGTGAAGACCACGCGTGGGCCGCGCTCATAAACCCGGAGTCTCTCAACTCATCCAGAAGAGACTGACCGAACTGGTGTCTGCTGGCGTAGACCCAACCGTCCCATACTAAAGAGACATGTGCTCCCATACGGTACGCGATGTCTGCGATAGACCCTGTAAGGTCTGGGTTGAAGCACAGGACGTTGGCTTCTTGGAAGTTCTCCCCTATTACAGGAAGAACGCGGTCCAGTAAATTCGTCGTTTCCATACTTTACTCCTACTTGTATGTTGTTCGCACTCTTATATCATACGTATAGACCTATATTTACATTAAGAAAAACCCACCCCAGGACGGAGCGGGTTACTGACTTTGAGCGTCAATGTAGGCCTTCAAGGCTTCCGGCTCCCAGTACTGCGCTTCATCACGAGAGATGCCAAGCGCAGTCACTAGGAAGTCAAGAAGCTCCTGTCGAGACGCGGTCTCTAGGTTGATGGAGGAGGTTGGGAGTAACCCATAGCTGTCAGTACCGTCTGACAGTTGATGGGCTCGGTTGGTAGGTTGTTGAGCCGAATGATTCCCCGACTCATCTCTGCTACCACTGTGTCCATTGAGGCTTGGGTGGCTGCCAGAACGTCCAAGTTGTTGAGTATGAGCTGCTGACGATCCCACAGATCCTGCTGCATATTCAGTACCTGCTGAAGCATTGGCAGGAACGCCGCTCCTGACACGTTGTCCAACGCTATCTCCGTGGGAGATGGGGATGTGGGAGGTTGCGTTGTTGGCGCCAAAGGGTCAGTAGCAATGCTCGACGTGGTAGTAGGGGTGGGCGTTGTGTGGGTAGGTTGTGGGGGAGGTACATAAGCACTCTCTACAGGGGGTGGAGGTTCAAACTCCATGGTCTGCTGCGCGAGACCTTCCGGGTAGTACTCCACATGTCCGTTTGGCCAAAGGTACACTAACAGGTTGTCCATCAGTGCGGCCTTCTTGGACTTGGAGTTACAACCATCCAACTTCAGCCCATTTCGACCACACAGAAGACGCATATGAGGGGTGCTGATAGCTTTGTTTATCTGCGCCCGGTTCATAAAGCTGGCGTACCACAACTTGATAGCACCTTCAGGGTTACTGTCGATGATATTCTGCGGTACGGTATATCCTGTGGGGGACACCTCTAAGAGTCGAGTAGACTCAACGGCTTGAGCCGCCACACCCCAATCTCCTGGAATAGCAGGAAGAGCAGTCTCTACACCCGTTGAAGATAGTGTAGGCTCTATAGGTTGGTGGTCCGGCGGCTGTGGCGTAGGGGACAGTGCTATCTCACTCACGGGTTCTCCGGGAGAAGGAGCAGGGGCCGCCTGTCCTGCACTGGACTCCAAAGCGGCCTTGTATTGATTCAACGTATCAACAGAAGCGGAGTGCCACCACTCTTCAGGCTTCTTGTTGGTAGCAAAGTGGTCTTCTAGGCTACGCACGTGTTGAATTAGTCGAAGCCTCTCTCCGTGTGGTACCTGTGCGGGGGGTTGTGGAGCAGAGGCTGTGGTGGGTACAGGCGGGCCTGCAGGAGAAGGAGCGGGTTGGTTGGCCTGGTGTGCCAAAGCGTTACCAGGAAGGTTAGGTACCTTACCCGTAGCGATATGGTTCATAATGGAGTTGGCTACCTGTTCGTAGTTTTCACCCATTGCTATTACATCAGGTCCGGGGATACCAAACTCGATCAACAAGCGGCGGGCTCTGGTCTTTCC
>JAJFGV010000084.1 GCA_021775965.1 Alphaproteobacteria bacterium
TTATAGGTAAAGCTGTCATAATTATCGATAAGCACAATCATGGCTCCGTTATCGCTCGAACAGGCCCCAAAATGCAAGGGGATAAAGGCTTTTGCACGGGATGACAGTAAAAAGAAACATCTGTATGCTGTAGAGCATGAAACGCTATGCCAATCCCCGCGGAACCCTCATTCTAATCTTGATTGCCGTCCCATTAATGATCCTCATTGATATGATGGTTTTCGAGGGACGGACGCCGTTTTTATTTTCAAATATTGGAAAGCCTCAGGAAGAGCCTGTGAAGCCAGTAATTGTTGAAGCAACGATTGTGGAAGAGGGCTTGGAATTTGAAGCCGGCGCATTGGATACACCGGAGGCGGTTTATTTGCCGCAGCCTGAGCCAGTGGTGAATGAGGTCAAAGAATCTTCTCTAGAGCCAAAGAAAATAAAAATTGATCCGTATCCGAAAGAGTCTCTTAAGAAAAAATCTTCACCACCGAAAAAAGCAGAGCAAGTGAAGACAAAACAATATGACTGGAAAAGACATGCGCCACCCGCTCCCGAAGGCGCTGCGGGTAAAGTCGTCATCATGATCGATGATATGGGGATGGGGAGCAGCACCAAAAAACTAATTTCATTGCCGGGGCCTTTGACACTGTCTTATTTACCATACGCAAAAAACCTATCCGAGCAAACGCAGCGCGCCCGTCAGGGTGGGCATGAATTGATGCTCCACATGCCGATGCAGCCGTCAAACGGTCATGAAAACCCCGGCCCCGATGTTTTGACAACAAATATGGGTGAGACGGAATTAAAGGCGGCCCTAAATACGGCGCTAGATAGCTTTAGCGGCTATGGCGGCATTAACAATCACATGGGCAGCAAGCTGACCAGCAACGAAGAAGCGATGGGCTGGGTGATGGAGATACTAAAAGAGCGGGGGCTGTTTTTTGTTGATTCAAAAACCATTGGCTCTTCGGTTGGAACACGGAAAGCGGCAGAGGTAGGCTTGCGTTTTGCTGAGCGCGATGTGTTTCTTGATCATCATACGGATATTGCCTCGGTGCGCGCCGCATTGAGAAAGCTTGAAAAGATTGCATGGTCGCAAGGGGTGGCGATTGCCATCGGTCATCCCAAGCCCGCGACAATTCAGGCGCTAAAAGAATGGTTACCAACCTTAGAGAGTAGGAATTTAACTCTGGTTCCAGCCAGTGCGGTTGTTGTGCGACGTTCCGCTCCGGTTTCGCGGGCTATCATATCAAATGAAACGCCTGCTGAGATTTCTGAAGAAATGCCATCTTTTTCTATGTCTTTGCCGGAAGATTTTTCTAATCCCGGGCCTGACCAAGCGCCAGTTCTGCTGCTCGAATAACTGCGCGGGCCTTGTTACAGCTTTCCTGATACTCATATTCAGGATCGCTATCGGCCACCACGCCGCCGCCAGCCTGAACATATAGCTGGCCGTCTTTAATCAGCGCGGTGCGCAGAGCGATGCAGCTGTCCATCTCACCATTGCCGGAAAAATAACCGATGCCGCCAGCGTAACTACCGCGTCTACTTTTTTCCAGCTCATCAATAATTTCCATGGCACGGACTTTTGGCGCACCGCTGACAGTTCCGGCTGGAAAGCCTGCAAACAACGCATCAATAATATCGAGATCATCACGCAGCTTGCCCTTTACATTCGAAACGATATGCATGACATGAGAATAATGTTCGATGGTAAATTGATCCGTGACTTTAACGCTGCCAATCTCGGCGACACGCCCAACATCGTTGCGGCCAAGATCAAGAAGCATCAAATGCTCGGCGCATTCTTTGGGATCGCCCAGCAAATCATCAGCGTGTTTTTTATCTTCTTCTGCGTTCTCACCACGTGGGCGGGTGCCGGCAATCGGGCGGATGGTAACGGTTCCATCGCGCACGCGCACCAGGATTTCCGGGCTGGAGCCCACCAGTGAAAAACCTTTGAAGGCCAAGTGAAACATAAATGGCGAAGGGTTCAGACTACGTAAGCTCCGGTAAAGCGCAAAAGATGGCAAATCGAACGGTGTTGAAAAGCGCTGCGAAGGCACCACCTGAAAAATTTCACCTTCCTGGATATATTCAACCGCCTTTTTGACCATGTCGTGATATTCCTCTTGTGAGGTATTCGAGGCGACTATTAATGGCGTTGAAAGTTTTGTTTTTTGTGCATCTATTTTGGAATCCAGTGACGATTTTAATTTCTTCATGACACCATCAAGACGCGCAGATGCCTGCTTATAAACATCCTCAGGTTTTTGTTTTGATCTTTCCGCATGCTGATAAACTGGCGTCACCAGACAGATTTTATTCTTAACATTGTCAAAAATTGCCAAAATTGTCGGGCGGATCAAAACGCTTTCCGGAATGTCGAGATCGTTCGGATTATCATCGGGGATGTCTTCAATTTGCCGCACCATATCATAGCCGATATAGCCAAATAGACCGGATACAGCCATTGGTGGGATGTCAGGGTCAGTAATATCAATGTGAGAATCTGCCAGTAACTTACGCAAAGATTTCAACGGCGGCGCATTATCAAGTTCCGTGCTGCCGTAATCATTCCAGATGGAAACTTCGTCATCGATACATTCCCAGATGGTGTCTGGGCTCAACCCAATAATTGAATACCGTCCCAAAACTGCGCCACCCTCGACGGATTCCAAAAGGAAAGAGTAATCTTCATTCTCACAGAGTTTTAGGTAAGCCGAAACCGGTGTTTCAAGATCGGCGCCAGCCCAACGCCAGACAAGCTGAGTTTTGCCACTATCGTAATTATTTTTAAAATCCGCTTCGGAAGGAAAAATGCTCTCGGCCATTTAGAATGACTCGCGGCCGGGGCCGTATATATTGCTCAGTAAATCGCGGTTCACCACGACCCCGTAATCCTTTTGCTTGCTGTTTAGGTAAAGCAAAGCCGATTCATTTTGTCCCGCGCGTGTGAGGGTTTCTTGCATACTATCCAGATCCTTTTCTTTTTGTTCTTTGGGCAAAGAGAAGGCCGTGATTTGAGCGATAGCGCTGCCTTCCGCGGTGTCTACAAATGCGTAGCCGTCAATCGCGCTCGCAAAAATAATGTTAAGCGCACGCTGGGTCAGAGGTTTTTGCGGTTCATCCTGACGCTTGATGTTTTTGTATTTCTTGATGCTTTTGCCTTTTTCGCGGGCAAAGTCTTTCAGTGGTTTTTTTGTGGTTTCAATTTCACTGAGGAAAGCAGCAACGCGCATTTTATTTTCAATGCGGCGCTGGTCATTGGTCCATCTTTTCCTGACCTCACTTTCAACCTCTTTAAACGGCGTATAGCTTTTGGGTTGAATGCTGGTGATATGGATCGCCATAAATCCGCCATTTGATGTTTCCATCACCGGGGATGTTTCACCTTCCAGAAGTTTATAAGAAGTTTCAAGAATAAGCGTGCGGCGGTCTTCATACTCCGTCAGCGCATCCTTGCTGTCCTTCCCCTGACCGTAACTGTTAAAAGGCTTGAGGGTTTTGGTGTCGATATCAATTTTCTGTTTGACCTCTTCGAGCGTGGCGCCGCCAGCCAGAAGATCGTCAACCGTATTGGCCAGTTCGTAAAGCTGATCGGCCAGGCGCACCTGTTTGAGCTCTTCTTCCAGCTCTTTGTGGGCGCTTTGAAAGGATTGTTTTGTTGGGTTGATGATGTCCTTTACAACGAGAACATGCCAGCCCAAAGCGGTTTGGATGGGGTCAATTTGACCACCTTTTTTGGCCGCAAAAGCCTGGTCACTGATTTCAGGCAGCAATCCATCTTTTTCAAATGCCTGTGGATCGAGATAGGCAGTTTCTTCGCCGGTCACTTTTTTAACAGCGGCTTTTAATGTACCTCCGGCTTTAAGGACTTCCGAAATTTTATTGGCTTCTTCTTCCGAATTTAATATGGCCTGTTCAATGCTGCGTTGTTGCGGCGACGTATAGGCGTCAATATTTTGATCATAAGCGGCGCGGATGTCTTCCTCGGAAATATCAATCGTCTTTTTCAGTTTTTTATCGTCGATCATCACCAGCGTCACGGTTCTGGTTTCGGCCTGGGCATAATTTTCTTTCATGGCTTCATACAAAGCGGCAAGCTGCGCCCCTGAAGGTTTTTTAATGCTCTTGAGCTCACTGTCTGGAAAAAGAATAACATCAACGTTGCGTTGCTCATTTTGAAAGGCGTGAAGATCAGCGGCCATGTTCGACGATGTAACGCTAGAGCCGTTCTGGATCGCGCCATTTAGAAGGCTGGCGCCGACTTCGCGGCCAATACTACGAACAAATTCAGATTCTGACATGCCCTGGGACATTAAAACCTGATCGAGAACCTGTTGTGGTGTACTGCCATCTGTCACCATCGGCTCAACGATAGCTCTGACTTTATTGGCGGTATGATCTTTGCCAACGCGTATGCCAAGCTTGAGCGCCGCCTGATTCATCAGTGAGCTTCTGATTTCATTGTTCAGCAATTCATCAATATAGCCGAGCTTAAAGGCTTCTTCGGGCGCGATACCGATGCGGCCCAAAGTGCGGCGCACGGTGCGGTCAAAAGCAGAGATATTAATTTTCTCTTTGCCGACCTTGCCGATATCTGTGCCTGAGATACCGCCACGGAAAAATCCGCCAACATCGGTCATCACAAGACCACCTGCGGCAAAAACCAGCAAGCCGAGGAGGAAGTATTTGAGTAATCCGGTTGATGCGCCTTTGCGCAAAGATTGCATGGCCATAATAAAACTTACTTTCCTGTATTCGTAACGATGAGTATTCCCAAAAGGCTTTCGATCATGCACTATAAGAACCTGCATTCAAAGGAGCAAGAGGAGAAGCTATGAAAAAGCTTATCGCCGGTAACTGGAAAATGAATGGCTCATGGGCCGAGACCAGAAACCTGACAGAAAATATTTTACAGGGCGCGCAGGGCATTCCTGAGCTATCAGATAAATGCGATCTGGTAATTTTTCCGCCTTTTATCCATATCGGCGTGGCCAAGGAAATGCTGACCGAGGCGGATTCGCCGCTGACTTACGGGGCTCAGGATTGCTCTTTTAACCCGAACGGGGCTTATACGGGTGATATTTCAGCAGCCATGTTGCAGGATTTTGGTTGCGAATATGTAATTTTGGGCCATTCCGAGCGCCGCCAATATCACGGTGAGACCAACGAAACCGTCAAAAGCAAGGGGGCGGCGGCTCATGCCGAGGGTCTAAAGACGATTATTTGCATTGGTGAGCAGGAATCCGAGCGCGAATCTGGCGCTGAAAAAGATGTTGTTGGCACTCAATTGCTCGAATCTTTGCCGGAAAGCGCCACGGTTTTGAATACGGTGATTGCCTATGAGCCGGTCTGGGCCATTGGCACCGGCAAAACGGCGACCCCCGAAGACGTCAAAGACATGCATGAATTTATTCGTAAGAAACTCCTGGAACGCATTGAAATTGCTGAAAATATGCGTATTTTGTATGGCGGTTCAATGAAGCCCGACAATGCAAAAGATTTGCTGGCGACACCGAATGTTGATGGCGGGCTCATCGGCGGCGCCAGCCTTGATGCGGAAGCCTTTTTAGCTATTGCAAGGGCTGCCTAAACAGAATAGAAAGTAGGCCCATGGAGTCAGTAGTTCTCGTTATTCATCTGTTTTTAGCCCTCGCCATAATCGGGTTGGTTCTGCTTCAGCGCTCTGAAGGGGGCGGTCTGGGTATTGGCGGTGGAAGTGGCGGCCTTGGTGGTTTGGCTTCGGCCAAAGGCACAGCCAATATATTGTCCCGCGCCACAGGCATTTGCGCTTTTGCTTTCTTTTCGACCAGTTTGCTGTTGGGTATTCTGGCTGGCACGCATAGCCGTGATCGGGAGGGAATTTTGGAAGGTTTGGAAGTGCCTGTTGCCGAAGAAATGGCCGAAGAAAAGCCAAAAGCTAAAAAGGCGGGTAAGACTGGAAAAGTAAAAGTGGGTAAAGATGGTGCGATCACCATTCCTGATGTGCCTATCGCCGAATAGGGTTACGTTTTATATATGACACGATATATTTTTATTACGGGCGGCGTTGTTTCCTCATTGGGGAAAGGGCTAGGCTCCGCTGCGCTTGGGGCGCTTTTGCAGGCACGCGGCTACAAGGTTCGGCTGTGTAAACTCGACCCTTATCTGAACGTTGATCCCGGCACGATGAGTCCATTCCAGCACGGTGAAGTCTATGTCACCGATGATGGGGCAGAGGCTGACCTTGATTTGGGCCATTATGAGCGCTTCACCGGCGTGCCGGCTAAAGCAGCAGACAACACCACGACAGGGCGCATTTACACCAGCGTGCTCCAAAAAGAGCGGCGCGGCGATTATCTTGGCGCAACCATTCAGGTTATTCCGCACATCACCAACGAAATTAAAGAGTTTATTGCCGAAAAAGAGGGGACAGCAGATTTTGTTCTGTGCGAGATCGGTGGCACGGTCGGCGACATTGAATCTCTACCGTTTCTTGAGGCCATTCGTCAGTTTGGCAATGAAGTGGGGGCGGACCGCGCGCTGTTTCTGCATGTGACGTTGCTGCCTTATATCCCGGCGGCGGGCGAGCTGAAAACCAAACCGACCCAGCATTCGGTTAAGGAGCTGATGAGCTACGGCATTCGTCCGCAAATTCTGCTTTGCCGCGCTGATCGTGAAATTGACGAAGATGAGCGCAGGAAAATCGCGCTGTTTTGTAATATTGACTACCAAAAAGTTATTCCGGCTCTGGATGTGTCTTCTATATATGAGGTGCCGCTGACGTATCATGCGGAGGGGCTTGATAAGCAGGTGATGGAGAGCTTTGGAATTGACGATATTCCCGATCTTGATCTGTCGATCTGGAAGGATATTGTTGAGCGTGTTCAGGCGCCGGAGGGCGAGGTCAAAATTGCCGTTGTCGGCAAATACACCGACCTCACCGACAGCTATAAATCTCTTAACGAAGCGCTGACCCATGGCGGCATCGCCAATAGTGTTAAAGTGAAACTCAAATTCCTTGAATCCGAACTGTTTGAGACCGAAGACCCGGCTGAGCACCTCAAAGGTGTACATGGTGTTCTGGTGCCTGGCGGCTTTGGTGAGCGCGGTGCCGAAGGCAAGATCAAAGCCGTACAATATGCGCGCGAAAAGAAAATTCCGTATTTTGGGATTTGTTTCGGGCTGCAGATGGCAGTGATCGAAGCGGCGCGCAACCTCTGCGGTATCAAAGACGCGACGTCATCCGAGTTCGAGAAAAAAGGCACACATATCATTGGCCTGATGACCGAATGGGAAAAGGGCGGCAAGAAAGAAAAACGCGGCGATGATACGGATAAAGGCGGCACCATGCGCCTTGGGGCTTATCCTGCGAAACTGGTGAAGGGCTCAAAGGTCGCAGCAATTTATGACACGACCAAAATCAGTGAACGCCACCGACACCGTTACGAAGTGAATATCAATTATAAAGATCAACTGGAGAAGGAAGGCATTGAATTCTCCGGCCTGTCACCAGACGGTAAGCTGCCGGAGATTATTGAACACAAAGACCATCCCTGGTTTATCGGTGTACAGTTCCACCCGGAACTCAAATCCAAACCGTTCGATCCGCACCCATTATTTGTGAGTTTTATTAAGGCAGCGGTTGAGCAGAGTCGGTTGGTTTAACCCTCGTTAGTTGGAAGCCAAGAGGTCTATTTTTCATGGCATTTCCATTCTTTGTATCACGATTAAAACGGGCTCTAGAGAAAGCTAGCTCAACATCGATAGATGCCGATTCAAAGAAATCTTGTTCTAATTCTGTTGCGAGTTTTCGTTTATCATCATCCGAAAGGTAGTGTGGATTGTAAAGAAGGTTAACCGTATGTGTGTTGTCGTCAAAGGTTTCTGCGCGTGTCGAGGTTTTTCTAAGGCGTGAAACGGCCATAAAAAGTTCCTTAGCATCGCCTGCTTGTGGCTGGCCTGTCAATTTGGCAAGTAGTTTAATCTTGTGCATGGCTTCTCCTTTTTGCGGACAGTAACATTATGGCAACTTATAGATCAAGCTTTTTATTTTGATATAAACGGGCTATATCCAAGAGCATGAAAACAGTAATCGTTCAAAACATCGAAATCGCCAACAACCGGCCGTTCACGTTGATTGCCGGGCCGTGCCAGATGGAGAGCAGGGATCACGCCTTTGATATGTGCGGTGCGCTGGCCGAGCTCACCAAAAAACTTGGGATTGGCTTTATCTATAAGACATCTTTTGATAAGGCCAATCGCACCTCGATCAAGACCCAGCGCGGGCTCGGTCTCGAAAAAGCGCTGCCGATATTTGCGGATATCAAAAAAGAATTCGACGTATCGACTATTACAGATGTGCATCTGCCCGAGCATTGCGCTGAAGTCGGTGATGCCATTGATGTGCTGCAAATCCCGGCCTTTCTTTGCCGTCAGACGGACCTCCTTATCGCCGCTGCCAAAACCGGCAAAGCCATTAACGTCAAAAAAGGTCAGTTCCTCGCCCCATGGGACATGGAAAACGTCGCGGCCAAAATTTCCGACAGCGGCAATGACAATATTATGCTCTGCGAGCGCGGCGCGAGCTTCGGCTATAACACGCTGGTGTCCGATATGCGTTCGATCCCAATCATGCAAAAAACCGGCTATCCGGTGATTTTTGATGCCACCCATTCGGTGCAACAACCGGGTGGACAGGGCACAACTTCGGGCGGTGATCGTGAAATGGTCCCTGTTTTAGCCCGCGCCGCTATCGCCGTGGGCGTCGCTGGCGTCTTCATGGAGACCCATCAGGACCCCGATAATGCGCCTTCGGACGGCCCAAATATGGTAAAATTGCAGGATATGGGGGCTCTTTTGGCGGAATTGATAGAAATAGACACAATCGCCAAAAAAAGGGTATAATAGAGGTATAAGCAAAGGAGTTGCTGAATTGAGAGTTGCAGGAGCATCACAGTTTTTAAACGCCTCGACCCTGGCCAACAGCCGGGGTATTGCGCCATCTGCGCCAACCGTCCTCAGCCAAAATGGATCAACCGCCAGCCTTCTGGAATCTGGCCGTAATGCTCTGCGTGTGCCGGGGTATGGCTTTGGTGTTTCCTCGGGCGCCAGAGCGCTCAATGCCCAATATCTCAGTCAGTCTGAATCCCTCGGTAACCAGATACTATCACTGGGTGTTGGTGCCTCCGCCACTTTGGAAGGGGCGCAGCAACAGATACTGGCCCTGCGCTCTCGCTATTCTGATGATCAGCTTGCGCCGTTCCTGCGGACTGAAGAGAGTTCGAATGGCTCGATTGTAGACGAAGAAGCCTAGAATTTCCCAATAAGCTATGCTAGTAAGACCTCAGATTTACTAAATCGGGGGAGAGCCGCGTGACGTTTGTATCGCGCCAATTCATATTTTTTTGTTTTATGACTCTGGTTTTTCTTGGGGTCTATTCTCCTTCTGCCTATGCTTCCAAGTGCGACAACACATTAATCAAAGCAGAGGCAGTTAAAGTACGCGAGCGATTACAGGAAACCCCTGAAGGCGAAAAGTTACTTATAAGTATAGACAAGCAAGTAGAATACGGAGATTTTAAGCCTGAAGATAAACAGGATGTTATTTTGGCAAACATCGAGTTTAGTATCAGGTATAATAGGGGGTGTAAAATTCCAGACAACTTAACAGCTCGCCTAATTGCTTCTTCGTCCGAAGGAACCAGTGATGAAGAAAATTGCCCTATAGAACAGTTTCATGACGAGGCAAAAAGCCATCTTGCTCAAATGAATGCAAAAGATCCTGATGGTAATTTTTATGATTCTACTTTTCAGGAGGCATCTAACGAAATTACAAACTCTGCGGCACAAGAAAAATTCAATAAGAAATGGAAAAATAAAAGTTTTCGTGATCGATATATGATTGCAATTCTTAATAGTGGCCTACGTGAAGAGAATAAGTGCAGTAACCCTGCTTTGCCACTGGCAGAAGTTATTCAAGAAATATTAGTGCAATAATTAAAAAGGACCTGTTTATGACCGCCATACTTGATATTCACGCTCGTCAAATTCTCGATAGCCGGGGCAATCCTACTGTAGAAGTTGACGTTGTGCTCGAAAGCGGTGCACGCGGAAGAGCTGCTGTACCGTCAGGGGCCTCAACCGGTGCCTATGAAGCTGCCGAGTTACGCGATGGCAATAAGAAACGCTATGGCGGCAAGGGTGTCACCAAAGCCGTTAACAACGTCAACACGGAAATCTTTGAGGCTTTGCGCGGCGCTGACGCTGAAGACCAGATGCAGATCGACCGGACCATGATCGAACTGGACGGCACAAAAAACAAATCACGTCTCGGTGCCAATGCTATTCTCGGCGTATCGATGGCGACTGCCAAAGCCGTGGCCGATGAATTAGACGTTCCTCTTTACCGTTACATTGGCGGCGCGCAGGCACATCTTTTGCCAACACCGATGATGAACATCATTAACGGTGGCGCCCATGCCGATAACCCGGTTGATATTCAGGAATTTATGATTATGCCGATTAGCGCTCCAGATTTCAGCGAAGGTCTTCGCGCCGGTGCAGAAATTTTTCATGCACTGAAGAAAGAACTCTCCCAAGCGGGACTGAACACCAATGTCGGTGATGAGGGCGGATTTGCGCCAGCGGTCAAATCGTCTGAAGAGGCCCTGGATTACATTATGAAGTCGATCCGGGCGGCAGGTTACAAAGAAGGTGAAGACATTGTTATTGCCCTCGATTCCGCGTCTACAGAATTTTATAAAGACGGAAAATATCATCTGGATGGTGAGGGCAAGGTGCTTTCATCTGATGAAATGATTCAATATTACAAAGGCCTGTGTGCGTCTTACCCAATTGTTTCCATCGAGGACGGCCTGGATGAAAATGACTGGGATGGCTGGATCAAATTGACCGAAGCGCTTGGCGATCGCGTGCAACTTGTTGGTGATGATTTGTTTGTGACCAACCCGAAGCGTCTAGCGCAGGGCATCGAAACCAAAGCCGCCAATTCCATTCTGGTGAAGGTTAATCAAATCGGCACGCTCACGGAAACACTCGAAGCCATCGAAATGGCTAAGAAGGCAGGATTTGGCATTGTTCTGTCCCACCGTTCTGGCGAAACCGAAGATGCCACAATCGCCGATCTGGCCGTGGCCACCAATGCCGGGCAAATTAAAACAGGCTCCTTGTCGCGTTCAGACCGCACCGCCAAGTACAATCAACTTCTACGGATCGAAGAAGAACTGGGATCATCAGCGGAATATTCCGGTGCCGGGTTCCTGCGTGCCAAGCCACAAAAATCCAAAAAGAAAAATGCTGCGTAATTAAGGAGAGTACAAAATGCCGCTCAAAAAACTAAAACACACACCTAGACAGGCGCGTTATCTTCTCTTCTTTGCAGCCTTGCTCATCGCCTTACCCAGCATCGCTAGTCTTTACAAAGGCCACGAAGGCAAATTCATCGTGGCAACAGGTGCGATCGAAGGATCTCCTTTTGAGGAAACGGTAATCTATCTCAGTCGGCATGATTTTTGGGGTGCGCACGGCGTGATTATCAACAAGCCCATTCGCAAGGCAAGAGTCGATCATGATTTTCCGGAGAAGAAATGGCATGTCCATCTTTACGAAGGCGGGCCGGTAAAAGCAGCGGAGCATAATGCGATGCTACTCAAGGCCGAAGAATTGCCGCAGGGTTTTGTGGTGACATCCATAGAGGATATGCGTAAAGCAGCCCCGGATTTTATTGCGTTGCTTGAGAAGAACCAAAACAAAAACCCTTTACGATTGTTCATGGGCTATTCAGGCTGGGGCGTTTGGCAACTCAACCGCGAGATCGCCCGCGGTGCCTGGGGCGTGATTGATTACGATGAAACCCTGATGTTCAGAACCTATTCTAAAAAGGTCTGGAAAAAGGCGATGGAGCGCGTGCTTAAAGATAACCCAGCGGAGAGTGGCGGGGTTTAGAAAAAAATCAGGTCAGGATTTCCTGAGTCAAAAGAGTCACTTAGCGTATTTCGTTCTTGGTATGTACTCATTAAACCATTGAATTAATTGTATTTTTTGGCTTGTCCACAGGACTCAAATGTGATTCTATAGAGTCATGAACGCGCTATACCAACAACGCTATGTTATTCGGCAAAATCTGATCTTCCTGATTGGCATATGCCTCACCGTTTATTTTTCCTACCACACGATTCAGGGCAATCGTAGCTATTTGCGTTTAATGTCGCTAAACAGCAGCATTTCAAAAACTGCCGATGAATACAAAATCCTCGAATCCGAACGCGTAACCATCGAAGAAAAAGTGGTGATGATGCGCCCCGGTACCATCGACCGCGATCTGCTGGAAGAAAGGGCACGCCTTGTTTTGGGCTATCGCCACCCCGACGAAAAGACGATCCTCACTGAATAATTTTCTTTAAATATCAATATTTTGCAGTGCAATAAAACCCCGTTTTATCTGGAGCAGGGCAATCAAATGTTGTAGCTATTTCTTAGGTTCTTCTACACATTCCACGGAGAAAACATTGGCCGCTGCCCCCAAAAAGAAAACCAAAGCCAAAGCAAAAAAATCTGATGGCGCTCCAAGCCAGGACGATCTCAAAAAGCTCTACCGCGATATGTTGCTGATCCGCCGCTTTGAAGAAAAAGCCGGGCAGCTTTACGGCATGGGCTTTATTGGCGGCTTTTGCCACCTCTATATAGGGCAGGAAGCCGTCGTCACCGGCATTTCATCCGTGCAGAAAAAACAGGATACGGTTGTCACATCCTACCGCGACCACGCGCATATGCTCGCCTGTGGGATGGAGCCGCGCGGCATCATGGCCGAGCTCACCGGGCGCGTTACAGGATACTCACGCGGCAAAGGCGGCTCGATGCATATGTTCAGCCGCGACGAAGGTTTTTTTGGCGGAAACGGAATTGTTGGCGCGTCGACGTCTATCGGCACCGGCCTCGGCTTTGCGCATAAATACAAAAAGGACAAAGGTGTGGCTGCTGCCTATATGGGTGATGGCGCCGCCAATCAGGGCCAGGTCGCTGAATGCTACAATATGGCAGCTTTGTGGGATTTGCCTGTGCTATTCGTGATCGAGAACAACCAATACGGTATGGGCACGTCTGTGCATCGCGCCGCCGCCGGGCAGCTCTACAAACGCGGCGAAGGCTACGGCATTCCCGGCGAACAGGTTGACGGCATGGATGTGTTCGAAGTGCAAAAAGCAGCCAAACAAGCGTTGGATTATATTCGCTCGGGCAACGGGCCATATATTCTCGAGGTCATGACGTACAGATATCGCGGCCATTCAATGTCTGACCCGGCCAAATACCGTACGAAAGAAGAGGTCAACAGCTTCAAGGAAGAGCGCGACCCGGTAATGCACCTCAAAGAAACGCTTTTGGCAGCCAAAGTGTCGGAAGATGAGATCAAAGACATCGATAAAGAGATCAAAGAGATTGTGGCTGAGGCGGCTCAGTTCGCGCAAGAATCCCCTGAGCCCGATCCGCACGAATTATGGACCGATGTATTGGTGGAGGTGGAATAATGCCAACACCAATATTAATGCCAGCACTATCTCCGACCATGACCGAAGGCAATTTGGCCAAATGGCATAAGGGCGAGGGCGATAAAGTCGAAGCGGGCGACGTCATTGCCGAGATCGAAACTGACAAGGCCACCATGGAAGTCGAGGCGGTTGATGAAGGTGTTCTTGGTAAAATTCTCATCACTGAAGGCACGGAAGGCGTGGCGGTGAATACGCCGATTGCGATGCTGGTGGAGGAGGGCGAAGATGCCAGTAACATTGACGTGCCAGACGCACCTGCACCGGCCATGCAGCAGGAAGCGCAAGCAGCGCCGATGACCGCCACCCAAATTTCTGCACAGCCCGAAGGCGCGCACATAGAAAACCGCGACATCCTCTATGCCCAAGGCCACATTATCGAACCGCCGGCGTTTGACGAGGCAAGTTTCACTGACACACAAGAACTCACCGTTCGTGACTCCTTACGCGATGCCATGGCCGAGGAAATGCGCCGCGAAAAAGATGTCTACCTCATGGGTGAAGAAGTCGCTGAATATCAGGGTGCTTATAAAGTCTCGCAGGGTCTGCTTGATGAATTTGGTGCCGACCGTGTGATTGATACACCCATCACCGAACACGGCTTTGCCGGTATTGCTGTTGGTTCGGCGATGAATGGCCTGCGCCCGATTGTCGAATTTATGACCTGGAATTTCGGGATGCAGGCGATGGATCATATTATCAACTCCGCTGCCAAAACGCTTTACATGGCGGGTGGGAAACTTGGTTGTCCGATTGTTTTTCGTGGTCCCAATGGTGCCGCCTCTCGCGTTGGCGCCCAACATTCGCAATGCTACGCTAGCTGGTATGCGCATGTGCCCGGACTGAAAGTGGTTGCGCCCTGGTCGGGCGCAGATGCTAAAGGATTACTCAAAGCCGCGATCCGCGATCCCAATCCGGTGATATTTTTAGAAAACGAAATGCTCTACGGCCAGAGCTTTGAAGTACCAACAAGTGATGAATTTGTGATCCCGCTCGGCCGCGCCAAAATTGAACGCGAGGGTAGTGATGTTACCATCGTTGCTTACTCAATCATGGTCGGCAAAGCACTAGAAGCCGCCGAAGAACTGGCCGGGCAGGGGATTGATGCAGAAGTCATTAATCTCAGAACCATTCGCCCGCTTGATCGCCACACCATCTTAGAGAGCGTTAAAAAAACCAATCGCATCGTCACCGTAGAAGAAAGCTGGCCGTTCGCCGGCATTGGTTCAGAAATTGCCGCACTGTGTGGCGAGCATGCATTCGATTATCTCGATGCGCCCGTGACCCGTGTTTGCGCCGCCGATGTACCACTGCCTTATGCCGCCAATATCGAGGCGCTGGCATTGCCACAGCCTTCGCATATTGTAACGGCGGCGAGGAAGGTTTGTTATGCGGATTAAAGAAAATTATAAGCTAAGGTCTGGTATTATAGCGCTGGGGTCAAAATCTTCTGCGCCATGTACTAGATATTCTTCAAGCTCATATTTTGCCGCGATAATAGCAAATGCGCCAGCAACAACAGGAACTTTATCTTTTTTGCGTGGTTTGTTCATGAGTTCACTTATACATTATTTACATAAATTATACAAGAAAAAGCGTTCAGGATACTAATAAATGCCGATTAACATTACCATGCCGGCACTTTCGCCCACCATGACCGAGGGAAACCTCGCCAAATGGCACAAGGCTGAGGGCGACAAAATCGAAGCTGGCGACGTGATTGCCGAGATCGAAACCGACAAAGCAACGATGGAGGTTGAGGCGGTTGATGAGGGTGTTTTGGGCAAGATTATTGTCGCCGAAGGCACTGAAAATGTACCTGTGAATGACGTGATTGCTGTCTTGCTGGAGGAGGGCGAAAGCGCCTCTGATGCCGTTGCGCAGCAGCCTGCGAAAGCGCCGCCCTCTACGAAGCCTGAAGCATCAAAAGCAGCGCCTACACCTCAAAAACCTGCGCCCGTTCCACAAGCCCCATCAGGCAATCGTGTCTTCGTTTCCCCCCTGGCCAGAAGATTGGCAGCAGAAAAGAGCATCGATCTTTCAACCGTAAAAGGCTCCGGTTCACACGGCCGTATCGTCAAAGCCGACATTGGAAGCGCACCGTCAAGGGGAGCAACGCCAGCACCGGCATCCTCTCCGACCGTCGCCCCAGCCATTGATACAAAAGCCATGGCTGATGCGCTCGGCATGACCTACACCGAAATTCCCAACAACAACATCAAGAAAATCACAGCCCAGCGGCTTGTCGAATCCAAACAAACCGTCCCGCATTTCTATCTCACCATTGATTGCGAGATCGATAATCTTCTTGAAACCCGCAAAGAGGTCAACGATAAGGCTGGTGGTAAATACAAACTCTCAGTCAATGATTTCATCATCAAGGCTTGCGCGATGGCGCTGAAAGCCTACCCCGCCGCCAATGTCTCCTGGAGCGACCAGGCGATCCTGCAATATGAATCGGCTGATATTTCTGTCGCGGTTTCAACGCCGAACGGCCTCATCACGCCCATTGTACGCAAGGCTGATGACAAAGGAATGCGCGAAATATCGGATGAAGTAAAAGATCTCGCCACCCGCGCCCGCGAAGGAAAATTAAAGCCAGAAGAATTCCAGGGCGGTACCTTTACTGTTTCCAATCTTGGTATGTTCGGCATTAAAGAATTCGCCGCGATCATCAACCCACCCCAGGCTTGCATCCTTGCCGTCGGAGCGGGTGAGCAACGCCCTGTTGTTGATAATGGCGAAATAAAAATCAAAACTGTGATGAGCTGCACGCTTTCCACCGATCATAGAGCGGTTGACGGTGCGGTTGGCGCTGAGTTCCTGCAAATCCTGAAAGAATACATTGAAAACCCGGTTAACATGCTGGTGTAAGGAGAACAAAAAATGATGAACAGATATCCAATTGTCGGCGTTATGGGGTCCCATGAAAATGAGTGGGAAGAATATGCGGACCCGGTTGGGGATTTACTGGCGCGGCGCGGGTTTAATCTTTTGACGGGCGCTGGCGGCGGGGTCATGACCACCGTGGCCCGCTCTTTTACCCTGGTGGAGGAGCGCAAAGGTGTTTCCATCGGCATTCTCCCGGCGGTTGATTACAAGGGCCAAAAACTTGATAAGGAGGAATATCCCAATCCCCATATTGAAATTCCAATGATCACGCCCTTAAGTGCGAAGGCACAAAGTGACGCCATGCCGTTCAGCCGCAACCTGGTGAATGTCATGACCAGCAAGGCACTGATCGTTTTACCCGGCTCACACGGCACAAAAACCGAGGTGTCATTGGGGATTCACTACGATAAACCAATGATATTGTTCGGCCCCGATGATGCGTTTGATAAATTCCCGGAAGAGCCCTTGCGCGCCTCAGATATATCGCAGGTTTCGCAGTTCCTCGATGATGTGTTTGGAGAGGCATAAGCATGGCGGCGAACACTTTTGATCTCATTGTTATTGGTGGCGGGCCTGGCGGTTATGTCGCGGCGATCCGGGCATCACAGCTCGGCATGAAAGTTGCGCTGGTAGAAAGCCAGCATCTCGGCGGTATTTGCCTCAACTGGGGATGCATCCCGACCAAAGCATTGCTACGCTCCAGTGAAATCCATCACTTGCTCCAGCATGCAGACGAATTTGGCTTTAAAATCAAAGATATATCGTTTGACTTTAAGAAGATAGTTGAACGCTCCCGTGGCGTGGCGAAACAACTTTCCGGCGGCATCGGTCACCTGATGAAAAAGAATAAAGTCACCGTGATTGATGGCCATGCCAAACTCGAAGGCAAAGGCAAAATTTCAGTTGGAAAAGACAGTTACAGCGCTAAAAACATCATCATCGCCACCGGTGCGCGGGCGCGTGAATTACCGGGGTTAGAGCCCGACGGCAAACTCGTCTGGACCTATAAAGAAGCTATGGTGCCGGACAAAATGCCAAAATCCCTGCTAGTTGTTGGTTCTGGCGCGATCGGCATTGAATTCGCCAGCTTCTACCGCCTGATGGGCGCGGAGGTCACGGTTGTTGAGGTCATGGATCGTATTCTTCCTGTCGAAGACGAGGAAATCTCCGCCCATGCCCATAAGCAATTCGAAAAACAGGGTATGAAGATCATAACGTCCGCGCAGGTGACAAAGCTCGACAAAGGCAAAACCAACGTCACGGTCACTGTGGAGAAGGGCGGCAAGAAAGAACAAATTACCGTCGATAACGTCATTATGGCGGTTGGCATTGTTGGCAACACCGAAAATATTGGCCTCGAGAAAACCAAGGCTAAAGTCGATCGCGGCCACATTGTCACTGATCAGTGGTTGGCCACAAATGAGCCAAACGTCTATGCCATCGGCGATGTCACCGGCCCACCATGGCTGGCGCATAAGGCGAGCCATGAAGGTGTCATTTGCGTTGAAAAGATCGCCGGGCAAAAGGACGTTCACCCGATGAACAAGCTAAACATTCCCGGCTGCACCTATTGTACACCGCAAGTGGCCAGTGTCGGCCTAACCGAAAAAGCCGCGAAGGAAGCCGGGCACAAAGTCAAAGTCGGACGCTTCCCGTTCATGGGCAATGGCAAGGCGATTGCGATGGGCGAGGCCGAAGGGCTGGTCAAAACCATATTCGATGAAAAAACCGGAGAGCTTCTGGGTGCGCATATGATTGGCGCCGAAGTGACCGAGATGATCCAGGGCTACGTTGTCGCCAAAACGCTGGAAACGACAGAGGCCGAGCTGATGCACACCATCTTCCCGCACCCAACCCTAAGCGAGATGATGCATGAATCCGTGCTGGATGCGTACGGGAAGGTTATTCATTTTTAGTTGACATATTGGCAACGCTGCGCGCTAATAAAGGCAGCAATAGTAACCAACGAAGAGAGTTAAAATGAAATTACAAAAATTACAAAGTGGCCTTAACCTTACAGAGGCATTAAATGCCGCCAGAGACATTGGGTATGCGCATGTTATGCAAGTCAGAAGTCCCAACAGTGTACTAAGTAGAGAAGGCGAGCAGGAGAAAAGCCTGCAGGACCTTGGATACAATGGTTTTTTTGCTGTTGGCGGTCTTGAGTTAACAAAAGTCACTAAGGATGATTTGGGATTGGAAGTTCGTCAGATTGTGCCTGGGCCCACTGTTTATGTCGGGCCAGTTTATTCTACCGCTGATGAAAGCGAAGTTGAGTTAGAAACCAAAGTACCGACGCTCGCCTAATTTTTTACCCAGGATTTAATTTATATAGCATTTTATTAGGATTATTATCCTTTTTATGCTATGGTTGCGGTTGGGTCAAAAACGTTTATATATTAAGAAAGGAGCAGGGCGGGGCCACCCCCCTAAAAAACGTGGAACGAACTGACGAAGCTGGATCAGCAATATGAATCAATGACTTGCGACCCAAAAATTCTAAAAAAGGCGACGATATGAGACTCGTATTATTAATAGCGTTTTTTCTTTTGCAGCCAGCAAGTGTCATGGCTGACGAATTGACAGAACGAAAAGTTAAGAGCTTTTATAAAACGCAAGGCAAGATCGCTTCGGGTAAAATGCTTAACACCAATAAAAATGTTTCTTTTTGGCAAAAGCACGCCACAGAAGATTCTATATTTAGCGTAGCTATGGGCGCGGACGATCTAGAAAAACCTATGGTGCAAAACCTGAATAAAAAACAATTGATAGAAATGCTAAGCGAGACATATAAAGATATTCGGGATGCGAAATCTAAGGCTGAAATAATCGAGATCAATATAAATGAAAACAAGCAAGAAGCCGTCGTAAAATATAAATTTATTCATAAATCCATGAGGTTAAAAGCGTTACCAGATGGTGGTGGGCTTAGTAAAATACCCTATGAATCATCGTCGGATTGTATTGATCGCGTCGTGTTACAAAACACAATTGTCCAAACACAAAACTCAGACTGTAATTCAAGTTTTGTTTATGGTGAGCCGGAGATAGTCGAAAAAGAATAATGACTTACGACCCAAAACTCCTCGATAAAGCCAAACGCCACCCGGAAAAGCAAAAAAATCCGGACCGTCCCGCTGGCCGCAAGCCCGACTGGATCCGTGTGAAAGCGCCGCAGGGCAAGCTTTATCAGGAAACCCGTGATATCGTTCGCAAACACAAGCTCACCACCGTATGCGAGGAAGCAGGTTGCCCCAATATCGGCGAATGCTGGCAGCAAAAACACGCCACGTTCATGATTATGGGGGAGGTATGCACAAGGGCTTGCGCGTTTTGCAATGTCGCGACCGGGAAACCCAATGCGCTCGATAAGCTCGAGCCGCTCCGTGTTGGTGTTGCGGTGCTCCAAATGGGCCTCAAACATGTCGTGGTGACATCGGTTGATCGTGATGACCTTGACGATTCCGGCGCCGATCATTTTGTTAAAACCATTCAGGCGATCCGTATGAAATCGCCCGGAACAACCGTCGAAATTCTGCCCGGTGATTTTCGCGGCGATATGGAGGCCATCGACAGCGTCATTTACGCCCGTCCCGATGTGTTTAATCATAATCTTGAAACCGTACCGCGGCTTTACCCGACCATTCGTCCCGGCGCGCGTTACTTCCGTAGCCTTCGGCTTCTACAACGCGTCAAAGATGTTGATCCGCAACAGTTCACCAAATCCGGTCTGATGGTTGGACTTGGAGAAACCAAAGAAGAGATCGCACAGGTGATGGATGATTTGCGCGCTGCCAATGTTGATTTTATGACGATTGGTCAATATCTCCAGCCAACACCCAAACACGCGCCGGTGGATCGGTTCTGGCATCCAGATGAGTTTGCCGCGCTCGAAAAAATGGCACGGAGAAAAGGGTTTCTGATGGTTTCGGCAACGCCGCTCACCCGTTCGTCCCATCACGCTGGCGAAGATTTCAAAAAACTTAAAGAAGCCCGCGAAAAACAACTCACCAAACA
This sequence comes from Alphaproteobacteria bacterium, assembly GCA_021775965.1. Classification (GTDB taxonomy): domain Bacteria; phylum Pseudomonadota; class Alphaproteobacteria; order Micavibrionales; family Micavibrionaceae; genus UBA5701. Next base: position 20,448 of record JAJFGV010000084.1, read on the forward strand.
GGCGGCGGAATAAGGCTGTGCCAACCCATAGCGAAAAACGAACGCTTCCCTATAGCGCCGAACAGCTTTTTGAGCTGGTCGCAGACGTTGAAAAATATTCTGCATTTTTGCCCTGGTGCCAAGCCTGCCGCATTAGCAAACGCGAAGAAAACATGATTTATGCCGATCTCATTATCGGTTATAAAATGGTGCAGGAAAAATTTACATCGAAAGTTACGCTCACCAAGCCCGATGAAATTCATGTTGAATATATCAAAGGGCCTATGAAGCATCTATCCAATCATTGGAAATTCATTCCTGAACCGGATAATTCATGCACAATTGATTTCTTTCTTGATTTTGAGTTTAAGAACAAAATATTTCAAAATCTTATCGGTGTGTTTTTTGAAAAAGCTTTGCGCAAAATGGTTTCTGCCTTTGAAGCACGTGCCAAAGATTTGTATGGAGACCAGACATGAAAACCCCGGAAACCATGCTGATTTACACGGAAGGCGAGATGATCGGTGACGGGATCATTATCCTGCCTTTCATTGCGGCGCTTAAAAAAGCGTTGCCTGACCTGCATCTTACCTGGCTATGTGAGCGCAACAGTGTTTATACCGGCGCTTTGTCGGAGCTGGCGGAGCCATTAATCGATGAAATTATTGAGCTGGCCCCAGAGACTTTAACCTGGTCGGGTGGGCGTGCTGTGACGAACAACAGGAAGTTTGATGTCATCATTGATACACAACGCCGCGTGAAAAGAACCTTGTGCCTTAAGCACATTCCACACAGGCGGTTTATTTCTTCGTCAGCATATTATTTTCTTTCCAGCGCTCGCCCACATAGAAGACAAAAGAGATTAATCGACAATATGTTCACATGGGGGCGACTGGCGACCGGCATATATTTAGAGCCGGGACCGATCATATTGCCTGATGAAAAATGGGATAAAGAAGCGACGGTATTGTTACCGCCTGGCCGTGAGTATATCGGTTTTGTACCGGGGGCGGGGCAGGCGCATAAAAAATGGAAATTAGAAAATTTTATTGCCCTAGCACAGCATTGCATGAACAAGCGCAGAGCGCCTGTCTTTTTCCTGGGGCCGATGGAAACGGAGCTAAAAGACAGGCTGGAAGGGGAATTGCCCAAGGTAATCTTTCCCGATTTAAAAAGCCCTTATTTAACGATTGCGTTAGGGCGGCGACTAAAAGCGGCTGTAGGCAATGACAGCGGCGGCGGGCATTTGTTGGCAGCTGGTGGCGCGCCGATGGTGACATTATTTCGTGGCAATGGTGTCAGGCGCAAATTTTTACCGACGGCACCGCATGTGGAAGCCTTAACACCGGAAGATTTTAACGTGTCATCCATGGAACAAATTCCACAAGATGCCGTCACAAAAGCACTGGAGAAAATTTTATGCTAGGAAAGTATCTTGATTAGAAGGGACAAAGCCACCTTAGTGGCCTGCCGTCTGATATCATCACGGTTTCCTTCAAATACATGATGGGCGCTTTCCACTTCACCATCTTTGATAGCATGACCAAAATAAACTGTACCGACAGGTTTTTCGGCGCTGCCGCCATCGGGGCCGGCAATGCCGGTAATCGAGATGGCTATATCGGCCCTAGAATTACCAAGTGCGCCTTTGGCCATAGCTTCGGCGACTTGCGCGCTGACAGCTCCGTTCGCTGTTATCATCTGCTCCGACACATTCAAAAGCTCCATCTTGGCTTCGTTAGAATAGGTAATAAAACCGCGTTCAAAAATCTCTGATGATCCCGGTAGTTCTGTCATCGCTGCCGCCAGAAATCCACCAGTGCAGGATTCAGCTGTCACCAGTTTCATGTTTTTATCACGGAGCAGGGCGGAGAGTTTCTTAGATAAGTCCTGCATAGATTATGACCTCCAAACAAATCATCGCCATAATCCCGGCGATGATATCATCGCCCATCACACCCAAAGGCCCTTCAATGTTTTTGTCAAAATGTGAAGCTGGCCAAGGCTTGATGATATCAAACAAGCGGAATAGCCCAAAAGCAAGTAGCGTCAAAACAGGGTTCAGTCCGCTTGCGGTTAAAACAGGAATTAACGCAATCCATTGACCTGCCACTTCGTCGATGACGATCATTTTGGAATCCTTCGTGCCTTGTGCTTCGTCAAATTTCTTTGATGCCCAAAAACCCAGAGCGGTAACAACAACGATACCAGCAGTCAAAGCGGGAATACCGCCGAACATAAGCAGAAGCAATCCAGGCGGAATGGCCATGGCGCTGCCCCAGGTTCCCGGTGCTTTCGGGATGCAGCCAAAGCCGAACCATGTGGCCAACAAAACATAAGGCTGTTTGAAATCTATTTTAGGCACGCGGCAACCTCACAGTGGCAATTGCCTGCGCGGCGATGCCTTCACCACGACCAGTAAAGCCGAGCTTCTCTGATGTCGTTGCCTTAACGCTCACACGGCTTGGGTCGATTGCGATGATTTCAGCAATACGCTGTTCCATCGCTTCGCGGTGTGGGCCGATTTTTGGCTCCTCACAAATTAGCGTGATATCAAGGTTTAAAACGCTGCCGCCTTTTTCGTTAAGTAGCTCCATCGCCTTACTGAGGAAAATGGCGCTGTCCATATCCTTGTAATTATCATTGCTTGGCGGAAAATGCTGACCAATATCGCCAGCGGCAATGCTGCCGAGTATTGCATCAGTCAGCGCATGCAAGCCAACATCAGCATCGGAATGCCCGGCAAGGGGGCGCTCATGCGGCACCGAAACGCCGCAAAGCCTAACCGTCTTATCGCCCGTATCAGCAAAAGCATGGACATCAAAACCCATGCCTGTCCGCGTTTCATCGGGGCCAAGTAGTTTCTCCGCCATTTCCCAGTCATCCTCTGTGGTGATCTTAAAATTGCTTTTATGGCCTGGCACCAGCTTTATAGCAACGCCAAGCGCCGACACAAGGCCAGTGTCATCGGTATATTCCTTATCAGGATCAGCTTGCTCATGGGCTTTTTTGATGACGCCATAATGAAACCCTTGCGGTGTTTGTAGGGCATGAAGACCGTTTCGATCAATGGGCGAGCCATCATGTTCATATCTAAGGGTGTCGGCAATCGGTGTGGCCAGGCTCGTGGCTTCATTTTCAGCCAGGGCATCAACCACAGCCATGATATCCACGCCCTGAACCAGTGGTCTTGCTGCATCCTGGATCAGGACAATATCTTCATTTGTTAGATTAGAAAAGCTTTTTAATCCATTGAATATACTATTTTTTCTTGAATTAGAGCCTGACACAAAATCGGGCAGATCAAGTCCTTTAACAGCCTCATGATACAAATCTGCATGCTCCGGGTCGATAATGACCCGAATATCGTCCAATCCAGGCAAACCCAAAAACGCCTCAACCGTATGGCGGAGCAAGGATTTCCCTGCTAAAATACGGTATTGTTTGGGTACGAAGCCGCCGCAGCGCGTGCCTTGCCCGGCAGCAGCGATTAAAACGCTGAAATTCTGTGTTTTTTCTATTTTCCTTGTGTGAGGCACAAACTTTTCCATAGTTGATTTTTTGGGCTTAAAAGTGTAGAAAGCCTCAAGTTGTGTATATCTGTGTGGATATTCTTATTTTGATCGGAGCGTGACGTCAATCGCCATGTTCCAAACGTAAGGAGCGATTTTGAGCTTCATCTCTGAGCATATGCTCTTCAAACTTCCGTTTTTTGTTCGCAAGCGGATGAAAAGCCGCGGCCGTCGCAGCCGTGTCTGGCAAACTCGTCTGGCTATCGCACTGGCATTGGCGGCGGTTGTCAGTGGCTTTGCTACTTATGCTGCTTTAACAAATACGCCCCCGTTTGGTGACGACCCGGGCATTGTGATCTGGCTGCTCAATATTGATCTGATTATTTTGTTGTCTCTGGTGGGGCTTATCGCCAAACGCCTGGTGAGTTTGTGGAGTGGGCGGAAGCGAAAACTGGCTGGCTCTCGTCTTCATGTCAGGCTGGTTTATACCTTTAGTGTGATGGCGGCAGTACCGGTTATTATCATGACGGTGTTTTCCGCCTTCTTCTTTCACTTCGGTGTTCAGACATGGTTCAGCAATCGGGTCCAGACAGCCGTCAATGAATCGCAGGCCGTTGCGCAGGCCTATCTGGAGGAACATCAACAGGTGATCCGAGCCGATACGCTGGCGATGGCCAATGACCTTGATCGTCAAGCCACTCTGATTATCAGCAACGACAAGGCGTTTGAACAAATTATGCAGACGCAATCGGTGTTGCGGAATTTATCGGAAGCCATCGTTTTTAATGCAGAGGGCCGCGTTATGGCGCGTGCAGGACTAAGCTTTATGCTTGAATTTGAAGAGGCACCTTCCTATGCCATTGGAGAAGCGGCTGGTGGTGAAGTGGTTTTGATGACCGGCGGCAATGACGACCGCATTCGGGCATTGGTTAAGCTCCGTAATTTCGCTGATACTTATTTGTTCGTTGGCCGCACCGTGGACCCGCAAGTGCTTTCGCATTTGGCCGCGACCCGTAAGGCGGTTGAGGATTATGCCGATCTCCAGACACGCTATTCGGGGTTGCAGATTACAGTCACGATGATTTTTGTGGTGGTGGGGTTGCTGCTTTTGCTGGCCGCCATCTGGTATGGGCTTATTCTGGCGCGTAAGCTTGTGACGCCGATCAGTACATTGATTACCGTTTCTGACCGCGTGCGAGCAGGGGATTTAACAGCGCGCGTGCCTGAGCATGAAATGCTTGAGGAATTTGATTATCTGGCCCGCAGCTTCAACCGTATGACCAAACAAATTCAGGGGCAGCAGGGCGAATTGATCCAGGCCAACCGCCAGTTGGACCAGCGCCGCCGCTTTACCGAGACGGTTCTGGCTGGCGTATCTTCAGGCGTTTTGGGCGTTGATGAAAAGAATAACATTAACGTAGCCAATAACTCGGCGGCTGAACTTTTGGCGCGCGATGTCAATGAGCTAACCGGAAAAGATATTGTTGAAATTATGCCGGAGTTCAAAGCCATCTTGAAAAAAGCCCATAGCCGCGCTCTTAGTCATCCGGGAAAAATCACCCAGGCTGAAATTACCGCCGGAGAAAAAGAGGGCGTAAAGCGATCTTTGCTAGTGCGCGTGGCGATTGAGATGATTGGTGAGGAAGACAAAGGCGCGATCATTACTTTTGATGATATTACCGAACTGCAATCAGCGCAGCGCAAGGCGGCTTGGGCGGATGTCGCGCGGCGGATTGCGCATGAAATTAAAAACCCGCTGACACCTATTCAGTTATCGGCAGAGCGTTTGAAGCGTAAATATCTCAGTCAGATCAAAGACGATCCCGAAACATTCGAACAATGTACAGAGACAATCATTAAGCATGTCGGCGATATAGGCCATATGGTCAATGAATTTTCCTCTTTTGCGCGTATGCCCGAACCTGTGATGAAGGAAGATGACCTTGGTGTCCATGTCCGTGATGCGTTGGTGTTGCAACAGCAGGCTCATCCGACTATCAAGTTCAAATTGATCGGTACGGAGAAAAATGCCGTATCAACCAGTTTTGATGCACAGCAAATTAGGCAAGCCGTCACCAATATTGTTCAGAATGCGATTGACTCGATTGAAGCGCGCCTTGAGCAGGAGAAGGAAAAAGGCGTAAAGCCTGCGCCTGGCCATATTGATATTTTACTATCGGCCTATGGCGATGACGAAGCAGCAATTGTTATCACAGATAATGGCCTTGGCCTGCCGAAAAATGAAAATGCCGCGCGCCTTAGCGAGCCTTACGTAACGCACAAGCCAAAAGGGACCGGGCTTGGTCTGGCAATTGTTAAAAAGATCATGGAAGATCATGATGGGCGGCTGGTTTTGAGTGCGCCGGACTGGCTACAATCGCTGAAAGGCTGGCAGGACAGGGGCGGCGCCAGTGTCGCTTTGGTGCTTCCGCTGAGTCATAGCGGAAAAGCAAAGGGCGGAAAGGCAAAAGCAGCATGAGTGCCGATATTTTGATTGTTGATGATGAAGCTGATATCCGAAACCTGATCCAAGGTATTTTGGAGGATGAAGGGTATGCCACACGCCTTGCCGCCAACGCACAGGATGCCTATGAGGCGATCGCAGAAAAAGCGCCGGATCTGATTGTTCTCGATATTTGGTTGCGGGGCAGCGAGGATGACGGCATGGAAATGCTGGAAAAAGTGAAAGCTGATGACTCGACTTTACCTGTGCTGATGATTAGTGGCCACGGTACGATTGAAACGGCTGTCTCGGCGATCAAGCAGGGTGCTTATGATTTTATTGAGAAGCCATTTAAATCTGACAGATTGCTTCTCATGATTAAGCGAGCGTTAGAAACCGCTGCTTTAAAACGTGAGAACGAACAGCTTAGGCAAAAATCTGGAGAATCTCTTGATTTTATCGCAGAGTCACCGCAAATGGAGACTTTCAAGCAAATGCTGGGCCGTGCAGCACCCACGAATAGCCGTATTTTACTCACGGGTGAGCCGGGCACCGGTAAGAATCTCATCTCGCGCCTCATTCACAAATCCTCCAGCCGGGCGGACAAGCCTTTTCTGGCTCTCAACTGTGCAACCTTGCATCCCGATCGTTTTGAGGTTGAGCTTTTTGGTGTTGAAGGCGGCCCGGTTGGGTTGTTGGAACAGGCAGACGGCGGCACGCTTTTGCTCGATGAAGTGTCTGACATGCCGCTGGAGACACAAGGCAAGATTGTCAGAGTTTTACAGGATCAGAAATTCCAGCGTCCCGGCGGCGATACATCTATAGAAGTGGACGTGCGTATTATCGCCTCGACCAACCGCGATCTTGAACAAGCGGTTCAGGATGAAACCTTCCGTCAGGATTTGTATTACCGACTGAATGTGGTGCCGATTGCGATCCCGCCACTGCGCGATCATTTGAGCGATATTCCGGCCCTGGCAAACTATTTTACAGGCGCTATTTCAAAGCAATCAGGCCTGCCAGAGCGTGAATTTTCGAAGAAAGCACTATCTATGATGCAGGGTTATGAATGGCCCGGAAACGTGCGCCAGCTGCGCAATGTCATCGAATGGGTCATGATTATGAGCGACTCTGATGTCGGCAAGGATATAGAGCCCGATGATTTGCCCCCGGAGATTAGTAAAATGGACTCTGCTGTGCTAAACTCGGGCCCTGATAACAGCTTCACGGACTTGCCGTTGCGCGAGGCCCGCGAGGTGTTTGAGCGTAACTATCTTCTTTCTCAGGTGAACCGTTTCGGCGGTAACATTTCAAAAACAGCAGAATTTATAGGAATGGAGCGCTCTGCTTTTCACAGGAAGCTTAAATCTCTACAAATTCTAACGACTGAGCGGGAAGAAACGAAACAGGAAAACGATAAACGCAAGAAGGCTTAAACAATGCGTGTCATCATCTGTGGTGCCGGTCAGGTCGGATACAACATCGCCAATTATCTTTCGCGCGAAGATAATGACGTGACCATCATTGACGTCGATGCCGCTCTTATTGCGCAAATCAATGACGATCTTGATGTCAACGGTGTCGTTGGTTACGCCTCAAACCCTGATACGCTGAAAGCCGCCGGGGCTAATGATGCAGACATGATTATCGCTGTAACCATGTCCGATGAGGTCAATATGGTGGCCTGCCAAATAGGTCATTCGCTATTCAGCATTCCCAAGAAAATTGCCCGCATCCGTGAGCAATCCTATCTCGACCCTGCCTGGTCTAACCTGTTTAGCCGTTCGCATATGCCGATTGATGTGATTATTTCACCCGAGCTTGTGATTGCCAATGATATTTATCAGCGTCTGTCGGTGCCCGGCACCACCTTTGTAAACACACTGGCCGATGGTAAGGCTCATATGGTTGGTGTTATTTGTCTGGAGGATTGCCCGGTCATCAATACACCGTTGGCGCATTTGTCCAATCTGTTTGCCGACCTCTCTTTTAAGGTCATATCAATCCTGCGCAATAACAAGCCGATTATTCCTGATGACGATGAACAGCTTGAAGTCGACGATGAGGCTTATTTTGTTGTGGATACAAAACATCTGGAAAGGGTTCTGGCCGCCTTTGGACATGAAGAAAAAGAGGCGCGCAATATTGTAATAACCGGCGGCGGTAATATCGGTCTTGGTTTGGCCAATATGCTTCTGGAGAGAAGCCGCGGCGTACAAATTAAAATGATTGAAAAAAGCGGTGCTCGCGCACGTTATTTAAGCGAGCAACTTGAGAACATTATCGTTTTAAAAGGAAACGGCCTTGACAAAGAAATTCTTGAAGAGGCCTCCATTGATCATGTTGAAACTTATGTCGCCGTTACCAATGATGATGAAAGCAATATTTTAGGCTCCCTACTTGCCAAACAATATGGCTGTAAACGCGTGATCACATTGGTGAACAATGAGGTTTACACTCCGCTCGTCGGACCGCTGGGCATCGATGCTATGGTTTTGCCTAAATCTACAATCGTGGCCACGATCATGCAGCATGTCAGGCGCGGTCGTATCAAAGGCCTCCATAATTTGCGTGATGGCTTTGCCGAGGTTATAGAGGCCGAGGTTTCTGAAACATCCAGCATTGCCAATACATCAATAGAGGAATTAAATTTACCCCGAGACATTATTATCGGCGCCATTATTCGTGAGGATGAGGTTTTAATGCCCGATCCCGAAATGGTTATCAAGCCTGATGATCTGGTTGTTATTTTGGCATCCAGAGAGCAAGTTCAACATGTGGAGAAAATGTTCTCTGTGCAGGTTGATTTATTTTAGAGGAAAACAATGAAATTAGGGATATTTGATTCAGGCCTGGGTGGTTTACTGATCGCAAAGGCCATAAAAAACCATATGCCGTCCATTGATATGGTTTACTTAGGCGACACACTGCATGTTCCCTATGGCAATCGGTCAGACGAAGTCATTTATGATTATTGCTACAAAGGAATAGACTTTTTATTCTCTCAGGACTGTAAGCTGATTATCATGGCCTGCAATACAGGTAGTGCGGCAGCATTGCGCCGGCTACAACAAGAGTATTTGCCGGGACGTTATCCTGATCGTAGAATATTGGGTGTTGTGGTGCCCACTCTTGAAAAAGCGGCAGAGCAGAAACACCAGAAAATAGGTCTGATTGCTACGAATTATATTATTCAGTCCAACATCTACAAAGAAGAACTTCAAAAAATAAATCCCAAAATTGAGATTTTCTCACAAGCTACGCCTTTGCTTGTGCCTATGATTGAAAATGACGGCATGCACTGGGTTGGGCCCATTCTTAGAACTTATCTGCAGCCCCTTTTGGATCAAAAAGTTCAATCGGTGATACTAGGATGCACCCATTACCCTATGCTAAAAAGTATTATCAAGAAAGAAATGGGTGATGATTTGATTTTATTGTCACAGGACGAAATTATTCCAAAGAAACTTGAAGATTATCTCAAGCGCCATCCTGAAATTTCGGAACCAATGGGGAGTTCGGGCATTCAGGAATTTTATATAACGGACGTAACAGATTCCTATGAACGCAGCGCACATTTTATTTACAACAAAGAAATTGTCATTCAAAAAGCGGATATATGGGACCTACATTAAAACAACCAAAAGCCGTATTTTTCGACTGGGATGGGACATTGGCAGATAGCTTTGTGTTTCTGCGCGGTGCCCATAGCCATGTCAGAAACGCTATCGGTCTGCCTGATCTCACACAAGAGCAATTTGATGGCTATTTCGGTATGCCGCGTGAGCTTCTCTACAAGGAAATCTATGGTGATGAAGGCGAAAAGGCCAAAGCCCTTTTTGAAGCTTATGTCATGGCAAACCATAAACAACTGGAGCCGATGCCGGGTGCAGTAGAGCTTCTGAAGGCTATAACAAATATGAACATTCTTATGGGAGCCGTCAGCAATAAAAAGGGCGACTTTATCCGCGAGGAAATCAAACATTTTGGCTGGCAGGAACATTTTGTTTCAATTGTCGGGGCTGGGGATGCCGAGAACGACAAGCCCGCCGCGGATCCTCTTTTACTGGCGTTGAAAAAAGGCGGTATTGACCATGATTTAGCTGATATCTGGTATGTCGGTGATACTGAAACAGACCTAAAATGTGCGCAAGAAGCGGGGTGTCCATCTGTTTTTCTTCAACATAAGGACGATGATGGCGGTTTGATTGAAACTTATAATCCCGTCCTGACGATACGAAATTGTCATGAATTGCGCGAGTTTTTGTTGCAAACTACCTAAAATGGAGTAAAACAGGGCAATTAATGGCTTAAATAAAATATAAGGAACTTAAAAAATGGCCGATAAAATACAAAATGTACAAGATGTTTTCCTGAATAAAATCCGCAAGGAAAAGATGTCCGTGACAGTTTTTCTTGTTAATGGTGTCAAGCTGCAGGGTATTGTCACCTGGTTTGATAATTTTTGTCTTCTCCTACGTCGTGAATCGCACGTACAGCTGGTGTACAAGCACGCGATTTCAACAATTATGCCGGGCGGTCCGCTGAACCTTTATGATGAAGAAGGTGACGGCAAAACGCCGGGCGGAGAAGAGGCTGCAGATTAAAGCCTGTATTATCCATCCCGTTCTCTCTGGCAAAGTCAGCGGAAGACGGGATATCCATGATATCGTGAGTGAGGCCGAAGGGCTGGCGCATGCCATTGATTTGGATGTTGGCTGGCCGCGGGTGGTCAAGCTTACCAAAATTCAGGCTGGGGCCTTTTTTGGTAAAGGCGTACGGCAGGATATTGCCGACGAAATCAAACAATCAGAGCCCGATATCATTATCGTTAATCATACATTATCACCCGTGCAGCAACGCAATCTTGAAAAAGAATGGAACGCCAAGGTCATTGACCGCACGGGCTTGATCCTTGAGATTTTTGGCGCCCGTGCCCAAACCAAAGAGGGCCGTATCCAGGTCGATCTGGCCGCACTTCAATACCAACGCTCGCGTTTGGTACGGTCATGGACCCATTTGGAGCGACAACGTGGCGGCGCAGGGTTCATGGGCGGGCCAGGGGAACGCCAGATCGAGATTGACCGCCGCCAGATCAGTCAAAAGCTTACAAAGCTCAAGAAAGAGCTGGAAACGGTAAGACGTACACGTGATTTGGGTCGCAAAAGCCGTGAACGTGTGCCGTTTCCTGTTGTGGCGTTGGTTGGCTATACCAATGCCGGCAAATCAACGCTTTTCAACCATCTCACAGGCGCAAAGGTTTTTACCAAGGATCTATTGTTTGCGACGCTTGACCCGACAATGCGTCAGATGAAACTCCCCAATGGGCAGAAAGCTATTTTATCGGACACGGTTGGGTTTATCTCCGATCTACCGACGCATTTGATTGAAGCGTTTCAGGCCACGCTGGAACAGGTGCGTTATGCCGATGTGATTGTCCATGTCATTGATGCGTCCAGGCATGATTACGAGGCACAGCGAGCGGATGTCATCGAAATATTGGAGGATCTGGGCATTGAATACGAAGAAAGCGGCCGCATTATCGAGGTTTACAACAAGATTGACCTGCTTGAGGGCGAGCAACAGACGGATGTGATACGAAAAGCTCAGTTTAACAATCAAATCGCCGCTATCTCTGCACAAACGGAAGAGGGGGTTGATAGTTTTCTGGCACAAGTCACGCAAGTCCTGAACCGCAACCGCAAACTGGTGTCCTTTACCCTCAAACCCACCGACGGCAAAGCACTGTCATGGCTCTACGATCATGCTGAAGTAATTGAGTGCCATGATGGGGAGGAGGGTATAGAGGTGCAGATTAATATTGATGCGGCTAACCTTGGTAAATTCACCGAAAGCTACGGTTATGCCTATGTTCCGATTAACTAGCTAGGTTGCGTCAATTGTTCAATAACTATTTGGGGAACTAAGTGTCCTTCGTTATTTTCTACAGGGTTAAGTTTCAATGAAACTTCAAAACCCCGTTTTTCAGAAAATATGCCCTTCAAACTAGACGCAAGATTCACAGGAGTTTCTAGAGTTGGAAAATCTAAGTTTAACCCGTCTGGTGTTTCGTGTTTTGAGTAATGTGTTGATGGTGCAGCTGTCAACACATCTACTATAGAGCGAAAATCTGTATCTTCTATCTTTGTCGAGTTTGGGATCGTTATCCTCATCTCTTGGTACATTTTAAGACCTTTTTTGTATTATTGATATCCTAGAACCCTACACTAACATATAAAATATGAAAAATAAATTACCTTCTTAGTTTTTAGCTTCTTTACGTTTTTGTTCCTGCCACTGTTCTTCCATCTCCTCGAGGCTAGTATCTTTTAGGTCTTGATTTTTTACTTTAAAATCACTTTCTAATCCTTTGAATCTACGCTCAAATTTATTGTTACAATCCCGCAAAGCTGTCTCACCATTCACCCCCAGCATCCGCCCGAAATTCACCAGCAAAAACATCAAATCACCGAGCTCATCGGTTTTCTCCTCAATCGTGCCATCCTGCAGCGCTTCGCGCATTTCCGCCAGTTCTTCCTCGAATTTATCCAGCACATGTTCAGGCTTTTCCCATTCAAACCCGATTTTTGCGGCCTTATTCAGCAGCTTTTCTGCGCGGAGCAGGGCGGGCAAACCCAGCGCCACACCATCCAAAACACTGTCTCGAGGCTTCTCCTTGGCCTTCTTCTCATCCCAAATTTTGTCAACGTCTTCAGGGGTTTGCGCGTCCGTATCACCGAACACATGCGGGTGGCGAGCAATCATCTTGGCCGTCACATCACGAATGACATCCTCAATATCAAACACCCCATTTTCGCTGGCCATTTGCGCGTGATAGATCGGCTGAAGCAACAAATCGCCCAATTCCTCACGCAAATCAGCCATATCGCCGCGCTCAATCGCATCGGCAACCTCATAGGCCTCCTCAATCGTATACGGCGCGATAGATTTAAAATCCTGTTCCAAATCCCAGGGACAACCGCCATCAGGATTGCGCAGGGCGGCCATGACCTTGATGAGTTCTTCGATTGGGTGGGTCATTCCATGCTTATAACGGTAAGCTTTTGTTATTTCAAATATATTCAAGATGCTTCAGTTCGTTCGTAAATTTTAGGGGTGGGGGCTCTCTTATCTCCTTGTTTTTGCTGCATTCCGCTCTCAATTCTTTCAGTTTGTTGGTGTTATATAAAATGATATGCCTGCTTGTCCTTTTGATCATAGACACAGTATAGGAAAATAATCACAAAATGTCAAGGAAAACGTGCGGGCTATGCCAGAACAACTTCGCCTGATGCTATGATGTCACGACCACGTAAGGCATTACGGGTATCGACAATCATCCGGCTGTGCCCGGCGATGAGGTTATAATCAATATCATCATGATCGGTGATGATGAGGACGGCATCATAGGCGGGCAGGGTGTCTGCGCTCAGCGTCACAGATTCTTTACCTGCAAATTCAGGATATTGGCGCGCGGGCAGGATATTTTCTATATGCGGATCATGGAAATCAATTGCGGCGCCGTCATCCATCAGTTTTTTCATCAGCGGGAAGGCCGGGGTTTCACGTTGATCGGCGACATTCTTTTTATAGGCGACGCCGATAATCAGGAGCTTTGAGTTTTTTATGGGTTTACCCAGCGCCGGTTTTAATTTGCCAATGATGTAATCGCTCATGGAGAGATTAATTTCACCGGCAAGCTCGATGAATTTTGTGGCCTGGCCGGATTGCGCGGCCTTCCACGACAGATAAAACGGATCAATCGGAATGCAGTGACCACCAATGCCGGGACCGGGGTAAAAGGGCATATAGCCAAAGGGTTTGGTTTTGGCGGCGTCGATGACCTCCCAAACATCAATGCCCATTGGGTCGAAAATCATTTTGAGCTCATTGACGAAGGCAATATTGACGGCGCGGAAGATGTTTTCGGTGATCTTGGCAGCCTCGGCAACCTCCATGGAGGAAACGGGCACGACGTCTTTGATAAAGATCTCGTAAAAGCTTTGGGTGAGGGTGAGGGCATCAGAGCTGCCCGCGCCGATAATTTTGGGAATGCTGTCGGTGTTAAAGTTTTGATTGCCGGGATCTTCGCGCTCGGGTGAATAGGCGGCATGGAAATCTTTGCCGTGGGTGAGGGCGCTCTCTTTTTCAAGAAGGGGAATAACGACATCGCGCATGGTGCCGGGATAGGTGGTGGATTCCAGAATAACCACCTGGTCGGGCTTTAGGTGCGCGGCAATATTATGCATGGTTTGTTCGACATAGCTAAGATCCGGCTCGTTATTGTCCTTGAGCGGGGTCGGTACGCAGACGACGATGAAATCGGCTTTGGTTAAGGTAGCGAAATCGGAACTGGGTTCGAATTTTTGATCTTTAAGCGCGGCAGCAATTTTTTGTGGGTCAACGCTGTCGATATAAACTTCGCCTTTGGCCAGCATCTCGATCTTGGCCGGGTCAATGTCAAGGCCGATCACGTGCAGCCCCTGCGTCAACATTGCCTGCGCCAGCGGCAAACCAACATAACCAAGGCCAATAATGGCGGCGGTTATATCTTTCCCGGCCAGTTTGTTTTGAAGATTGTTTAAGTCAAAAGCCATATGTGCTACGAAAATAAAGGGTTTCGGGGTTAGAATGTGTATATTCCATACAATCAGGGCTTACAAGATATAAGCAAAACAATTATCATGCCGCTCATGCTAAATTTTACGAAAAACATAAAGGCTGCCTGACATCATGTGTGGAATTGTGGGTTTTCTCAATAAGGGTGCCAAAGGCTCTGCAGATGAATGTAGGGACATTCTTGGTGCTATGGTCGGTGCATTGCGCCATCGTGGGCCGGACGGCGAGGGCTTATGGGTTGATGAGTCTGCGCGGGCCGGGCTGGGTCATACGCGGCTGGCTATTCTCGATTTGAGCGAGGCGGGCGCACAGCCGATGGAATCTTCGTGCGGGCGCTATGTGATCACGTTTAATGGCGAGATTTATAATTTTCGGGAGATGCGAAAGAAATTAGAGGCTGGGGGGCGTTCCTTTCGTGGTGCGTCGGATACCGAGACCTTGCTTGAGGCCATCGCGCAGGAAGGAATCGGCAAAGCTCTGGGGCAGGCCAATGGCATGTTTGCGTTTGCGCTGTGGGATAAGAAGGAGCGGACATTAACACTGGCGCGTGATCGTATTGGGCAGAAGCCGCTTTATTATGGTTGGCTGGGCAAAACGCTTGTTTTTGCGTCCGAATTGAAAGCCATCCAGAAACACCCGCTTTTTAAAGCCAACATTAATGACAGTATCATCAACAGCTTTATCCATTACGGTTATATTCCCGAGCCGTATTCGATTTGGCAGGGGGTTTATAAACTGCCGGCCGGTACGATGGCGGTTATTCCTTTTGATGATGATAAGGAAGAGGTGACGCCGCAGCGCTATTGGTCTGTGGGTACGGATTTGACGGCGCAAGAAAAAATTTCTGAAGGCGGTGCAAAAGATAAACTGAAAGAGCTTTTGCAGCGCTCGGTTTCAGAAAGCATGGTCTCAGACGTGCCGCTGGGCGGGTTTTTATCGGGTGGTATTGATTCATCGCTCATCATAGCCCTGATGCAGGAACAAAGCGCAGAGAAGGTGCATAGTTTTTCGATTGGGTTTGACGATGCAAACTATAACGAGGCGCATCATGCCAAGGCTGTTGCCGCGCATTTAGGGACGGAGCACACGGAATTTTATGTCCAGCCCAATGATATTTTGGATGTTATTCCGAATTTATCCGATATTTATGACGAGCCTTTTGCTGATATTTCACAGATCCCTACCTATCTCATGTGCAAAATGGCGCGCAAGGATGTGACCGTATGTTTGTCTGGCGATGGCGGTGATGAGCTGTTTGGTGGTTATAGCCGCTATGATTGGGCGGAGCATATTGGTTGTTTGATTAAATATACGCCTTATCATTTAAGGGCGGCATTATGCGGCATGCTTGAGGGTCTGCCATCGTCATGGAGCCGGGGCAAGCTGCAGCGGCTGGCCTATATCCTCAAAAATAAAACGCCGCAGCAGGCTTATGAGAGTCTTTTATCGTCATGGCCGTTTGAAACACCTTTGTGGTCTGAAAAACACACAAACTATTTATCGGCTGAGTGGCCGCAGGCGGAAGACTTCCGCAAACAAATGCAGATTTTTGATATGGATGTTTATCTGCCTGGCGATATTTTAACCAAGATTGACCGCGCGAGCATGGCGCATTCTCTGGAGGTACGGGTGCCGCTGCTAGACCATCGGATCATTGAGTTTGTTATGGGCCTGCCAGCGGGTATCCGGAACAAACCACAAAAAGGGCTGCTGCGGCAAGTTTTGTATGATTATGTGCCGCGCGATCTGATTGACCGGCCGAAAAAGGGGTTTGATATGCCGCTGGATTCTTGGTTGCGCAAAGATTTACGGGACTGGGCGGGAGACCTACTTGATTTGAAAAAACTCGAGGATAATGGCTTTGCTAATACGGCGACCATTCAAAATACGTGGCAGAAACATTTATCTGGCAAGAGTGATTTTCATTATCCCTTGTGGAATATTCTGGTTTTACAATCCTGGCTGGAAAGCCAAAAGGCGGCAAGATGAAGATAACTTTTTTTATTCAGGATTTTTCCGGCGGCGGCGCGCAGCATATGATTATCAACAGTGCCAATGAATTTGCACGACGCGGGGATCAGATTGATTTGCTTGTGGTGAATGATTACGGCCCTCATAAAGATAAGGTGGAGGAGGGCGTTAACATTGTTGACCTTAACAAAAATCGTAGCCTGGCCGCACTTTGGCAGGTGGCAAGGTATTTGCGGGAACAGCAGCCCGATATATTTTTATCGGCCCTGACCCACAGCAATATTCTTTCGGTGTTGGCCAAATTATTGGCGCCATTGTCCCGGACAAAAATTATTTTAACCGAGCGAACGTTTTTATCAGAGCATTTAAAGGCAACGCCGCATATGAGCGACAAAGCCTTGTTAATCGGGGTGAAGCTGTTTTACCGTTTTGCCGATAAAGTCATTGGAATATCCAAAGGCGTTACCAAAGATATTCAAAATCTGGCCGATCTTAGAGATGAACAAGTGGGCTATATTTACAATCCTGTGATTACGCCCCAAACGCGGGCGCAACTGGAAGAGGATGCTGTTCCTTCTTTGGGAGCGGAAAGTGAAGCCGTTATTATAACATCCGGCCGGTTGTCCTTTGAAAAAGACCAAGAAACCCTTTTAAAGGCTTTTGCCAAGCTTAGAGAAGGGCAACTGGCGAGGCTGGTGATTTTGGGAGGCGGACCATTACGGGCGGAGCTTGAAAGCCAGGCAAAAACGCTTAAAATTAGTGAATATGTGGATTTCGTAGGTTTTGTTCCCAATTCTCTGGCCTATATGAAGGCCGCCGATTTATTTGTAATTTCTTCTTTATATGAAGGGTTCTGTAACACGATTGTTGAGGCTTTGTTTTGTGGGCTATCTGTTGTTTCAACCAATGCACCATCAGGGCCAGAGGAAATTCTAAATAATGGAGAGTATGGAATTTTGACGCCAGTCGGCGATGCCGATGCACTGGCTGAGGCGATGAGGCAAACATTGCGACGGCCCTTTGATGCTCAAAAACAGCAAGAGCGCGCCTTATGTTTTACGGTTGAAAAAATATGCGATGAGTATGAGGCGCTGTTTAAGAGCTTGTTAAAAGACTAGTGTAGGCATCTTTGATCTCCTGGCGTTTCTGCGCCAGTTCTTCGTCACCGACAAGATACATCGCATCATATTTTCTGAATTTCTGGAGCCAGTCCGACCCAAAAAATTGATTAAGCTCAGAAGCAGTTGGTTTTTTATCCTCTTCGAATAGCATCACCGTATTGTCAGCGACCAGGCCGATATCGTCATGGCCGAGCTTATCAAGAGCAGAGCAATGAACAATCGGGCAGCCCAGTTTCAGCAAATCAATCTGCGCGCCGGTGTTGCCGGCGATCACAAAATCACAGGCATCAGCAAATTGTTCCATAGACGGATGGCGCGAGAGCTTGATATTGCCATGAGCGGAATAATCGGGCTTATCGGTTTGGCGGGGATGGCAGCGAACAAAAAACCGTGCGCCGTTATAAAGCTCGCTTATTCTGCCGATGAGCGCGTGCGTATCGTCATCATAATAATTGGCCAGGCAAACACCGATATATTGAATTTTTTCCGGCACTTGTTTGATGGGTTTGCTGTCGCCGGGGAAACCTATCAGAACGACGCGGCCGGTTGTCTGCCCCCAGCTCTCATAGGCCTGCAAGGCAGCGTCGCCGTAGAGCAGGGACACATCATAATCAAGCGGCGCAAAGAAATTACCACTTTCGGCGGCAGAAATTTGTCCGTGCATCACAAATATTTGCTTGAGGCCGGCATTGTGCGCGGCGTATTTGAAGGCCAGCGGCACTGGGCTGAAATCATTGGCGCTGATGGCGATTTTATTTTCTTTGTCAAAAATGCCGTCAAAGGCAAAGACAGAAAAAATAAACGAGGCAACGTTAAGGGCCTGAACCCATCCATGTTTGGACTCAATATTACAAACAATTCGTAGGGTTTTACGCAAGAATCTTCCGTGCTCTTTTTTTGCGAGCTCACGGGCAAAGCGCAGAATATTTTGAAGCCGTTTGATACGGCTTTCGTCTTCCTTGAGATAGGTAGGATTTATGGTGTTTTCAGAGAAGTCGCAGACAAATTCAATGGCGCGGAAATGGCTGGGGACGTTGACGATGGCCACAGATTCACCTTTGAGTGCCGTAAAAACATCAAAGCGCCCGGCGGTGCGAAAGCCGTAAAAAGCCAGAGAAAAATAACCGATATTGAAGAACTGCAATAATTTATAAAAATAATAATGGAACCTGAGCGTGAGACTGTCTTTAAGGAGATGTTCGTAGACTGTTAATTGCTGTGGCTGAGAATGGAAATTGATAATCCGCGCAATGTAATGATGAAGAGAGTTCATTAGAATTTAGAGGCCACTTTACGCAGGGCCTGATTAATCACAGGAACGCCCATCCAAAAATTCAACGGCGTATCAAGCGTACGGAAATCAATCAGTAACGCCTCCCTGGCACCAATTTCTTTAAACTTTCCTCTGGTGTGCATGCCCATAGAATTAAAAATCACCAGGCTATTTTCCTTGCCGCACATATCAGTGGGCTCATAATTAATTTCCTTTAGCAAATCGGTGTCTATTTTATCCAAAGGTGCGCATTTTATGGCCCGCCTCTTCACAGATTGCTTGATGCTGTCGTAATATTCGAACTTTAAACGTTTTGAATTGTATAGATGTGTTTTTTTACCGTAGACAAAAGCCGCATTGCTTTCATTACAGGGTTTCAGGTACAAAAAAGCCCGCATGCTGTTAAACGGCACGTCATAATGTAGCTCGTCTGACATTTCAGGAGAGTTACCATTAATTTGCTCTTTGCGATCAGCATAAAATTTTTCAAATGTCATTTTGGGGAAGACATTAATTTTCTTTCTCGCCGTCGCCTCAATAATTTTATAAAGCCGTTTGTTTTGGAGAATAATATCTGCTGCCTTTTCATCATAAAGGCGCATGGGCGTGCTGATCTGCTTGGAGGCATATTGCGGAACTTCGGGCTGTTCTGTGTATTTTTCGTTTAATTCTTGCTTTTTATAGACATCCAAAATCTCTTTGAACTGATCTTCAGGCAAGAAGTTTTCGATGACGACGACGCCTTCTTCCAAAAGCGTGCCTACAGCCTCATCATCGGCTTTAAAATTGAAGCTCCCTTTAAATTTCCAAAGCTTGTTGTAGAAAAACGCTCTTAACGCGTTAAAGCCAAAAGCATTCAAAAGAATGCTGTAATAAGCTCTAGGCGTTGCAGAGTAGAGATAGTTTCTAATGCGGTCTTTCATCGGCTACTGCTCTTTTGTATAAAAAAGGAAATATCAAGGAGGCTATATAGGCCTCCATTTTATTTTATGACATTCTTTATTCTTGGTTATCTTTAGTGTACATTCACCATAAATTCAACAAGACATGATTGTGTCTTTTTATATAATATATATCAATAGGTTAAGAGGGTACAAGATGCTTGCCAAAACATCTCAAAGGGACAAAGGGCTATATTTTTATTTAAACGCGTCAGAGCTAAAGCGCCATGCCCCTGAAGATGTCTTATCAGCCATAGCCCTCTATTTCAGAGAAAGTGACGAAATAGAATTTATTATCTTTCCTGACCGCCCTAAGCTTAGAGATGTAATTCAGAATCAAACACAGGAAAACTGGGCTGGCGATATGCCCAAAGTAAATTTTATTGCCGAGTGGCCAGAAGATTTGGTTGGCAATACAAGCAATGTTGTTGTTTTACATGAACTGCTCAATGAGAAAAATGATGGTCCAGACACTCCCCTGTGGTCCCAATTGTATAATGCCTATCAAGGCATAAAAAATCCCCAAAGCATGTATGAAAACGCGCAATTCATAAAAAATTATGATCGATCCAATTTATCGGCACAGGAAGAGGTCTATAAAATTTTTGAGGCAAGCTATCTAAAGTTTATGGATGATATGAACATTTCATCTGTGATAGATATTGGCTGCGGAGCAGGTGCCTTCTGGCATCTTACAACCTTGAGAGAAGGTACTGCGCCAATAAAATATATTGGCTACGACTACTCGCGCGCGCAGATATCCTCTGCCATAAAAATTCATAAAAAGGATTTCTTCCATGTTCAGGACATATCAAAACTTCCAAAAGAAACTTACGATCAATATCAGGCCGTCCATGCTTGGAGTGTTTTGCCGTTCATGTCTCGGGAGAAACAAATAGAATCTTTGAAAAATATTTTATCATCAAAAGCGATGGCATTTATGGAGGTTACAATTACCAGGCCCGATAAAGAGTATATGCCCACAAGCTTTCTTCAAAACTTTTCAGGGCTGGAAAGCGATGGAAAATATATCATGACACCAATCACCTTTTTGTTTGAAGAGGAAATAGATCAGCTTATGGGGCCATATAAAGATAAATATAACTATTATATTTCTGATGGTCCAAAAGGTGGGCCTTGCATTAAAAATTCTAAAAACCTCTCTTCAGAGATACTTTACAGAAAATCTACATACAAAATAAAAAATCTATCTATGCGCTTTCAAGAAAAAAAGAGATCTTTGCTTTGTACAATCGTTCCCAAAAAATGGGAGGAGGTGGCTGGCCCATATAAGGACATTCATTCAAACATCTCTAAAGATCCAGGACTCTTTGGTGGCGCCAACCACAAAGAACACCCTTCATGATAAAGACTGTTAAAAAAATACTTTCTTTACTTTCTCGTTCCGAGCGAAGAAATTTAAAAATACTCACAGTGTTTATGATATTTAATGCACTGGTCGAGGTTTTGGGCATTGCCTCCATTGCACCTTTAATAGCTATTATTGTGAGCCCCGAAAGCATAGAAACATTTCCTATCCTGGTTAAGGTATATAAGCAGTTTGAATTCGAAAACTACCATAATTTTTCAATGTGTTTGGGTGTTCTAATTTTTTGCATTATTTTATTTAACAATAGTGTCATGCTCGCAACGCACTATCTGTCATTTCGATTTACGAACAATAGAGAGTATTCAATTGGTTGGTCGCTGCTAAGAACATATATATACCAGCCTTATAGTTTTTTCCTAAAAAGTAATAGTGCCGATTTATTGCACAACATACATATCGAAACTTCCTTTGTCGTTGCTCACATAATCATGGGCACTTTGAATCTTATGGCCCGCGGCATTTCTGCGTTCATGATTATTGTCTTCATCTTCTTTGTTAACCCAGCTGTATCTTTAGTCATAGGCATTGTCTTGGGCCTCGCTTACCTCGCGGTCTACCTATCTGTCAAAAACAAATTATTTAATCTTGGAAAAAAGCGCTTAGAGCTAACCAATGAAAAACTGCGACTTGTTACCGATACAATTAAAATCGCTAAAGATATAAAAATGCTAAATGCAGAGCCCGTTTTTTTAGACAAATATAAAGAAGCCTCTCGTAATTATGCTAAAATTAGCACCTTCGCAGATATAGTTGCGGTATCTCCGCGCTATATTATTGAAGTTATTGCTGTGTCAGCTCTTGTGTTTACAGCTATTTATTTGGTTTTTGGGTCTGAGGATCCTAACAGCACTCTTCCTATTTTAGGCATTTACGCCTTTGCAGGCTATCGACTGCTCCCGGCCTTGCAACAAATTTTTAATGCTTTGGCCAAGATACAATTCTCTTCTCATTCCCTGGATATTGTTACGGGGGAGTTGGAAACTTATCACGACAAGGCCCTTGAGAACATGAATCAGGACGTATCTACCGTTCCTTATCATAAAGACTTAGCCTTCAAAGATGTTGGGTTTTTCTATCAGAACAGTGAGAAAATTCTTCACGACATCAATTTCAACGTTAAAAAAGGTGAGAAGATTGGCATTATCGGCAGTAGCGGTGCCGGTAAAAGCACGTTAATTGATTTGCTCGTGGGTTTAAGCGAACCAACAGAAGGTGGGCTTTATATCGATGGGAAATTACTTGATCCATCTGATTATGCGGGCTGGCGTCAGAATGTTTCCTACGTCTCTCAAAATGTTTACCTGCTTGATGATACGGTTGATATGAATATCAGTCTGACGCAAAAGCCGGAAGATGTTGATCAGCAACGACTGCAAAAAGCAAAGGAACAAGCTCTCGTTGATCAGTTCCTGGCGGAGATGAAGGAAGACTCCAGCCTTATTGTTGGCGAAAACGGGATACGCCTCAGTGGTGGTCAGCGTCAACGCATCGGCATTGCGCGAGCCCTGTATCACGACAAGGAAGTTCTGGTTCTCGATGAAGCCACCAGCGCGCTTGACCGCCATACAGAAGAAAATATCCTCGAAAATATCACCAAAACAACGGAGAAAACGCTTATACTGATTACGCACCGCGTGGAAACACTACGCGTTTGCGATGAAATTTATATCCTGTCCGAAGGGGAGATTGTCGATTCAGGGCCCTACGAGGAATTGCAAAAAACATCAAAAGAGTTCAAAAAATTATCAAAATCATCTAAAACATAGCCATGGAAAACAGTATTAAAGAGAAAATTAAACATAGCCCTTTGGCCGCGCCGCTTACCTTGGCGCGCATGGTAGGTGCGGGCTATTGCGGCTATCCAGGGAAATGGGAGGGTGAAGAGCAGCAGGTCCAGGAGACTTTGAATAGCATCAAGGAAAATGGATATTACATTATTCCTGCATATTATTCAGTAGAGCGTTGTCAGGACCTTCGCGATGAAATCGACAGGCAGTTCGAAGAAAATAAAGACAAAACGTCCCATGATGATTTGATTGGCGATACGCGTTTGTTTGGCGCAGAAAAGGTGTCCAAATCCATCAATAAGTTTAATCAGGACCCGCATTTGCAAAAGCTGAGTGATTTATACCATGGCGAGCATGCGCCGGCGCCGTTTACACTGGCCGCGCGGCTTGAGTGTAATGAGATCAACAAAGATAAAGATCATGGCTGGCACAGGGATTCTTTGCGCCGCCAGTTCAAGGCCATTATTTATTTAAGCGATGTGTCCGAAGACAACGGTCCGCTACAGTATATTACCGGATCGCATCACATGCGTAATATTTTGGCAGATGGGTTGCAGGGAAGAATTCCGTACATGTCGTCGGCCATTGCGCCAGAGTCAGCAGAAAAAATTCTTGCCAAAAATCCTGCGCGTTTAAAAACCGTTATTGGTGGGGAAGGGACTCTTATTCTGGTTGATACCACGGGCATTCATCGCGGCTCCACCATACAGACCGGCAAGCGCTATGCGCTAACCAATTATTACATGTTCGAAGATCAAATTGGCCCGAGGCTGAATGAATATTTCGGGCCACTCGCCTATGCAGGCTAAAATAATGACGTATGATCCCGCGAGCATTCTTCAAAAACCTGATTATTTTTTGGACGTTTTGTTCGGGCGTTTGCTGAATTCTTTGCCTTATGAGCAAAGGAAAGCTTTGCTCTTTTCACCCCTGGTTAATTTTCGGCTGCTATCACAAAACAGAAAGCTGGCGACGTCTATTGCCAAAACCTATCAGGGGGAAATAGATGATGCTGTTAAAATTTTGATTTCGGCTCTGAATGATGCACCAGAGAATTTACATGCTGCAGAAAATCTTGGCTATATTTTGTTCTATCTCTCTGACAGGAATATTTTGGAGAGCGCATGGGAGTCTTTAAATCATTATCGGTTGCCCGCCCGCGCTGACGAAACGTCACCAAGATTGCTGATGGTGATCCTGGCGCTGATGCTCAAACTGGATGTTGAAGGGGCGGCGAAGAATATGGAGAAAGATTATATTGAGAGGGTTGTTTCTCCTAACATCCAAAACAAACCCAAAAGGCCAATTTTTTTCTGGCATATTCCCAAATGTAGCGGCACATCCGCCAATGACATTTTTTACCGGCATTTTTATAAGCGTCCCGAGGCGGATTTGCTACCTTCCTATGCAAGTTTTCCGTTGTTACAACATTGCTTGCAACATTACGGTGATGTCTTTCCCTATATCGCCAGCGCCCATTGCGGTGTAGACAAGATCAGCCCACCTGAAAAAGCCTTTGTTTTTACGGTTTTAAGGGATCCTGTCGAGCGCGTTATTTCGATGTACAAGCAAACGTGCACGGCTTTAACGCATGGTTATATGTTCAGGCAATTGCCCAGCTATGAATTTTTCTGGGAAAAGTGGAAGGCGAATGACTTTATGCCGTGGATTGATAATTTACCGCCGGCATTGTTACAGCGCCAGTTAACTACTTTTTCACCCGAAGAAGATGTTGGTAAAGCGGCCAAGACAATTAAAGATATGGATTATTATATGATCCATAAATTCAACCGTGGCAGTTTTGGCGATCTGTTTTCCCAGTTAAAATTACCGTTAAAAGCGCAAGATATGTCACATAGCCTTAATAAGTCACCCAAGGGACCGTATATTAGCGAAGAAGAAAAACAAATGCTCAAGGACAAACTTGAAAAAGAGTATACCCTTATTAAGAAGCTCGTTTAGTGGTTTTTGCAGCAGTATTCTCACTAAAAAACTCGTTGAGAGCCTGCGCGTGGCTTTGCAAAAGATCTTCATAAGGCCTTGAATTATAAGATACATCGCTGGGGGAATGCAAAGTAGAAACCTTCAATTCGTCCTGATAAAAGTGAATGTATTTCAAAAGATCCAAGCGCACATCTTCTTCGGTTTTTTGTTCCGCAATACTTAGGGCCTTTTTTAATTCATCAGGCGTGCTCACCGTAAAACAACTTTGACAACCGCTATACCAGGGATGACCGAACAAAATACAAGGCTTACTCAAATTGAGGCTTTCCCAACCGGCCGTTCCAGTTAAAGTGGCCGTTATTTTGGAGTGTGATATCAATTTTTCCGTTGGCTCGCTTTGCGGCACGAGCACAACATTGTCAAAGGCCAGAAATCTTTCAAAATCAAAACATTCTCTATAATGAATGGCCGATACTGTATTGATTGTTGTGTCGAACTGGCGCGGATTTTCTTTTAAATATATTTTCCACCCCTTGGGAAGGGCGGCCAGCAAGAGTTCCAGCGCTAGCAGCTGTTCTTCGAAAATTCCCGCTTCTGGCTGGCTGGTTAGCTCGGGCTGAAGATGGAAGGGAAAATAAATATACGGCGCGCTATAATCAAGTTCCTGCGTTTGGCCTTCATAGAACTCTTTAAGCTCTTTGGCTTTGTTCTCGTGGTCTTTGACCGCTTTTGACCACAAAAACGGCGACGCTTTCTTGTCCATAGCCATTGCAAAATAAAAATTATCTTTTTTAATAGAATCCAAAGCATTGCGAACAAGTTTTTTTACAGCTTGTATATACTTATTGGCATCACTATTTGATTTCTGTGTATTCAGAAACTTTTGGTAACGGCTTGTTTCAGCATTGACGCCTATTTGTTTGTGGAAATCATCGTTTTCCATTTTAATGACATTGGTGACGATGCTTTCTGCTTCAAAATCCTCTAGTAAACTAGGGTCAATGGCAGCCCTGACTTCCTCCAGAGTGTTGGCGCTTAAGTGACCTTCCGGCACTCTTTCAATGGTTTTATAATCGGTTCTGAACAGACTACGGTTATTAATTGCCGTATGGGATAGATAACAATAAGGAATATCCAAATATTTACATGCCTGCATCAACACCAGTTCCCAACATGAATGTGGTGTGTAAGGGAAGTAAACACAGTCAATATTTTCTTTCTGAAGATAGCCTGTCCAAAAGCGGGTTAAGTCATAAAAAAGATTTTTGCGCTCACGAAACGGAATGGATTTATAATTGGTTCTGTCTGTTAGAACCATAAAATCATGTTCTATATCTTTAAAGAATTCATATTGGTCAGCACCAAAGAAAGAAAAATAGTCTTTGTATTTTTTATAGATCGCTTTTGAATGGAATAGATCGAAAGAAGGTATGACTTTACACTTTAATCTCTTTGAAATTTTCTTGTGTTCGGACTTATCACGCGCGGTCGTCACATGGGAAATGTTATAGCCCTGGCCCTGCATTTTTTGTGCTAAATCAAGGGAGTAGGGGCTTCCTATTTCAACAAAGAAAAGATTCATGTGCGCATCACTTTTTTCTGGCGATGGTCCACATATGAGAAGACAGATTGTTTTCTGCCAAAAAGTCCTGGAACGCATCGCCATCCTGATCCCAGTTTTCCACCAGGATTTGATACAGGAAAGGGTTCTCTTCCTGTTTTATCTTGCCGGATAAAAACATTTTACGCACCAGTTCTGCGTCCAGCTTACCCGGCGTCATCACTTCCAGAACTTCAAATCCGTGACGTTCAAACAGCACTTTCATAGAGCCAGGATGAAAATAATTAAGATGCTCAACATCGACAGTGCCCGAATGTTCTGGCGAAACCACAACATCAAAGCCTTTGCCATTGGGGTTGGTAATGATGGCCAGACCACCTGGCTTCATAATCGCGCCGCATTTTTCAATGAAATCAGAAGGCGAGAATAAATGCTCCAGAACCTCAAAAGAACAAATAAGATCAACAGATCCCGGTTCAAAATCTGCCTTTTCTATCGGCGATTCAACCACGGTTAACCCTTTTTTCCTGCAGGTTTCCGAGAGTGAAGGGGTCGGTTCAACAGCAATCACTTCTTCGATGAAGTCGAGCTTTAAAATTTCCTCACAAAACGTCCCAAAGCCGGCGCCAACTTCAACCAGTTTTTTGGGTTTCAGTCCCAAGCGATCACAAATCTCCTGCACTTTTACCGCGCGTGGTTTGAATATATTTTCACGGCGTGCATCTTCTGTAGCTGGAAATATATGTTTGTTCCAAAAATCATAATTTTGTGAATTTTTGTAAAAATCTGCCAGCTGATCTTCGGTTGGGCGCGGATTAATATAAAGCGTTTCACATTCTTTACACTGGCGATAATCCAATGTGTATTTCTGAAAGGCCCGATCAGAATTATCCTGATCGCAGGCTGGACAGTTCACCTGAATAAAATCAGCTTTTGATTTTAGAATATAATCAATATCGGCCATCATCACGGCGTGTTGCTTTTTCATGATATCGTCTGGGCGAATATCGTTTTCCGTGAAACCATCTGGATTTTTCTTGGCTGCATTCTTTGACATGATGATTATCCTACCTTTTTGTTGTTTCTAACATTATTAGTATTATCCTGGTAAACTGGGCCATAAGCTGAGGGTTCACCCCATATATTATCCTTTACCCATTCATTGTTTTCAATCCGCCAGACAGCCGGATTGCGAAAACCATCCAGAGTACAATCGAATTCTTCTTCGCTCATACCAACATAATCGAGCCATCTTTCCAAATCACGACGCGGTTTGACGGCGTCGTATTTTTTGATCATTTCAATGCCTTCATCACGTGTCATTTTGCCGCCGCGAATATCTTTACAAGCATGGTCTGTTGCGCGGCCATAACCAAGCTTAACAAATTTCATATAATCATGGATACCGTTTTCATGCATATCATCGAGATTTGAGAACGTACGGTATGTGCGCTCAAAAGGCTGGCGGGCTGGTTCCCAACCATATTTTTCTACCATCATCTTTGAATTTTCTTCACCATTCCAGTTCAGATAGTTACTGAGATATAAGCCGCGCACGCCGACCTCATCAATTTCTTCATCGTTTGGATACTGAGCCCACAAAAGATCCTTGGATGTAAGGCCTTCCTTTATATCACCCATGCCCAGTTTTTCCAGGCCTTCATCGGTAAAATCATACCAGTCATAACCGCGCAAAGAGTGTTCCAGCCTGTGTTTAGCGGTAAACTCAACAAAATCGTTGTAGGAGTACATTCCACCCAAATCCATGAAGCCATGCTCTCCCCATAAAATGAGGGGAATTTTGTAACGGACGGCGACCTGAATAGGGGTCGTAAAAATTCCACAATGGCCGTGCCAGTTATTATCGCCCTGCACCTTAAAACCAAGACGGTTCATCTTAATCAGTGTATCAACACCTGGCCGTACGACAATATGATCAACATCAAAAACTTCGCGCATACGCAGCATGTTTTCTTCGCCCTCGGGCAGGTAATTATTGGCGTGGTAGGTCACGAGCAGGGGCTTTAAACCGAGCTCAATTATTTTATGAGTTTGAAAATAACTGTCTTTGCCGCCACTAACAGGAATGAGGATGTCGTAGTTATTGTCAGTTTTATAACTCTGAACAAGCTCCTTAAATTCTTCCCAGCGCTCATCCCAGTTGAGGTCTGGTTTTTGATCATGCACGCGACAGCCCGTACAGACGCCGTCTTCATCAAAAGCGGTCGGCACAGCCGAAATATCCGGGCAAACACAACGGGAACAATAAGCAACCATTTTACAACCTTACATTAACGCCAGCGCGCTGTAGCGCCCGCTTTCCGTTTCTATCAGACAATTCCTTGAAATGCCAGATATTTGCCGCTGCCACAGCCGAAGCGCCGGCATCGACAGCCTTGGCATAGTGCTCATAGGTGCCGACGCCGCTACAGGCTATAACCGGGATTTTAACGGCTGCGGACACTGATGAAATTAGATCAATATCATAGCCAGTGCCTTTGCCGTCTTTATGAATGGCCTGTAGGAGAATTTCGCCAGCGCCCATTGCCTCGAGCTCCTTTGTCCATTTAACAGGATCTTTTCCTTTGGCTGTATCTTTGCCGCCGGTAAAAACCTCATAGCGGCCATCATCATGGCGCAGCACATCCACGCTTGCAACGACAGCTTGTGAGCCGTATCTTTTGGCAATTTTATCGACCAGATCAGGTGTTTCGAACAAAGCATGGTTCAAAGTAATTTTGTCGGCGCCACGGCGAAACCGCTCAGCCGCATCATCAAAAGAACGAATGCGCCCACCCCAGGTCAACGGTACAAAACATGTTTTGCTGACCTCATCAAGAATATCAAGCGGACCTTCCAAGCCTTTCGTCTTGTGGTCTGTCCGGCGCTGCAGGCTATATTCACCTTGCGTGATGTCAATATAGATGAGTTCATCGACGTTCCATTCATTAAAGCGTTTTACCTCATAGACAGGGTCACCAATAATTTGATGAATGGAAAAATCTTCGCTACGAACCAGTTGGCCATTTTTAAGAAGCAAGACGGGAATGAGGCGGGTTTTGAGCATTTAATCACCCATCTTTAAAAAATTTCTAAGAAAAGTGAGCCCCGCCGCCTGACTTTTTTCAGGATGAAACTGTGCGCCCCAAATGTTGCCTTGCTCAATACTGGCGGCAAAATCATGGCCGTACTGGCATGTACCGCTGATAACCGAAGGGTCGGAGGGCTGAAAAACATAGCTATGCACAAAGTAATAATCCTGCGGCATCTCTAAGTCATCATAGCTCTTTGATCCTTCTTGTGCTGTCACAGCGTTCCATCCAATATGAGGGATGCGGATCGATGGGTCTTCAGGGTTAAATTTAACAACCTTACCCTCAACAAGACCCAAACCTTCAAAGTTTCCGTGTTCTTCTCCTGTGGAAGCCAAAAGTTGCATACCCAAACAAATGCCAAGAAAGGGTTTTTTGTCTTTCATAGCAATATTTTGAATAGGCTCAACCCAACCATTGCCTCGAAGGTGCTCCATCCCATCGCCAAAAGCACCAACGCCTGGCAGCACTGTGCAATCCGCAGATTTTAAATCTTGTGGCTTTTCAGCAATGAACGGTTTGGCGCCGACATATTCAAAGCCGTTATAAACCGAGCGTAAATTCCCCAGCCCGTAATCAATGATCGCGACTGTTTTCATCCGGCCTCTAGATTAATCATGTCCCATTGCAGAGGCGTGCCGGCCTCGATGTCGCGACTGGCCTTGTTGGTGTCAATGAGATCAGTATAGCGGATATGAAGACCGCCATTTCCGGGACGAATGGAATCAAAATTTCCTTCGCGGCCAGCCGCAAATTTTAACGCCTCGCCTGCCTTGATATTCTCCACAACCCAAAGTGCCGGCCGGGCAGGGCGTGAGGCAATTTCCCTCTCAGTCGGTTTAAAGCAAACCTGACCGTGCGTGAGGGCGGCCAATTCTTTTTCCTGGTCCGTTTTATAATTCACGTTTCCATCTTTTTCATACGTGCGGATCATATCAACCAGCAATTTTAATTCATCTGGTTCCCGTGAAAAGGCCCAGTCATAGCCGCCTTCATCTTTTTCAAAAAGTGCACGCGATTCATCGCGGCTCATCATCAAATGTAGTTCAATAATTTTGGCGCCGAACTTAACTGATTCAACCGGCGTTATATGTGCGGCCGGTTCCGCCTTATTTTCATGATCGGCAAATAATGTGTGATCGGAAAGCCCGGTAACACAATCAAAAAGCTGGCCCAGAACGGGGATAGTTTTTAAATTAACTTCGTTAAAAGCCGCTGGATAACCGCTGTTACAGTGCAGGAGCGCGATATCTTTGGCGCCAGCCCCACGCAAGACATCAATGGATTCTTTCATCTCGAGATAATCCGTCATACCATTGGAAATAATAATCGGCTTACCGGTCTGCGCCATATATTCCATGAGTTTTGTGTCGACCGCTTCAAAAGAAGCTACCTTAAGAACAGGAACATCTTGTTCCATCAAAAAATCAACGGCGGTTTCATCAAAAGGAGAAGAAAAAAGCTGCACGCCATTATCATCGGCAACTTTTTTAAGATCCTTATGCCACTTCCATGGCGTATGCGCCTTCTCATACAAAGCATGCAAGTCCATACCGGCCCACATTGTGCCTTCGAGCATGCCTTTATAATTTCGCGTGATGGTATCAGCGGTATAAGTTTGTAGCTTTACTGCATCGGCACCTGCATCGGCTGCCGCTTCGATAATTTTACGGGCCTCATCAAAATCACCGTTATGATTACAGGAAATTTCAGCAATGATGTAGCAGGGTGCATCATCACCCACCAGGCGGCCATCAATCTTGAAGCTAGGCATATGACTTTTTCCCTTCTAAAACATGTGGATGCGAGGCGTGCCACGTGGCATTCACGGGCTTATATCCTGCCTTATCGAAGAGTATATGGGAAGCTTTATTCTCGGGCAAAACCTCAGCAATGAGAGCCGCATCGGGCTCATAATCCCTTAAAAGGGCAAGCGCGGCGAGACCTATGCCTTGTCCGTGCATGGCAGGATCTATTAAAATCGAAACCTCATAAATATTTTCAGCGGATGGGGCAATATCTTTCCTTTCCTCTTTATCCTGTTTGTCGAGCCTAACAACACCAGCCGGTTTTTTATCACCCTCGACAATAAAAATTTTCCTGCCTGTGTTGCTCAAACTTTTTGCAAACCAATGCTGATGATCTTCCCATGAAGGCGGGGCAGGGTTGCGAGCATGCTGGCGAATTTCGGGCATGACCTGCCAATCAAATATCAATTTGCAATCGTTTTCTCCTGCTACGCGCAACGTAACATTTTCACCTGATTTCGTTTTGCCTTCTTTCATCAGATAGCAGAAAACTCTATCTACGCCATCACCAGTACATATAGCGCCCGCTTTTTCCGACATCCCCGCAAGCCGCTCAGTGGACCCGATAAATTCAGAAAATATGCCTAAAAACTCTTTTTTATCAATAGTTTCAATTGGCCCCATGTTTTGGATGGCACCTGCTTTACCAAGGCTTTCGAGAACAAATTTTTGATTATCGGCCAACTCCAAAGTTATGCTCGGCAATTTCAAACAGCAACGCTCCCAGCTTGTTGTACCGCCAGCGCCGATACACAAATCAGCCTTTGTCATGAGGGCAGCCATATCTGGCGTATCAAGATGAAGATCAATTGTATGAAAGGCCATATCCTTTATTTTTTCTACTTCTTTTTTTATCGAGGACAGGCTCTTGGCGCCGCTGCTTGTAACAACATCAATGTGGAGTGATTTATTTTTATATTTTTCTATCATCGACAGAGCATATTCCGTACTCGATTTTGGATTTACGCCGCCGAAAGAGATAAGAATACGATCAGCATTCGAAAAGTCTCTGTTCATGCCTTGCCGCAGCTCTGAAAATTCTTCACGTAACAGGGCATATTGCGCGCCCGTTAAAATTTTGCAGCCATCTGGCACTAAGGCCTTGTAATCGGCTGTTTTCCGTCCATAAGTCTGATCCAGCAAGACATCGCAATCATGGGAACGATCGGCCAAATCATCAATCACCATGATGTTTTTGGTCCAATTTCGGGCATTGCTTTCATAAGAAGTATCCAGTCCGTAATGGTCGACAATCAACCAGTCGGCGTATTCCAGTTTTTCTTCATGCTGGACAGAGAACTCGTTGTCTCGAAGCGCGGGGACTGTCTTTAACGTTTCTTCCGAGCTTAAAAATACAATTTCATATTTTTTTTTGCGCAGGGTTTGCGCTAATGTCAGGCAACGCATCACATGGCCGCTGCCAATTTCAGGAGATCCATCACAACGAAAAACAATGAGAGGGGCGCTTGGCATATTTACCACGCAGTCCAGCCACCATCGACCGGTAAATTAACGCCGTTGATATAGCTTGAATCAGAACTGAGGAGAAAGTGAACCGCCGCGGCGACTTCTTCTGGTTGGCCGATCCGCTTCATAGGATTTTTACAGCATAGCTGCTCATGAAAATCAGGATTCTTGCTTGCAATATCTTCAGGGGGGCAGGCACCGGGGCTAATGCTATTGGTGCGAATGCCACGCTCTGTCACATGTCCGGCAAAATAGCGAGAAAGCTGAATAATTGCGGCTTTTGAGGCGCCATAAAACGGCGGGTTGTTCATACCACTGTCGCCATAAATGGACGGGTCGGGACTGACCATGCCATACATCGAGGCGATATTCACAATAGAAGCATAATCGGCGTTTTTATCTTTGCGCTCAAGCAAGGGTAGGCATTGCTGTGTTAAATAAAACAGCCCTGCAACATTCACAGAAAAACAATTTTGAAAATCTTCATGGCTGGCTTCATCAACCGAACCACCCATCGGAAGGTAGGCATTATTCACCAAACCATCCAAACGGCCACTTTTGTCTTTAATAATTTTAATACTCTCCTGAACAGCCTCCTGATCGCTAATATCAAAGGGCAAGGGGGTACATTGCGCACCTAAATCTTCTGCCAGCGTATCAAGCGTTTCTTCTGTGCGACCATTTAAGTAAACAAACGCACCGGCCTCAACCAGCCGCCTTGAAATACTGCTGCCCAAATGGCCGCCAGCGCCGGTCACTAAAACAACTTTATCTTTCAAATTAAAAAATGTTTTGCTCATTTCAGTTCCACTTTGCAGGGTCTAGAAAGTTAATATCAACCCTCGGTATTCTTTTCTCAACATCTTCAATATTATCCAGCTCTGGCGCATTGAACAATGCAAGATTTTCCTTAAGTTGATCAAGGGTTTCGACTCCGACAACAATACTGTCGATCCAGTTCTGTGATCGGGAATAAGCATAACAAAGATCCTGGACAGATGCGCGCTTATAATCCTGCACCAGAGTTTGAAGGGTTTTTGCAACTGTTTGTGCTTCTGCCGTGTCCAAAACCGGCCATTGATCAGGCGACAAAAGAAAGACGCCTTGCAATAAGGCACTACGCGTTTGAATATGAATGTCGTGACGTTTTTGCCGCACCTCAATAAAACCGCTTTCGCGCCAGCGCCAGTCACAGATATTAAAAGGCAGCTGGATGAACTCTATTTGATGTTCCTGTAGAGCCTCCAAAGCCTCATCAGGCGATTGAACCGAGGTGCCAAGTTTTTTGATTAGGCCTTCTTCTTTTAAATCTAAAAGCGTTTGCCAAATTTGTCCGTCATCTTGTCTGTAGTGCTCCCAGCGATGCAGCATCAAACAGGGAAGGGATTTCAACCCCAAACGCTCACATGATTGTTGCACACTGTCCTGGGCCGTATCTTTGGTAACGGTAGGAGCAAGCTTTGTGTGAATGCTGATTTCCTGCTTTTTAAACGTATCGAGGCTGACGCCAATAACCTGCTCTGAATCGCCATAAGCTGCCGCCGTATCAATCAAATTAACGCCGTGTGCTATGGCTGTTTCGAGGATGTTTTTTGCTTCTTTTACGCCTGGCTGACCACTTTTATTGGCCACGCCATAATTAAGGCCAAGCTGAACTGTGCCCAGCGCTAGCCGGCTTTCAGCCTTTAAACCCACCTTTTTGTAAGGTATTCTGAATTTTGGTGCGTCTGGTAAGTTTTGCAATTTTTGAACCAACACCTGCCACGAAACCGTCAGCGGATCTTCGTCCAGATTGTCAAAAATATCCGCCACACGCTCATAATCATCGGGCGTATCAATCGTTGCGCGCAGATGAGAAAAATCTTTGTCTAAAGGTGAGATAAACAACGCATAATCATTATTTTTGGTTGGATATATGGTGACGTGTTCACGGTCATACGGCGTTAAATCCATTTGATTAAGCTCCCGCAGCTTGCCCACGCGCATCACTTCCGCGCTGACACCATAAGGTAGCCGGTCAAAAGGCGAAAAGCTGCGTGTGTAATCGGTGCCTTCTCTTTGATGAAAAGCAACAATCTCTTTAACAAAATCTCCATCGACAAACGGATTATCGCCGGTCAGACGGACGATTAAATCATCATCATTCATATCCGCTGTAGCCTTAAGAAAACGAGCCAAAACATCATCTAGGGAGCCACGAACATGGGGAATGCCATGCTCAGCAAGAGATTCGGCCAAAGGATCATCCGAATTTTCCAAAGACGTCGCAACGACTATAGAATAGCCCGACGTCATTGCTCTTTTTGCGCATAAAACAACCAGAGGCATGCCCCCGATGGGCAAAAGCATTTTTCCCGGTAAGCGCGAAGAATTCAATCGGGCCTGTAGAATAATTTTAACGGCGCTCATAAAATAGATTCCAGCGACTTGCAAATGTGATCCTGCTCATCCTCTGTTAAGCCTGGATAAAGTGGCAGGGTCAAAGTATGCTTATAGTAATTCTCTGCCTTCGGAAAATCACCTTCCTTAAATCCTTTTTGACGGTAAAACGGATGCAGATGTACAGGGATATAATGAACGTTCACGCCAATACCGCGCTCACGCATCTGATCAAAGACAGCGCGACGATCTGTGTCATTTTCCAGCCTCACCACATAAAGATGCCAGCTTGAATCATCGCTATTCTGCGGTAATTGCAGGGGCAGGAGGGGTAATTTCTCCGTATAACGTAATGCCAGTTCCCGCCGACGCGTTATAAATTCATCCAGCCTGCTCATCTGGCTTAAGCCCAGCGCGCATTGTATGTCGGTAATCCGGTAGTTATAACCAAGCTCAAGCTGTTCAAAGTACCAGGAACCTTCGTCTTTTTGTTGCATCAGGTCAGTATCACGCGTAATCCCATGCGTCCGCAGGCGAAGCAAGGCCTCATATAAATCCTTATCATTGGTAGTAATAAGACCACCTTCACCGGTTGTAATAATTTTGACGGGATGGAAACTAAAAACGCATGCTTTTGAATAGGCACATGAACCTATTTTCTTATCTTTATATGATCCGCCAATACAGTGCGCCGCGTCTTCAATAATTTGAAAACCGTATTCTTCTGATAATTTCTGAATTTCTTCAAGATCACATGAGTAACCGGAGAAATGAACGGGCACGACGATATCAGGAAGAGTGCCACTTTTCTTTGCTGCCTCCAGCTTCGTACGCAACGCTTCCACCGACATATTGTAGGTCTGCGGATCAATATCAACGAAATCAATTTCAGCGTCACAATAAAGCGCCGCATTGGCGGTCGCCACAAATGTGTTTGGTGTCGTCCAAAGACGCTTGTCTGTCACAAGACCGCATGCCATATAGGTCAAATGCAAAGCAGCCGTACAGCTACTCACCGCCACGGCGTACTGAGCACCGCAATATTCAGCCACACGGCGCTCAAAGCACTCAACAGCCGGGCCTTGCGTTAGAAAATCGGATTTAAGAACGGCAGTAACGGCATCAATATCATCTTGGGAAATATCCTGCTTGCCATAGGGGATCATTTAACGCTCTCGTGTAATTTTGTGATCTCGTCGACGTCAAGGTAATGCTCGTTATAAAGCGAGTTATATTCAAATCCATCTTTGACAGTCTTGCCCTTTTCTCCGCTAACGTTCGCGTGATAATCAATATCTTCTATAAAGTTAATCGAAGGTGCTATTACAAAGTGATCGTCAAATTCAATCGTTCGAAAACAATCATCTTTGGGGCACATCACTTCATGCAATTTTTCACCGGGGCGAATGCCCACAATTTTTTGTGGCATATCGGGAGCCAAAGACAAAGCCAGATCAGTAATTTTTATCGATGGAATTTTCGGCACAAAAATTTCGCCGCCCTGCATGCGTTTAAAGCCATTTACAACAAATTCTACGCCCTGATCGAGAGTAATCCAGAACCGCGTCATGCGCTCATCCGTAATAGGGAGCTCTGTGGCACCTTCGGCAATCAGTTTTCTAAAAAACGGCAGAATAGAGCCTCTGGAGCCAACAACATTGCCATAGCGGACAACACTGAACATGCATTCCTTTGCACCTTTGATGTTGTTGGCGGCAACAAAAATCTTGTCAGAGGCCAGCTTCGTTGCCCCATATAAATTAATCGGATTGGCCGCTTTGTCGGTTGAAAGCGCAATGGTCTTTTTAACGCGGCGCGCCGTTGCGGCCCTGATGACATTCTCAGCACCGTTAATATTTGTTTTAACGCATTCCATGGGATTGTATTCTGCCGCCGGAACAATTTTCATCGCCGCTGCGTGGACAACATAGTCC
The DNA here is from genome assembly GCA_021775965.1 of Alphaproteobacteria bacterium. GTDB lineage: Bacteria > Pseudomonadota > Alphaproteobacteria > Micavibrionales > Micavibrionaceae > UBA5701. The sequence goes on from JAJFGV010000084.1 coordinate 57,669, forward strand.
ACACCATCCATCGCCATCATCAAACGATCAAGATCGCGCACATCGCCAATAAAATATCGCATGCAAGGAGCATTAAATTCATGCGCCATGTCGAATTGTTTTTGCTCATCTCTGGAAAAAACGATCAACCGCTTCGGCTTATAATTATCCAAAACATACCTGATAAAGTTTTTGCCAAAAGAGCCAGTACCACCCGTTACTAAAATCGCTGCGTCATTAAACATAATTATTTTTTAACCTTTTCATCCTAGAAGGCACTATCTTTAGATCATCTGTGGGAGCGCATCAACCATCAACTCTAGCCATAAGGGCCAGGCTGGTGTAATTAGAGCCCTGTTTTGTGGGCCAGGGCAGGGCGCCGAGAGGGATAGAGCCGATTGAGGGGTTTTCTTTGCGGGCGCGCTCCAGAGCCAAAAAGGGACCCGAAATGACCGTATTGTCAGGATATAGGGGCTGAGCCTCAGGGTAGTAATCATGGAGTAAAATAACGCCGCCATCATTCAGAAGCGGCAAAGCGGCGCTAATCTCTTGATAAACGGCCGGCGCACGATGATCTCCATCAAGAAAAATCAGGTCATAACGTTCATCGGTTTTCGTCATAAATTGTAGGCTGGTCCTTGTTTGAAAATCTATATGATCGCGGCAATCCAATTCACAGGCAAAGCCATCCGGCGATTTATTCATGCCAACATGTTTCCACGCGCCAGTTTCCACATCATTGACATCGGTAATATCAACGCTCGTGATTTTTCCTTTCGCGCCTGATCGTTTTAAAGCGCTGGCCATGTACAAAGTTGACGCGCCAATATGCGTGCCAACCTCCAGAATATTTTGCGGCTGCAGTGCCATTACAAGATAATACAGCGCACGCCTGTCTCCCGGGTTCACGCCGCCATAACGATCATCATCACCATAAATATTTGTAATCGGGGGGCTGTCTTTTTGCCATGCTTCTGCAATGTCCTGATCGTTCAACCATGTATCTAAAGAAACATCACCAGCTGCGCGCAAATGCGAGGGATCAAACGCCATAGACGGCAGGGCGCCCAGTTGCGCCCGGTCCTTTATACCAACAGCCTGGCTTATGAAGGACCGGGGCAGAGCTGCTTTGAGAAGCTGCTTCATAATTTATGCGCTTTCTAAAATAATCTTTGTAAATTTCTTAATAACCCGGTCTTTGTAAAAACGCTCAGGAAGCAATGACTCGCGAGGATATGAGCTTTCTTCACCAGGCTCCAATTTGCGCATTTCTTCTATCATTTTCTCTATTGTCTCCACAATAACCAAATCTCTGCCCTTGGTGTGCTTTGCGATTTCTGCAATGCCACCGGCCTCTTTCATGGCAATAACAGGGGTTCCACAAGCTAAAGACTCCAACACAACATTGGGCAAACCTTCCCAGCGCGAGGGCAACAGAAAACAATCCGCCTGCGCCATAGTGGCCCACGGGTTTTCAAGATGCCCCGCCAGAGTAATTTTGCCTTGCAGATTATGGTGTACGATGAGGCTCTCCAGAGCTTGCCGTTCTTCTCCTTCTCCCAAAATTACAAGCTCCCAGTCGTAATCCGATTTCATCTTAAGTGAGGGCAGGGCGGCAATCAGCCGGTCAAAGCCCTTTTGCGTGCCCAGACGCCCTGAGCATAAAAACCTTACACAGCGTTCTTTTATTGGCGGAGCCGCTTCTTTTACCTTCTGCCTAATGCGTTCGACATCAACAGGATTTGGGAGCAACTCATAATTTTGCACGCCTATAATATCTTGAAGTTCATCAATGATTTTCTGAGAGGGGCTCAGAATGACATCAGCCTTGGGGTATAAAAACCTGTATCCCCAGTGACTGACGCGTGCTTTCCAGCCACCTTTGTTAAAAAAGAACGATGGCGTAATCGCTTCGCGCACAATAAAGCGCGCGCCTGGTAAAAACCGTTTTAACAAAAGCAGCATAAAATTCAGCGGCGCCATGGTTGATACGATGATATCGGGCTGACGCATTTTGAGAATTTGCAACAGCCGAACCTTCTTGCCGCATACGGAGACAGAAATCTCAGAGTCAACCAATTGACGCAACGGGCCTTCATCACGCAGGACAACCAACTCTTTGTGGAATTGCGTGGCGTCCAGGTCATTCATCAACGTAATCAGAACGCGCTCAGCGCCGCCGGCTGTAAAGGACGGCAGCACGAAGACAATGCGGTGGTGTAAGTTCGTATTTTTCTTTGTCATTCAATGACCTAAAGATCTCAACGTAGATATAGCTCTAGAGAATACGAGGTAAGGGGTTATGACTCAAGTATGTTTGGCCCTGAGCCTTAATACGCCCGATTGTGTGATAATGTATATTATGGGAAAAGAAATAGTTTTGTAAGATTCAACCCTTTATACTTCATCTTATTTCAGGTAAGAAAGCCTGTCTTTCGCTATTTTATTGAGGATGAGCAGCTGCCTACAGAAAAGAAGAACAGTTTTAAGATTGCCAAAAGAGTTCTTATCGGATTTTGTCTTTTGGTTTTGTATTGTGCGACATCGGTTCCTATTGGTTTGTTCCTATATTCCCTCAAATCAGATATGGGAATAGACACCTTTTCAAGGACTGGCTTTCACAGTTACATGAGCTGTTTGGAAGAACAGGTACGTTTAATTAAAAGTCCGGAGAAATAGACAAGAAAGTTTAGAAAATGGACTTGCTTGAGGAATCTCCCCAAACCGATTTGGGCGAATGGTGGGATTAAAAAAATGATATTAGAAAAACAAATGAACATTGTAAAAGAGGAACAAGAAAAAGGCAGTAATAAGAACTTTCCGCAAATGCCCGAGCGCAGAGCCATATTCTTTATAGCCATTAGTGCCTTAATCATGTCGTTTAGCAGCCTGGTTCCGGTTGTGCCGATTCTGGCTTTTTATGCATTATGGTTCCCACTTATATATTATCGTAATGTTTTTATATTGCGATTAACGCCATCATTACTTCCTTTAGGATTGCTGTCGTTCCTTTGTGTCTATTCAACTTTCTGGTCGTATGATCCTGGCAAATCCATTTATTATGGTTTGGAATTTGCGTCCATGTTGGTCTGTGTCATCATCGCCATGAGAATAGTGCCGAGCAAGTGTTTTTTGAAAGGAATGATAATCGGCACAAGCGTTGTTTTGCTGATTAATTTGTTAAGTAATAATTATTCGACTGTTTATGCGACAGGAAAACCGGCCTTAGTCGGTGTTTTTGACCAAAAAAATACTGTTGGTATTATCGCTGCCATAGGACTTGTTTTATCTTTTTTGTACTTTTTTTATACTGAAAGCCTAAAAGAGAAAATATGTTTTTCTATTCTGCCTATGTTTACAGGAGCTATATGCCTTTATTTAAGTCTTTCCAAAACGTCCCTCCTTGCTGCGCTTGGAACACTGAGCGTATTAGGAGGAATGTATATAGTTACAAAATTCCCTAGGTGGTTACGAGGGTTTGTGATCCCTCTGGCCATCTTTGGAATATGCACCGTTGCACTCTTTATTTTTGCTTTTGAAATTGATATTTACGGTTTTGTACTGGAAAAATTAGAAAAAGATCCGACGATGACCGGGAGGACGTGGCTATGGGCCCAAGGAATAGAAAGAGCTTTAGAACGCCCTCTGACGGGATACGGCTATAATGCCTTCTGGGTCAGAGGACAACCAGATGCAGAGTTATATTGGAACGTATTTGATTTTGAGAAAGAAAAAGGATTTAGTTTTCATAATATATATATAGAAACATTCGTACAATTAGGCATCGTTGGATTGTCTATAATGATCTTTTTCTTTATTAGCGCTTTTATAAAAACCTTTGTTTCTATCATCCGGCATGGCATGCATCTAAAAACTGTGCTTTGCCTGAGTATTGTCACATTATTTTTTATAGAATCATTGGCTTCTGTAGAGCTATTAGGCCCGTTTGGAATACAATCTTTTCTGTTCTATTTCGTTTTTCAGACTATTTTAGAGGGTGACAAGAAAAAACCAAATCTTTTGCACAGGCCTACCCCTAAGAATTAGCCATCATTCTTATTTTTAGCCCACCCTTCCCCCATTTTTTATAGGCGGCTTCATACAGCTCCATGATCCGGTGCGCAGAGTGTTGCGAGCCGGGCCATTTGTTGTTTATTGAATGCAATGTTAATGTCTTCCACTGCTTTATTATATCTGTACACCTTTGGTCTGGGATCGAACTTATCAGCAAAGTGATCAAGAAACACATCCATTTCGTCCAAAAATCCGATAAGACTTATACGCTCAAGCGATGATAGAAGCCGCACGACGCGTGGAAACAGCGTCAAGAACGCCTATCTTTTTATGGAGCGGTACAGTCGCGGCCTTGTGTCTTGAACAACAATCCATAAAGCCATTGCGGGATGTAGTATTTTCGATTGCTCATAACGCTACCAATAATTTCGCCCCCGCTATTCCTAATCGTCTCTACTAATTCTTTGGCCACAGGCGTACGGGTGCGCTCTGCTTGTATAACAAGAAGCGTTCCGTCAGTGAGAGGGGCCAAAGATGCGGCAACTCCGCTTTTCAAAGACCCTTCAGAGTGAACGATAATAACGTCATAAAAGTTGCGCAGTGTAGAGAAAACCTCTTTTGCAATTTTAGTGTTAAAGGACCTATCTTTCTGTTTTCCTTCAGAGAAGAGTACTGCATATGAAAGCTCAGTATTTTTTATATTTATAATCGGTGCCTTGGCTGCATGTGTATTTCCCTCAAGAGACAGCGCGTATTGATCAAGAGATATTTGAGGGCGCAAACCATACTGTGCGCATATATTCTTTTCATATGGTGCGACATCAACGATCAAAACTTTTTTTCCTTCCTGCGTGGCCGCGAAAAAAGCGGTTTCCACTGCAATAACATCCGCTGATTCACCACTATAGGTACTGGTGAAATGGACCAACCGGTTTGTTGTATTCGTTTCTTTCGGCGCGGTCGCGTTTTCTATAGCCCCGAGTATCGCCGCAAGCTCACCAGTTGGGAGAGTTTGTACAAATTCAATATCAGTGATTTGCACGGGAAGCTTCCCGCCGATAACGGACTCTTTAAAGTTTTGCATATCTTTATTCGTACTGACCATGTTATCAGAGCACCTTCTCAGCTTTACTGAAGGTTGCCAAAACAGGAACCCCTAGACGCGCACGAATTTGATTGGGGAAACTAAAGCAATCATTCATAAGCTCAAAAGCAATAGTAACAGCCGTTGCCGCAAAAAGGCCCAGCATTAAAATAGCAATCGCAATAATTTTCTTATTCGGCCCTGTAGGTTGTAGCGGCACACCCGGCGCATCAATAACCGAAATTTGGGTTATATCCTGAGCATTCAATAAATAATTAACCCGTGCCTCTTCGGTACGCTGGCGGTAATATTTAAAATTTTCTTCGTCCAGATCAACCTTTTGCTTTAGCTCATTATACTGCCCGCGCTGTTCTTCTAACCATGTAATCCGCTTATCAATAGAAGAGGTCTGTTTCGCAAGAGAGTTGTTCCCCAAACTTGTTTGCGCCATATCATCTTTGCGCTGACGCAGCTGGTATCTGGCAACGGCGATACCCTCTTGCAGTCTTTTGACAAGAGGACTATCTGGTTTGTACGTTGCTTTCATTGTTGCTTCCCGGGTCTCCATCTCCGCAAGAATTTCTTGCGCCTTGGCAACGGACTGGTAAGCAATCGCAGACAGTTCATTTTTTTGTTTTAAGAGTTGTTCTATTTCCTTATCTATTTCGGAAACACCCATCTCTTTTTTGAATACGTTAAAAGTCGACTGACTTTCGCTGAGCTGATCTTTTGTTTTTTTTGTCTGCTCTTCCAAAAAAGTGATCTGTGGAGGGTTGTAGATCTCAGTATGGCGCTCTTTGTAAGCCTTAATTAAATTATTTATGAAGGCAGAAGAGGATTCTGGAGAACTGTGTCTGAAAGAAATTTCAATAAGATTGTTTTTAATTCCAGGAACAACCGTTAACTTTTTCTGCGCCTGCCGTACGGCTTTAAGAAGAAGAGTTCTGTCATCATAGCCCTGATCGCCTAGAGCAGGATATAGCTGCACGGCTTCCATTTTAGACACTACTTTTTTAATGAGATCGGCACTCTCCAGAATACTGACATTGGACGATAAAATTTCAGCATTTTCACCATGGGGCGACGGCTTATACCCTTGGGCTCCCTGAAGATTTACTTCCAATCGTGCGTTTTCACCAAACTTCAACAAAAGACTGCTTTTGGTTTCATAGTAAGGCTCCATATTCATAACAGCGACCAACCCAAAGGTGAGTATGATTAGAAACGTCAAAAGAAATTTGTTTTTTTGCTTAAAAAACAAATGGAGCAACCCACGAATGTTATATTCAAAATCCATTATTGGCCCAATCTATACGAAACGCCAACATTGGGGGTTACAAATTGCTGGATAGTCTGCTCATACTGAACATAGATATCAGCAATCGCTGTGCGCGGAACAAACACAACATCGGAAGCTGCCAACATTATATCTGCCCCGGGCACCAAACCGCTGGTCGCGTCATCATAATTCGTGACATATGTTCTGGCTTCAGCTGTCCCTGCCCTTCTGACGATCAATATGCTTTCCGTATTCGCAGAGTTTTTAACATTCCCAGCCATGGAGAGAGCCTGAAGTAACGTCAAACTATGATCTGTGGAAAGGTATTCCCCGGGGCTGTTGACCTCACCCAAAATGTAAAATTTGCTGGGTGCAAAGGAGCGAACAATAATAGCGACATCGGGCTCACTTAAGTGCTGCGCATAATGCTCATTCAGTTCAGCTTGCAATGCTTCAGGAGTTTTTCCATAGGCCATGATATTCTGCACAACAGTTGTCGATATTTTACCATCAGGCCTTATAACAACATCTTCTTCAAGTTCGGGATTAAGAAGTAGTTTCAAAGCAAGAACATCTCCGATTTGAAGATAATACGGCGGCAACACGTCTTCACCCTGCTCAACCGCAAACTGCGGCGCAGGTTCCAGAGAGGATATTGCCTCACAACCGATCAGCCATAAACAACAAGCAAACAGAATAACGGGTGATAAAAAGCGTCGGTAGGCCATGCGTAAAAAACCCTTATAATCAAATACTAACACAGTGTTTTACATGTTAAATTGTAACAAATGCAAGCATAAAATCCCCTTGCGTTTTTATATCTTCTTTGATCTCTCTGGTTTAATTTTTGGGCATTTTATGAGATTTCACAATTATGACAATTCTCTCACTCAGTAAGCTAACATTGCTCTAATACGGGAAACTAAGAAAACACCCACACCTAAAGGGAAATTTCTCCAATTTATAGTCATTGGCAGCATGCAAATTGGGACGTTTGATTAACCAATCAGTCTCTTGTGTTTTTCAAAGCGGCATGATTTATATCTCTCCAGTCAAAAAATCTCAAAGTGATTTGCAAACGGCAACTATGAGCAAGCTTTATTCTATACAATATCTTCGTGCTTTCGCCGTTCTGCTGGTGGTCATTTTTCATGCAAGCCAGAGAACGCAAGATTTTGTACCTTCTCAGCTAACGGCGTATTTAAAAATTGGCGGAAGTGGCGTTGATTTATTTTTTATAATATCCGGGTTTATAATGTGGGCTATTACGGATGGGCGACCAACAAGCCCCGGTCGTTTTATAGTACGGCGCATCACCAGAATTGTACCCCTGTACTGGATTATGACTCTATTATTGGTTGGTGCCGCCTTTGTTGGCCAGCCTCATATTTTTCCGAATGTTAGCCTTGATTTTGGGCGGGTCATCAAATCTTTGTTGTTTATTCCCCATTTTAATCCAGATCACCCTAGGCAATGGTTTCCCGTTCTTATCCCGGGGTGGACACTGAATTATGAAATGTTTTTTTACGTGATATTTGCAGGATGCCTATTTTTGAAGAACCAGTATCGTCTTGTTGCCAGCTTATCTGTTTTGGGCACCCTTGTTCTTATCGGCTTTATCTTAAAACCTCAAACCCCTACCCTTATACTCACAACAAACCCTTTGCTTCTGGAATTCATGATGGGGATTATTATTGCCCATTTCTGGACACAGAAAAAGTTGTCGCAAGGGCGATATGCGAGCCTTATGATCGTTCTTGGGCTTGCGGCACTTGCTATAACGGGTTTATTTGCAGTGGAAGCAAAAGAATACCGGGCATTATGCTGGGGCCTTCCATCGGCTTTTATACTGGCAGGGTCGTTGGGCAGCGCGTTTTTAAAATCAGAAAATAAACTCGGTGCTCTGATAGGGGATGCTTCTTACTCTATTTACCTGACACATAGTTTTGGTTTGTCTATTTTATATGGGGCTTGGAAGTTTTTACCGCCCTTCTTTTTGTCTACTGGTGGTGCAATCATATTTATTATCATAGGCGTGACCGGCTCGTTGATTGGGGGCGTGCTCTCGTATTACATTATAGAAAAACCGGCAGAGAAATTCATTCGCACTACTTTAGGACTACAAATACGCAAGACAAAAATCACTCAAAGCGTGATAATGGCTGCATTCGCTATGGCGACAGAAAGCAATTGTTGCCCCAAAAGATTAGGGTGGACGCCATCAACTTGATACGCATCTACATTATCTTTCAACGCCGCATAGGTATCAGCGAATAGAGTACCATTCGACACGGCAAGATCACGTATAGCGGTGTCGTACAATAAACCCTCTGCCTCACCGCCCGGAACATTTGAATAACCATTCTCAAACCACGGTGTCGAACATAGAATAATCTCATTCGCGGCGTATCCAGCGGCCAGCAACCCTGTGATGACCTCCTGATAATCCGCTTTGAACAGCACAGACGTATACGTCTCACCACCGTCATTGTTTATTAAATCATTGGTGCCATACAGGATGACAACAAGGTCTTTCTTCGCTGCGCCTGTTAAATCCGCCACGTATCTATCACGCCCATTATTACTTTTGGGGGTACCTTCCGGTATTCTGTTTGTGTTCTGCAAAGGGCTGTCAACTATGCCCTCATTTGTAATGGTCACATTAAGGGTCAGCCCTAAACGTGTTGTGTAATTGGGCGCAGGCGCAAAGCCATCGTTCGTTATACTATCACCAAAAGTCACAAGAGTACTTTTCCCCAACAATGAGGCAACGGGTTGTGGAATATTAAACCAAGGCATTACACACCCCACTTACTAGAAAGGTGACTTCCTATTTGGTTGATTTCTGAGATGCTTATAACACGATTAAAAACCGCTATCTCCAACAAGGCTTGGTCCTGATTTGCGAAGCCGCCAAATGCCCCAATCTGATACGAAGCACCGCCAGTAAGCATGGTATAGCTTGCTGTGCCTTGTATAAGACCATTTAGGTAAAGAGTTGCAAGCGCTCCGCTATGTGTGTTTACAGCAATAGCTACATCACCAATCGTCACAGTATCGATACTTGTTATCTTATCACCACCAGCATAATCCTTTACTGTATCTGTATCAGAACCAAATAGAGCATCATTCTTTCCGCTTACCTTAGATATAGTGTTATTGGTAAGCGAGTTGCTGTCCCTAACAAAAGCCGATACTATTGTGTAAGTGCTCAAGCCGAGATTAACACCATCCATATTATTACCCGATACACCGTCGAGAACGTTAAGGCCGTTTTGTGTGCGCGATCCTGTTGTGTACTGTTCTGCTGGTGTAGCCTGAGCACAATGATTTCCAAGACCGCTCTTGTCATCCCACTGCGACACACTTCCGGCTGTGTCGGTAATTGTAGTCGTGTCAGATGCATCAAGCCATAACTGAAGACCAAAAATATTATCCATGGAGAACGGCGGGCCCGGCACACCAGGCTTTGCCGGGGACATTCCCCGGCCAAGAAGTTTAAGCATTGTTTTCCTCCTCATGATCGAAATTAAAATAAAAAAAGGCAGACTCCAAAGGGAATCCGCCTGTTTATGATTATATTCCTACCTTATTAAGGCGCTCCTGTCAATGAATAAATTCAAAAAAAACACTCTCAGAATTTATGTTGGTATTTTTTCCGGCTTTTGTGCGAGCAATTGACCAAGCAGCGATATCTCTTCTTTGATCGTTTTGTATTGAATGCCCGCGGAAGCTGCCATGGCACCCACCGCGAGAATGAATGCGACGAGGACTTTTTCGAGGTTTTTCTCATCTAGCCAGATTTCAGTAAATTCCAAATAAGTAAAAGCTGCACCCAGTGTAAAAAACACAGGCAACGCCAATGTAGAAAGATATGAGCGAACAGTGCATTCCATGTGGATCAAGATGAAGTATAAATTACGTATCTGAAAAACGAGTGTCGCGAACACAAGCCCTATAATTGCCGCATGAATACCGTACCAGATAGCGGCCATCATCGCGACCAGTTCCAGTAAAAGCAACTCAACGCTGCAGCGGAGGTTGATATCTACTCGCCCTATGACGAGCATAAAAAGCACACGTACGCTCAAGACCGTATGCAGTGCCATCACAGGCGCCATAATCATGAACAATTCGCCCGACAAGCCCCATTTATCAGACAAAAGCAGTGAAAAGACAGGCTGGTGTGCCACAGCGACCATGCCCATAACAGGGAGAATGATGATAGAAAGAACTCGGGTCAGGAAAAAAAGCATTTGCCTCAAGAGAGGCTTATCCTCTTTATGCGGCACGAGATAAGTATAAACAACGTCGTGCAAAACACTTGTGACAATACGATATGGCATATTAAAAAATAGAAAGGCTATAGTATAAAAACCAAGAACGCCGGTCCCAAGAATTTTGGCGATTATAAAAGATCTGAACGTATTTTTAAAAAGATCCAAAAAGTTGGAGCCGACCACATCACGTCCGAATTTTAGATGTTTTGTAATAATAGAGAGCCTAAAAACAAGGTTAGGGCGAAAACCAGACGCGAAGAATGTTAGTATGAGTATCAACCCTTCAGTGACAAGCCCCTGACCGACCAAAGCCCAAGCTCCACCACCCGCTGTAGCAATTAAAACCGCCGCGCCCAGGCCAAAAGCTACGGACACGATTTGTGTTATCGACAAGGCGGCAAATCGCCGATCATGACGTAGGTAAGCCATGGGAATGATACTCAGGGCCGAAAGTAATATCGTGGGGGCGAATGCTATTAAAATATACGACAAACGTGGCGTGTCGAAAAACAAAGCGACCAACGGTGCCAGCAAAATTATCACCAGCACAAAAAAGAGGCTCAAAGCCATGATGAACCAAAAGCTGGTTGACCAGACTCCGTTGTCCTTTTTTTTGTCCCTGAGCAGTGATAATCCCACACCTGAGCGAGCAAAGAGGGTGGAAAACATTATAAATGGTAGCGCCAAAGCCACGACACCGTAATCCTCCGGTGACAAATAACGCGCCAAAATCGGCAAGACAAAAAACTGTGCAAGCAGGCGGAATGTACTGACTGACGTTATAATCACGCTGGAAAAGGTCATATGACGTAAAGACATGGAAATCGTTTATCCTTTTATATTGAGGACCATCATTAAAGCTAAGCCTGCAAAGTTGCAATATACGGATTCAATTAATGATTTTAATTATATGGCCATTGACACTCATGTGAAATACTGCTTTCTACTCTAAGCTTCAGAACAAATAAAGTGAGTGCAGAGGTAGCAAGCGTAAGTGAAATGAGAAGTATAGCCCTGTTTGCACATAATGAAGAAGAATCAATTGCCAAGACAATTGCTTCACTTAACGCGGCAGGCTTAGCAGCGCAGGATCATGTTTTCGTACTCGCCAATGGGTGCAGCGATGATACACTTTCAATTGTAGAGAATATTGCAAATAAAGACTCACGCATCGTCGCCGTTGATATAGCTCTTGGTGACAAGGCAAATGCATGGAACCTATATGTCGACCGAATTGGTTTGCCGGACGCAAGAATACATATCTTTCTGGATGGCGACGTTATACCTTCTAAAAATGCGTTTATAGCCATGGATCGCGCTCTTAAAGATCATCCTGAGGCGCTAGCCGTTTCAACATTGCCACGGGGCGGGCGCAAAGCTGAACCCTGGGCACAACGCACAATCAAAAATCATGGAATGCCTGGTGGACTCTATGGATTGCGGGGCGAAACCTTCGAAAGGATACGCACATTGCCTCTCCGGCTACCGATCGGACTCGTGGGTGATGATTCAATTTTGTGTTTTTGCTTGTTGCGTGATCTTGATCCGCAAGCGAGTAGTAAATTAGAATATATTCGTCCGGTTTTAGATGCGTTTTTTGACTACAAATCTTTTCCTCTCCACAATTTATCGGGGATTCGTTCACTCTGGCGGCGGCAACTACGTTACGCAAGACGAGATCTCGAAGATGCGGTTTTGGTACAACGAATAACTGAAGGTGGTCTCGCCGCCATGCCCCGCCGCGCAGATGAGCTTTGGGACAGTTTTGTTAGCGGTGTTTTTCGGCAACACCGACTGCGCTTACGCTGCGCGCTCTACCCGATTACTCTGCTACAAGCACGGCGCCAACGTGGACGCCCCCTCAAAGCACAGGCGTGGGATAATCAAAAGTAAAAAAAATAGGCGTGCTTTTACTGCCCATGTTGAACCAATGTCGGCCTGCCGAGCAGATATGACACCACGCCTAGATGCCTAATGCCACGAAATATCCAGAAATTAAAACGATGGCGCCACGGCAAATATAAAGGTGCCGCAGCAAAAGACAAAATTGCCTTTGCCAATGCTAACGTAATAATTTTTACCAGCGAAACAAAGCTTTTATCCAGTGTTTCATGGAGCATCATGCCATAAGTCTGCCCTTGACGATAACGGCGCTGCGCCAGCCATGAAAATGTTGCGCGCCCAGAGGGGACAGCTTCGGTAACGATGGCATCCGGCGCAAACTTGATTTTCGCCCCTGACTTGTAAGCCGCTTTTAAAAATGCAGAATCCTCGCCACCTGTACGCCCCAGCTCCTCACGGAATTTTAAGTTTCTAAAGGCGTTTGATGTTTTGTTGAGTAAAAGATTCCCAGTATAGCCAGTGGTAATCTCTCCTCCGACATAAACAGCCGTGCGAGCATGATAATTTCCCCGCCTAATCCATTCCGGACAATCATCACCATATATGACATGTACCGGGCCCAAAACCGCATCTGCCCCGGTTTCTTCCATTTTACTGAACAGGGCCGTCAACCAGCCTTCTACGACCAGCTCGTCATCATCGATAAAAACTAGATACTCGCCATTTGATTCATCCAGACAGGCATTGCGAGCGATCGAAATATTTCGCGCGGGCGCATGGATATATGAAAGCGGAAAAGGCAGGCCTTTGGCCATGCTTTCCACTAGATCTTTTGACGAAGATGTTTCGTCATTATCAGCAACGATAACGCGCAATTCCCATTCCGGTTTAACCTTCATACGCGTCAAAGAACGTACAGTGTCTACGATATGCGGTCTTTGAAAGGTGCAGATGCAAATATCAATTTTTTTCTTCGTCATGTCAGGCCTTTCCCTCGCCTCTACGGAGAAGTCCGCTCCAAAAACCTACTGACCAGGCAAAGTGCATAATCATAGCTGCCGGGCCAGATAGAATAATAAGCCAATCTTTCTGGCTATAGGCCAGCACACAACCATAAAGCAAACATATCCATACCCACGCCATAAACGGCGTAGCAAAAATGCCGTGCAGCGGGCTTAACATCGCCAGTATCGCCGCAGGGGCGACCGCGACAGGCAGCATTTGACGAAAGTGCGGACGCGCCCGGTGTTTCAGAATATTACGTACGCGACCCTGACCGAATTTAAAATACTGCTGGAAAAGCGGCAGTGCTGCACTGCGCGGATAATAGATCATGTCCGTTTTGCCACTGAGCCAGATTTTATACCCTGCGCGGCTCAGACGGATATCGAGCTCCGCATCTTCATTATGTGAGAAACTTTCATCATACCCCCCAACAGCACTGAACGCCTCGATCTTCATAAGGGCATGATGTCCGTGATCTACCCATTTACCCTGCCTTGCGGCATTGCGGTGAGCGGAACCACCATTGCCGAGCTTTGAATTTTGCGCTGCCGCCACCGCTTTTTGGAAGCCTTCTTTACCCACCGTATGCATCGGCACCACGACACTGTCAGCTGTCATTGTGGCAGCTTCATCAATAAGGCTGCGGCAGAACTCCAGCGGATAATCAGCATGTGCGTCAATCCGGATCATGAACGTGGCCCTGCCCCCATAGGTTTCAACGGCCAAATTCACAGCCGCGCTTTGTAAACGTTTTGGATTATGCAGATACTGTACGCGCTCATGCTGCGCTTCAAGCTCTCTGGCGATATCCGGTGTTTTATCACTGCTACCGCCATCGGCGATGATAAGCTGGAAGGACAGCCCCTGATTATCAGAAAGAAGTTTTTCAACTAGCCCGCCAATATATCGTTCTTCATTCAGGCACGGAATAACCAAAAGAAAAGATGTCTGTTCTTCGCTCATGCTGCTTTCTCTGTCTCGCGCTCATATTCAAGATAACGCTTGCCCAAAAGCCCCCAGAAAACACCTGCACTTCGCGCGATATAGGCTAGAGAATTCGCCACACCAATCCGCCCCTTGATCAAGGCCAGAGGCAATAATACAACCCCTACCCCTGCACAGGCAGCACTCCGGGCCAGGCAATGCAATGTTGCCTGAAGTCTGGATTGCAGCCGTTTGGCGCACATCGCCCTTGTATTGCCGTTACGGAATTGTCTTGATATCGCCCATTTCCAATTCAGACGGCCTTTTGGCTGCACTTCGTACACAACAGCATTCGCAGCAAACACGCCCTGCCCACCTTGTTGTATTATTTCTCGAAAGAATAAAGTGTCCTCCCCCCCGTCAAAACGCAACGCTGGATCAAAACGCAAATTATGTTCACGGATAAATGCCATATTTATCATCACGTTGTTTGTCCATGCTTCATGACGCGGCGTACCATCGGGGAATGTTTTTTGTGCAAATAAAATACTTTTGATCCACCATTCGTCCTCTTCATTTTCGACTGTAGGCACAACCGGCCCTTGGACAAAATGTGCATTGGTGCGTTTTTGTACAGCCCATAATTCTTCCAGCCACTCCGGGGAAACCGTTTCGTCATCATCGACAAAGACCAGAAAATCTTCATTTTGCGCTTCACTCAAAGCCCGGTTGCGCGCAGGCGCAATCCCCGGATCTTTCTCATGCACATAATGGGCAAGCCAAGGCATACGTGTCCCAATATCCTCTACAAGGTCACGAGCCACCGGTGTTTCTTCATTATCGATGATCCGAACGCTTAAGTTTATGTCTTGCGGGATACGGATGTCTTTCAACGTCTTGAAAAGCTCCCGAAGCTCCTCAGGACGGCGATAAGTACATATACTGATAATGACGCTTTTCATGTGTGATATGCTTTTCTATAAATGTTCCTGGAGAGTAATACAAAAACAATAATCAGATCAACCTGTTACAGAACTATTCAATGACCTCAACTGAAAAATATAAATCCAGACAGCACCACTAGTAAACAATTTGATGATAAACAAAATATTTTTCTATAGTAAATATTTTTCTATAGTATTGTATTCTCCAGATAATTTAACGTGTGATTATACAGGATTTCAATGAATAAAATAAAAGCAAACAAAGTAGATTTCATCATTGCCGGTTGTGCGAAGAGCGGAACCACAGCCTTATATAACATTTTGGATAAACACCCTGATATTTGTATGACCCCCATTAAGGAAACAAATTACTTCTTCCAGGGATTTACCAAAGCTCATAGAGAACTCCTAAATCTTAATGGAAAAGAAAGACTGGACGGCTGGTCTGATGAAAATATCATCAGGTCGGAAGAACAATATAACAATCTATTTTCTCATGCCGAACCTGATCAGCTCATCGGCGAGGCATCGCCGCTATACATGCTGGACAAAGAAATTCCTTTGCGGCTGAAGAATTACAATCCGAAAATGAAAATCATCATCAGCTTGCGTAACCCAAGTGATGTCGCATGGGCGAATTTCGTGATGCAATGCAGGGACGGGGCTGAATCTATTGATGTTAACGATACCCAAAAGTTTCTGGACAGCGCGCGATACAACAACCCCAAACTACACCCATTTAGCAAACATCTTGAAATTCCTGCGTATCTGCAACAATTACCTGAATATTTTCAAGTATTTAAGGGTAACCTCCATATTATTATATTTGAGGAATTTCTAGCCGATAAACCTAAGGTAATTGAAGGTATATATAACTTTCTTAATATCCCTTTCAAGTACGAAGCCAATGCCGACAATACCGTCAATGTTAGCGGAATGCCCAAGAACGTATGGTTGCGCGATCTCATGCATAACAGCACATGGTTCAAACGGATAGTGCGCTTGCTTTTACCGAAAAAAGTACGCCATAAGCTACGTGCAAGGGTCGAAGCCATGAATACGGGAAAAAAGGTTAAAATGCCTACAGACGTCCGGCAACAGCTCGATGAAATATACAAAGATGACAGGCAATATGTTGAAAAGGAATTGGGATTAGATATTACATCATGGAAAGAAAAACTCGCCAAGAATGCTTAAGCGGTTTGCAATACCTTCTTTGTAACAGTGGCCAGGCCCCTGTTGTCTCGTTTAAGAAATTAACAGCTTAACAATCTTTTCGGCAGATTCTTCCGGTGACATTTTATCTGAGTCTATAACAAGCTCAGCATTCTCAGGACGCTCGTAGGGACTGCTAATTCCTGTGAAGTTTGGAATCTCGCCTTTGCGGGCCTTTTTATATAGACCTTTAGGATCACGTTTCTCAACAGTTTCAAGCGACGCGTCTATAAAGATTTCAATAAACTCTCCATCTTCAAATTTTTCACGTGCCATGCGGCGTTCTGCCGCAAAAGGAGAAATAAAGGACACAAGAACAATCAGCCCTGCATCGGTCATAAGCTTGGCCACTTCGGAGATACGGCGAATATTTTCCACGCGCTCAGCATCGCTAAAGCCCAAATCGCGGTTAAGACCGTGGCGGACATTATCACCATCGAGCGTATAAACATATTTGCCCATTGAATGGAGTTTCTTTTCGACAAGGTTTGCAATGGTTGATTTCCCCGCACCAGAAAGCCCTGTCATCCAGATAACCTTCGGCGTTTGATGCATAAGCTCCGCCCGCGTATTTTTATCAACATCGAGTGCTTGCCAATGAATATTAGAGCCACGGCGCAGCGCGAAATGAATCATCCCTGCGCCGACAGTTGTATTCGACATCCGGTCGATTAGAATAAAACTGCCGGTGGCTGGAATTTCATTAAAAGCATCAAAAGGAAAGCTCTGCTCGGTTGAAAAATTACAAACCGCGATTTCATTTAAAGATAAAGATTTGGCCGCGCGCTTGCCCAGTGTATTCACATTGACCTTATGCTTGAGGCCCGTCACTGTCACAGGTATCTGCAAAGCACCAATTTTCATAAGATATGGTCTACCAGGAAGCATCGGTTCATCACCCATCCAGATCAAATCACCTTCGAACTGCTCTGTCATTTCGGGTGGGCTTGCTGCGGCGCAAATCATATCGCCACGGCTGATGTCAATTTCATCTTTCAGCACAAGCGTTACGGATTGACCTGCCACGGCCTCCGGCAAATCGCC
The DNA here is from genome assembly GCA_021775965.1 of Alphaproteobacteria bacterium. Classification (GTDB taxonomy): domain Bacteria; phylum Pseudomonadota; class Alphaproteobacteria; order Micavibrionales; family Micavibrionaceae; genus UBA5701. The sequence continues at coordinate 75,279 of JAJFGV010000084.1, forward strand.
GTCAAAGGTTACGATTTTTTCAATGCGAGAGGTTTTGGCCGATGGCAGAGCCTTTATCTCCATCCCCACCGCAACGCGGCCCGAAGCAATCTGTCCCGAAAACCCCCGAAAATCGAGGTCCGGACGATTCACCCATTGCACAGACATACGAAATGGTTTGGACTGGAGGGTATCTTCTACCTCCACAGTCTCCAGATAAGCCAGCAATGCGGGGCCGTCATACCAGTCCATTTTATTGCTAGGGGTTACCATATTCTCCCCGTTCAGGGCCGATAGCGGAATACAGGTTATGTTCTTAATATCAAGATTTTCGGCAAAGGCTCTGTAGTCGCGCTCAATCTCTTCAAAGGCCTCCTGTCCATAGTCAACCATATCCATTTTATTGACGGCCACCACGACATTCTTGATCCCCATAAGACTGGCAACAAAGGAATGACGGCGCGTTTGAGTTAAAACGCCCTTACGCGCATCAATAAGGATAATAGCAACGTCTGCTGTGGACGCGCCTGTCACCATATTGCGTGTATATTGTTCATGCCCTGGTGTGTCTGCCACGATAAACTTGCGCGTCTCTGTGGTAAAAAAGCGGTATGCAACATCAATGGTAATACCCTGCTCGCGCTCTGCAGCGAGACCATCGACCAAAAGAGCAAAATCAATGCCCTTGCCTTGAGTGCCCATCTTTTGGGACTCATTTTCTAAAGTTGTAAGCTGGTCTTCGAAAATCATTTTGGAATCGTAGAGCAAGCGCCCGATCAGGGTAGATTTCCCATCATCGACAGATCCACACGTAATGAACCGCAAAAGCGTTTTATGCTCATGTGCGCCGAGATATTCTTCTATGTTGTCATTTTCGTCTATTAATGTTGCCTGTGCGTATGACATTAGAAATATCCCTCCTGCTTCTTTAGTTCCATAGAAGCGTTCTCATCCTTATCAATGGCCCTACCCTGACGTTCCGACGTTGTGGTGAGCAGCATTTCCTTGATAATTTCCGGCAGTGTATCGGCTGTGCTTTCAACGGCTCCGGTTAGTGGCCAACACCCAAGCGTACGGAAACGAACACTTTTCATGACCGGCTCTTGCCCGTCTTCGAGAGGAATCCGGTCATCATCAACCATAAGAAGCATACCGTCATGCTCCACTACAGGGCGCTCCGCTGCGTAATAAAGCGGCACGATGGGGATGTCTTCCAGATAGATATATTGCCAGATATCAAGCTCCGTCCAATTCGATAGCGGAAAAACCCTGATCGACTCTTTTTCGTCTTTGCGGCAATTGTAAAGATTCCAAAGTTCCGGGCGCTGGCTTTTGGGATTCCAGCGATGATCTTTCGTGCGAAAAGAAAAGATACGTTCCTTGGCGCGGGATTTTTCTTCATCCCGGCGCGCACCACCAAAGGCCACATCAAATTTATGATGATCGAGCATTTGCTTAAGCCCTTGTGTCTTCATAATATCCGTATGCTGCGCTGAACCATGAGAAAAGGGGCCAACCCCTTGCTTAACACCTTCTTCATTCACATGAACCAGAAGTTCAAAATCCAGCTCCTTGGCCAAGTTATCGCGAAATTCAATCATCTCACGAAATTTCCAGGTTGTATCAACATGAGCGAGAGGAAAAGGAAGCTTGGAAGGATGAAACGCCTTACGCGCCAGATGCAGCATCACGGCTGAATCTTTTCCAATCGAGTACAGCATCACGGGGTTTTTGCATACAGCAACAACCTCTCGCATAATATGGATACTTTCGGCTTCCAGCCGTTGCAAATGTGTCAGATTGTTCATTAAATTCTACCAGTTCTTCTAATAAGCACCCTCTCGTCGCAAAACGACGAGAACCGTTTTAAAGAGGATTACAATATCCGTCCAGATAGAGCAATCTCTTACATATTGGCTGTCCAAAGATACTCTTTGTTCGTAGCTAACGTCATTGCGCCCGCTAACCTGCCACAACCCTGTGATGCCGGGTTTTACGGCATAATAATCTTTGATCTTTTCCTTATAGAATTTAATTTCGTCTTCTACGATCGGTCTGGGACCGACAAGGCCCATATCCCCTTTTAAGACATTAAAAAACTGAGGTATTTCATCCAGACTTGTCTTACGTAACAAATGTCCAATTTTGGTAATGCGCGGATCATTTTTTAGTTTATAGGTTTCTTCCCATTCTTTTCTTGCGGCAGGATCTTGCTCAAGCAATTCCTGCAGCACTTCGCCCGCATTTGGCACCATGCTTCTGAATTTCCAACACTTAAAAAGAACACCATTTTTTCCCAGACGCTTTTGGCTGTAAAAAGCCGGGCCACCATCTTGTCTCACTTTATAAATGAGAAACAGAAAAAGAGGAGAGAGTAGAACAAGCGCACACAATGCGCCCATCTTATCCATAGGCCATTTCAATCGTTCTCTCCACGGACGTGCTATTCTTACTTTATCCATTGGCCAGCAGCCTTTCATCGTCCTGCGCAAAGAACGCGCCTTCTTTTCCGTGCAATTTTTTCTTTTGCTGCCAGGTCCATGCCGTATCCACGATAATTGACAACTCTGATAAGACAGGCTGCCACCCCAGGACGCTCCGCGCAGCATCCGCATTTGCAACAAGGACAGTCGGATCACCTGTACGCCGAGGGTTCTTCTCTGCCTTTATTTCTTGCCCTGTGACCTGTCTTGCTGTTTCCAGCACTTGGCGAACAGAAAATCCGGCGCTTGTGCCAAGATTTAACGTCAGGCTTCCTTTGCCTGCCAGAAGATGTTTAAGCGCACGAACATGAGCGTCCGCTAGGTCAGACACGTGTATATAATCCCGAATGGCTGTGCCATCGCGTGTTGGGTAATCTTCTCCAAAAATGCTGATGCTTTCACGATCACCGCAGGCGGTCTGCATAAGCAATGGAATAATATGCGTATCTTTTTTATAAGCGGTTCCTGTTTCTCCCTGCGGGTCCGCCCCGGCAGCGTTAAAATACCGCAAGATCGCATATTGTAGAGAATAGGCCGCCGCATAATCCCGGATCATATTTTCCATGGCCAGTTTTGTATGGCCGTAAGGATTAACCGGATTTAAGGGATGGTCTTCATCAATGAGGTTCGATTGCGGATTGCCGTAGACAGCTGCCGTACTCGAAAAGACCATGTTCTGAATGTTATGTATCCGCGCCTGTTCCAACAAACAATACGAACCAAAAACGTTGTTATCATAGTATGTCGCAGGATTTTCAACAGAATCTCCAACCTGAATAAGGGCCGCAAAATGCATGACAGCCACAGGCCGATATTTTTTCATCACTTCGGCAAGACGGGCAGGATCACGAATGTCACCCTTCTCGAAAGGACCCCATTTAACAGCCGCTTCATTTCCTGAACAAAGATTATCATACGTAACGGGCGAAAACCCTGCTTCATACAGGGCTTTACAAACGTGAGAGCCTATATATCCGGCCCCGCCTGCGACTAAAATATTTTGCAAAACATACCCCTTAAAATTGCTTATATATGGACATTCTTTCCAGACAGAACGTCTGAGAGAAGCTTTTATACCCTATCGTACTGTTATGTCAAGAAAAAAGAGCCCCTACATAAAATGGGGGCCGAACCAGTGTTGCTTTTGTTATATTTGCTCTTAAACTCCGATCAAATTCCCCGATGTTTCGAGAGCATCTTCATCAGTCAGACCCGTCACATTATTGAGCTGGGCAATCTGAACAAAGTTATTGGCACCGCCATCCGCATTAACAGCCAGAAATGAATTCGTACCGTTATCGGTAATTTGTACAAAGTCCGCAATCAGATCAACGAACGGATCATAGCCAGTCAGGATATCAGACACATCAATCACGTCATTTTCGACCAGACTAAAATCCCGGACCAAATCGACATCATTAAAGGCGCTGATGGCTTCAAAGATAAACGTATCAGCATCGCTACCGCCAAAAAGTTTGTCAAAACCATCATCGCCCGCCAGGGTGTCATCACCGATGAAGTTATCATCCTGCGCAATCGGCGGGGAATTGGCGACCGGACCATGGGAGAGCGCCCCACCCGAAATCACAACCTCCTGATTGCCACTATCAGGGCCGTCCCAGAAAAGTTGCATAACAGCAAGGCCACCAGCTTCAAAATACTG
>JAJFGV010000085.1 GCA_021775965.1 Alphaproteobacteria bacterium
AGATGAAGCACTGAGGTAGGAATTCTGAGGTCGTCTGTATTGCGGATAGGAGTTTCTTATCATTTCACTCCAGACTGCGGCCGGCAGGGAGCCGCCGGTAACATTTTTCATTGGCGTGTTGTCGTCATTGCCAAGCCAGACGCCGCCAACCATTTTATTGGTGTAGCCCATAAACCAGCCGTCGCGGTTTTCCTGGCTGGTCCCGGTTTTTCCAGCCACAGAAAAGCTTTGCTGTGCGCCCCGGCCGGTTCCGTTTTGGACAACACTCTCTAACATATTTGTGATGTTGCTGACATGTTGGCGTTCAACAACTACGCGGTTTTGTCGGCTCTGGCGGCGCTGGTAATAGACATGGCCATCTTCACCGACAATGCGGTTAATGCCGTAAGGGTAAACGGCGCGACCACCATTGGCGAGTGTTGCGTAGGCGACGGCCAGCTCTAGTGGCGTGATGGCAGTGCTGCCCAATGCCAGGCTGAGGTCCGGCTCGAGCGGTGAATAGATGCCAAGCCTGCGCGCGGTATTGATAACAGGTTGAACGCCGATTTCTTTCATTAGATTGACAGAGACAGTGTTGAGCGAAAATGTCAGTGCCGTTTTCAATTCAACTTCGCCCATATATTTTCGGCCATAATTTTCCGGCCGGTATCTGCCTTTTTTTATGGGCTCATCAATAACAAGGTCATCCGGGTACCAACCGTTTTCAAGAGCGGTTAGGTACACCACCGGTTTGAAGGCTGAGCCGGGCTGGCGTTTGGCCTGGGTGATGCGGTTAAACTGGCTCTCTCCATAGTTTTTACCGCCGACCATCGCCAGAACAGCGCCGCCGGGGTCCATGATGATGGCTGCGCCCTGACTGACGACGCGTTCTTCGCCATATTTATCCAGAACGCGGGTCAAGGCGCGTTCGACATTTTTCTGAATGCGCGGCTGCAGGGTTGTGTGGACGATTATATCTTCTTCGGTTGTGCCAATCAGATCGTCAATGCCGTCGACAATCCAGTCGGTGTAATAACGGGCGGCGTTTTGATTTTTTTGTTCGGGGGGATCATGGGGGACGCTGGTCATGCCGGTGGCTTCGTTGGTGGTAATGTAACCGGCATCGGCCATGGCGTGGAGAACAACATCGGCGCGCTGGCGCGACAGGGTTGGATTTTTGAGCGGAGAGTAACGGGTTGGCGCCTTGAGCAAACCGGCAACCACAGCGGCTTCGCGTAAGTTGATATCTTTGACCGGTTTATCAAAGTAAAGGCGCGTCGCCGCATCAACGCCGTAAACGCCGGAGCCGAGATAGACGCGGTTGAGATAAGCGCTGAGGATTTCATCTTTGCTCAGTTCATGTTCCAGCCAGAAGGCAAGCATGGCCTCCTGGATTTTACGTTTTAAGGTACGATCGCGGCTGAGGAAAAGATTTTTTGCCAGTTGTTGTGTGATGGTCGAGCCGCCCTGAACGAAGCGGCCTTTTGTAACGTTCACAACCATGGCGCGGGCAATACCAAGCGGGTCGAGGCCAAAATGTTGATAGAAACGCCGGTCCTCGACGGCGATGACGGCATATATTAACTGCGCGGGCATGTCTTCGACGGTGACCGAATTGCCGACAATTTCGCCGTAGCGGGAGATAGTGGAGCCGTCGATGGCTTTGACAATAATCGAGGCTTTGCGCTCGAATTGCGGTGCTTTGCTGATATCGGGGAGTTCCTGCGCATACCAGGCGAGTAGAGCCACAAGGAAAATCCCGCCCCATAGGCCAGCAACAAAGAGCCACTTAAACGCTCTGCCGAAGAAAGAGGTTTTCTTTTTCTTCGTGGTTTTGCGCTTTTTGCCGATTGGTTTTTTCTTTTTGGTCTTTTTTGCCATTGTGGTTCCTGCGATTAAGTACAGTCTAACCAGTAACGCTTGCGGGCCGGGAACTGATCCGTTTCCGGTGTGTCGCCGTCAAAAGTGCCGCCGCAGAATTCAACAACATGCAATCCAACTTCGTCTTTTGGGTCCATGGTGATCAGCGCGCGTTCAATCCCAAGATAGCAGGCAAAGGGCATGCCTTTTTGTAAAATCTTTTTGCCAAAGCCTTTGCTGCGCATCGACGGGCGGATCACAAAATTAATGTGCCCACCCCATTTTTCCAGATGCCAGTTGAGGCGGTGGCGGATATTGAGTGTGCCGATAAAATCATTGTCCTTGACCAGCCAAAGAACTGTTTCCGGTACAGGCTCGACCCAGTCGGCATAGGGTTTGTGCAAATGTTTTTTGCCGTCATTTACTTTTTCAATAAAATCCTCGAAGTTTTTTTCAACATCGTGAACATCCAAAAAGGTATAGCGGCCCTCAGCCTGGAATTCCCGGAGGGCTTCAATATAACTTTCCTTGTGCTCAAGGGCAGGTTTTACTAGTTTTGATGCTGACATTAGTCGCTTCGCTTTGCCTTTACACTGCGTTATTTCGTCGCTCACGTACGAAGAGTGTACGCGTCGCTCCTCATGCCTTGTGTAAAAGCAAAGCGAAACGACTAACAGGCCATGGTTATAGGGGATTTGGTATTAAAATACAAAACACTAATTCAAAACGAGGTGAAAATTGGCAGCAAAAACAGCAGATAGAATAGCCGTACTCGACGGATTGCGGGCTTTGGCGGTCATGCTGGTGCTTTTATGCCATGGAATCCGGCCATTTTGGGAGGATTTAAGCCAGCCATTCTGGCCGCTTGGGCCTATTGATCCGGCCTCGATATTGATTAATGGCTGGATCGGGATCGATTTGTTCTTTGTTCTCAGCGGTTTTCTGATCACCACCCATCTTTTGGGCCGTTATTTTGACGAAGATCGTAACCATATGAATTTGAGGTCTTATTTTAAGCACCGCTTTTTCAGGATTGCGCCGGTTTATTATCTGGTTTTGACATTGGTCTGTCTTGGGTTTTTCCCGTTATATCCGTATCCTGAGAGTGCCGACAATCTATGGTGGCGGTATTTGTATCATCTCGCGTTTTTGCAGGATTATCTGCCGTCGGACATTACGGTTGTCTTCTGGACGCTGGCGGTGGAGATGAAGTTTTATCTGCTGGCGCCGTTTGTTTTGATGGGGCTGTTGAGGCTGACTTTTATGCGTGATCGCTACTCCGTGATTATTGCGGCGCTTATCGCGTCGTTGGCCTTGCGGTATTTGAGTGCAGAGTTCATTCTTGATCCTTTCACGGATTACGAAAGTTATTTCCTTAAATTGCGCAGTGTTTTTCATTTGAGTCTGGATGGTTTGCTGGTGGGGATGCTGGCCGGGCTGGCGTGGAAAGATAAGATGATGCGGGACTATTTGTCGCGGCCCATCGTGGCCAATGCAGCGTTTTACGGTGGGCTGGCGGTTGTGTTGATGCTGACATTGTCCGGGCCGTTGGTTGATCTTGGTGCCAATCTGTTTAACAAGGTGTTTTTGGTGAGCGTGTTGTCGCTTGGTTTTGGCGGTATGTTGGTGGGGTTGCTTGGTGGTTGTAAAGGTAGCTGGATCTTTGGCAATAAGGTTGTGCGTTTTATCGGGCTCATTTCCTATAGTTTATATTTGCTGCATCTGCCGGTGCTTTATATGGCGGAGCTGGTCGCCAGCCGCTTTGTTGATTTTAGTGAAATGTCCGTGCAGATGATGTTTGTGGCGTATATGCCGTTTTTCCTGGGGATGTCGGTGTTGGTGGCGACGTTGAGTTACGTGGCGGTTGAGCGGCCGTTTATTAACTGGTCGCATAGGACGATCTTAAAACATCAGCAGAGCGGCGAGGCCGAGGAAGGCAAAAAAGCCGACGACATCGGTGATGGTGGTGAGCAGCACGGTTGAAGATATGGCCGGATCGGAACCCATGCGCTGGACAAGGATCGGGATGGCTGCGCCGCAAAGCCCGGCAACGATCAGATTGATGACCATCGCCATGGCGATAACAATGCCCAGCATATAATTTGAAAACCACAGGGCGGCGATAAGGCCGGTGATGATGGCAAAGGCTATGCCGTTCAATGTTCCCACCAGCGTTTCCTTTCCAATCACCCGCCAGGTATTGGCGCCGGAAATTTCGCGTGTGGCCAGTGCGCGCACGGCGACGGTGAGGGCTTGGGTGCCGGCATTGCCACCCATCGAGGCGACAATCGGCATCAGGATGGCGAGGGCGACGATTTGTTCGATGGTGGCATCGAAGAATGAAATGACAATCGAGGCAGCAATGGCGGTAAGCAAGTTCACAAACAACCAGCGAAAGCGCGTGCCAGTGGTGGAAAGAACGGCGCGGTAAAGGTCACTCTGGTCCACACCGGCCATTTTCAGGATATCTTCCTGTGCTTCTTCATCGATCACGTCGATCACGTCATCAATGGTAATCACGCCAATGAGGCGGCCAGCCTCATCAACCACGGGGGCGGACAGAAGATCTTCGCGGCGGAACATGTGGGCGACTTCTTCCTGATCCATCGTTGCCGGAATGGAGTGGATTTCTTCCTGGGTTATATTTTCAATTCTTTCAGAACGCTTGGCGCGCAAGAGGCGGTTCAAAGGAACCTCACCGATGATATTATAGGTCGGGCTGATGACAAAAATATCAAAGAAATCCTCGGGCAGATCGGCAGATGCAGCGCGCAAGTAATCGATGGTTTTTCCGACGGTCCAGAATTGTGGAATGGCGACCAGCTCGCGTTGCATGAGGCGGCCCGCACTGTCTTCGGGGAAGCTGAGGCCCTGTTCCAACGCAACGCGGGTTTTTGCGGAAAGGTTATGGATGATTTCTTTTTGAAAATCTTCTTCGAGATTTTCAATGAGGCCGAGCGCGTCATCGCTTTCCAGTGACGAGATGATGCTAGCCACATGGGTGGCGGGCAGGGAGCCGAGGCAGGATCGGCATAATTCGGTATCAATTTCGGTGAAAGTTTCCGGATTGATCATGTTGCCGTACATGCCCACAAGTTCACGGCGGTCGTCTTCGCTGACCTTTGAAAGAAGATCAGCTGTATCGGCTGGGCCAAGATCATGAAGGAACGCATGGACGGTATCAGAGTCCTGCGCCCTGACAGCATCAATGATTTCCCGGATCTGTTCATCGGCAAGATGAACGGAGAATTCTTCGCCTGGGTCGGATGTGTCTGTTGTTGTATGGTTTTCCATGGCTTAAGTCCTTGTCAGCCAAGGAATATACAGTATGAGGCTACCAAAGTCATCCCGTTGGCTTGCTTGCGCCTATATAGACCGCTACTTCATCTGGCGGACATTGCTTTTCTTTTTGGATTTGGTCGCTTTTTGGGTTTCTTCTGCGTGTACTTGTGCCGCAACGGTGGAGATAGCCGTCATATTCAGCACGCCGCGTGTGGTGGCCGATGGGGTGAGGATATTCACCGGACGGGCAGCACCAAGAAGAAGCGGGCCGATGGTAATACCGTAAGCCAGAATTTTAACCATGTTGAAGGTGATGTTGGCGGATTCGACATTGGGCATGATGAGCAAATTGGCCATGCCTTCAAATTTTGAATTGGGCATGACGCGTTTGCGGATGGTTTCATCAATAGCCGCATCGGCGTGCATCTCGCCTTCGACGGCAAGTTTGGGATCGCGGCGACGAATTTCTTTATACGCACCACGCATCTTTACAGCCGAGGGGCAATTGTCGGTGCCGAAATTGGAATGTGAAAGAAGCGCGACATTTGGTTTGATGCCAAAGCGTTCAAGTTCCTGCGCCGCCAGCAAGGTCATTTCTGAAATTTGGCAAATGCTGGGGTCTGGGTTTACATGCGTGTCGCAGAAGAAAAGTGTTCCTTTTGGCAGGAGTAATCCAGTTAAAGCGGCGGGCGTTTCAACACCGGGCTTCAGGCCGATTATATCGATCAGGTCGCGCATGTGATCACCGTAATGGCCGATCGTGCCGCAGATAAGGGAGTCGGCCTCATTTTTATGAACCATAAGCGCGCCGATAACGGTGGCACTGGTGCGGACTTTGGTGCGGGCATTGGCTTGCGTGACGCCGCGCCGCTCCATAATGCCGTAGTAAGTTTCCCAGTATTCGCGGTAGCGGCTGTCATTTTCCGGGTCAACAAGTTCAAAATCATCGCCAGGTTTCATGCGCAGGCCAAGGCGTTCTATGCGCCCAGTCACGACTTTTTCACGGCCAATCAGAATGGGGGTGGTGAGCTTGTCATCCAGAGCCATTTGAACGGCCTGAAGAACGCGATCTTCTTCGCCCTCGCAGTAGACAATGCGTTGGGGGTTTTCTTTGGCGCGGGTAAAGATCGGCTGCATGACAAGTTTCGAGCGGATAAAAAATTGCTGGAGCTTGTCTTCGTAGGCTTTAAAATCTTTGATGGGCCTCGTGGCGACGCCGCTATCCATTGCGGCTTTGGCAATCGCTATCGGCAGATCAACAATCAGGCGTGGATCGAACGGTTTCGGAATAAGATATTCGGGGCCGAAATGAAGATGCTCGTCGCTGTAAACAGCGGCAACCTCGGCAGTGGCCTCTTTGCGGGCGAGGGCGGCGATGGCTTCGACGCAGGCCAGTTTCATTTCTTCGTTGATGGTTGTTGCGCCGACATCAAGCGCACCACGGAAGATAAACGGAAAGCCAAGAACGTTGTTAACCTGATTGGGGTAATCAGATCGGCCGGTGCAGATAATCGCATCGGGTTTGGCTTTGCGCGCTTCCTCGGGCATGATTTCCGGTGTCGGGTTGGCCAGCGCCATAATCAGCGGGGCCTTGCCCATTTTCTTCACCATAGCACCGGTGATAGCGCCGGGGCCGGACAGGCCAAGGAATAAATCTGCACCCTTGATGGCTTCGTCTATTGTGCGGTGTTTGGTTTTGATCGCGTATTTTTCTTTTTCCGGGTCCATGCCTTCATTGCGGCCTTCGTAGACGACACCAACGCGGTCACAGACGATGATATTCTTTTTTTGAATGCCCAGACTCTGGAGCAAATTCATGCAGGCAATCGCCGAAGCGCCAGCGCCGGAGGTCACCATTTTGATGTCCTTGGCTTTGCGGCCGGAATATTCGAGCCAGTTGCGTACAGCGGCGGTCACGATGATGGCTGTGCCGTGCTGGTCATCGTGGAAGACGGGAATGTTCATGCGTTCTTTGAGGCGGCGCTCGATCTCGAAACATTCGGGGGCTTTGATGTCTTCGAGGTTGATGCCGCCAAAGGTCGGCTCCATGACGGCCACGGCATCAACGAATTTATCGATGTCGGTTTCGTCGATTTCAATGTCGACGGAATCTATATTGGCGAATTTTTTGAATAGAACGGATTTTCCTTCCATCACCGGCTTGGAAGCGAGCGCACCGATGGCACCGAGGCCGAGCACGGCTGTGCCGTTTGTAATGACGGCGACCAGATTACCGCGGGCGGTGTAGTCATATGCTTTTAAGGGGTCCTTGGCGATTTCCTCGCAAGGGGCGGCAACGCCGGGGGAATACGCCAGCGCCAGATCACGTTGTGTGGCCAGGGCCGTGGTGGGAGAGATTTCAATCTTTCCGGGTTTGGGAAAACGGTGATAGTCGAGCGCATCTTGGTATAAAGCGTCTTTTTTCTTTTTGCCCATGTGCGGATTGTTCCCTTTGCCGTTTAGATTATCCTAACAGAGAGTATGCGTGAGGCGAAGCCCGAATATCTGGGGATGGTTGGTGCGCTGCTCGGCTAGTGCCTCCCAGCACACTCACTTTTCCTAAGTTCACTATGTTCACTAACGAAAAGTGGTGCGGCCGAGAGGACTTGAACCTCCACGGGATTTAACTCCCACAAGATCCTTAGTCTTGCGCGTCTACCAGTTTCGCCACGGCCGCACGCCATGTAGTCTAGTAGCCTGAAACCAATAACAAAAGCCTATGGAAAGCGCAACGGGTTTGTGCCAGTCTGATCCCATGGAATGGAAGATTGAGGCAGAGCCCGTGGGTTATGAGGAGGCCGTGAGCGCTATGGAGGCGCGGGTAGCGGCTATCCATGAGGGCCGGGCGGAGGAGATGGTCTGGCTGCTTGAGCATCCGCCGCTTTATACCGGCGGGACGAGTGCGAAGGACGATGATTTGCTGGACCCGCAGTTTCCGGTGTTTAAGACGGGCAGGGGTGGCGAATATACGTATCATGGACCGGGCCAGCGCGTGGCTTATGTGATGCTGGATTTGAAGAAGCGCCAGCAAAAGCCTGATATCAAACGATATGTCTGTGACCTTGAGCAATGGATTATCAATACGCTGGATGCGTTTGATATTAAAGGCGAAAGACGTGACGGGCGGGTTGGGATTTGGGTTTCAACTCCCGCGGGCGAGAAGAAGATTGCCGCGCTCGGCGTGCGGGTGCGGCGCTGGGTTGCCTATCATGGTATTGCAATCAATGTCGATCCGGATTTATCCCATTATGAGGGAATCGTGCCGTGCGGTATTTCAGAATACGGCGTGACGAGTATGAAGGCTTTGGGGGTGGATGTGAGTATGGATGAGCTGGATGGGGTTTTGCAGCGGAACTGGGCGGAGGTTTTTGAATTGCAGAAGGCGGCCTAATCAAAAACTAAGGTTTGGGACAGGCTGGGCCGGTGTGCTCAAATGTTTCGTCGACTTCTACATCCTGTCTTGCCGTTAATTTAGCGCTATCACTTGCTTGTTCTACTTCAAGTGAATGTCCCGCTTCTGCAGTAACGCAAGATTCAATTTTTTCACTTTCAAGTTTATGACCAGAATGAAACTCAGAGTTACGCCCAATTGTATCGATTTCTGTTGAATGCCCTGAAGTCCCATTGGAATTTGGACCGACTTCTTTTCCTTCCAGATCGTGACCTGCCTCGAAATTCCCGTTTTCACCAGCTTTTTTGAATTCGATGTCATGACCGGCAGCCAAAAAAGCGTCGTTTCCAATATTTTTTACATCGACATCATGTCTGGCCCTTGCGACGAAATGATTTCCAGCAATGCCTTTTAGTTTAATATCATGTCCGCTTGTCAACGTTACGTCGTTCCCAACTTGTCCTTGTATTTTGATGCCGTTGGGTTCAGTAGTGCTACCACCAACAATAGTTACGCTATTTCCATTTATGTTGATTGTTCCAGTATTTCCAGAAATTACGGCATTACCATTGGTTTCTATAGTAATTGCAGATCCTTCAGCAGAAATTTTGCTGTCATCACCAACGTTGCCTGTGACCTCAATGCCGCCATTTTTAATTGTTACAGACGCATTCTTGCCAACATTTCCGTTGAGAATAACAGGGCCGTCATGCTCGAAGGCTTCTCCAGCGGCAATATCCCTATCGAGGGTAAGTGTTTCTTTTGCTTGTTTCTCTGTCATAGAAACACAATGCAGTATAAAGATTAACTTATTGTTAACATAATGTTATCAATCCGCGGCCAGATCGACCAGCTGGCTTTCAACGAAATCGGCGCAAAAACCGATGAGTTTGGCGATATCGGTCTGTAGGCCTTCGTAATCGCCTGATTTTTGGTTCTTTTCTTCGTCCATATAGAGGGCTTTGTTGATCTCGAGCTGTAGGGAATGGCGGCCTCTGGCGGGTTCGGCGTGGCGGGCGACGAGTTCGACGCCCTTGAACGGGTCATTAATCGTGACGCTGTAGCCCATGGATTTGATGAAATCGCGTAAGCCGTGTGTGAAGTCCTTGCTGCAGGAGGTGCCGTCGCGATCACCTAGACAGAAATCAACGCTTTTGGGTTGGTTGCCGATGAGGCCGATCGGCTGGCGCGGGCGGGCGCTGCTGGAGGGCATCGAATGACAGTTGATGTGCCAGATTTGGCCGAAATTATAATGGGCTTCGTCGATGAGCGTTTGCAGGGCTTCGTGATAGGGGCGGTAATATTGCTCTATGCGCTGCTTAACTTCGGCAATGCTGAGATCGTGATCATAGACGGGAATGCCGGGACGAACCAGGCGGCGGATCAGGCCGATACCGGCGTCAGAGCGGGCGGTGGGGCTGGACTCATGGGGCCATGGCTCGATGAGCAAATCAGGGTCGATATCGGTTTCGGCGCGGTTGGGGTCGATATAGCTGCGCGGGAAGAGGGCGGATAGTAATGTGCCGCCGTAATTAGGGGCGAGGGCGAAAAGTTCATCAACATGTTTGTCTTCGGCGCGCTCTAAGGTCGCAAAGTCGCAGGTATAGTGGAAATCTTCGGGGTATTTCGCGCCGCTATGGGGGCTGTCGAAGATCAGCGGCAGCGGGTTTTCAGGCTTTGCAATTGTAAAAACTTTGTCCATAAGGTATTAAAACCACAGGTTAATGCATATGCACAAAGATAAAACATGTTTGATTTAAAAGCCATACGGGAAAATCCCGCGGATTTCGATAAAGGTTGGGCCCGAAGAGGGCTGGAGCCGCAAACGCCTGCGCTTTTGAGGATGGATGAAGATCTGAGGCAGGCGCAAACGCTTATGCAGGACGCCCAAAATACAAGAAATGAGCTATCCAAGGGGATTGGGGAGCTTAAGAAGAAGGGCGAAGATGCGAGCGAAATGATGGAAAAGGTTTCCGCTCTCAAAAATGCGATCGAGGCTTCGCAGGAACAAGTAAACACAATTTCAAATTCTTTGAGCCAGCATCTGGCGAGCCTGCCGAATATTATGGCCGGTGATGTGCCGGATGGTAAAACTGAAGATGATAATGTTGAAATGCGCAAAGAAGGCGAGCCGAGTAAAGATAAAGTGCCGGAGCATTTTGAAATTGGTGAAGCACTGGGCCTGATGGATTTTGAAACGGCTGCGAAAATGTCGGGCAGTCGGTTTGTTTTGTTAAGTGGTGGGTTGGCACGGCTGGAGCGGGCGCTGGGGATATTTTTCCTGGATGTTCATACGCAAGAGCATGGCTATACGGAAGTATCGCCGCCCTTGATGATTAAGGACAATGCCATGTTTGGAACGGGGCAATTGCCGAAATTTACCGAGGATCAATTTCGTACGACCCGTGATGATTGGCTGCTGCCGACGGCGGAAGTGCCACTGACCAATATTGTTGCCGATAGCATTGTTGAAGATGATACGCTGCCGCGGCGCTATACAGCGTTCACACCGTGTTTTAGACAGGAGGCCGGAGCGGCGGGCAAGGACACACGCGGTATGATCCGCCAGCATCAGTTTTATAAAGTCGAGATGGTGTCTGTTGTTGCGCCGGAAGAGTCTGAGGCCGAGCATGAGCGCATGACGGGTTGCGCCGAAACGGTTTTAAAGAAGTTAGAGCTGCCGTTTCGCACGGTTGTTTTGTGTAGTGGTGATACTGGTTTTGGTGCGCGTAAGACCTATGATCTGGAGGTTTGGTTGCCGGGGCAGGAGAAATATAGAGAAGTTTCGAGCTGTTCGAATTGCGGTGACTTTCAGGCGCGGCGTATGAATGCGCGGTTTAAGGCTAAAGGTGATAAGAACACGCAATTTGTCCATACGCTGAACGGTTCCGGCGTTGCGGTTGGCCGCGCACTGATTGCGGTGATGGAGAATTATTACGACCCGGCCGATGGCGGTATTCATGTGCCGGAGGTGCTGAAGCCCTATATGGGTGGCGTAGAGAAGATTACCAAGTCATGAACGCTATACTTAAAAAACTCTCATTCTTATTTCCCGTTACCGGGTTGAAGGAAACGGCGTTGCGGTTTCCATTGTCTACACTATGTAGCGCGTTTTTGTTTTTGATTGTTATTGGCAGCATTCATGATTTTCTCGATGATGAAGACTTTCTGGGCAAGTTGGCGGCGCTTTCGATTTGTGGTTATTTCTGGTTTGGGGTTGCAAGGCTAGCGGCGGAAAGCCGGGGCTGGGATTTAGCCAAGCATCTGGCGATCGGGCTGGCGGTTTTTGCCGGAATGGGTGCAATTATTTTTATGTCGCCGCAATGGGGGCTGCATCTTATTTATCTCGTACCGGCCTTGCTGCTCTCGATTGTGGTAGTGGCCTATATCAACGATAACGACAATCTGTCGTTCTGGTTTTTTAACCGCATGACATGGTACGGCGTCGGGATGGCGTATATCGCCGGGATTGTGATGGCGGGCGGTATGTCGGCGGCGCTGGCCAGTATTCATTATCTGTTTGATGTGAAGATTGAGGAAGAGGTGTACGGCGATATCTGGTCGTTTTCCTGTATTTTGCTGGGGCCGCTTTATGCGTTGTCATGGGTGCCGCAGAAATTTTCATTCACCAAAGAGGATTGTAATGATCCGCCGGGGCTGGCCTTTATGGTCAACTGGATATGGGCGCCGTTGGTCACGATTTATTTGCTGATCCTTTATGCTTATTTCGCCAAGATTTTGATTGCCTGGGAGCTGCCGCGCGGGCAGTTGTCTTATATGGTGACCGGCTTTGGTGGGGCCGGTGTCGTGTCGTATCTTTTGGGGTGGCCGCTGCGCGAAGAAGGCACGCCGCTGTTGCGTTTTGTTTATCGCGTCTTTTTTCCGGCGTTGATCATTCCGGTGGCGATGCAGTTTCTGGCCATTGGTGTGCGTATTGAGGAATACGGCATCACCGAGCAGCGTTATCTGGTGGCGATGACGGCCATTTGGTTTGCGATTGTCGCGGTGTTGTTCACGATTAAAAAGACAACGCCGATCAAGGTTATTCCCGGCGTGTTGGCGGTTCTGATGGTGCTCGCGTCCTTTGGGCCGTGGGGCGGGGTGAGTTTATCGGGCAGTTCGCAGTTTCACCGGCTGGAAAAGCTGCTGGTGCAATATGATATTTTGCAAGGTGGGAAGATTGTAGAGACGGAAGTGGAAATACCGTTTGAGGATCGGCAGAATATTTCCTCTATTTTGGATTACCTTAATGACACCGAACGTGAGGATTGGTTGCGGCCGTGGATGGAAAAGCCGGGTGAGACATGGGTTTTTCCGGGCTCGCATAAGGCGGTGAAGGAAATGGGTTTTGACTATGTCGGGCGTTATAATTCTGCGCCGCAGGAAAACCGTTTTAATTATAATAGCAACGCGGCAAATTTACCGTTTGATGTGCGGGGTTATGATTACGTTCTGGATTCCTATTATGTGCATATGCAGCCCGATCATAAGGACAAGCAATGGAGTAAAACATGGGCGGCTGAGCCGGATATTAATATGCCGGAGATAGAGGCCAGCGTGGCGGAGCAGGTGCTGACCGTGGATGTAAAGGATGGTGGGTCACTGACATTTGATGTTGCGGCTTATATTGCGAAGGAGTTGGAGGACGGGCCTTTGCAGCAGAAAACAGGGTTATTCATGGAATCTGATAGCGGTGGGTTACGTGGGCGTCTTGTTTTTCATTCACTTCATGGCGAGATCAAGGACGGCAAGCCGCAGATCGGCAATATGTCGTTTCGGCTTTTGATTGGGGTGGAGCGATGAACACTCAAGACATCAACAAACGCATTCGGCTGATTATGCATCTGCGCACCATGGGGGTGACGGATACGGATGTGCTGTCCGCGATGGAGCGCGTGCCGCGTGATGTGTTTGTGCCCAAGGAAGTTCTCGATCAGGCGTGGGAGGATATGGCGCTGCCGATTGGGCGGGGTCAGACGATTTCGCAGCCGCTGGTGGTGGCGATGATGAGCGAGGGGCTCAAGCTTTCGGATCGCGATAAGGTTTTGGAGATCGGCACGGGGTGCGGATACCAAACGGCGGTTCTGGCGCATCTGGCGCGGCGGGTTTACACGATTGAACGCCATGTGCCGCTGCAGGAAGATGCAGAGAAACGTTTCGATCAGTTGAAACTCAGGAATATTACGGCGCTGGCCGCCGATGGGATGAAGGGCTGGCCGACCATGAGTGGGATTGATCAGGCACCGTTTGATAAGATTATTGTCACCGCCGCCGCGTCAGCGGAGCCGCCACAGGCTTTGCTGGATCAGTTGAAAGAGGGTGGAATTATGGTGATTCCCGTTGGCCCGCCGGGGGATCAGATGTTGAAAAGCTATCAGAAGGAGGAAGATGGCAGTTTTACCATCCGAAATTTGATGCCGGTTCGCTTTGTTCCTCTATTGCCGGATGTTGCGAAAGATGATGAGGTTGCTGCGTAAGGATTGATTTCTTTAAGGCCTGTTTTTTAACACGAAGGTCAGGGTCATCACGGGGTATATATTTTTCACCTGCAGCAATGTGCATTTTGAGGCCTCTCACGGTGATCGTTTTTCCAGTATCAGGGTCCAAACCGTTTTTAACAGCTTTCTCTCTGCCTTTGTCAGAAAATTCAAATCTGACAGAAGGCACAAGTTGGTCGTTATAGAACAACGTGAACTCTTTTTTATAGTAACCACTTTCTGGTATAGGCATTTTTGTTTCTTTCATATGGTCTAAATCCAAGGGCACATTATGCAATATGACAACAAAAGTCAAGGTAAAAAACCAGCTTTTAGGGAGCGCGTGGCGGTAGATGGACCATAATGGATGGTGTATGGTGGAGGCATGAAAAGGTCGTTCGCTACTTATTGTTCAATTTTTATCCTGTTTCTTTTAACCGCATGCATCGGGGCGCAGAATCCTGCGCCGGTGTCGCATTATGGGCGCTCGCAGGGGGCGGGTAGTGCGGGCATTCATACCGTTGTGCATGGCGATACGCTGTGGAGTGTGGCGCAGCGCTATAACATGGCGCAGCGTGATATCGCGGTGAAGAACAAATTGAATGCGCCGTTTAAGTTGCGCTCTGGTCAGCGTTTGTGGTTGCCGCCACCGATGGAATATAAAGTGCGCCCCGGCGATACCCTCTATGAAGTGTCGCGGGTGTTTGGTGTGAATACGAACGAGATTGCACGGCTGAACAATATGCGCTCACCCTATATTGTGAAGCCGGGACAGGTTTTGCAGATGCCGTCGGTAACGCGCAAGACAATAGAGCTGGAGCGGGAAGAAGAGTATGATGTTGCGTCTACGCCAAGGGCCGTGCCAGCGGGAACGGTAGAGCGTGAGGTTTTGGGAGCGCCCCAGTCGGTAAGGCCTGGACAACAACCGGTGCAGCAGGCAGCGCTTGATCCGGGTCCCAAGACAAAAATTAAACCAAAGCCAAAAGCGAAGATATCAAAGAAAACACCGAAGCGGTCTTCGAACAAGTTTTTGAGGCCGGTAAAAGGGGAAGTGATTTCGCGTTATGGCCCGAAGAAAAGCGGGCTGCATAATGACGGGGTCAACATTAAAGCGCCGCGCGGGACGCCGGTGCGTGCCGCCGAAAACGGTGTGGTGGTTTATGCGGGCAGTGAGCTCAGGGGGTCGGGGAATCTGGTTCTGGTGCGCCATCAGGGGCGCTGGATGAGTGCTTATGCGCATATGGACAAGACAATGATTAAGCGCGGGCAGACGATTAAACGTGGGCAGACGATTGGCACGGTTGGGACATCCGGTTCAGTTTCAACGCCGCAGCTGCATTTTGAATTGCGCCGCGGGACGGAAGCGATTAATCCGGACCGCTATTTGGAGGGCTAGAAATATGGAGCTTATCTTTTTTCTTTTGGTATTTGCGGCGATCGGCGTTGGTGGCTGGTTTCTTTTGAAGTTCATCAGGGATAAGACATAAATGGACTGGTTTGATGCGGCCTTTAGTGTAGGGATGGCCTGGAATCAGATCGGGTTAATGATTGGCGGGTTGGTTCTTATCCTTATCGGGGGAGCAATTCTTGGCAATTTTGCTTACTGGCGAATGAAGGCCTGGCGTTTTACAGCCACGATTGTCGGTGTCAGAGTTGAGCCAGGAAGCAAAGACCAGAATATTTATTACCCCATTCTTGAATATATGACACCGGATGGCCAGACAGTGGAGGCAACAGCCGATGGCGGGTCGTCTTTGCTTGGCAATAAGATACCGGGCAAGCGGGTGCGTATTTTGGTGATGCGCAGCGACCCGGAAACGGTGCGGATCAAGGGATATTTTCTGCCGATATTGGGCGTTATTTTATTGTTGCCGGGATTGGGGTTGATGGTGGCAGGCCTACGGCTTGCGGAATTTAATATCTATACGCTTGTCGTTGGGTTGGCTTTCCTTGGTTATATCGGATTTAAAATCTCAAAGTTTATAAAGCCTAAGGATGCATGGGAAAATGTATCTGAGTTTCAGCAACGTAAATCTGATGAGCGCAAAGAAAAACGTGCAGCGATGAAGATCCTGGATAAGGCCGAAATTATGAAACTCATAAAAGGGCAGGATAAGGTGAACCGTTTCTGGGTTCCGTTTATGCTGGTGATAGGATTAAGTGTTGCGGTGCTGGGTGGTTATCTGGCCAAGGATATGGCGGCGCTGTTGGCGGTTGGTGAAACCGTCGAAGGGCGCGTGGTTGATTTGAAGAGTGAATATAGTTCCGATTCTACGACTTATTATCCGGTGGTGGCGTATCAAAGGCTCACGGGAGAAACGGTTGAATTCAAGAGCAAGGTTGGCTCGAACCCGCCGATGAACCAGACGGGTGATATGGTGCGTGTGCTTTACGATCCGGACAAGTTGGATAAGGCCATGATTGACCGTGGGATATGGAACTGGGCGGCTTCTGGTGGGTGTATCATTGGTGGGCTTTTGCTGACATGGCTGGCATTGGGCACTTTTGCGGGGATGCGTAGGCGGGCAAGGCTATAAGCCCCTTGTTTTTGGCTGTTTTACCGTTATAGTCCTGAAAAGATTGAGAAAGGATGAATAATATGTTGATTTCCAAAGCTTATGCGGCGGCCGAGGGCGCTGCTTCTGCGATGACCAGTGCGCCGAGCGCCAGTGAGGCCTTTATGTGGAATATGGGGTTGGTCCTGGTTCTGGTGGTTTTGTTTTATGTTTTGCTGATTATGCCACAGCAAAAACGCTTTAAGGAGCACAGCCAGATGCTGCAGGGCCTTAATAAAGGTGACAAGGTTGTCACTGGCGGCGGGTTGGTTGGCAAGATTGATAAAATTGAGGATGGCAATGAAGAGGTTGTCGTTGATCTTGGGAATGGCACGAAAGTGACGGCGTTGCGTTCGACCATTCATGGCAAGGATGAACCGCGGTTGCGCAAGAAGCCGGCCAATGATCCCAAAGAGAAAAAGAAAAGTATTTAAAGGTTAGAAGTAAGCCGTCATGGTTAATATCGCCCCCTGGAAAATTGTTCTTGTTTTGATTGTGTGCGTGCTGGGCTTTGCCTATAGCGCGCCGAATGTTGCCGGGGATAGCGCGCGGGGCTGGCTGCAGGAAAACCTGCCGAGCTGGCTTCCGACCAAGACGGTGAATTTGGGGCTGGATCTGCGCGGTGGTGCGCATTTGCTTTATGAAGTTGATGTTGGTGTCGTGTTCAAGGAACGCGCCGATATGATGGTGCAGGATTTGCGCAAGCAGCTGCGTGAGGCAAAGATCGGCTATACGCGCATCGGTGCGATTCCCAAAGGTGTGCGGGTGACGTTGCGCGATGCGGCGGATGGTGAGGCCGCTCGTAAAATCTTGCGGACATCCAATAATAACAATATCGATATTACGACCGGGCAGGACGGCAAGACCGTCGAAGCCAGGATGAATGAGGTGGCCGAGAAAGATGTTTTGGATCAAACGATTTCCCAGTCGATTGAAATTGTCCGTCGTCGTGTCGATGAACTGGGAACAACAGAGCCAAGCATTCAGCGTCAGGGTGAGAACCGTATCTTATTGCAGGTGCCGGGTGCCAATGCCGAGGATTTAAAGGCGATTATCGGCAAGACGGCCAAGCTCGGATTTCATCTGGTGAGCAATACGCAAGGCGGTGTCAGTGGACGCACGCTCCCCATGCTGGATGAGCCGGGCCGTAGTATTACGATTGAGCGGCGGGCGATCATTACCGGTGATATGTTAGAAACAGCATCGCCATCATTTCAGCAAGGTGAAGCGGTGGTCAGTTTTCGCCTCAACGGTGTTGGTGGGCGGCGTTTTTGTGACGTGACGCGCAACAATGTTGGTAAGCCTTTTGCAATTGTGCTGGATGATGAAATTATCAGCGCGCCGAATATTCGTGAACAAATTTGCGGTGGGCAGGGTGTGATTTCCGGTAGTTTTACGGTGCAATCAGCCAACGAGCTGGCGTTGCTGCTGCGCGCCGGGGCGTTGCCTGCGCCGATGCAGGTGATGGAAGAGCGCAGCGTGGGACCGTCACTGGGCGCGGATTCGGTTGAGGCCGGCAAGAAAGCCAGCCTGATTGGTTTGGTGTTCATATTGGTGTTTATGGTGATTGCGTATGGCCTGTTTGGGTTTATGGCCGATATTGCGTTGGTGGTGAATGTGGCGCTTATTTTTGCGGTTTTGTCGGCGCTGCAGGCGACGTTGACGTTGCCCGGTATTGCCGGGATCGTTTTGACTGTTGGGATGGCGGTTGATGCGAACGTGCTGATTTTTGAGCGTATACGTGAAGAGCTGCGCGCTGGGCGATCCCCGATCTCGGCGATTGATGCCGGTTATAGCCGGGCGATGGCGACGATTATTGACTCCAACCTCACGACATTGATTGCGGCGATTATTCTGTTTTCCTTTGGCACCGGACCGATTAAAGGATTTTCGGTGACGCTAGGGATTGGAATTATGACGTCGTTCTTCACCGCGATCATGGTGACCAGGTTGCTGGTGGTGGCGTGGTTGCGCAAAACAAAACCAGATGTGGTGCCGATATGAGAGGTTTACGTTTAGTTCCGGAAGAGACGAAGATTAATTTTATCGATAAACGCGTGTTGGCGTTTATTGTGTCGTTCATCATTTTGTCTGGCTCGATTATTACGACGGTTAAGGATGGTTTGAATTTTGGGATTGATTTTACCGGTGGGACGGTGATTGAGGTGCGTACACCCGAGGTGCCTGATCTTGGGTTGTTGCGGCAGGAGTTAAATGGGCTGGAGCTTGGGGCTATTTCAATTCAGGAATTTGGTCAGCCCGATGATTTGCTTATTCGCTTGCCCGAGCAGGGCGGTGGGCCGGAGGAACAGAAGGCGGCGATTGAGAGCGTGCGCGGGGCTTTGGATGCTAAATTTGAAGGGCAGGTTGATTACCGCCGTACAGAATTTGTTGGCCCGCAGGTTGGTAAAGAGCTGAAGCGACAGGGGATGTATGCGGTTTTGTTCTCGCTGTTTGGTATTCTGGCCTATGTCTGGTTTCGGTTTGAGTGGCAGTTCGGTGTCGCGGCGATTATTGCGCTGGCCCATGATGCGATTGCAACGGTCGGGCTGTTTGCGCTGACTCAGCTGGAGTTTAATCTTTCGACCGTGGCGGCGATTTTGATGATTGCCGGGTATTCGATCAATGACACAGTGGTGGTGTTTGACCGGTTGCGCGAGAATTTACGCAAATACAAAAAGATGCCGCTGGCCGAGCTGTTCAATCTTTCAGTGAACCAGATGTTGGCGCGGACTTTGATGACGTCTGTTACGACGTTGTTGGCCCTCGTGGCGCTTTATGTTTTTGGCGGCGAGGTGATCCGCGATTTTGTTTATGCGCTGATCTTCGGGATTGTGATTGGGACGTATTCTTCGGTGTTTATTGCATCGCCGGTTCTGCTGTACATGAATATCCGGCGCAGTGATGTCGAGCCGAAGGAGCCGGAACCACAAGAGGCTTAAGATGGATGTCACGCCGCTTATCAAAGAAGGTCAGAATATCATCCAAAGCTATGCCGGTGGTCGGTTCAGGATTAGCGGTGAACTCTACGCAAATGCGGTTATTGTCCTGCCCGACACGACGATGTTGTGGACGGTGGGGGCCGATATGGAGGGGCTCCAGCTAGAGGATTTTGAGCCTCTGATGGCCATGAAATCTGAGCTGGATGTCGTTTTGTTGGGCTGTGGGGCGCGGATGGCTTTTTTAGACCCTGATCTTAAGAATTCACTTCAAAATCAAGGCGTTAATGTTGATGTCATGGACACTGGCGCGGCTTGCCGGACGTATAATGTCCTGATGGCGGAAGGGCGGCGCGTCGCAGCGGCGTTGTTGCCCGTATAATTCCATAAGTAAATTTGAGTAAAGTCCTGTAATCATGTATACTTATTTCAATAATATAGTGGTCAGAAGAGTAATAACAGGAGCAGCAAATAGCTTCGTACTGGCTGTAAGTTTAACTTTGGGTAGTGGTGATGTTATGGCGGAGACGCTAAAGGACGTTGTTGAGCAGCGTGTAAATAATATACAAACATATGTAGGGAATATAGATGACCTCGTTAAGCGTGAAACCACGGACAAGGGCATGGAAGATCCTATTATCAACAACCCAAGTTTGCAGGAAGATTACAATGAATCAAATCCCTCAAGACACAAACTGGAGTTGGTAGAAAGTTGGCCGGAGAACCTTCCTTATAAACCTGTGCCTAGTCGTGAGCCGTTGGCTGTTTTGGCCGATCATGATGGTAACGGCACGTTGGAATCCTGTGTTCCCTTTACAGACAAAAATAATAGCATCATTCTTTTGTCACTTCAGCAGGCCAGAGATTACGCCGATATGGTTAAACCAATTCTTCAGGCGCCAAAATCCAATGAGTTGTTGTACGCAAAATATCTGCAGAAATATGTTGTGCAGGCGCAGGGCGTGGAGGCTCAAAAAATTGAAAATGAGGGGCTTTCTTTTCCGGGACTGCCTGCGCCTTCTATTCAGCCAACATTTGGCGCACCAGCGCTTGAAAAAGGGCCTGTCGACAAAACTGTTGAGCGTGATGAGGTTGATCTTGCAGATTTAGAGCTTGACCAAAAATGGCAGGATGCGGATGGCAATATCATTGAGACTGTCAGGGTTGTTTATGACCCTAAAGACGGTACACAGCTTCGATACGGGCCTGGTGAAGGTGAGCATGACCAAAGGTTTTCTATTAATCCGAAAACCAAAGAGTTGGTTGATACTATGGCGCCGGGTTACGTGATGCCTTCCGAGACATGGCCGATATTACAGCCCGTCATTACTGACATCAAAACCGGTGAGGTTGTTGACACAAAAAATCTTCGGCGAATTTACGATAAGTTTAACCCGGGAAAAAATTTGCCTGAGCCAAACGTTCAACCGGAAATAGAAAAGCCAGTTAAAGATCCTTCAGAGATGACTTTTAGGGAGGCAGCTATAGAGGCGGGCATTGTGGAAGATAAGATTCCTCGTGGTGTGTTTGGTGCGCTTAAGCAGGTGGAAAATAGTAGAAGGCCGCCAAAGCAGAATTTAGAGCCCACACAGGATGCGCCGAAGGTAGAGGCTGAGACATCGCCGCTTGTTGAAGATAAGGACATAGAGCCGCAACTGGCAATAAAGGCGGATGAGGAAGTGTCTGTAGCGGCTGCGGCTGCGCGGCGGGCGGAAACATTTGCAAATGCTTTGCCGCCGCAGCGTGGAGACTATGAACAATCTTTGAAAGGGGCTCTGGAATTTGAGAAAGATCTTGGTGCCCGTGCCAGTAATGCTCTGGACCTTATTGTGGCGCAAGATAATCCCGAAACCAAAGCGGAAGACAAATTTTCGCCGGAGGAGGTTGATGGTCTTGTGGATAGGTATCAGGAGGTACGGCCAGTCTATGCAGATATTTTAGGAGATAAGAGTAAACACGAGCAAGGTTTGGGAGCGGTAAGGCGTCAGCGTGGCAAGGACGTTATGAAAGAGTGGAAGGAAGAAAAAGAACAAGCAAGAGAAGAGACAAGAAAAGCGCAGGTTGTGCCTGACGATCCGGAAGATTCGGTTGGGGGGCTTGTAGAGGAGGACGAGTGGAATAGGGCACTAGAGGAATTTCAATACCTTATGATTGAAAGCCAGGATTTGCCCCAGCAAAAACCGTTTTGGGACGCGGTGAAAGAGGGGCTTGTCGAGTTAATAGCAGACAAGCAAAAACTGAAGACACAAGATAAGGAGTGGGGTAATAGTTTGGAGGCGGCGGGACCACCGCCGCGTGGAACGGATCATAAGATTGTTCAGCAAAAGGCGCTGGATATGCTCGAGATTATCAAAGAGTACAGAGAGCATAAAACTGAAGCTGGAGTGCGCGGACGGGGTGAAACAATTGATGCGAAGGTGCAGGATTGGAAGGACGAACATCCAAAAATTGGTGATGCTTTGGACAAATATAACCGCCATGGCGAGCATACAAGCGTTTATAACGAGGCTCTAAAAACTATTGGTGATCTGAGTATAGACAATGCCAATGATGCCGAAATAGAGCCGCAATCGGCAGTAGAAGCGGATAAGGAAATGTCTGTGGCTGCGGTGAGCGAACCTGGCCTAACAGGCAAACCTTTGGTGACAGCTGTTTGTCCGCTATGTGAAACGTTTAAGCATGCGCATGACCATACATACGAACTGCGTGTTGAGCCGAAAGCTATAGAAGTAAAGAACGAGCAAGTCGCGGCTGTGGACCAAACGCTTCCGAAGCTGGTCTAGGCCGCGATTTTTAGTGGGCCTTTTTCGAACAGCTCCGCCACATATTCCCAGTTCACAAGATTATCAACGAACGCCTCGAGATATTTTGGTCGGGCGTTGCGGTAATCGATGTAATAGGAATGCTCCCACACATCGCAACCGAGTATAGCGGTTTTGCCGTGAGTGAGTGGATTGTCAGCATTGGCGGTTTTTAGAATTTCCAGCTTGCCGTCATTGTTCATCACAAGCCATGCCCAGCCGGAGCCGAATTGTGTCATGCCGGCTTCGATGAACTTGCCACGGAAATCGTCGAAGCTGCCGAAGCTGTCGTTAATCGCTGCATCAAGATTTCCGGGGCGGTCGCCGCCTCCATTTGGTTTCATCCAGTTCCAGAAATGTTGATGGTTCCAGTGTTGGCCCGCGTTGTTGAACAATCCTGCATTTTTTTGCTTGTGGGCGTTGAGGACGACTTCCTCGAGCGTCTCGCCCATATTGTCCAGACCTTCGATAATTTCATTGCCCTTGGTGACATAAGCGTTGTGGTGCTTGTCATGGTGAAACTCCAGCGTTTCTGCCGACATATAAGGGTCGAGCGCGTCATAAGCGTAAGGAAGTTCGGGAAGATCAAAAGCGGGCATGTGAATTCTCCTTTGAATTAATTTCCCCACTAACCTAATGTTTTCTGAGGTTAATTCAAGAGGTTTCAAAAGCATGGCGCAAAGCCTTTCGTATTGTGGTGAATTGGTGAAGCAGCAGGATCCGGACCGGTTTTTGATATCCATGTTTATGGATTCGTCGTGCCGTGAGGCGTTATGGGCGCTGTTTGCGTTTAACCATGAAATTGCCAAGACGCGGGAGGTTGTGAGCGAAACCACGCTGGGACATATTCGTTTGCAATGGTGGCGCGATGCGATAGCCGCGGTTTATGAAGGTGGCGCGGTGCCCGAGCATGAGGTGATGGGGCCGTTGGCTGCGGCTATTCGTCAGTATGATCTGCCGCATGCGGCTTTCGATGATTTGATTTACGCAAGAGAGTTTGATCTGGAGAATGTCGCGCCAGCGCATTTAGAGGGGCTACTTATTTATGCTGATCATACGCAAACGCCGCTGATGAAGCTGGCCATGAAGATATGTGACGATGATTTGGACGCCGAGCCGGTGCAGCCGGTGGCGATTAATTATGCTCTGGCCGGGATTTTACGCGCCGTGTCTTTTCACAAAGCGCAGGGGCGGAGTTTTTTACCGGCGGATTTGGTCGCGGCGAATGATGTGCCGGATGTTGTTAAGGCGGTGATTGATGAGGGGGTTGCTGAAGGCGCGCGTCCGCAGAGCCGTTTTCTGCGTATTTCGGACCAGCTCGCGCATATTTACCTGAAGCAGATTAAAGCCCTGAAATATGATGTTTTAAGCCCCAAAATGGCTGCTCCTCCGCCTTTTATGGCCCTACGCATGCTTGTGCATTCTTTGTTATCATAATTTTAAGGTTGTACCGCCAAAATGAATAATGCTAGGGTAAGCAGCATTATAACAAATGCAAATAAATAGGGTTATCAAAGAGTTAGGGAACATTATGGTTGATGCAACAAAGGGCGTTGGTTCGGTACCGGGGGTTAACAATACAGCGAACAAACCGCAGGCGAGCGAAACCAAGCGGGCCGAGCGTGTGCAGGAAGCGCGTCAGGCAGATGAAGTCAGCATTTCTGCCGAGGCCGAAGAAGCGCAGGCTTTGGCGGCGTCTCAGGAAGCGCGCCATGCACTGGAAACCTCGGGTGAGTCTTTAGGGTTGGACCCAGAGTTCGACGGAGATATTTAGCGTTTAAAAATTACGCCGCTAGTTTAATACCTTCGAGCCAGCCATCGAGATCGTTCAGCGCGCGGGTGGTGTAGGCTTTCTTTTTATCCATCTTTTTGGTTTTGCCTTTGAACTTTCCCTCGATCGGAGGGAAGAGGCCGAAATTGACGTTCATTGGCTGGAAAGTTTCCTCATCAGCGCCGCCGGTGATGTGGCCGAGGATAGCGCCAAGGGCAGTTGTGGCTGGTGGGTGTTCAATCGTTTCGCTTAGCTTTTCAGCAGCGGCAAAACGCCCGGCCATGATGCCAATAGCGGCGCTTTCGACATAACCTTCGCAGCCAGTTATTTGTCCGGCGAAGCGAATGCGCGGCATGGCTTTCAGTTGTAGTGTTTCATTTAATAGTTTTGGTGAGTTGATAAAGGTGTTGCGGTGCAGGCCACCGAGGCGGGCGAAGTCGGCATTCTCTAAACCGGGGATCATTTTAAAGACGCGGCTTTGTTCGCCGTATTTCATCTTGGTTTGAAATCCGACCATATTATAAAGTGTGCCGAGGGCGTTGTCCTGGCGTAGCTGTACTACCGCGTAAGGGCGCTCATCTGAATGTGGATTGGTGAGGCCGACCGGTTTCATCGGGCCAAAGCGCAAGGTTTCCGGGCCGCGCGAGGCCATGACTTCGACGGGCAGGCAGCCGTCAAAATAAGGGGTGTCTTTTTCCCAGTCCTTGAATTCGCCGTATTCGGCAGTGGTCAGTTCATGGATGAACGCATTGTATTGCTCTTCATTCATCGGGCAGTTGATGTAGTCTTTTCCGGTTCCCGCCGGGCCTTCTTTATCGTAGCGCGATTGAAACCAGGCGGCATCCATGTTGATGGAGTCTTTGTGGATGATCGGGGCGATAGCATCGAAAAAGGCGAGGGCATCTTCACCGGTTAAATTTTTGATCGCTTCGGCGAGAGCGGAGGAGGTAAGGGGGCCTGTGGCGATGATAACGCTGTCCCAGTCCTCGGGGGGCAGGCCGGCGACTTCGCTGCGCTCGATGGTGATGAGGGGGTGATCTTCGAGTGCTGATGTAACACCATCTGAAAATATATCGCGGTCAACAGCCAGTGCACCGCCGGCGGGAACGGCCGCTTTATCGCCTTCGCGCATAATTAGGGAATTGCAGCGGCGCATTTCCTCGTGCAGCAGGCCAACGGCATTGTGTTCAGCATCGTCAGAGCGGAAAGAATTGGAGCAAACCAGCTCGGCCAGCCCATCGGTCTTATGCGCGGCGGTTTCAACATTGGGGCGCATTTCATGCAGCACGACAGGAACACCCGCGTGTGCGATTTGCCATGCGGCCTCACTTCCGGCCAGACCGCCGCCTATGATATGGATTGGTTTTATTGTCATGGAGAAAGTGAGTAGCAGAGAAGTGCTTGAAACTGCAAATAAAACCTTTGTAGTTATAGCAAATAAATTACTTGCGTTTTTGGAACTGAACCAATATAACCGTACGAATATTTTGAATTTAAAGAAAAAAGCCCGGTCTGTGCGTGGGCTGGGAAAGCATAAAACTTGAGTATCTTAAGAGACATCTTTTTATCTAAATCCGCACAAAAATATGCCACCAGTGCCGTTTTGGCAATGGGGGCGCTTACCTTTGCTATGCCCTTTGCTGCGCATGCCGGCGGGCCGTTAGAGGGCAAAGATACTGATAATTGGCTTTGTTATACGGGAGAAGAACAGTCACCTATTAATCTGAGTCATATAACAGCCAAGCATAAAAATTTAAGTGAAGACAATATAGATACGAACTACCATTCGGTTCATCATATGGAAGTCGACAATGACGGTGGTGCACTATGGTGAAGGTGATAGTAAAGACACGTTAACTTTGGATGGTAATGTTTATGAGTTTGATCATCTTCATTTTCATACACCTAGTGAACATACTGTGGATGGTAAGTATTACCCTGGGGAAGCCCATTTTGTTCATATAAACAAGGAAATCGGACAAATTGCAGTTATTTCGATGTTTATGGAGGTGGGAGAACATCGAAATGAGCAAATAGAATCTATATTAGCGATGGCTCCTGACAAAAAAGGAGAGCATGTGGAGATGTCAACAACTCAGGACATGCAAATGCCTGGGATGCTAAAGCTTGCGATACAGGGCCATAGTGAAGAAGGTGTTGGGGTTGGTCATGCTAATGAAAAAAGCCATTTTCGTTACAAAGGATCATTAACGACAGCAACTGGAAAAATGAAAGCAGGCGGGTGCACTGAAAATGTGGAATGGGTTGTATTTGAGGTGCCGATGTCAATTTCACAAGGCCAGCTCGATGAATTCGAAAGGCGCTTTCCACATAGCAATCGGCCTATACAGAGCAGCAAATATATTACGGTGACGGAGTACGGAAACTGGCTAGGTCTAGCTCCTTAACCCCAAAACCCCTCTTTTTCCGGCAAAAATTCGGGGTGCCGCTTGCATCGAAAGCCTGAAAAGGTTTCAATAGAGAGAGAGGGTGAACAATATGTCTCAGGGTATTAGCGAAAGTATTTTTTTTATGTGGCGGACGGTTTTTGCGTTGGCCCATGCTGATCATATTGTGTCGAATGAAGAGATACGCTTTATGGCCGAGGCGATTGAAGATGTAACTTTTTCTGATGAGCAGCGTCATTTATTGACGCGTGATATTGCGAAGCCACAAGATCCTGTTGAAATGTTTGGTATGATCACCGATCAGAAAGATCGGCTGGATTTCTTTGAGTTTGCTTATAAAATGGTTTGGGCAGATGGCCAATATGTTGAAGAAGAACAAGACGTTGTTCATAGGCTCAGGGATCTGCATATGCAGGGTGTAAATGTTGATGAATTGGTTGGCAAGATTGACTTGGAACTTGAAGAAGACCAGAAAAATTCCGGTGAAGAAAAATCTGACAAGGACGTGGGGGAGATTATTTCTTCGTTCAAGGATCGGTTTAAGCACTAAGCGCATTTATCTCAGGGAAAGACACGCACACCTTCATTAAAGGCAAGACGTTCATGGGGTGGCAAGTTGTCCGGGCTGGATGGGTATTTGCGTCCATCGAAACGCATAGCGACATCCTTTGAATCTTGTTGTCGGCCCGAGACCCGTACAATCAAATCTTTCCAGCCATTTGTATTATTGTCACTGATGTAAAGTGGGGTGCGAATAGGTTGTACAGCATTCACGAGTTGGAAAGAATCGTTATGGGCGCGCATGACCAGCATCGTGCATCCATGTTGTCCACACCAGTAGCCGTAAGGATTGTTAAACAGAATGAGGGCATCACGCCGCCCATCATTATCAAGATCCATGCGGCTGAATTCGTAATGAGAAGAATTGGGCGCGTCAGTTTCTGCCAGGAATTCTTTTATAGCGCTGGTCAAAACTTCATTGCCGGGGTCGGCGGATGCTTGCGGAAACGGGAGCAGAAGCTCTGGCTCCTCTTGTGTGGAGGCGCATCCGGCAAGGGTTAGGATTGCAAGGCTGGAAAGAAAAAATCGGGTTATTTTGTTCATGGTGTTCCTGTCATGTTGCTCCTCAGCCTATATGATTCAAAAAGCCTTTTATACCGCGGTGCACAAGAGATACACAATTTTTGTCAAAGATATTGCCTTGGGTTTCATGGCCCTTTAATGTGCCCTTGGCGGTATTTAAGAAGGAGAAAAGCCTATGACCTTTGTGGTCACAGATGTCTGTATCAAGTGTAAATACACGGATTGCGTGGAAGTGTGCCCGGTCGATTGTTTTTACGAGGGTGAAAACATGCTGGTTATATCACCGGATGAGTGTATAGATTGTGGTGTGTGCGAGCCGGAGTGCCCGATTGATGCGATTTTGCCGGATTCTGATGAGAAGGCCGATAAGTGGCTGGAGCTGAACAAGGAATATTCAGAGAAGTGGCCGAATATTACCGGCACGAAAGCACCACTGCCCGAAGCCGATGAGATGAAGGATGAAGAGGGTAAGCTTGAGAAGTATTTTAGCGCTGAACCCGGCGAGGGGGATTAGCTTTATTTAATTGTGAAGGAGGTCGTTATGGCAGAGGCAGCCAAAGAAAAAGAACAAAAACAAAAGAAGGAAATCCCACCGATAAGGCCTGATGCAGAGTGCCGCGGGAAAATTTACGACTCTATTCTGGACACAATCGGCAATACGCCGCTGGTGCGCGTGCCGAATTTTACTAAAAAGTATAAGCTGGAGGCCGATATTCTGGCCAAGCTGGAGTTTTTCAATCCACTGTCTTCGGTTAAAGACCGTATTGGCTTTGCGATGATTGAAGAGGCCGAGCGTTCCGGGAAAATTACCCCCGGTAAAACAGTTTTGATTGAACCGACTTCGGGCAATACTGGCATTGCGCTGGCTTTTATTGCTGTGGCCAAAGGGTACAGATTAATTCTGACTATGCCGGAAAGTATGTCGATTGAGCGGCGTAAGATGTTGCGGCTTTATGGCGTGGAGTTACATCTGACGCCGGCGGAAAAGGGAACAAGGGGCGCGGTTGAAAAGGCCGAGGAATTGCTCAAGGAAAATGAAGATGCGTTCATGTTGGGACAGTTTAGCAATCCGGCCAATCAGCAGATACATCGCGAGACCACCGCCGAAGAAATCTGGAAGGATACAGACGGCAAGGTTGATATTCTTGTTGCGGGCGTTGGAACCGGCGGTACGTTAAGCGGCATCACACAGGTTATCAAGCAGCGTAATAAAGATTTCAAGGCCTATGCCGTAGAGCCGGAAGAAAGCCCGGTGATTTCCGGTGGCGATCCGGGGCCGCATAAGATTCAAGGTATTGGCATTGGGTTTATACCGGATAACCTTGATAAGAAAATAATTGATGGTTCCATTCAGGTGAACGGTGAGCAGGCCGTAGATATGGCGCGTGAAGTGGTGAAGCTGGAAGGAATTCCATGTGGGATTTCATCGGGCGCGGCATTTTTTGCGGCCAAAAAGCTTGCGGAAATGCCTGAGAACAAGGGCAAACAGATTGTGACGATTGTTCCGTCTTTCTCAGAGCGCTATATCTCGACGGCGTTGTTTGAGGATTTGGAGGAGTAGTTTAATAAGGGTATTGTATAGAGCTTGAGAAGTAATCTTTTTGTACAAAACCTTTTTCTGGGACTCTCCACATGTAGCGCCCTGTAGCCATCAGAGCAACGGCTGGAGCAGGGTTTTGCAAGTGGCTCGCATCACCGCTTGCTATGGCGTTAAAGATATTAAAGGCAATAACAGTGCCTCCTGTCGCTGTTACGATACGGCCCATATGGCTGTACCATAAATCTGAATAAGCAAGAACTCGTTCTTCAAAAACTTCTGCTAGGTGGCGTGGCTCAGGACTCATTAATTGATTTCCTTAAATGTTGTGTGGGTAATACAAAACAATTTTATGCTTTATGTCAAGGAATTTACGCTTGTTTTTTGCCTTTGTCGTCATCAACACCGAGTTTTTCCTGTAGGCTTGAGCTGGACGTGGTGTATTCGAATTTCAGCCGTGCATCTGGATAGATATATTTAAACGCCTGGCGCGACATCAAAGCGGCTTCGTGGAATCCCGACAGGATCAGTTTTAATTTTCCCGGATAGGTGTTGATATCACCAACGGCGAAAATGCCCTCGGTCGAGGTTTCGAATTTCTCCGTATCGACCGGGATCAGGTTTTTATTGAGGTTCAGGCCAAAATCAGCAATCGGGCCGAGCTTCATCGTCAGGCCGAAGAAGGGCAGCAGACAATCACATGGAACTTCGGTTTCATTCTTTTCTTTGTCTTTGATGATAACGGATTCAAGCTGGCCGTTTTTACCATTGAGCGCGCTGATCTGGCCCATCGTGAATTCCATTTTGTTATCATCAACGAGGCTGCGCATTTTACTGACCGAGTCAGGGGCGGCGCGGAATTCTTCGCGGCGGTGAACAAGACGCATATTTTTGGCCAGAGGCTGCAGCGCAACCGTCCAGTCCAGCGCGCTGTCGCCGCCGCCGGCAATCACCAGTTGTTTGTCTTTGAATTGTTCCATCTTGCGTACGGAATAAAAGACCGATGTGCCTTCGAATTCTTCAATGCCGGGTATGGGTGGTTTTTTCGGTACGAAGCTGCCGCCGCCTGCGGCGATAATGATGACAGTGGTATCGAATACGATTCCTTCGTCGGTGGTCAGACGCCATTTGCCACTGTCTAGTTTTTCGAGGCTCTCGGCCATTTGTTGAAAATGAAATGTGGGGGCGAATGGTTCGATTTGTTCCATCAGGCGGTCGGTGAGGTCCTGGCCGGAAATAATCGGATAGCCGGGAATGTCGTAGATCGGTTTTTCAGGATAAAGTTCGGCGCACTGGCCGCCGGGGCGATCCAGAATATCGATCAGGTGACATTTTATATCGAGCAGGCCCATTTCAAACACGGTAAACAAGCCGCACGGTCCGGCACCGATAATGACCGCGTCTGTTTCAATGGGTTTGTTTGTGGGCATGTCCTGGTTTCCTGAGTTTCAAAAACAAACCATACAACTATATACATAAGGGTCATATTTCAAGGGCAATAACGGCAAAGATGTGCTGCGGGTGCGACATACGCAGGTGTTTATAGAAAGCCTGCTCTTTTCTTCTCGGTTTAGTGTCTTAAAATGAGAATATAAAAGCGCTGAACAATGCGGGAGGATTGATGCCGGAAGAGTTGGATGTAGAGACAATAAGAAATATTAAGGAACTTATGGGCAGCAAGTTTCCAGAACTTGTTACAAAATACGTCGCCAGTGCTGATGAGAGTATTAATAAAGTTGCGGATGGACTTCTTAATAACAATTGCAAGCAAGTTGGTGATGCGGCTCACCCTTTGAAATCTTCAAGCGCTACATTGGGAATTTTCTCCGTATCTTCTATTGCAGAAAAAATTGAGTTCATG
>JAJFGV010000086.1 GCA_021775965.1 Alphaproteobacteria bacterium
TTCGACATTGATGCCAACGGTATTGTTAATGTCTCGGCCAAAGACAAAGCCACCGGCAAGGAACAACAAATCCGTATCCAGGCCTCGGGTGGCCTGTCCGATGCCGACATTAACACCATGGTCAAGGATGCTGAATCCAACGCTGGCGAGGACAAAAAGCGCCGTGAACTGGTCGAGGCCAAAAACCAGGCGGAATCTCTCATTCATTCGACAGAAAAGTCGATGGAGGAGCTGGGCGGTGATGTCCCCGACGATGAAAAACAAAACATCGAAACCGCGCTGGCTGATCTCAAATCCATATCAGAAACTGAAGACCTCGAAGCCATCAAGGAAGCGATCAACGTCCTGGCCCAGGCCAGCATGAAAATCGGTGAACTAGCTTATCGCAAGGCACAAGAGGCTGAGGCGGGTGAACCCGATAGCGAAGCTGCTGATTCTGTTGGAGATACGCCTGCTGAAGACGGCGACGAAGAAGTCGTTGAAGCCGACTTTACCGACCTTGAAATTGAAGACGACGAAGACGACAGCGACAAGAAAAACGCTTAATAATTTAACAATGTCATCCTGAGCGAAAGTGAAGGATCTCCTTAATCATCGAGATTCTTCACTTCGTTCAGAATGGCAGTTTTTTTTAAATTGAATGAGAACATGCCCGCAAGCAAACAAAACAAACCTGTCTCCTATTATGACGTGCTGCACGTCAAACCCGATGCATCTGATGCGGAAGTTAAAAAGAAATACCACATGCTGGCAAAGATTTTTCACCCTGACCGCAACCCCAAAGACAAGCGCATGGCCGCACACCGCTTCCGTCTGATCAATGAGGCCTATTCTCATCTCAAAACCCACGAAACAAGGGTGCTATATAACCGTCAACTGAATCTACAAAAGACCGAAAAAAAAGATGCTCTTTTGGAGGCTGAGAACGACAACGCCAGCAATCAAAGCTGGCTGACCAGCTTTGCCAATATCTTCTGGCCTACCGTAACAAGAGTAAAAAGCACAGGCGACAAAAACCATGGCTAAACAGGATTACTACGAGACGCTGGGCGTCAACAAAGGTGCGAGCGCGGATGAGATAAAGAAATCTTACCGCACGCTTGCCATGAAACATCACCCCGACCAGAACAAAGACAATCCTGAGTCTGAAGAAAAATTCAAAGAAATCAGCGAAGCTTACGAAGTCCTGAAAGATGATCAAAAGCGCGCCGCTTACGACCATTACGGGGCCGAAGCCTTTGAAGCAGCGATGAGCAGTGGGGGCGGCGCCGGACCAGGCGGAGGCTTTGCCGGTGCAGGTTTTAGCGGTGCCTTTTCAGATATTTTTGAAGATATGTTTGGCGATTTTGTCGGTGGTGGCGGTGGACGCGGCAGGCAAACCGGCCCGTCCCGTGGTTCCGATGTGCAATACACAATGGAGCTAACCCTGGAGGAAGCCTATAAAGGCAAAGAAACCACCATCAAAATCCCGCTCAATGAATCATGCGACACCTGCGAAGGCAGCGGCGCAGAGCCCGGCACATCATCAGAAGGCTGCGACACCTGTGGCGGCGCTGGCCGTGTGCGCCAGCAACAGGGGTTCTTTACGATCGAGCGTACCTGTCCAAAATGTCAGGGTGCCGGTAGCACATTAAAAACCCCATGCAAAAAATGTGGTGGCGCTGGCCGTGAACAAAAAAACAAAACGCTCAAGGTTAAAATTCCGGCCGGTGTTGATAGTGGTCGCCGCATCCGCCTAACCGCTGAAGGTGAAGCCGGCGTGCGCGGTGGTCCACGCGGTGATCTTTATGTCCTGATCGCCATGAAGCCGCATAAATTTTTCAAGCGCGAAGGCGCCAATCTTCATTGCCGCGTCCCTATTCCTGTGACCAAAGCGGCGCTTGGTGGCGATGTTGATGTCCCGACCATCGAGGAAAGTCGCGCCAAGGTTAAAATTCCACCCGGCACCCAAACCGGCCAGCAATTCCGCCTCAAGGGCAAAGGCATGACCGTCCTGCGCGCGGATGCCAAAGGCGACATGTATATCGAACTTTTTGTCGAAACCCCGGTCAACCTCGATAAGAAACAGCAGGATTTAATAAAGCAACTCGACAAATCTATCGGCGATGGCAGCTCGGGCAGCAAACACTCCCCCGAATCCAGCGGGTTTTTCAAAAAAGCCAAAGAATTCTGGGATGATATAAAAGAGTAACAGAATTTTCTGCCGTCCCGACGGAGCGAAGCAATTGGAGGAATCTTATTCATTTGACAGCACAAAGATCCCTCGACTACCCTCGGGATGACATATACGAAAAAGTAAAAGGAAGTGACTAAAATGAAAATCGGTGTTGCAGGATGTATGGGGCGGGTTGGCTCTTTAATAGTGCAGGAAATTCTCTCCGGCAACTGGCAAGGCATAGAGCTTGCCGGCGGCACCATCATACCTGGTGAAAAACACAAAGCAGATTTCTTTATCACCGAAGATGCCGCCCTTCTGTTCGACGAAGCCGACGCCGTGATTGATTTTACCTGCCCGGATGCCACGCGCCTTCATGCTGAACTTGCCGCCAAACATAAAAAAACTTTGATTGTCGGCACGACCGGCCTTTCCGCTGATGATGAAAAAGTTCTACAAGTCGCGGGAAAAGAAACCACAATCGTTTACGCCGCCAATATGAGCGTCGGCGTCAATATGCTCCTCGCGCTGGTTGAACAGGCCGCCGCACGCCTTGACCCCGAATGGGATATTGAAATTTTTGAAAGCCATCACAAACACAAAGTCGACGCCCCGTCCGGCACCGCGCTAGCCATCGGAAAAGCCGCCGCCAAGGGCCGCAAAGTTGACCTCGACAAAGTTGCAGACTACGCCCGTCACGGTGAAACCGGCGCGCGCACGGAAGGTAACATAGGGTTTTCAGTGGCCAGAGGCGGTGATGTTGTCGGCGAACACACAGCTTATTTCTACGGTGAAGGCGAAACGGTTGAGCTCACACACCGCTCAACAAACCGCGCTCTTTATGCCCGTGGGGCCTTACGCGCCGCGCTCTGGGCTGCGAGCCAAAAACCCGGCCTTTATTCCATGCGGGATGTTTTGGATCTGTAAGCTACCCCTGCGCCTCAGCCGCCAAAATCTTCTTCTTCATATTGGGGCCCCAGCCATAATTACCAACACCACCAGACATCGGCACCACACGATGGCACGGCACGATCAGCGATACCGGATTGGCACCGACAGCTGTTCCCACCGCGCGCACAGCTTTCGGACTTTTGATGTCATTGGCAACATCGGAATAGCTGCAAACCTTGCCTTTGGGAATCTTCAGCAAAGACTTCCACACGGATTGTTGAAATTCCGTACCCTGCAAATCCAGCTTAACGCTCGCCTCTTTGCCCCGCTCCCACGCCGTCAAAACCTTCATCGCCAACGGCTCAATCGCGTCATCATCATGCACAAGATGCGCGCCCTTAAAAAACGTCTTCATCCGCTTATAGCCATCACCCTTGCGCCCACGCGTCATAAACCCCAACCAGCACAGCCCCTTGGACGTTTTGGCCAAAACCATCTCCCCAAACGGCGAGTGATAAAATCCATAGGTAATTTTTTTCATGACAAACCTTTCCGTGAACGCTATTCCAGTAGATATGAACAAAATGAGTCCTCAAAACATACACGAATTCTTTTCGCGTCTAAAGGCCAAAAACCCTGAGCCGAAAAGCGAATTGCAATGGACCAATCCATACACCTTGCTGGTTGCTGTCGTTCTCTCGGCCCAGGCCACCGATATCGGCGTCAACAAAGCCACCAAAGCGCTTTTTAAAACCGTCGACACACCAGAGAAAATGCGCAGCTTAGGCGAAGACGGCCTCAAACAGCACATCAAAACCATTGGCCTGTTCAACACCAAAGCCAAAAACGTGATCGCGCTGTCACAAATGTTAATCGACAATCACAATTCCGAAGTTCCCGAAGACCGCGACGCCCTCGTCAAGCTTCCCGGCGTTGGCCGTAAAACCGCCAATGTGGTTTTGAACGTCGTCTTCGGCCAGCCAACCATGGCGGTTGATACGCATATATTTCGCGTCTCCAATCGCATCGGCCTGGCCCCTGGAACCACACCCGAAAAAGTTGAACAAGCCCTGCTGAAGAGGGTTCCAGACGAATTTGCTCTGCATGCGCATCACTGGCTGATCCTGCATGGGCGTTATATCTGCAAGGCACGCAAGCCCGATTGCGCGGCCTGCCCGGTCAATGATTTGTGTAAATTTAAAGAGAAAATAGCCTAACGATCGTGCAAGTTCTTTTTATAAAATGAGTTGGCCTTGGCCATCACAAGTGGGTTTTTCTGCGCTGTCAGTTTGTTCACACAAGTTTTAAAAACACGATCATCCGCCGCATCTTTTTCGCGCGATCTAACCTCGTAGTGAATAACAGGCGCGCCCGAAACATCCTCATCCATGCTCGCAAAGTAAACATCGAGAACACATTCATTGGTTCTGTATTGCCAGACGACACTTGGAAATTCATGGCGTATCAGTTCAGGCTTACTCATCGCAAAAGAAACGTCACGGCCCTTTAGACGCAAAATATTATCAGGATTGCTACTGACAAAATGCCGGAGATTACGGCGTTCTGATTCTACGTGATAGCTGGATTGACCGGAAACACCAGGCGCCGCTATAGCGCTATCCCTCATTCCACCGACACCGAACAATCCAAACAAAATAAAAGCTGCCATAAAGACAGTCATTTCCCGGCTGTGATGTGTGGATTCTCTTAGGGAAGAATGATCAGAGTCGAAAGAACCAGGCCCTTGAGCCTGGCTCCATAATTGTTTAAGACCTGGTTTTTTTAAATACGCGAACATTAAAAACCTTAATGCCTGCCTTATTCAGCAGCCACAGCCTTGTCTGAAAACAAACCATGTCCGTCCGTATTGGCCGGTGTCTGTTCTTTGGATTCAGCTTTCGGTGCTTCCTTGATCCTTGGCTTTGGAGCGGCTTCAGTCTGTTGCACTGGTTTAAGAGGTGTCATTTTGCCTTCCAAAACCGCACCGGCTTCAACTTCAAGCTCACGATAAGCAATCGTACCGGTAATGGTGCCGCTCTGACGAATAACCAGACGACCATTGACCGTCAGATCACCTTCAAAACGACCGGCAATCACAGCTTCGTCAATTTCGACCGTGCCGTAGAACGTCCCTGTTTCGGTCACATCCAGAATATGTGCACCTTTCAGAGAAGCCTCAATCGTGCCCTCAACAACCAACTGGTCGCAAGATTCGATTTCACCGGACATGGTGATACCGGCACCAATTGTTAGAGTACGGTCCGAGCTCTGATCTCTTTCGACGCTTGCTGCAGCAGGTGCTGCATAGCTGGAACCAGGATAGGCGCCCGGATAACCACCCGTAGCAGAACGGCTTGGCTGACGCTGATAATTTTCAAAGGAACGTGCTCTTGTTTGTTCAGCTTGTTTGTCTTCCCGTTCGATACCTGTGTTGTTGTCTTCTGCCTGAGCGTTCATAGAGTCTGATTCCTTTTTCTGGTTAAATGTTGGTGTGTTTTCTTTTGGTGTGTTTTCCTGAGGTGCCGCCTTACTCTCTTCAGGCTGCCTTTGTTCTGTTACTATTCTGGTATCCGAACCCGCAGCCCTCGAATCTCCGGCAAAGCCTTCGACCTCTTGCTGATCCCGCTGCTCGTTTTGTGAGCCGTCTTGTGGGTCATTCTGAATTTCTTCTGATTTGACACGATGAAACATTTTCTTCCATACCTTTCCGCAAATTAAAAATCCAACAGCACACTACACATTAGGCTACGCCTTGCGCACGGCCTTTATTACTCAAAGTTATGTTTGATACAGGGCGAACGGTAACATGGCTTTTTTGCCTTCGCAAGACCCGATTAAGCATTTTTTGAAGACAAAACGCGAGGCCATTGGATTCGTTTAATTTTTTTATTTGATTGACATTTTCTTGCCATATCTTTGTATAAAGATATGCCATTACGTATCGTAGAAATTTCCGCCCCGGACACAGAATCCGAAACGATTGAAAAAATCGCTGAAGACCAGGGTGCGATTGATTCCTGGCACTCGGCTAAAAACAACGATGGGCGCCGCACAACGAGCATTCTTGTTCATCTTGATCAGCAACAGGAGCTGATGGATGAGATCCAGAAAA
This sequence comes from Alphaproteobacteria bacterium, assembly GCA_021775965.1. Lineage (GTDB taxonomy): Bacteria > Pseudomonadota > Alphaproteobacteria > Micavibrionales > Micavibrionaceae > UBA5701. The sequence continues at coordinate 6,159 of JAJFGV010000086.1, forward strand.
AATTACATAACGAAAAAAAATGGCGCATTGCCGTCATTCCTGTCGAAGCCACCATTCCGAAACCGGACGTATCGGATAAAGGCGGGGCGAATAAACAGGAAAAAGAAAACGGTAACGGCAAAGCCAAAAAAATTGTCAGCGGCACCATCACCCGCGAAGAACTCTATACGGAAATGGAAAAAGGCGCACGGCTTGATCTAAATTTTATTTTCTTTGTCATCATCTCCGCACTTGTCGCCGCGATCGGTCTGGTGCGTAACGACATTGCCGTCATCATCGGTGCCATGGTCATCGCCCCGCTTCTCGGCCCCAATCTGGCGCTGGCCTTTGGCGCAGCGCTCGGCGATCGCAACCTGATGATTGCCGCCGTTAAAACCAATGCGGCCGGACTGGCGCTGACATTGCTCATATCAGCCCTGATCGGCTTTATCCTCCCCGTCTCGCTCGACAGTGCCGAACTCCTCAGCCGTACCGAAGTCGGGCTTGAGCTTATTGTGCTAGCTCTTGCTTCCGGCGCCGCTGGCGTTCTGTCCGTCACCACTGGCATGTCCGGCGCGCTGGTTGGCGTGATGGTCGCGGTGGCCCTCATGCCGCCCGCCGTAGCAATGGGCCTCTATCTCGGTGACGGCCTCACCAGTCAGGCCTACGGCGCTGGTCTGATCCTTGCCACGAACATCATCTGCATTAATCTTGCCGCTCAGGGGATATTCTTCCTCCGCGGTATCAAACCCCGCACCTGGTATGAGCGCAAGAAATCAGTGCAATCCATTAAGATGAATGGGCTTTTCTGGCTGGTCCTGCTGGGAATTATCGTCTTACTGATTGTCCTGCGTGATTATTTCTAGCTTCAAGGGGACATATTGTTTAGCCGGTTCAGATTTATCTGAACCGGATCAATCTATGTGTCCCCGGTGTGTTCGAACACAGCATTAATCCCGGGGACACACACATTGATCGCCCGGACAAGTATGTCCGACCGCTAAAGTGTATGTCCCCTTTGTTGCGTGATTATTTTTAAAGTTTGACAAACAAACATTATTTCCATATATTGCCTCTCCATGAGATGTAGTGTTGACAAAGCTTGGAAAGACTCGGGAGCAGATTACGCCCCCGGACTTTATGTCGTGGACTTGGTGCCCGACTTGAACTGTTCATACCCCAACCCAACATATAACAATGCCCTTCTGCAGCTTAAAGGGTATCTAAGCAATAACGTTCAGGGAAACTTTGAAGGGCTGTTTGCTCAAAATGAGCGTGGGTATCCAAACATGGCTGTTATAAATATTAAGAATATTTCCCTTATCCCAAAACTCCAGAAACTTGAATATATTGCAACAGATGGGCTGCCGGGACACTACAGAGATATAACACCTATAAACGATATAACCATTCATGAAATAGATTATGAAGCGCTTAGAATATAAATCTAATGAAAATGATCATATAAATTTTCTGGAGAAAACTATGCCCGAAAAAAATGATGAACCAAAAGACCTCAATTTAGAGGTTAAAAAGATGTTCGCTGCAGAGGCTGCTTTTCAAGCTTACCTGGACGCACTCACACCTGTTCAAGAAAAAAAGCTCTTCCGTGGCATGATTAGTATGAAAGAGTACATAGAAACCAGAAAATCCATAGACCCCGATCCACTGAATACGGTGAATAATATGCTCCAAAAAATGGAAGCTGATTTAAAGCTCACCGCAGAATTAGCGAAGACAAACCAAGGGCCACAATAAATCTTACCAGGCTAAAGGGGGCACAATAATCATTGTGCCCCCAGTGCGTTCCCCAGTGCGTTCTTATCCGCGTCCATCCGCGGTTCAAAAACCCTTCAATGAAAATGATCATAAATTTTCTGCGCCACGGCTTTTGAAATCCCTTCCACCGCTTCCAGATCTTCAACCCCCGCATTCGACACCGCCTTGCCCGAGCCGAAGTGATGCAGCAACGCTTTTTTGCGCTTCGCACCGATCCCGGCAATATCATCCAGCGGCGACGACACCATCTCTTTCTTCCGCCGCACCCGATGCGACCCAATCGCAAAACGATGAGACTCATCACGCAGGCGTTGCAGATAATGCAGCACCGGGTCATTCACGGGCAACTGAAACGGCTTCTTGCCATCCATGAAAAACCGCTCCCGCCCGGCATTGCGATCCTCGCCCTTGGCAATCGACACCAGCGTTACCTCCCCCAATATCCCAAATTCCTCCAGCACATCTTTCACCGCATTGAATTGCCCCTGCCCGCCATCAATCAGCAATAAATCCGGCCAGTCCTCGCCGCTCCTATCTACACCCTCTTTCAACGCCCGGCCAAAACGCCGCTCCATGACCTCACGCATCATGCCGACATCATCCGCTGCATCTGCTTTCTTAATGTTAAATTTCCTATACGCATTTTTGCGAAAGCCTTCCGCCCCGGCGACAATCATCCCGCCGACCATATTGGTTCCCGATATATGCGAGTTATCAAACACCTCAATCCGCGAAGGCGGCTCATCCATACCAAACAATTCTGCTACGCCGTTTAAAAACTCTACCTCCGCCGCAGCTTCCGCCATATTGCGCTTCAGCGCCCCTTGCGCATTCTTCAGCACAAAATCCAGCAGCCGCTTCCGCGCCCCGCGCAAAGGCCTCACAATCTTCACCCCATAATCCACCTTCGATCCCAGCGCCTCTTCCAGCAACGCCTTCTCCTCCACCGCATGAGAGACAACAATCTCGCGCGGCACCGGCTTGTTCTCATAGAACTGCGCCATGAACGCCGAGAAAATATGCTCCGCGCTATCGTCCTTATCATGGCGCGGGAAATAGGAACGATTGCCGTAGTTGCGCCCGGCGCGAAAGAAAAACACCTGGATGCAGGCCTTACCCGCATGTCTGTACAACCCCATCACGTCCGCATCTTTAATCCCGCTGATCTCAATATCCTGATGCGACTGAATAGCGGTCAACGCCTTAATCCGGTCGCGATATTCCCCGGCCTTCTCGTAATCTTCATCCGCGCTGGCCTTTTGCATGTCCTTCGCAAAGCGCGCCTGGATAGCCTTGCTCTTCCCATCAAGAAATAATTTCGCCTGCGCCACCTGCTCGCCATATTCCGCGGCTGTCACATGCCCAACACATGGCGCGGTGCAACGCTTGATATGATATTGCAAACACGGCCGCGACCGTTGTGCAAAATAATTGTCGGTGCAATTGCGGAGCATGAATGCCCGCTGCAACGTTGCAATCGTGCGGTTTACATCCCCCGCCCCGGCAAACGGCCCGTAATACGTGCCTTTACGCTTCTTCGCGCCACGATGTTTCATCACTTGCGAGCACTCATGGTCCCCGGTCAGCAATATATAAGGAAACGATTTATCGTCACGCAGCAAAACATTATAGCGCGGCTTGAGCTTCTTAATCAGGTTGGACTCCAGCAACAACGCCTCGGCCTCGGTATGGGTCTGCACGAACTCCATGGCCCGCGTCTGGGCAATCATGCGCAAAATGCGAACAGGCTGACGCTCGGTTTTGGTATAAGACGCCACCCGTTTTTTCAGCGACTTCGCCTTACCAACATACAGCGCCTCGCCCTTATCCGACAGCATCCGATACACACCCGGCGTATCGGGCAAATTGCGCAAATGCCCACTGATCGTTTCCACGCCTTGCTCTACTGATGATGTGTTTTTTTCTTCTGCCATAACCAAGCTTTTAAACCACAGATAGGCACAGATAAATACTGATTTATGTAACTACAGGTCCAGCGTATCTATAAAAGTCCCCACATGCTGAGAAAGCTGACTCTCCAAAACAATACCGTTTGAATTTTGGAAACGGTGATCTGCTCCTTCAATGATTATAAGCTGATTTTTTTGATGTCCATTGGGTAAAGCATTTACAAATGCCTGAACATCTTTCGCAGGTGTAATGTTATCATTCGCCCCGACAACAAACAGAATGGGCATTGTCAGTTTACGGGCATCTCTTCGAATGTCATGCGTTTCCCATTCTTTCCAAATATCCCAGGGCACAATTCCTGTTTCTTCAAACGATCCTTCCGAAGGTACTGTGAGTGAACCTTTCTTCTTCCACGCATCCATATTCGCCGGGTCCCATGCCGCCTTTGTCAGCTTTCCTGAAATCATGGGAGAAAACGCGATCACAAACCTCGGCTTGTTTTGCATTTGTACCGCAGCTTCTAAAACCGAAAGCCCTGCTGCGCTATGACCTGCAAAGGCAAATTAACTGGTCAGCCATGGCTTGTTTTTCTGCGCAACCCATGCAAAAGCATCCTGAAGGTCTACCCTGTGCCTTTCCAAGGTAAACTCTTCAAGCCTTCCCCCACTGGCATTGTTATTCGAGTTTGTCGCATCGACTTCCAATGTCCCGCAACCCGCTTTTTGAATAGCTTGTGCCATGGCAGAGTTATGAGGCGTCCACGAACCGCTCGCAAAACCGTGCTCCATAAAAACAAGAGGTTTAGCACTACCAGAAATGGCTGTGTGATAAACGTTCATAGGAACATTTTGACTATTTCGTATCCTAAATCCCCAGCGAAGAGACATATGCGTTACCCCAAATTATATAAAGTGGGCAGCCTATCAAAGGCATTTTGTTATGTCAACTTTTGCATTTTAAAAATTTTTCTTGACAAAACTTTCATAGTATCAACTATTGTTAATCAACTGTTGGTTGAAGATATACCCGTAACATATACTTTTGGTTATATTTTATCCTCCAGCAAACGTGTGAAAACCAACCGCAGCCCGGCCAAAATGAGGGGCAAAAGCTCCCACCGGCCACACGACAAAGGCTGCATCTGTGTAAGGGAGATACTAGAATGCCACTGATAAAATTACGATCCGATCAAGACAACCACCTGCTCTATGAGGGCGACTTTCCAACACTTACAGCCTGTTTGGAACAAGCAGTGGGTGAGCAGATTAACCTCAAAGGCGTCAATCTTCATAACGCCAATTTGATCAATGCCAATCTCGATGAAGCGCAGCTACAGAACGCCAATCTTTCCGGTGCCAATTTGTCCGGCGCCAATCTATCCGAGAGCCATCTAAAAGGCGCGAACATGACCGGCACCGCGCTGTTTAACACCTGTTTTTGTTATTCCGACCTCAGCTATTGCGATTTTGGCAACAGCACTTTCGGCGGCACTGACATCGCTGGCTGTGATATATCCGAGAGCCGCTTTTCAACGCTTTCGGCCTTTACGCTCAATTTTGATCTTGCCCGCAATATGGCCGGCTGCGTCTTTCGTGACCCGGCAGGTGTTCTCTGTGCCATGTCCCGCGCGCCTGTCGTCATTCATGGCCTACAAAACGGTCCGGTTGTTCTCATGGATCACCACGTCAAAATCGGCACTACGGTGAAGTCCTATAATGAGTGGCTCAACCTCATCACCGGCCACTATAGCCAGCTTAGCCAAACAGCAAGCTCTACCGATGATTGAATTTTCTTGACAGCTACGTACGTTATGTATAAAAACTGTGTCACTGTGTAAACGTTATGTGTGGGAATTAAAATGATTGTGTATGTGCGCTGCAGCCAAATATTCGCCGCCTGCATGGAAGTATCAACAACGCTCGGGAAAAGTCCGCTTTTCTCGATTAACACTTGCAATGGTGAAACTGTTGTTGATATTCCCTACGGGCAGCTTATACTGACGCCACGCACAAAATTAATTCAGGAACAAAAGCATAATGGGCACAATAACAATGAAGAAGGAAATAGAGGAATTTCTGCTGCTCCTGCGCGAGTTGCAAAAGATCGACCCTGAATTCCCCCTGCAATACGCCGTCTGCCTGGCTGAAATCGCCATGGACGAAGGCTTATCCCTAACCCAGCTCTCTCAAAAAACCGGCATGGCCCTGTCCACCGTGTCGCGCATTGTCGGCGCGCTATCCAAATACCGACAAAAAGGCGCGGCCTTTGGTCTCATCAAAGTCACAATCAGCGCCACCGAGCGCCGCCGCAAAGAACTCACCCTCACCGCCAAAGGCAAAGCCGTGATTGAAAGTATTGGTGATATCGTAGCCAGCCAGCCTACTCCCCATACCAAAGCAGCTTCTGGCAAATAACCCTTTGTGGTTTCATATCCTATCTTTTAAAGTACGCTATTAAAAATAAGCTTTTCATTGAAGCAGAATGCGGCGAAAATGACGGCTTTTGAGAACCGGCGCGGAACGTAGCCTTCCTACGTGAGCACCGGAAGCGCAGAAAGACGTTATTTGCAGACCATTATGCAATAAATGAAAAACTTATTTTTGGGGCCCGTGGCGGAATGGTAGACGCTGCAGACTTAAAATCCCACAACCTTATATTCACAAAAAGTAATTAATCCTTTAATTTCAATCAATTACTGTTGCAATTGACAAATATTTTTGCCCGAAATATACTTACACAAAGGTTACACAAACTACACATTTTCTAGCGCTAGGGATTTGAGTATGGCAAAACATAGCTTAATGGGTGGTAAGCTCCACCTTTATAAACGGGAAAACAGCGATTATTGGCAATGCTCAACATATCTGGCCGGTAAAAACCGGCGCGTCAGTACCAAGGAAGAAAGCCTTTCCAAAGCCAAAGATTTTGCAGAAGACTGGTATCTTGATTTGCATGGCAAGCACAAGCGCGGTGAAGTTACCAATGAAAAAAACTTCCGCAAGGCAGCGGATCAATTCATGCGTGAATATGAAATCATCACAGAAGGCCAGCGTAACCCACGCTATGTTGAAGGCCTCCATACAAGACTGCGTATTCATTTAATCCCGTTCTTTGGTGATATGGGTTTATCAGAGATTACACCCGGCCAAATTCAGGAATACCGTATCCATAGAAGAGAAAAGGCCATGGAAGAGCACGACAAACCACCGGCCCGTAGCACCATGCATCAAGAAATAGTGACCTTACGACAAACACTTAAAACCGCTATCCGTCACGGTTGGCTTCAGCACCTGCCCGATCTTTCTGAACCGTACAGAGGCTCAGGAAAAGTTTCTCACCGTGC
>JAJFGV010000087.1 GCA_021775965.1 Alphaproteobacteria bacterium
TTTTTCATGTTTTCTTCGAGTTTCCCTGATGTATTTGATAGTGAGGTTAGTTCATTTTGAATGGATTCCGCACTGTCCTTACGTATATCTTTGCCTTTTTGCATAGCCTGTTCAATATTCTCAATAAGTTCATTTCCAAGACAACTGATCTCTTTGGAGTATTGTTTAAATGTACCGCCTATCCTGGTTGCGAGCGAAGAGCGTGTTCTTCCGCAGTTTCTGCCTACTTCAGAGCCCACCAGGTCTATCATCTCCTTCAGGACCATTTTTCTGCTGATAGATTTTGGCATAAAAGTCCTCAGTATAGATTTAACTTCTTCCTCGGTCATAGAGGTGCCATCCTGGACCATATAAAAAAATCTTTTATCCTCTGCCAGATCAATAGAGAGATCGGATTGTTGCATTGGTACTTCAAAGAGCTGTTCGGCAGCAGTTTTAAACTCCTGCATGATATCGTTGGAGCGTTTAGTAAAACGATTGAAGGTCTCCTGGATACTGTCAGATATCACTATCTCAATATCTTCTTTGAATAGATCAAATCCTTTAACGATCTCTGCCTTGATAGCTTTCTGCATATCATCTCTCAGGGTCGTTGGATTCGCGTCATGATTGTCTTCATAAAAACTCTGCAGACAATTCCTTATCCTGTCAGTTTCCGTGTCACTAAAAGCCTGTAATATCTCTTCTACCTTTTTGTTCAGTTTAATAGTTTCTCCCTTGATCAGGTAGGCAACATCTTCTTTGTCCTTTTTGAGATTGTCATTGAGCTTGTGAAAGGTGCTTATCTTGTTTTTCAACTCATCTTCAGAATCTGTCAGCGTTTTGGTTTCAATAGCTATCTGGGATAGTGTTTGTAGGGTGATACGCTTTGTCTTAGAGATTGCAGTGTTTAAGACTATCCTTCCTTTCTCTGTTGAGAGAAAATCCCCAATGGCGTCTTCCATATTTGAAAAGCCGCTCTCTAAAAGCAGGTTTTCGTCATTAGATGTTTTAGCCTTAAGTGCTTTTCTGGCAGAGATTGGCCATATCTCCTGAACAGTAAATCCCATCTCTTTAAGCACATCCTTGTTATGTGCAGACATTTCAGTAATCTCTTCTGAGGTTAAATTATCAACTTTATTCAAAGCAAAGAATATCTTCTGTGTAGAGCTTTTAATTGTCTCAAGCAGCTCCTTCTCCACTTGCGAGATAGGGACGTCAGCGCTCATCAGGAATACTGCCGCATCAAGATGATCCAGGAATTCGTAGGTGGTCTCTGTGTTATGAAGGAATGTAGAACCGATACCTGGCGTGTCTACAAGCTGCATTCCTTTTTCAAGGAGCGGTATCGGATACTCAATAGATGCGCATTTAACTCCGCGAACATTTTTTGGATTACCACTTTCTGTTACATAGTCATGGAGTTCTTCGATTCGGATAATCTGCTCAGTACCGTCATTCATAAAAATAGTGCATCTAACATCGTTTCCGAATTTCAGGATTGTTACAATGGATGTCAACGGCACTACGGAAGATGGAAGGATTTCATTACCAACCAGGCTGTTGATAAGGGTGGTCTTTCCTCTTTTAAACTGTCCCAGTACTACGAGGTTAAAATGGTTTGATATCAACTGCTCCTTGACAGCAAATAGACGTTCATTATCTGTCCAGTTGTTTTTCTTCAACAGGCTATCTACATCCGCAACGACCTTTAGAATATCTGTTTTATGGTTTATAAATTCTTCTAACATGTCACAAATTTTCTCCAATAAAAAAACTCCTATCGAAGTATTAAGGGTCAGAGAAAAAAATGACTTTACATTCTCGCATCCCATTTTCAGGCCATCGTTGTCCGATCTTCATTCACCGAATCCTCAACGCAGCTTAGGCTGGGCTTACGGTTCGGTTCATTCAGATCGGGCAAATCTGACCTAAGCCTGAGCGCGATAGATTGTAAAGTTATTTTTTCTCGGACCCTAACCTCCAACAGGAGTTGTTATTTAATACGAATAACTTTTTAGATAGTAGTAACAATAATATACATTGTCAAGCTGATTTAACTCTAAGTATTCCTTGGCCAGTACATGATTATGAATACACCAACCAGACAAACAATTCCGCCTATAATGTCGTATTTGTCTGGGGTTGTTTTGTCTATTTTCCATCCCCACAAGATGGACATGACAACAAATACCCCTCCATATGCAGCGTAAACCCTGCCAAAGTGAGCAGGTTGAAGAGTCGGTATTATTCCGTAGAGTACCAGGATTAGTCCACCCAATACACCGACTAAGAGGCCCTTACCTTCCCGAAGCCAGAGCCATACAAGGTATCCACCGCCTATCTCGCATAATCCAGCCAGTACAAATAGTATGATTGATTTAGTAATTATCATAGGTAGCAGATTGAAAAATTTATTAAGTTGTTTTTCCAGAACCTTAAGTACAAGTAAAGAAAATTCAATGCTGATAACACTTCGACTCCGCTCAGTGTGACGTCATCCTCTGAGCGGAGTCGAAGGATAGTCTCTTGCGGCAATAGCGACTTAACTTGTAATGCCTGTAAATATACTATTATTTTCAGTAGTTTGACACCTTAACTTTTTCCATTGATCCAGATACGAGAAAAACTATGCGTTCACATATGTTGGTTACACGGTCTGCAATTCTTTCAAGGTTGTGAGCTGCCCATAGAAGATAAGTTCCCCTCGTGATTATCTTAGGGTCCTCAATCATGTATGAAAGAAGTTCTCTGTAGATTTGATCGTAAAGCATATCCACTTCATCATCTTCATTACAGATTGCTTTTGCAGCTTTTACATCCTTGTTAATAAACGCCTCAATACTTCTCGTAAGCATGTCAGATGCCTTTTCTGCCATTCTTGGGATATCTACTAACGGTTTTATGAGAGGATTGTCTCCATGCATGATTACGATTTTGCCAATTCCTTCGGCATGATCACCCATACGTTCCAAATCAGTAGAAATGCTCAGCACGGCTATCAATTCACGCAAATCAGTTGCAACCGGCTGTTGAGTTGCCAGCAGGTTAATACATTGCTCCTCAATATCCCAACGCTTTTTGTTAATAAGACGGTCATCGGTGATTACTTTTTCTGCCTTTATGACATCAAGGCTTCTTAAAGCATCAACAGAACGATCCAGTGCTACGTTAACCATTTCTCCCTGGTTGATTATCTCTTTTTCAAGTGCCTTCATGTTTTCTCTAAAAGTTTTTCTTGTCATAACTATTCTCCATTTTAATCCTTACAAATAAATGATATATGCATTAACCGAAATTACCGCTGATATAATCTTCAGTAAGTTTTTCTTTTGGATTTGTGAACAACGTATTAGTATCTCCGTATTCAATGAGTTCTCCCATATAGAGGAAACCTGTAATATCTGAAGCTCTCGCAGCCTGCTGCATATTATGCGTAACAATGATAACGGTGTATCTTTCCTTCAATTTAACCATTAATTCTTCTATCTTAAAAGTGCTGGAAGGATCAAGTGCTGAACATGGTTCGTCCATCAGGATTATCTCAGGTTCAATCGCAAGTGCTCTGGCAATACACAGCCGTTGCTGCTGACCCCCTGATAGTTGAATGGCAGACGTATTAAGTCTGTCCTTAACCTCTTTCAGCAGTCCACAATCATGCAGTGTCCTTTCCACAATTGCAGTGATCTTCTTCTTGTCTTTTGTACCATTAATCCGTAAACCATAAGCGACATTATCGTATATTGACTTTGGGAACGGATTTGCCTTCTGAAACACCATTCCAATTTTTTGTCTGACTTCCGTGATATCAGTATCAGCATCATATATATTTTTATTGTGAAACAATATCTCTCCATCTACCCTTGATTCAGGTATGAGTTCATTCATCCTGTTAATGCACCTCAACAGGGATGACTTTCCGCAACCTGATGGGCCTATAATCGCCGTTATCTTTTTCTCTTCTATTTCCTGATTGATATTTTTTAATACCTGCTTCTTGCCATACCTTAAGCTCAGGTTTTTGATTTTAATATTATTCATATGTTTTTAAAACGATTAAAAATTCAGTGTTTTTGACACTTCGACTCCGCTCAGTGTGACGTCCTCCTGAGCAGAGTCGAAGGATGGTTATTTACTAATTCCCCAATACAATGTCTACAGCGCAGATGTTGCGTATTTCTTTCTCAGTTTATTCCTTGCAATTATAGCAACCAGATTCAATACTAGTACCGTAAGGATTAATATGAGCGTTGTGGTGTAAACCATTGGTAACGCGGCTTCTACGTTAGGAGATTGAAATCCTACGTCGTATATATGGAACCCGAGATGCATGAATTTTCTCTCAAGATGTATAAACGGAGAATAACTGTCAAGCGGGAGAGAGGGGGCCAGCTTAACAACACCCGTTATCATCAGTGGTGCAACCTCTCCTGCAGCCCTTGCCATAGCTAGTATCATTCCGGTAAGAATTCCGGGTGTGGCTTGAGGGAGTGTTATCCTCCAAAGTGTTTCAAATTTTGTGGCACCAAGCCCATAAGACGCCTCTTTTAGTGAATTAGGAACAGAAGATATTCCTTCCTCGGTAGCTACAACAACAACCGGTACGGTAAGCAGGGCCAGGGTTAGTGATGCCCATAGAATGCCACCGGTTCCAAAAGTAGGGGTCGGCAAAGCTTCGCTATAAAACAATTTATCTATACCTCCGCCGATAAAGTATATAAAAAATCCCAGCCCGAATACCCCGAATACTATCGATGGAACTCCTGCCAGATTGTTTACCGAGATCCTGACAATCCTTGAGAAGATATTATCGCTTGTATATTCCCGCAGGAAAACTGCTGTTATTACACCAAGTGGTGTTACTGCCAGACTCATAATGAGAACCATTATAACAGTACCAAAGATAGCAGGGAAAACTCCTCCCTCCGTATTGGCCTCTCTTGGTTCAGCTGATACAAATTCCCAGAACTTAAGGACGTAGAAACGGGACTTTGCATAAATGCCCATATGATTTGGTTCATATATGCGAACAATCTGAAAGATCGACAGTGTCTCTTCTCTGCCATCAGCCAGCTCTATTACCACCTCTTTCTCTTTTGTCGAAGCATAAAGGTTAGTAAGAGTATCTACTTTTTCTGTATATAACCTTTCAAGTGTTTCTACTTTAGTGTTTATAGATCCTATCTCTTCAATGGCATTGTCTGATTGTGGTGCACTTTCCAGACTCTTCAGTGCGAGTCGAAGCTTTTCCATCTTATGGTTTATTTTGCCAATCTCTTTCTTTTCAGTGTGCCTGATACTTTTGTATAGAGTTTTGCTTTCTTTTAATAAAGGTTTCAAATCATCCAGACTCAAGGGTTCAACGGTGTTGTCATGTTTCATGCCTTTTAAAAAGCCATACATATTCCCCCACTCACGCCTTTCTATAGTTAATGCTGTTATGGGAGAATCCTGATAAATGATACGTGAATTGTCCACCCATCTGAAGTCCATGCCATAAATGTCTCTATTCCCAACCTTCAATTTTGTTCTATAAGAGCCTTTGTTGTTGGGGATAGGTTCTACCTTCGCAACCTCTCCAAGGACTACACTATTGTCATTCAACATAAGTCTGGTGATATTATGTGGCCAGAATATACCGAGGCCCTTTATCATGATAAGCGTAATCAGTCCAAATATCATCAATAGGCTGATGGTCAGAGTGCCTCCTGATAGCCAGATATATGGACTCCCGGTTTTAAATACTTTTTTTATATACATTATAAATGACTATATTTCTTTTTCATTTTCTGCCTTATAAGCTCAGCAATTGTATTTACTATAAAAGTTGTCATAAAGAGGAGTAGGGCTGCCAGGAACAACACGCGGTAAAGTGTTCCTCCAAAAGGTGCTTCCGGTATTTCAACTGCTATATTCGCGGCAAGCGCCCTGAAACCATTAAAAAGGTTCCAGTCCATAATAGGAGTATTACCGGTTGCCATGAGTACAACCATCGTTTCCCCCACTGCTCTTCCAAAACCAAGCATGACTGCAGAGAAAATTGCAGGACTTGCTATAGGCAGTACTATTCTTACCGCAGTCTGCCACGGAACGGCGCCAAGCGCAAGTGAGGCGGAGGTGAGATGGTTAGGGACGTTGCTCATTGCATCTTCAGATATCGTAAAGATAATCGGTAGTATGGCAAATCCCATTGCAAACCCTACAACGACTGCGTTTCTCTGGTCATACTGCAAGCCCAGGATTCCCAGAAACCACTGCCGGTAATCTCCCTTAAAGATAAACGACTCAAATAACCCTCCAAGATATATAGATAATAAAATGGCCACGATGAAAAATGGTATTAAAAACAGGGCCTCAGCTCCTTGACTATATTTGCCTTTTATATGTCTCGGAAGACACTTCCATATACAGAATGCTATTGTAATAAATATTAATAGAAAAATAGGCATTATTATGATTGCCGGAAAAATTCTCTCCATCAAAGGCGCAAGCCACAGTCCGGCAAGGAAGCCGAGAATTACACTGGGCAGTGCAGCCATAAATTCGATAGATGGCTTTATAATCTTCTTTAACGAACGGTGGAGAAATTGAGATGTATATAGTGCTGAAAGGATACCGATTGGTATTGCGATAATCAGGGCATAAATAGTTCCTTTAATAGTGCCAAAGATAAGTGGTATAAGGCTGAACTTTGGCTCAAAATCATCAGACCCACCAGTTGACTGCCAGACATACTCAGGCTCTTCATATCCTTCATACCACACTTTACCAAAAAGCGTCTTAAGAGTAGTCTCAGGGTGAGGGTTTGAAATATTCCAATGCGTTAGAATGCCTGCGGAATCGGCCACAAGAATACCATTAGCTTTTGGCGAAAAAGCGATGGCGGTCGGCATTGTCTTTGATTCCAGATTCAAAAGAGTCTGTTCTGACGTACTGTGTTTCAGCTGGATTGTTCCGTCCGATGCTGCAGTTACATAACACTTGTTTCGTGAGGATGACGCTATAGATGTGATACCGGTTTTGTGTGGCTTGCCGGTATGAACTTTTTTAAGCGACCAACCTGATTGTGATGTTTCGTCTCTTACCCGCATCCATGTGCTTATATCACCTTTCCGGTCTCCTACAACAATAGAAACATCTCCCAGCAAAAACCCAAGTGATGTCACTGATTCGTCAGATACTATTACTCTTTCTTGCAGGAGAGGATTTTCTCTGTCTCGAACGTTTATATGTATTACCTCTCCATGTGCAGTTCCGACATAGAGATTTTCCGTAAAGTAGTCAAGTGCTAGTGATGTTATCTGTAAGTCACTATCTTGCTCTGTTGGCTTATCAGGTGTTGTCTGGACATTCATATCAAGTAGGGCAGTAATATCCGTTATTGTTTCAATTATTTCTTCTCCACCAAAGAGTGTCTCTTCTATATCCGCGGATTTCAGGATAAGTCTACCGCCTTTCGTATAAAAAACAGTAACAGTTACTCCTTCGTCACTATTTGAGGTAATATATTGTATTCCCTTTTCTCCTTTATCGGTAAAGCCAACTTCTTCATCAGATATTTCAGGAGTAATAATTCTTTCTTCGCCTTCAAAGGATACAGAAAAGTCAATGTTTGTCTTTAAAACCCTGCCGTCATTCGTTCCCATTAGAATACGGCCTTTGTCATTACAGACCGCGGTGATAGTAGAACTAATGATTCTCTTAATATTATGTCTTTTTATCAGTTTACCATCTGAAAGAGAGGTAAAGTCAACATTGCCGTCTTCATATATTGCGTAGACGATTTCCTGATACTCGTCTATACCGACTAAAACTGCATTTCCATTCAATGAACAGGTGCTTTTTTCCACTACACTGGCACCTTTTAAGAGAGGATAAACTTCCAGAAAGATGAATACAAATAGAGTGAGGATAAGAAGTATAACAGTTGCGCCACCGAGGGTAATGCCCCAGTGCGTGGTTCTGTCAACAACTCTTCTTTTGCTTAAGATTTTCATTTAATAACAATCTAGAATCCACAGTATATGCTAAATGGAGATCGATCCATTGTCATTCTGAGCGAAGTGGAGCGTAGTGAAGAATCTCTTCTTGGTATACAGAGTAACTTATCGAATAAATCAATTGTTTTTCAGGAAATAGATTCTTCGTTCGTTCCTCCCTCAGAATGACATTTTTCTGTCTTCATGAAGAAAACAACCAAAGAGAGTTACTTTATTTTCCCTAGCTCTTCTTCGATAAC
>JAJFGV010000088.1 GCA_021775965.1 Alphaproteobacteria bacterium
GTCGAGTCGCACCAGCAACTGATCTCCCAACACACCCGCGTCGAGCCACGGTACGCCCAGCCGTCGCGTCACCAGGTTTACGTGCTGCCGCGCGCGTCGAGAGTCGAGACAGGTGAGAACCAGGTCCGTCCGCAGCCAGCCGACGGGAAGCGACTCTACGTCGGCGGCGATCGGGATCACCTCGAGACTCCCACGGATCCGCCTCGCGCGCTCGGCTTGGACCACGGCCTTGGCGCGGCCGACTTCGCTGGGCAGCGCATCCTGACTGGCGAGGTTCTTGGTCTCGTAGACATCGACGTCGATCAGCACCAGGGTCGCGATCTCGATGTTTCGTGCGAGATGGGGAATGAGGTGCGAGCCGATGACGCCCCCGGCCCCCGCGACCGCGACGGTGAACCCGTCTGCGGACTGGCTGGCGGATCTCGCCCGAGACGTCCAGAAGCCGGTCGGCACTAGAGCCCGTCCGGAGTCCAACGGAAGCCGGCACCGGAAGCGGTCTCCTGGGGGCACAACGCGCATGTGGGCGCGTACGCCCAGCAGCCGAGCTCGTCGGAAGCGTGGTACCAGACGTCGCAGCCGGGGCAGCGGACGGCGGGCGAGTCGGGGTCGATGGCCTGCCGGCAGCGCGGGCAATCAATCTCGTGCTCCGCCGCCGGGAGGGGCACGACCTCGGCCAGGCTTTCGGTGCTGAAGTAGAACACCTCCGATGACTCGACACGGATTTCGTCACGATCGGCGAGCACGTGGATGCCAGCCGCAAGCGGCAGCCCGTTCACGTGGACGCCGAGCCCTGACTCGGACAGCACGATCCAAACAGGACCCGCCGGCGCCTCGATGCGAACGATGCCTTGCCGCGGGGGGAGGTCGTGCCCGGTCGGAGAAGAGGGCGCGGTCGGCAGGACGGGCCCGGTCGGTGGGCCGGACGACGTCGATGGGAGTGCATCGTCGGCCCGGTGCCAAGATCCGAAACGAACGACGTCCCGCTCGACGCCGTCGAGATTGACGATGGCCCATTCACTCTGCCTGCGAACCCACAACTGAGCCATAGCGTCTTCTCCCTCTTTCCGCGGCGACCAGCCGCGCGACGTAGGCCCAGCGGTGGGGCGCCCGTAGCGAGGCGTGCACTAACTGGTGGGGAGGTTCGGCAACCGCGTTCAGCATCGCAAGAAATCGCAAGAATGCGTACATTTAGAAAGAAATTTCTTACTAGGAGGACGGATGCCCCGAACCATGGACACCGAAGAGCGCTGGCGCCTGACCCTGGCGGTCGCGAAGCACTACAGTCGCGGCGAGAGTCAAAAGGCGATCTCTCAGAAGCTCGACATATCACCGGCGACGGTGTCGCGACTGATCACGAGCGCCGAGAGCGAGGGCGTTCTCGAGACGCGCCCGTTGTTCCGGCCGGACTTGGTGGACTCAGAAGCGCTCGCCGCGATGGAGTCGCACTACTTCTCCGATTCGGCGCTCCGCGAAGCGTTCGGCAAGGAAGGGCGGGCCAACCGGTTGCTCTCAGCCCGCTCGTACGAGGCCCGAAGTTTTGCAAGGGCGGCCGCGTATCGGGTGGCAGAATTGATCGAGTTGTCTTCCCTCGTGGGCCTCGCCTGGGGGCGGCTCCTTGCAAGTCTGGTCGAAGAGTGGCCGAGGCCACGTGGTCTTGCTCCGGGAGGCAGGTCCACCACCCGCTTCATCCCGCTTTGCGGCGACCCGCTCTTTCTCATGAATCAGTCTGAAGTCGAGTATTCTTCCTCTCATCTCGCCGCTCGCCTGAGCCGCCTGTACGGAACTCGCGAGGGGTTGCCATCGCTGAGCGGCGTTCCGGCATATGTCGGGTCGACCGTCGCGGGAGGGGCTCGTCTGGCGCCCGGCGTGCGGACGTTCGTCGAACGAATTCCCGGCTACCAACAGATCTACGGCAACCAAAAAGGGGCAGGGTCGGGCAGCGTTCCGTTGATCAAGTCGGTGGACGCCGTCGTCACCGGGGTGGGGATCATCGCGGCGGACGAAACCGAGGACACGGCCGACTTCATTCGAGAGCGCATCGCGCAGGATCCGATTGATATGGCTGACTTGGAAGACGTGATTGTCGGTGACCTCGGCGGCGTCCTGATCGGCGATTCAGACGCGATGGCCGAGCATCCCGTCATGCGTCATTGGGATCGTGGCTGGTTCGGACTCCGCCGCAATGACCTCAGCCGAATCTCGAAGATGGCGCGCGACCGGGGACCGACGGGCGTGATCATCATTGCTCGCGGGGCATCCAAGGCCCCGCTCTTGATGAAGGCCGTGCGCCAGGGCTTGGTCAATCATCTCATCGTCGATGAGGAGTTGGGCGCGGCGATAAGAGGGGGCAGAGCGAACAAATCGAAGCGGAGCAGAGGCCCCTGATCCGTGAGGGCGGCGCCGACCCGAGGAAAGGGAGCCGTCCACCGGAACGACTTTCCCCAGTGCGCCCATCGGTGCGGCTAGGTCCTTCGCTCGCTTTCGTGCGGCTAGTACGTCTTGAGACCCTTCCGAACACCCGGCACGAGCCAAAGAAGTAGCGTGACCACCGCTAGAAGCTCCGTCCCTACGTACAGCGGTGGGAGGAACTCTTGGCCGCCCCAAAGTCCTCCGGGCATGGCGAGGCTATA
>JAJFGV010000089.1 GCA_021775965.1 Alphaproteobacteria bacterium
TGGATGGGGAGGGCGTGCTGCAGTTGACCCTCAACCGGCCACGGCGGAAGAATGCCTTCGACGAGGCCCAATGGGATGCCCTGGCCCAGGCCCTGGACGCCGCGCGCGAGGACGCCCAGGTCGCCGTGGTCGTGCTCACGGGAGCCGGTGGGAACTTCTCCTCCGGCGCCGATTTGAGCAGCTTCAGCGGAGAGCCGCCGCCTTCACGGGCCGATGGCAAGCCCAGCGCCTTCTTTGCCTGCGTGGATGCGATCTTTGCGTTCGACAAGCCACTCCTGGCCAGCGTGCAGGGCGTCGCCGTGGGCGGGGGCTGTACGCTCGCAGTGGCGGCGGACATCGTCTACGTGGGCGAGAGCGTGCGCATGCGCCTGCCGTTCGCGAACCTCGGACTCGTGCCCGAAATTGCGAGCAGCTATACGCTCCAATCCGCCATCGGGCGCCAACGCGCCAACGAGCTGATGTTCACGGCGGAATGGATCGATGCGAAACGTGCGCTGGAAGTCGGCCTGGCGGCCCGCACCTTTCCCGATGACGAGTTGTTGGCAGCCACGATGGGCAAGGCGCGCGAAATCGCGCAGTGGCCGATCTCGGCGTTGGTCGGCATCAAACGCACGCTTCAATCCGTCCACCGGGCCGGAATCGCAGCGGCCCGGGAGATCGAGGACAAGGAAATGATGCTCCGAGCCGGCTCGCCGGAGAACATCGAGGCCGTGGTCGCGTTCATGCAGAAGCGCGACCCGGACTTCAAGCAGTTCCGCAAGAAGTCATGAGACGTTCGCTCCGCAAGACCAAGATCGTGGCCACGATCGGCCCGGCCTGTGATGACGTGGATGTCCTGGCGCGCATGATCGAAGCCGGCATGAACGTGGCCCGGCTCAACATGTCCCACGAGGATCACGAGAGCCATCGTCGGCGCCTGGAGAGCGTGCGCGAGGCCAGCGAACGCGTTGGCGCGATGGTCGCGACGATGATGGACACGAAAGGCGCGGAAATTCGCACGGGCAGCGTCGCGCGGGATGTCGTGATCCGGCCCGGCTCAGTCTTCAGCCTGTTTGCGGCAGACGTCCTTGGGGACGAATCCGGCGTTTCGATCTCCTACCCGGCACTGGTCGAGCGGCTGGAGCCCGGGACCCACGTCCTGATCGACGACGGACATCTGGAGCTCGAGGTCGAAACGGTCCAGCCCGGCGAGCTCGCCTGCCGTGTGCTGCGAGGCGGCCCACTCGAAAGCCACAAGGGTGTCAACGTGCCCTCGGTCTCCCTGCTACTCGACGGACTGAACGAAGCCAACCGCGCCGACCTGGCGTTCGCCGCGGACGCCGGCATCGACTACATCGCCGCCTCCTTCATGCAGAGCGCAGGCGACGTCACTGCCATTCGCGATTTTCTGGCCGAGCACGGAGGCGAGCACATCCCGATCATTGCCAAGATCGAGAGCACCCATGGCCTCCGGAACCTGGACGCGATCATCGAGGTCGCGGATGGCACGATGGTCGCGCGTGGCGATCTCGGCGTAGAGATTTCCGCTGCGCAGGTTCCGGTGGCCCAGAAGCGGATCATCCGGCACACGGTGGGCGCCGGGAAGCCGGTGATCACTGCGACCCAGATGCTCGACTCGATGGAGCGGAATCCGGAAGCCACCCGGGCCGAGGCCAGCGATGTGGTGAACGCGGTGCTGGATGGCACCTCGGCCGTGATGCTCTCGGGCGAGACCGCACGGGGGCTCTACCCGGTCGAAGCCGTCCAGAACATGGCCGAACTGGCTTCCGTGGCCGAGGCCTCGCTGCGCGAGTACGGCTACCTGCAGCAGATTTCCGCCCACCCGACCGCACGCATCACGGATGCGGTGAGCCGTGCAGCCAGCGAGATGGCCAATCACCTGGCCGCCAGCGCCATCTTGACCTTGACCGAGAGTGGCTTCACCTCCCGCCAGATCTCCAAGTACCGGCCGCGCTGCCCGATCCTCGCGGCGACGCGCTCTCCCCAAGTGGCGCGGAGGCTCGCGCTGAACTGGGGCGTCACCGCCTGGTTGACCGAGGATGCGGCCTCGGATGAGGAGAAGCTCGAGCATGCGCTCGCATGGGCCTCCGAACGGGGCTACCTCCGCAGCGGCGATACCGTGGTGGTGACTGCCGGCATCTCCAGCGAAACGGGCAGCACGAGCATGATCCGCGTCATCACCGTGCCCTGAGGCTGCGCTCCGGCGTTCCGACGCCCCGAGCCGAGAACCGGCACGAATCCTGCTGTGCAGACCACCAAGGACCCGTTAGTGGGGCAAGGAGGCGCGCCTGACGCGTCGCCGGTGTGAAGGGGGACAGTTTTCCCCGGCACGCTGGGTTAACATGGGCCAATCGCTCCCACCTCAGCGCGTCCTTGGAGGGGTTTCCATGCTGGGTGGTTGTCGCCATACGTTCGCGCAGTCGGGTCTTGGTGCACGCGTCGCGGGTGCGCTGGGGGCCTTGGCATTCCTGGCCGTCGCTTCCTCGGCCAACGCGATCGAGTTCCTCGAAGATCGCGTGCAAGTCCACGGCGCATTCGAGATGCAGCTGCGCACGATTGCGCGCGATCTCGATATGTCCGACGGCCTCGACCTGACGCAGTGGTACAACATCCTCAACCTCGAGATCGAAGCGGACATTGCTCCCGATGGATGGGGCCCCTTCGATCTGATCTCGGCTTTCGCGCGAGTCGAGGGCCGCTACGACTGTGTCTGGCGTCGAGGGTGTGGGCTTTTCCCCAATGTCTCCGTGTATGGAGATCGCCCTGAACGCCAGCCCAAGCGGCTCTCGGACGGGCGACGGGCCGGCTTCCGTTCGACCGGCCAACTCTACAACGGAGACGAGCGCTACTACCGCGACATTCCGCGGGAATCGCTTCCCTACCGCTTCCGGGATCGCGACCGCGGCTCCCGGGTCACCTCACCTCTCTTCAACATCGGCGGAATCGACACGCTCTTCGACTCGCCCGGCGCCGACGGCGTGTTCGGAAGCGAAGACGATCCGGCACCCTTCTACTTCTCCGAAATCCTGGCGGACGACTGCGAGTTCAACTTCCGCAAGCGCCACGGCAGCCAGGACGGCGTGGGTGTCCAGATCATGGGCCCGTGGCAGCCGGCCTGCACGATCCGTCCCACCGGGAAACTCGCCGGCAAGCCCAACCCGTTCTCCTCGCTGGATCTTTCGCCGATCACCGGGGACGTCGGCGCCGGCGCCCTCCCCTATCGCCCGGCTCCGGAGCGCCGCGCGGACGAATGGGCACCGAAATACGAGGCGCGTGGCATCTACTACCCGAACGAACGTCTGGCACAGGCCCTGCGAGACGGTCGTTTCGACGGCTTCGACCAGAACTTCACGGTCAACGAGTTGCAGTGGAACCAGGGCGCGAGCCAGCAGGACGAAAAGGCGCTGAAAGAGCTCTACTTCGACATCGAAGCCTTCGATAGTCGACTCTGGCTGCGCCTGGGCAAGCAGACCGTCGTGTGGGGCAAGACGGAACTCTTCCGCAACCAGGACCAGTGGAATCCCCAGGACCTGGCGCTCGCTTCGTTGCCGAGCCTCGAGGATTCGCGCATCGCCTTGTGGGCGGGCCGGGCCGTGTGGTCGTTCTGGAGCGTCGGCCCGCTCGAAGACGTGCGCGCCGAACTGGTCGTACTGATGGATCAGTTCGAGCCGACGGATCTCGGACGCTGCGGCGAGCCCTATGCGCCGAATCCGGTCTGCGACAAGACCTTCGGCTTGTTCATCCACGGGCTCACGGGCCTCACCGTCGCGGGCGAGCGTCGCCCGCCGAACCCGTGGAACAGCTGGCATGGTGTCGAGGCAGGCGCTCGGGTCGAGTGGCGCTACAACCGCTTCTCTTTCGCCGTGAGCGACTACTACGGCTTCACGGACATGCCGTACCAGGACACGCTGTTCCGCTACTCCCGGAAT
>JAJFGV010000090.1 GCA_021775965.1 Alphaproteobacteria bacterium
CTGGTCCATCTTGGATGCTGTGTCGGATCAATATGACGTTCAGGATGCGGCATCATACCAAGGACCCTTCCCGTTGAATCGCAAACTCCAGCAATATTACCCGAAGAACCGTTTGGATTCCATGGATAATCAGACATATTACCATTTTTATCAACATATTTAAATACTATTTGCCCGGATTTATCAAGTTTCTCTATGTCTTCCTGGTTCTCTGCAACAAATTTTCCCTCAGCATGGGCTATTGGAACATACATAAAACTATCATTATCAACAAAAACAGACTTATTTGAAGCTGACTTCAAATAAACCCATCTATCTTCAAATTTATTTGAGTCATTGTAAGTCAAAGTGAATCGCTGTTTATCACCGGCCAAAGATGTCTGAGCCCTCTTCACCTCCGGCAATAGTCCCATTTTCATTAAAACCTGGAAGCCATTACAGATACCAATTATCAGCTTACCATCGTCAATAAACCTCGTAAGTTCATCCAGTACCTGCTGCCTGAGTTGATTTGCCAGAACCTTTCCTGCGGCAATGTCATCCCCATAGGTAAATCCACCAGGCAAAACAAAGATATGATAAGGGCTTAATAAGCCTCTTCCCTTGACCAATTGATTAACATGCATTAAATCCACATCAGCACCCGCTTTTTCAAGTGCATACTGCGTTTCGTAAGCGCAATTAGTTCCAGCCGTACGAAGTATTACAGCTCTTGGTTTATTATTATTTTGTTCCATTTTTTATAGAAAATAGAGGCAGACTCCTGCCTATCGGCAGTAATGTCATTCAACTATTTATAAAATCGGTGGAATCTAGCAAACTGTAGGGGCACGTTGCACGTGCCCTGATCCATGGCTACAGAGGAACAATCTGCCAAACAAAAAAGTACTGAGCAATTATAATCATCTCCTAAAGTAAATGCAAACCGTTTACAAGGAGATGATATATATGTAAAAGAATACATTATAGTTATTGAATATACAAAATAAATTATGTACCATGCTGCTTTGGGCTAAATAAGCCACATAGTACCGAATAGTTAAAAAATAACAAGGAGATTTAATTGAATCAACATATCACAATTGACCCTCGTATATGCAATGGTAAGCCAGTAGTTTCTGGTACACGAATACCTGTTACAGTAGTATTGGATCAATTGGCAGCGAGCGGTTCGATTGAAAATGTTATTCGGAAATATCCGGAATTATCATTGGACCAGGTTACGGCCGTCCTCCAATACTGTCACTCGGTCATCGAGCATACTGAGCTTGAAGTCGTTTAATGAGCAAAAAAATACGTTTGTTTCTAGATCAATAGATTGACACTGATATTGCACAGTCATTACGTATGGATGATTTTGATGTGCAGTGCGCAATTAATGTAAAGTATGTCAAGAGCTAACGATTTTGAAATTCTTAAACACTGCATAGCTGAGCATAGAACTCTTATAACACTTGATGAACATTTTGGTGGTTGGACGTTGATTCATCTAAAAAAACATCCAGGTGTTATCAGGCTCAAGGTTAATCCAACAACCACAAAAAATATTAAAGACCTTCTCCTCCCCTTCCTGCAATCTCACAAGTCGAAAGAATTTGAGGATCGGTTAGTTATTGTAAAATCTTCGGGAATTCGTTGGATATACACAGCTTAGAATCCGAGAAAAAATAGATAGGCGGTGGAAAAGAAACAGACAGAAAAGGATGGTGCTGATACGTGCGGATCTCTTACGCCTCTTTAGGTTCCATCAGGTTTTGCTCCTGATTGTTATCGAACCTACATCATATCTTAACGCAGAGGCGCAGTGGCCGCAGAGAAAAGAATAAAAACATTCAAAATTATTAGCTAAGAAGAGAGATTGTACAATCGTCTTCTATCGCCGGTCAAACCTCACAGATTGAACCAACTGAAATAGTGGAACAGGCTTCAAGCCTGTCAATCACAGGCAAGGATGCCTGTTCCACTATTCTCATTCCCAAGCTCCATCTTGGAAACGAGAATACTACATATTTTTTCCACAACTTTAGCTCACTTCAAACGTTAGGCACTGTTAACTTTTTTTGTACTAAGTCGTCGCCTTCTTCTTACGCCATACACACCCAAACCTGCAAGGCCGACTCCGAGCAGTGCAGTCGCGGGTTCAGGCACGGCTGTAACGTTGCCAGAACGAACGGCCAGCCCGTAGTTGCTGCCGCCCCAATAGGATCTGATCTGGAAGCCGTTGAAGTGGAAGTTCCAAGCGTCGTCGATACTAGCCGAATACTCCGTACTAGACCAGTAATAAGAGGATATCAAATTCTGAAAGTCACCGGTATTTGTCAAGCCCCATCCCGATTGAGGCCCTGATCCGGTAGTATCGTAATAGCCTATATTGCCCAGTTCTGTGTAATACAGGTGGCCCATCTCACTCGTCGTGATGTTATGGCCGGCCGTTGTATTGCCATCATAGCCAAACACATTTGGGCCATCCACCGTTGTCGGTAATCTCCAGTCGTTATTCCATGTTATCGCGTAACCGGGATCAATATTATACGTTAACACACCTGCACTATTTAAGCCCGTCGCCCAACTTTTCTGGTCTGTCCAGTCAGCAATACTATTCGTGTAGTCCATCCAGACTACTGAGTTTCCGTTGTTGTCATCGTCCCAGATTAGATTGTAATCCGATCCGCTGTATGTGGCCGTCCCGATCGTTATCAACCCGCCTTGTGCCTGAATGGAATATCCCATGACCATTAAGACTACTAATACTATTACCTTTTTCATCTTTACTCCCTTCATTACATTCAATGTCAAGAATTTACATCTTCTCCACGCTTTCCGGGGTGGCATGGACAAATTTTATTTGTCCGTGATTTCAGTATGTTGCGTAAGTTTAGATTCTTCATTCCGCTCCGTTACATTCAGAATGACATTTTCTGCGTGTCATTCTGAGGGAAGAACGACCGAAGAATCTTAATGTCGCCTACTTTGAATTTCTTATACATTAAAATAATGTAATATGTAATTATGAGTGTGCTACTCGGTGGAGAAGTTCTGAGATAAAACTTTGGTACTTAACCCCAAGCTTATCTGCTTTTCTTTTAATTTGCTCTAAGTCTTCACTGTTAATTCGAATATTCAATACTGAATTTTTTTGTCTTGCCTTGATGGATTTAGCTACTTCTTTAAACTCATCAGGCGTTACGTTGATAAATTCTCCATTAACCAGAGAATCTTCGATTTCTTTTTCCTCCCTGGTAAGTCTGATATTTTTTTTCACAATTCCTCTCCTCTGTAAATTCTCGTATATTTCCTGGATGGATCAAGAGTTTTAAGAAATAATAAACCATACATAATGTATATACAATAGTATTCTTGTGGATTTTGGTAGTTATTTCAAAAATTTAAGGGGTCAACATCGAAATGCCCTTAAAGGGCAAAATGATAAAGCCTGGGGCTTAAACCCCAGGAGAATGGTACAGGAAGAATAAGCACCCTGAATGGCGCTAGAATCAATCCCGGATATATTTTCATCATAGAAATCTTGTGTTTGGAAAATGTGTGGTCAGGCCGTTGCATTCTCTTCAAAACGAGGGTCTTTGATACCCCACTTCAGCTTTAGTTCCATGAGTCCACAGTAACAGCAGGGTACGATAAAGTCTGTAATCAGAGTTACAGTCTTGTCTTTCAAACGAAACTTAAAGAAATGGATCCAGTATTGATAGGAATTCTTATTTTCTAAATGTGGATATCAGAAATCTTGTATCTTCATCCACTTTATTAATCCCTCCCCCTTAGCACACCTTTACTAAAAATGGAGCCAAGGGGGGTATGTTTTTCAGTGTTTAATCAATGGCTGTGTCCTCCGCCCTCATCCTCCGCTTCTTCCTCATGTTCATGTTCATGTCCTCCAGAGTGAGATTCCGTATAAACTGATATTTCTGCACAATCACATAACTCGCCAGTACCTTTACAGTGAAAACAAGGACACCCTTCGGAAGATGCTGGACATATACATGCATATTTCTCCAGATTCTTCTTAAAGATTTTTTTACACTCCTTAGAGCAAAAGTAATATTTATACCCATCCTTCTTATACGTTTTAGCCCCGTCCTTAGCAATTTGCATAGTACAGACACGATCCGTTACCATTCTGACACTACCTGCGCGCACAAGGTTCCTTGTATAAGTACTTGATAAAATAAGTAAAAAGGCAAAAATAAGTCCAAGAATTAACGCTTTTTTCATCATTTCTCTCAAAAAGCAGATTATACATCCGTGATCATTATACTCATTTTTTCTTGTTACCATACCTTATATCATTGTAATATTCATTGTATATAATATACCCAATCATTAAAAACATAATGACAATTATGGCTATAACCAAAAGAATTAATTCAATCACTTAGTATTCCTCTATATTATTATATGAGACTTTAGAATCCATATTTATCAATTTTCCAAAAAAATAACAATCCTCACTGTCCCATTGTTTCTGCAACAAAAATGATTCAGAAAACCCCATTTTTTTATAAAATCCGCCTGCTTCGTATCGAGCAAGGCTCCAACACCATAGCTTTGGAATACTGTTTTTCCTGCATATATCAATTGCCAAATTAACCAATAGTTTTCCAACACCCTTCTTTTTAGAAACCAATGTGTATATATTGTAAGATCCCTCTGTAGGTTCCAGCACTATAACACCTTCAGCCTTCCCACTTTCCATGGCAACATAGCACCATTGTTTAGAAATAAAAAACAGGTTTTGCTTTTTGTCAGAAAAAGTACGTTTTTCAGTATCGAGGACCTTTAACACTTCGCAAATATCATTGAGATGTTGAACTTGGGCAATTTGGATTTTCATTTGAAATAAAAACAGAACTAACGTTGAGTATTTTCTTTATTAAGTTGAATGGCTTGAGCAATACTCCTCCTATCCCAGGAAGGATGAAGAGGAGAACAGATCCGTCTAGCCGATGTCTCCTCAAAAGCTTCTTAGTGAGAATGGCCGGAATGGGAATCCTGATACTGCCCCCCACTTCCCCCACCTGTACCGGCACATCCGACAGTGACCATGGCCACAAACAAAGCAATAAGCATCGTAAATACAACC
>JAJFGV010000010.1 GCA_021775965.1 Alphaproteobacteria bacterium
GGCGAGTACGTCGACCACGGCGATCCGCCCTGGCGCTGGTATCTCCTGACCGAACTCTCACACAAGCCACCGGACTACCCGGCGGTTGCGGTGTGGTGCGAATCCGAAAGCCTGTTTCTGATCGACGCGGAGGGCAGGACCCTGCCGGACTGCCTCCCGGGCGGACAAAGGAAGAAGTGAGATGCGAATCGTCGTTTGTGTGAAGGAAGTACTCGACCCCGATGCGGTCAACAACTACGCGCTTGCCGGGCGCCTCGAGATCGGTGAGGACGGGAAGTCCCTGACCCAGACCACGATTCCACGGCTGATGAACGGTTTCGACGAGCAGGCACTGGAGGCCGCGCTCCGACTGCGCGACGCGGGCGCCGAGGGTCGCATCGGTGCGGTCTCAGTAGGCCCGGATGCGGCGACCATCCTGAAGCACGCCGCGGCCCTGGGAGTGGACGAGATTGCCTCCGTCCTGATGGGAGAGCCCTCACCGGACTACCATGTGGTCGCTTCGCTGTTGGCCGCCTACATCCGCTCGAGTGGGGATGCCGACCTCATCCTTTGCGGCAGACAGGCATCGGACGACGATCAGGGCGTGGTACCTGCGCTGATCTGCGAGGCCCTCGGGATGCCGCTCGTGACCAACGCGCGTGCGATCGAACTAGCGCCGGCGGCCGACGAACCCACGCTCCGGATCACCCGGGTCACGCCGGATGGTGACGAAGTGGTCGAGGTGCCCTGCCCGGCCGTGGTCACCGTGAGCAACGAACTCGGCGAGCCGCGCTACCCGACGGCGGCCCGAAAGCTCGCAGCGCGACGAATGAAGCCCGAGATCATCACACCGGAAGCTCTTGCTCTCTCTCCGGAGGCGCTCCAACCCCGGGTCGTGGCCCAGCGCCAGTTCGTCCCCACCGTCTCGGGTGACTGCGAGTTCTTGCCGGGGGAGACACCGGCCGAACTCGCCGATGCCCTGATCGCGCGCCTGCGACAGGAGAGCGTGATCAGTTAGCCCGCGAGAACCCGAAGCGAAACGTCAGCAAGGCAAGGAAGAAAAGAACGTCATGGAAACGAAAACGGTTGCGGTGTGCATGTGGAGTCTGGGCCAGGGAGGACTCCCTGTTGGTACGGAGGAAGCACTCACCCTTGGCCGAAAGGTGGCCAGCGCCACAGGAGCAAGGCTCCACTTGCTGGTGCTCGGTTCGCTCCCCGACGACTGCGTGGAGACGGCCGGACGCTTCGGTGTGGACGACGTCGATCAGATCGAAGACGCCGCGCTCGAAGCGTTCTCACCGGACGCCTACGTGGAGGCCCTCGCCGGTTACTGCCAGCAGGAGTCGCCGGCGCTCATGATCTTCAGCCAGGCGGCAGACACCCGCGTCGTGGCCCCGCGGCTGGCCGGGCGCGTGGGCGCCGGAGTCGTGATGAACGCTGTCGATGTTGCGCTCGGCGAAGGCGGAGGCCTGCAGGCCACGGCTTCGGCCTACGGTGGCGATACGCAGATGGTCTACGAGCTGTCCGGCGCAGCGTCGTACGTCGTGGCGCTCAGCGCCAACGCACTGCTTCCCGAGCCTGCCGAGGGGGGAGCGACGCAGCCCGGGTGTCGATCGATCCAGGTCGATCTCACCGGAACCAACGAGCGCATCCGCGTGATCGAGCAGGCCCGAACGGAAGGGCCGCGCCTCGAGGACGCCGACATCATCGTGTCCGGCGGGCGCGGACTGGGCGGGCCCGAGAACTACAAGTTGATCGAGCAACTCGCTGAGGCCCTCGGCGGGCTGGCCGGTGCATCCCGGCCCATCGTGGACGAAGGCTGGGTGGACTCCTCCCAGCAGGTGGGCCTGACCGGCAAGATCACCCGGCCGGCCCTGTATCTCGCCGCGGGGATCTCGGGTGCGAGCCAGCACATGGCCGGGTGCTCCGCTGCCAAGACGATCGTCGCGATCAACAAGGATCCGGATGCCGCGATCTTCCGCTACGCAAGCTACGGCCTCGTGGGCGATTGCTTGGAGATCCTCCCCGAGCTGATCCGGGCGGCACGGCAATGACGACGCACGAACAGATTCCCGTGACGGAAGGGTTGTTCGCCGAAACGGCGGCAGGACCTCGCCTGCTGGGCTCACGCTGCACGACATGCAGCACGCCGTACTTCCCTCGATCCGCTACCTGTCACAACCCGGATTGCGGGGAGAGCCGGATGGAGAACGCCGAATTCGGTCCCAAGGGCCGGCTCTGGAGCTGCGCCATCCAGAACTACCCGCCGCCGCTACCTGCTCGCTACGACGAGCCTTACACGCCCTACGCCGTGGGCGTCGTCGATCTCGAGGAGGGCTTGCGGGTGGTCGCGCGCATGAGTGTCGATGATCCAGATTCCCTGCAACTGGACTCCGAGGTGGAGCTCACGATCGAACCTATCTACCGGGATGACGAGGGCCATGACGTGACGTCCTGGAAGTTCAAGCCGCTCGAGTCAGGCCGCAGTTGAAGCCGCGCAGTCGGAGAGAGGACTCGCCATGAGAGACGTAGCAGTGCTGGGCGTGGGGATGCATCCCTGGGGCAAGTTCGCGGATCGGTCCGTCACCTCGATGTGCCGTGTCGCCACCGACGCAGCGCTCGCAGACGCCGGGGTCGACTGGCGTGAGGTGGAGGCCGTCGCGGCAGCGAGCTCCCGCTTCTCCGGTGGGAAGGGATGGGGCCTCAACGGCAACGATGTCGTCGAAGAGATGGGATCGACCGGCATTCCCGTCTACAACCTCTCCGCGGGATGCGCGGCGGGCGGCAATGCGTTCAACATCGGTTGGACCCTGGTCGCCAGTGGCGTGCACGATTGTGTCCTGGTCGTCGGTGGCGAGAAGATGCCCAAGGGCTTCATCCAGACCTCCGGCCTGGAGGAGGACACCGATCCCGAGCACTTGCGACAGCTCTGCGTGGGCATGCCCGGACCCGCATTCTGGGCCGCCCTCTGCCGGCGGCGCATGCAGGATTTCGGAACCAGTGAGGAGGATCTGGCACGAATCGCCGTGAAGGCCCACCAGATCGGCAAGCACAACACCAACGCCCGCTTTCGGCAGGAGTTCAGCATGGAGGATGTGCTCAACTCCGCCATGGTGAGTTTTCCGCTGCGCCTCTACGAAATCTGCCCGGTGAGCGACGGCGCGGCGGCCGTGGTGATCTGCTCTGCAGACATGGCCC
>JAJFGV010000091.1 GCA_021775965.1 Alphaproteobacteria bacterium
CAAAGGTCACAGCGTGTTGTTCGGCAATGCCGACGTCAAAAGAGCGGGTTGGGAATTCTTCGGCGAATAAATCCATGCCGGTGCCGTCGGGCATGGCGGCGGTGATGCCGATGATTTTGTCATCCTTGCGCGCTTCGTTGATCAGGCTTTGCGCGTAGACTTTGGTGTAGCCGGGCGCGCCGGGTGCGCTTTTGACTTGGTCGCCGGTGATGACATCGAATTTTTTGACGGCGTGCAATTTGCTGGCTGAATTTTCCGCCGGGGCGAAGCCTTTGCCTTTTTTGGTGATGGCATGAATGAGGACGGGGCCTTCGTGGTGGGCTTCGCGCACATTGCGCAGGATCGGCAGCAGGTGATCGAGATTATGGCCGTCGACGGGACCGATATAATAAAAGCCCATTTCCTCGAACAATGTGCCGGCTTCGCCATGTTTGTAGGAAAAGGCCATGCGGGCGGATTCTTCGGCGCGCTTGGCGGCAAAGCGGATCGGGCCGGGCAGGTAATCAGTGATACGCTTGCCGATTTCGCGCACCGAGAGGTAAGGCTTGGAAGTGACGAGGCGCGTCAGATAGCTTGCCAACGCGCCAACCGGCGGGGCGATCGACATGTCATTGTCGTTTAATATGACGATGAGGCGCGATTTCATGGCGCCGGCATTGTTCATGGCTTCATACGCCATGCCCGCGCTCATCGCGCCGTCACCGATGACGCAAATGATGTTGTTGTCGCGCTCATCCAGATCGCGGGCAACGGCCATGCCGAGGCCGGCGGAGATGGAGGTGGAGCTGTGCGCGGCGCCGAAGGGATCGTATTCGCTTTCGGATCGTTTTGTGAAGCCGGACAGACCTCCTCCTTGTCTTAATGTTTCGATGCGGTCGCGGCGACCGGTCAGAATTTTATGCGGGTAGCATTGATGGCCAACATCCCAGATCAGCTTGTCTTCGGGGGTGTTGAACACGGCGTGAATGGCGGTGGTGAGTTCAACCACACCGAGGCCAGCGCCGAGATGCCCGCCGGTTTTGGAGACAGCGTTGATGGTCTCATTGCGGAGTTCATCGGCGAGTATTTTTAGCTCGTCATCATCGAAGGATTTTAAATCGGCCGGGGTTTTGACCAGATTGAGCAGGGGGGTCTTGGGGTTCTTTACCTGTTCTTTGGCAGGCTTTTTGATCTCTTTGATCGCCAAAGAGCCCGCTTCAATCTTTTTCTGTGCCTGTGCCATGGGTTGTATTTATAACCACGAAGACCCGAAGGCACAAAGGTTTTTGGGCTTTATAGTATAAAAAGGAGATTTTTATTGACATAATCTATATCTGTGTGATAAAACCCTTTTCTATATTTATAGTGAAGGAAAGAAAATGGCACAAAAGTCAAAAAATAAAAAGCAATCTAGTGGCCAAGAACAAAAAATGAGACAGGCTTCTGTCTATTTCGGCATGGCTATGACTCTTCATACTGTATTCGAGGATAGTGAAGGATCTATTCCTCTTTTTGAAAAAGCCATTGAGCTTGATCCTGATAGTATTCTGTACAGGCATAAAGTGACTGGCATTTTAGTTGGAATGGATCATCGCTACCAAGAAGCAGTGCCACATCTAAAAAAGATTGTAGAGCTTAAGCCGGACGAAATTGCTTTCAAACGCATGTTGGCGAATGTTTTATATCGAAAGGGAGATTATTTAGAGGTCTTACCGCACTTTGAAAAACTTGTAGAGCTAGAGCCTGATCATGATGGCGACAGGCATAGTTTGTATAAATGTTTGCGGGTGGCCGAGCGCGATGAAGAAGCTTTACTACATCTAAAAAAGGCTGTTGAGCTTAATGAAGAGCAACCTTATTTAAGATATGAATTGTATTCTTCTCTGCTTACAGCTGGGCGTTACGAAGACGCTTTGCCACATCTGCAAAAGCTTGTTGAATTTGAGCCTGGTATGGTGGATTTTAAAATCAACATGGGAAATATTTTGGTTCGTCTGAAGCGCTATGCGGATGCTGTTCCCTATCTGGAATCAGCTCTTGAGATTAAATCAAATGAGGTTAACGCCAACTACCTGATGGCTGTATGCAAGATGAGGTTAGGGGCGCAACAAACAGCAGAGGGTTTTAGTAAAAAAGCAATAATCCTTTCGGAAGTAGCAGGGGATGCGTTTTTGTTTAAACGCGCACATTGTTTGCATTTTATGGCGCAGGACAAAGTGAATATGCAGCATAATATGGGGATAGAGCCGACTTAAGTTCTTAAGCCCTCCGTGCCAGAACATACTCCGCCAGATCCTTAAGCACCTGCGCACGGCCTTCGAAGATTTTGAGGTGCGCGGTGGATTGTTGGACAATCATTTCAGCGCGTTCGCGCGCCGCATCCTTACCCATCGCAGAAACGAAAGTGGCTTTGCCGGCATCGATGTCTTTGCCGGTGTCTTTGCCGGTATCCTGCGGGTCGGCTTCGACGTCAAGAATGTCATCGGTGACCTGAAACGCCAGGCCAAGATCAAAAGCGTAATTGCGCAGCGCTCTTTTGTGCGGCTCATCGGCTTTGCCGAGGATGGCCCCGGATTCACAGGCAAAGGCCATGAGCTTGCCGGTTTTCATGCGCTGCATGCGGCTGATGGTGCCGAGATCGAATTCTTCGTTTTCACCGATGAGGTCGAGCATCTGCCCGCCCGCCATGCCGTGACCGCCAGCGGCCTGGGCCAAAGCTGTGATTAGTTCGCAACGCACGCGCGGATCTTCATGGGTTTCATTGTGAGCGAGAATTTCAAAGGCCAGCGTGAGCAGGGTATCACCGGCGAGAATGGCGGTGGCTTCATCATATTGTTTGTGTACGGTTGGCTGGCCACGGCGGAGTGCGGCATCATCCATCGCAGGCAAATCGTCGTGGATCAGCGAATAACAGTGAACGAATTCAATCGCAGCGGCGACGCGGCGCGAGCGGTTGGTGTCGACGTTGAATAAATTGGCCGAATGAATGGCAAGGAACGGGCGGAGACGTTTTCCGCCGCCCAAAACGCCGTGGCGCATGGCGGCGTAAAGTTGATCTTCGGCCAGATCGGCTTCGGGCAGCAGGCGGCCTATTGTGCGGTTAACGGCATCGGCCGTATCGTCCATGGCCTCTTGTAATTCGGGTTTTGCGTCGCGGGGAGAAGGAGCCATGTTTTATGTTTATCCTGCTTCGTCTAGGGGTTTGGTTGATACGGAGCCATCCTTGCCGATGGTGATTTTTTCGATCTTGGCTTGCGCGTCTTTGAGCTTTTTTTCGCAGTGTTGTTTGAGCGCGGTGCCGCGTTCGTATGCGGTGATGGAATCCTCGAGCTTGGTGTTGCCGGTTTCCAGATTCCTGACAATGCCTTCAAGTTCACCCAAAGCGTCTTCGAAACTGAGGTCTTTTATTGCTTTTTCAGCCATTTACCCGCGCCTGTTCATATTCTGCAAGAGCGCCGGATTGTACGTGAGAACAGGGGGTTTCTCAAGGGGGAATTGTTTGTGTGCTTTATAAATTATAGTTGACATATTCTGTATCGGCAGGTAGTTTACGGAAAATTTTGAGGAGATATGACGTGGAAAAAAAGAGGGTTTTGATTTTATTTGGTATGGGTCGTGGTGTGACCCGCACCGCAAGGAATCTTGGAAAACTACATAGGATACCTGATGTTATTCTTAGGGCTCCGGGGAGAAGGGCTATTAAAGCAGCAAAGCGCATCAAAGAGATGTTGCCTAATGCCTGGCGCACCGTGCCTGTGAGGGAATCAGGTTTATTAAAGTCTGGCAAATCCGGGGATTTTGTCGAAAGAGAATTGCAGAAGATTGAAGGGGCAAATAAAACAGTATTTTGTGTTGCTGAGCCGGAGACATTACGCGGATTGTTTGCTTGTTTATCTGAAGACACGCGATATGGAACAATCAAAGAGGGGGAGGCGCTTGTTTTTCAATTTGAAAAGAAAAATTGGAAAAAGGTGAAGCCCAACTCGCACCCTGACTTTTGGCACACGGTGGGGCCGGAAGGATTACACCAACCCTAATTTCTGCTCCAACGCTCCACACAACATCTGCCCGAGGGTGATATGCATTTCCTGGATGCGGGCGGTGGTGTTGGAGGGGACGACCATAAGAAGATCACAGACATCAGCCATTTTACCGCCGTCGCGGCCCGATAATCCCACCGTTATCAATTCCTTGTCATGGGCGGCTTTGAGGCCGAGCAGGACATTCTTGCTTTGGCCGGAAGTGCTGATGCCGATGGCGACATCACCGGCATTGCCGAGCGCGTTAACTTGACGGGCGAAGAGTTGATCGAAGCCCATGTCATTGCCGATTGCCGTCAGCGCCGAGCTGTCGGTGGTGAGCGCGATGGCCGGGATGGGCTTGCGGTCGCTGACATAGCGCACGGTTAATTCTGTGGCGAGGTGTTGGGCGTCTGCCGCGCTGCCGCCATTGCCGAAGAAGAGAATTTTGCCGCCGCTGCTTACGGACGTCGCGCAGATATCAAGCAGGCGCGCGAAATCGTCTTTCAGGGTTTCGAAGGTCTTGGTTGCGGTATCGAGATGTTCATCGCGTTCCGCATTCCAGAAATTATCGAGGTTGAAATTGGTCATTTTTTTATTTCCTATTTGTCATCCTGAAGCGCTTGCGCTGAAGGATCTCCAGATAATCAGGGAGATTCTTCACTTCGTTCAGAATGACAACATAAGAAGTGATCATTGGTTAACCGGACGGGTTAGATCAATCGGCCCGTCATTTGGCATGTTATTCGGCACGTCATTCGGCATCGGGCCATCGAGTGGGTAAACCTCAACCGAGCTGTTGCCTGTTGCGCTGTCGCCGCTGGCGGGTTGGACCGTATTGGCCACGGGAGCGGGGTTGCTGCTGGAAAACAGCGAGCCGAGCGGGCTGCCCTTTCTGGCTTTGGCTTCTTCTTTGGCCAGGCGGATCTGCTCGCGGTTATAGGCGAGCTGGTCGTTGTTGAGCTGGAATCCGGTCAGGACTTTGTAGCGACCGGCCCTGGTTTCGTATTTGACCGGAATGATCTGGCGCAGGGATTCATAATAGGTGCGCTGATTTTGTCCGCTGTCATAAGTGATTGGGGCTGCGAAAACTTCCTTGGCCAGGATATCGCCGTTGGGCGCGGTGATGGCAACAAAGAAGGGGTAGCTGAAATACGGCGAGCTGCCTTGTGATTTTCCGCGTGGTCCCACTTCGCCTTCGAAGGCGAGTTTGAGGTCAACCGTGATGCTTTGATTGCCGCGCTTGCACGAGCTTTCAACCTGGTTGATGTCAACTTTTGAAACGAGATTGCCGGGGCTGTTATCGGTGCGGGTGGCGAATTCGGTGAGCGTTGCCAGTTCCTCGACGATATGAACCTCGGGGCAGGTGCTGGTGATCGCGGTTTTGTCCTGGCCGAGCGAGGCGAATTCCGGCATGCCGATGCCGCTAATGTCTTCTTTCATGCCTTCGACGGTTTCGCAGGCGGGCAGGGCGAAAAGCATAAGGATTAACGCAGCAAGGTAACAAGACCGTTTCATGGGAATTCCCTTTATATAAGCAAAGATACGGCTCTGACTGTACGAAAGTGTAAAGGGCAAAGCAAGAGTGTGGATTTGCACGGTTTTATTGCGTATATAAAGGCCATGAGCGAAGAAGTAAGCAAGAAACCGTTGAAAATATTGCTGGCCAGCCCGCGCGGCTTTTGCGCCGGGGTTGATAGGGCGATCCAGATTGTCGAGCTGGCGCTGGAGAAATATGGCGCGCCGGTCTATGTGCGCCACGAGATTGTTCATAATAAATATGTAGTGGATGGCTTGCGTGACAAGGGGGCGGTGTTTGTTGAGGAGCTGGATGAAATTCCGGACGATGGTTGCCCGGTGATTTTTTCGGCCCATGGTGTTGCCAAAGCCGTGCCGGAAGACGCAGCCAAGCGTGAGATGTTTTACATCGATGCGACATGCCCGCTGGTGAGTAAGGTGCATCGTGAGGCCGAGCGGCATCATAAATCCGGCGATCAGATTGTTCTGATTGGTCATGCGGGTCACCCGGAAGTGGTTGGCACGATGGGGCAGTTGCCCGATGGGGCGGTGGTCTTGGTGGAGACGGTGGATGATGTTGATGGGGTGGAAGTGGGTGATGCAGATAAGCTGGCGTATTGCACGCAGACGACATTGTCGGTGGATGATACGGCGGCGATTGTTGCGGCGCTGAAGGAAAAATTTCCGGCGATTAAGGAGCCGCACAAGGAAGATATTTGTTATGCGACGACAAATCGTCAGGCGGCGGTGAAAGAAATTGCGGCGCGGTGCGATGCGATGATGGTGATTGGCGCGCCGAATTCATCGAATTCCAATCGGTTGGTGGAGGTGGCGGCATCGCATGGTTGCCCGAAAGCTTTGCTGGTGCAGCGGGCCGGTGATATTGATTGGGGCTGGTTTGAGGCGGTGGAAACGTTGGGTTTGACGGCCGGGGCTTCGGCGCCGGATGTGTTGATTGATGAAGTGATCGAAGCTGCGAAGGCGCATTTTGATGTGACACTCGAGGAAATTTCTATTACGAAAGAGAATGTAAGTTTTAAGATACCGAAGGTGCTTGCGGCATGAAATTAACAGCAGAAGAATTTTTGGCGCAGCCTCACAAGGCGATCACTTTGATCGGCATGTCGGGTGTTGGGAAGAGTTATCTGGCCAATAAAATGGCCGGGTGGGGTTGGGTGAATTATTCTTGTGATGATTTGATTAGCGAGAAATATTTAAAAAATGAACTTGACGGCGATGACGCCGATGCCATGGACGCGCTTTCAAAGTTTGTGGGCAGGATCGGCAATGCGGGGAAGGGTGGCCTGGTTCGGGATGAATTCAAACGCCGCCAGCAATTATATTATGACGCCGAATGTCAGGCGCTGCGCGACATGTTGCCTGCGCTGGATGAAGCACACGGGCGGAAAAACAGCTTTATCAATGATTCCGCCGGTAGCCTTTGTGAGATTGAAGACAAGGAATTGATTGCTGCTATCGGTGAGAAGACGCTGTTTGTTTATTTGAAGGTCGGGCAGGAGGATCATAAGGAATTGCTTCAGCGCGCGATTGAATATCCGAAGCCGCTCTATTTTCCGCCGACGTTTTTCAGGGAGCGTTTGGCACATTATATGGATGATCTTGATGTCAGCAGTGTTGAAGATGTTGAGCCGGATGAATTTTTGCGTTGGGTGTTTCCTTATCTTTTTGAATCGCGCCTGCCGAAATATAAAAGTCTGGCCAATGAATTTGGCGTGACGGTGCAGGTGTCAGATTTTAAAGATGTTCCGAATGAAGGGGCGTTTTTGAAAGTGGTTGCGGATGCGCTTGAGGGGCAGCCGGGGTAGATATGGCGGATATCATTGAAATATATACTGATGGTGCGTGCAGTGGCAATCCGGGTCCGGGGGGCTGGGGGGCGATTATGCGCTGGAACGGACATGAGAAAGAATTGTCCGGCGGCGAAATCGAGACCACCAATAACCGTATGGAAATGATGGCGGTGATTAAAGCGCTGGAGGCGTTGACCAAATCATCTGTCGTAAAAGTTTATACCGACAGCACCTATGTTCAGAAGGGTGTCACCGAGTGGATGAACGGGTGGAAAGCACGCGGTTGGAAGGGCGCAAACAAGAAACCAATTAAGAATCAGGACCTCTGGCTTCG
This sequence comes from Alphaproteobacteria bacterium, assembly GCA_021775965.1. GTDB lineage: Bacteria > Pseudomonadota > Alphaproteobacteria > Micavibrionales > Micavibrionaceae > UBA5701. Next base: position 7,662 of record JAJFGV010000091.1, read on the forward strand.
AATCGATGAGCTTGTTAGCGCGCATAATATTGAGTTTCACTGGGTGCGCGGTCATGATGGGCACCCGGACAACGAACGCGCCGATGAATTGGCGGTCGCTGCTGTTCCAAGGGGTTAGAACCCTTATCCACAGGGCGATATAGAGGAAACAGCCATATTAAGAAACTGTTAAGGGTTTGCTGCGAATGATGGAAGTACAGGGGCAATCTCTGTATTCAGACGACTTCATTCACCTTAACCGGGAGAGTCACATGATCAAGCAAATCAAAACCAAACAAGAAGATGCCATTTTTCTTCCCCTCAATCCTGAAATAGCGCAGGAAGAATCCGATCGAATAGTCCATTCACGGTTTATGCGTCATCTACAGCATGTTCCAAGCAGCAAGATGGAGATTAAAATTTTATCATCCATCCAGTTCACTGCCGATATGCTTGATTATAGCGATGCCCATGTTGCCAAAATTTTGGTTGATATGGGTTTGCGCGCGCCGCGCATGGCTTTCCCGGTTGAATTTCTTGAGTTCGCCGATAGTTCTCTGATGCGCTCTGGTTGGGAGGTTGGTGGGCCGACGCCGTCATTGATTGCGCTTAAAAATCATTGGGATCGTATCGGTGAAGATCGTTTCTCGACATTTAACAGGCAGTACTCTTTGCTCGATGAGGATATTTATACGCGCTGTTAATTTCTCCAACGTCATCCCGTTGGCATCCTGAGCAAAGCGAAGGATTTGCACGAACGGGATCCATATGTCAGCAGCAAAGCTGCTGTCTTTTCTGGATCCCCGCTGTATAAGCCTTGCTAAAGCAAGGCCGCGGGGATGACGGAAGTGGGGTTAGTTGTTGTAGCGATAAGTGTTTTCATGGCGGCGGCGGTCTTCGTATTCGCGGCGCCGCTCGGCGGACGGTGTTATTCGTTCAAGCAGTCCTTCAAATCCAGATGAA
>JAJFGV010000092.1 GCA_021775965.1 Alphaproteobacteria bacterium
ACGTTAGCGGGATGAGGAAGCCGAAGCGACGCGACGCCAGCGGGAGAAAAAAGCTGAAGAGAAACGCCGCCAGCGACAGGCTCAGACTGAAGAGAAAATACGTACTGTACTCGAAGCAGTTCAGGAGGCCCTGTTCAAGGCCGGCTCTGACAGGAACCCCGGCGAGCAGCACCGCTTCACAATGCCCGGACGTGACGATGTGTTGACGAAGTCGTCGTAAAGCCGCCGGATTCTCAGGGCCAGATCCATCGCCGCGACCTACTGCCGTTCCCGCCATGGCGGGACACCTTTTGGCCGTGCACGACCACCGTCTCTCTCCACCGCCCGACGGTTACCGGCCGAGTCCGGCAGCGGTCGCAACGGCCGGTGACCCTGCCGCGGGGCCAGCTCCGTCCGCCCTGTTGCTCGCGGGCGTCGACGTTGCAGTTCACGAGGCCGTAGACAGGACAGGCGTCGAATGATCTGTTGGTGTCGTGAGGGCAAGGAGCGAGGCGATGGACCAGCGGGAGCCGACATCGGAGAGGGCGCGGAAGATTCGCGAGCAAGTCAGCGACGATCGGTGGGAGGGTCTGGTTGCCGATGCGCAGCGCCGCCTCGAGGTTCTCGAGCTCGTTGCCGACGAGCACGATGTCAGCGGCGGCTCGTGGCGCAAGAGCGTGAGCGCTGCGGTCCCCGCTGTGCCGTGGCCGACCTACGTCAATTGGAAGCGCAAGCACAAGAGCCGAAGCGGCGAGCCTTGGGAGCGCCTGCTCGATGGTCGGCTGCCGCCCCCTCCGCCTTCGATCGCGACCGAGATTCGCCAGACGGCGTGCACGCTCCGTCGCGCGGACCGAAGCATTCTCTGCGAAAGAGCGCGGGAGCTGCTGGTGGAGCAGTTCGGCGAGGCCGGCGGGATCAGCGATGCGAGTCTTCGTCGCATCTGGTTGGAGGCGGGTCTGGTGTACGAGCCTCCTGCCGGCTCGTTGGGCAAGGTGCCGGGCGAGGAGGTGAAGTACTTCAACGGCGGCTGCGCCCTTTCGCTGCTGGGTGCGGCCGAGACGGAGCTGGGGACCAGCGCACAGCTGGCCGCAGCAGCGCAGCGCGCTGGCAAGGGTCGTGCCGACGAGCAAAGCGAGATCGAGCAGGAGGTCGAGCCCGAAGGGAACCGCGACGAGCGAGGTCGGCTGACCGGGGCGTACAACGATTGGCGTCGCCAGGGGGTCGAGGCGGGCGAGGTCGACAGTCGATGGCGCTCGGACGAGAGCAAGGCAGCCCGACGCGACCTGTCGCAGCTCGCGACGTTGAAAGGGCGTCCCGAGCGCCTGGCCTCGAAGCTGCTGTGCATGGGGATGATGCCGCTGGTGACCGAGCGGCGGGGATTCGTCGGCCTGGAGGGACCGGCGGGCGGCTGGATGGAGGCGGCGGGCATCCACCCGTACATGCCGCGGACGCTGGACAAGGCGCTGTCTGAGCTGGGTCTGTTGGGAGTCGGCGATGCGCTGTGGGCGACCCACGCGCGGCAGTGGATCGTCCACGCTCGGAGATGGGCCCAGGACGGCCCGGCGTGGCTTCGGTTGGCGGTGTACGTCGACGCGTCGTTGGATCCTTACTGGACGCGTCGTTTTGCCCTCAGTGGGAAGGTCAGCCGGGTGGGCCGGGTGATGCCGGCGTTGGACCGTGTTGCGGTGACCAGCGGCCCGGGCGTCGCGCTGGTGAGCGAGACCTACGCCGGGACGGTGTCGCTCAAGAGGCATCTGGTGCCGTTGCTGCGCAAGCTCGAGGGCTGGGTGGGCCAAGGCGAGCTCGGGGGCCTGACGATCATCGATGCGGAGATGGCGGTGGTGAAGGTGCTCTTTGCGCTGGACCAGGAGCTGATGCGTGGATTCGTCACGGTGCTTAAGGGCGCGGCGCTGGAGAGTGCCGAGCGGCGCGACTTCGGCCCTTGGCAGCCCTTCCGCGAGCGCGACGAGCTGCGCGAGTTGTCGGTGGTGCTCCGCGGCGAGGGTGGCCCCGAAGACGGCTTCGAGATGCGGGGTGTGGAGATGCGCCGCCCCGACAGTCGCCGCCCGCGCTCGACGCTGTTCCTGTGCAACTGGGACAGCGAGCGACTCTCAACGGCCGACGTAGCCCGTGCGTACCTGAGCCGCTGGCCTCACCAGGAGCAGAGGTTCCGCAACGCTCGCAACGGCGGCGGACTGGAGCGATCCCACGGCTACGGGGGCGAGCTGATCACCCACGTCGCCTTTGACAAGAAGGTCGACGAGGCCAGCCGCAAGCTGGATCGTGCCAAGGACCGCCTGCTCGATGTCGAGCACATCCGCGACACTGTCGCCGCCGACCTCGATCGGCAGGCGAGCCCGACCGCGGCGCAGACCGCGGCGCTGAAGACGGCCGAGGCCGAGGTGCGCAAGGCCGAGGGGGCCATCGTGAAGGCGAACAACAAGTTGGTCGACCAGTGCAAGATGCCGCGGGAGATCTACGCCCGCGACCCCGGCCGTGACAACGTGATGACCTGCCTGAAGCTCAACGCCCTGCTGCTGCTCGAGTACGTGCTCAAGGAGTACTTCGGCGACCTACGGATGGAGTGGCGCACCTTTATCGAACGATTCATGTTCTTGGCGGTGACGGTGCGGACTTCACACCGGCGGGTGCTGTACCAGATTCACGTCCACGAGCGACAGTCCGAGCCCATGGTGCAGCTTCAAGCAGCCTGCGACGCGATCAATAGGCGGCGAATCCATCGCGGCGAGCGCCTGCTGAAATTCGAGATGATCGACCCCACGCCACCTGGTTTCTAACCCGTGATCGCGAGTGCGCTGCTCGCCGGGGTTCCTGTCTGATCGTGGCGACAGGCCGCGTGCTGAGCCGCGACGGCGAGCCGCTGCCCGGCGTGGTCGTGGCTGTGCGCGGCCATGAGGAGTACGGCAACACGCTAACCCGCGCCGACGGTACCTACCACATCGCCCTCGAGGGCAGCGCTCGTCGGACGCTGACCTTCCGCAGCGACGGCTTCGTGCCCGTCGATCGGCACGTCGAGGTGGTCTACCGGACCTTCGCGCCGGTGCCGGACGTGGTGATGACGAGGTATGCCCCGGCCGAGACGATCGACCTCGGGAGCGCGGCCGCCTTCGAGGTGGTCCGTGGCCCGGTGGAGAGCGACATCGACGGGCCCCGTCAGGCGACGGTCCTCTTTCCCGCGGGTACCGGTGCCTCCGCGGTGACCTACGAGGCCGACGGGTCCGAGACGCTCGTGGACCTCGGCCCGGTCCTGACCGTGCGTGCGACAGAGCTGTCGGTAGGCCCTGACGGCCGCGAAGCGATGCCTGCGGAGCTGCCACCCACGAGCGCCATTACTTAGTTCCCACCTCAAAATGCCAGAGGGTCACCGGCGAAGTTTCCGAGCTCAAATTGAGTCATTTCGTTCGAGGTCAAGGAAATCAAGCGTTTGCGCGGAGGCGTACTCCTGTACGCCGCACAAGCGAACGCGCAGATTGACGCCGACGTCGGGCGAAATGGCCAATTTGAGGTGGAAACTCACGGAGTACAGCGGCGGCAACAAGCGAAGCCTCTGGCGCATCGACCTGCAAGGGTATGCACAGCGGCTCTTCGCCGGCGAACGAGACGGCGACTTCGACTGGGGGGCAGGTCGCATCTCGTTTGGCCCCGATGGAAACCTCTACTTCACCGGCGCCGGCGATGAGACTGACACCTGGAAC
>JAJFGV010000093.1 GCA_021775965.1 Alphaproteobacteria bacterium
GGTCCAGCGCGATCCCAAGTGGCGAAAGGGTCGCGGGCCCCATTGTTCCCTGCATCTGGCTCCCGCAGACGCGGAGCGTCTCGGCATCGAGGAAGGCGAGCGCGTGCGGCTGGCGACGAAGCGGGGGGCCGTCGAGCTGCCTGCGGCCGTGGACGACCGGCTTCAGGCGGGCCACGTGTGGGTTCCGAACGGCTTCGGCATGGCGTACCCGAGTGGGCCCGGCGGAGAGCTGGAGGTTCAGGGTGCCAACTTGAACGAGATCTCGGACGCAGCCGATCGGGATCCGATCACGGGCTGCCCCCATCACAAGTACACCCTTTGTCGGGTCGAGAAAGCCGCAGCGTGAAGACGGCCATTGGCGCAGGGGGCGCAGGTTCCGGCGGAAAGCGGGATTTCGATCGCACGGTCGCCTTCGCCGTCGAGGCGGAGAAGCTCGGGGTCGATCAGGCGTGGACAGCGGAGGCCTGGGGCCTCGATGCGGTCAGTACGCTGGCTTTTCTGGCCGGCCACGTGAAACGCATGACGCTTGGCACGGGAATCATGCAGGTGAGTGCGCGGGCGCCTAGCATGACGGCCATGACGGCGCTGAGCATGGCCGCATTGACGGGGGATCGCTTCATCCTCGGTCTTGGCAACTCCGGGCCGCAGGTCGTCGAGGGCCTGCAGGGCGAGCGCTTCTACAAGCCCCTCTCCCGGATGCGCGAGGTGATCGAGATCGTGCGCATGGCTTGCCGCGGAGAAAAGCTGGAGTACCAGGGAGAGCACTACGTGTTGCCGCGGCCGGGAGGCGAGGGCAAGGCATTGCGGATCTCGCAGCCACCGAACGCGAACCTGCCGATCTGGCTGGCCACACTCTCGCCGCGAGCACTGGCGCTGACCGGTGAATTGGCGGATGGCTGGCTCGGTACCTCTTTCGTCCCGGAGCGCGCCGAAGCCCATCTGGAACACCTCCGTCACGGCGCCGAGAAGGCCGGACGGAGCCTCGACGACCTGACGCTATGCGTTGGTGCAGCGGTGGCCTTCACCGACGATCCTGCGCCTTTCGTGCAACGGGCCAAGCCCCAGATGGCATTCACCCTTGGTGCGATGGGCTCGGCAAAGACGAATTTCTACAATGACGCCTACAAGCGCAGCGGTTTCGAGGACGCGGCCAACGAAGTCCAGCAACTCTGGGTGGCCGGAAAGCGCGAAGAAGCGGCCAAGGCCGTTCCCGACGCGATGATCGAGCAGACGAGCCTGTTTGGAAACGAAGCGCATGTGGCCGAGCGCATTTCCCTGTATCGAAAGGCCGGAATCGGCGTCCTGCGTCTCGACCCCCAGGGCGAAAGTGCCGCCGACAAGCTCGATACCCTGGGTCGAGCCGTCGCACTCGTAGGCTCCGCCAGCTAGCTGGCGAGGCCACGAGCTCGACAGCTAGCTGTCGAGCACTCCGGCCCAGCGCTCCCTCAACTCGTCTATTCCTCGTCCAGTGGTTTCTTCGAGCAAGCCGATCGAACGAGGATCTTCGAAATCTCGCGCTTCGAGCCGCACCTGGAGGGCGCGACCCATCGCATAGGAAGGGCTCGTGATATCGAGATGGCGCACGCGGGTGCGCCCGGTTTCACGGTCCAGGATGTCGCCCAGGGGCACGGGGCGAATGCCGTTTCCCTCACGGGTGATCATCACGGAGTGGATTCCGTCGAGTAGACAACGCACCGCGCCGGCACCGAGATCTCGTGTGTACTCCGCGTCGAAGGCATTGGGCGCGACGCAACGGAGTTCATATCCCACATCCTTGGCCACGATCGTCACGTTCTGGCCCAGATCCTTCAGCCCCTGCTTGACTCCGGAGACCAACAATCGGCCCAGTGGCAGCTCGGCGAGGCGGACGTGACCGTGTTCGTCGCGCGGAAGCTCCGGGAGCTGCTCGAGATCGTCGGGATGCAAACGCTCGCCGATTCCTTCGGCAACGACGGCCACGCCGTACGGACGACCAAAAGCAATTCGCTTGACGACGGACGCCTCGATCTTCCGCTGTACATCGGCCAACCGGATCGGTCCCTCCGGGAATTCCTCGCTCACGATCGCAAGGGTCGCGCCGGCGGATTTTGCGGTGCCGAGGGCGAGGTGCCCGGCGGACCGCCCCATCATCACAGCCACATACCAACGGCCCGTCGTTCTTGCATCTTCCATCAGGTGGCTGAGGATCGTTGCGCCGGTTTCCCGGGCGGTTTCGAAGCCGAAGGTCGGGATGCCCTCGGGAAGCGGGAGATCGTTGTCGATCGTCTTGGGTACGTGCGCAACGCGGATCGAGGGCCCAGCTTCCTCGGCGACGCGCATGGCGGAATAGCAGGTGTCATCCCCGCCGATCGTCACGAGCTGGTCGATGCCGATCTTGCGCAATGTCTCGACGACGCGGCGGAGATCCTCCGGATTCTTCGTCGGATTGGCGCGTGAGGTCTGGAGGATCGAGCCACCCAACAGATGGACACGCGAGACCGCGCCGATGGTCAGCGCCGCAGAGTGATCGGTCTTGCCTTCCATCAACCAACGGAAGCCCTCGAACAGGCCGAAGACGCGGGCGCCGTGGCGTCGCGCATAGATGGCTGCGGCCCCGATCACGCCATTGATGCCAGGAGCCGGTCCGCCGCCCACCAGAATTCCGATCGCCGTCATCGTGTCTGCCTCCGCGAGTGTGTCGAGCCTGCTAGGGTGGCGCATTCTGAACGGGGGAGACAGATGGATCGTCCGCGTCGAGGACGAAAACACCTGATTGCCATGGTGGGGCTTCCTGCCCGCGGCAAGACGTTCACCGCCCGCAAGCTGGTCGGCTACCTCTCCTGGCTCGGCTACCCCACCCAGGCGTTCAACGTCGGGGAGCATCGCCGGGTCACGGTCGGGCCGGGTCAATCCCACGAGTACTTCGATCCGGCGAACGTAGATGCCGCCCGGGAACGGGCAAGCCTCGCCGAGAACGCGCTCGACGAGGCGTGTGGGTGGCTGCAGCAGACCGGCCGGATCGCCGTCTACGATGCCACCAACTCGACCCGGGAGCGGCGTCGCACGATCCGCGAACGTGCCGAGGCGGAGGACTTCGAGCTCTTGTTCGTCGAGATCGTGAATGACGATCCCGCGATCATCGAGGCCAATCTGCGGGAGACGAAGCTCCGATCCCCGGACTATGAAGGCGTCCCCGAGGCCGAGGCGCTGGCCGATTTTCTCAAGCGCATCGCCCACTACGAAAGCCAGTACGAGACCCTCGGGGAGGATGAGGGCTCGTGGGTCCGGCTCCGGAATCGGGGCGCCCAGGTCGTGATCAATCGCGTCTACGGCTACGTCGTCGGGAAGGTCGTCTTCTTCCTGTCCAATCTCCAGGTCACGAACCGGCCGGTCTGGCTCACCCGCCACGGCCAGAGCGTTTACAACGTGCAGGGCAGAATCGGCGGGGACGCATCGCTCTCCGAGGCCGGTGCGGAGTATGCCCAGAGCCTCGCTACCCATGTTCGCGAAGCCTTCCCCTCGGCGACGAACCTCGACGTCTGGACGAGCACGCTGCGCCGAACCGTCCTGACTGCAGAGCCGCTCGGCTTGCAGACGGGCTCCTGGAAGGCGTTGGACGAAATCCATGCGGGAAATTGCGAGGGGATGACGTACGCCGAAATCGAACGCTCCCTGCCCGCTGAATTCCACGCGCGCCGGCGAGACAAGCTCGAGTACCGCTACCCGCGCGGAGAATCCTACCTGGACGTCATCCATCGCATCGATCGTGTCCTGATCGAACTGGAGCGCTATCGCACGCCCGTTCTGGTGGTGGCCCACCGCGCTGTCTGGCGAGCGATGGTGGCCTATTTCCAGCAGCTCCCGATTGCCGAGACGCCGCACCTCGACATGCCGCTGCACACGATCATCAAGCTCACGCCAACGGCCTACGGATGCCTGGAAGAACGCGTGCCGTTGGCGCCGCAGGTGGAGAATTGAATGGGCGCTGGGGCGGTGCATTCTCGGCCGGAACCCGTCGATTGGGCTGAGACCAGACGCTTGATTCTGGCGGATCTCGAGGTCTACGCCTTGTGGTACCCGCGTTTCTCGGCGGATCGGCCCGCATGGCAGCGCCTCCTGTACGTCTTGTTTCGCACGGAGACCTTCGGTGCTGCGCTTCGTTACCGGCTCCAGATCCTGCTCTGTTCTCTCGGGCTACGCCCACTCGGAACGCTGCTGGCCAGTTGGAACCAGGCCCTCTCGAACGTGTCGATCGGCCACGATGTCCGGATCGGTGGCGGGGTACACCTCGTACACGGATTCATCGTGATCAATGGACGGACGAGAATCGGGAAGAACGCGACGATCGCACCCTACGCAACGTTGGGGCTCTCCAACTCCTCACGCGTCGTCTTCGGCTCTCCTGGGCCGACACTCGGAGACGACGTCTTCATCGGCAGCGGTGCGAGGCTTCTCGGGCCGCTCCAGATCGGTGATCGCGTGCAGATCGGCGCGAACGCGGTCGTGCTCGACGACGTTCCCTCGGATCACAGTGCGGTCGGAGTGCCGGCCCGAAGCTTCCCGCGGCGCCCCCACGCTTGATTCGGGGCGTCGTGGTGCCCTATTGGAACAGCGCCTCGCAACCTGTTCCGGACAGCACGTTATCGACGGCCGTGCGTTCAGCCTCGGAAAGCCCGGCATGCGCCTCACGCAACCAACGCAAGCACTTCGCCTGGTAGGGGAAGGGCTTCTGGGTCCAGGGCTTGCCATCGATGTGTGTTTCGACTCGCTCGGCTCCCTGTTCGAGCGCTCGCGCATTGGCCAGCAGGAAAGGCGGATAGACCCTGCCTACCTCGGACAGAAGCGCTCCGAGCGTATCGGGAATGGCATCCCGGGAGATCCACGGACCGGGCTCCAATCCGCTCAGGTCTTCCATCTTCTCGACCCACGCATAGACCCGCGGCGATTCCCCGATGGTTACCGCGACCGGGGTGGGATCGAAGAGCGCGAGCTGGGTGAGCTGCCCATAGATTCCGAAATCGCCAGAGCCCGGGCGATTGCCCAGCAAGTAGGGGAAGCGTTGCAGGTGTGCGTCGAAGGCCCGGAGAAAACGCCGATAGCTCTGCTCGATCACTGGCGCGGTGGTGTCGTTCGAACCCACGACCCACAACCGCTCGATCTGGCGTTCGCGAATCATCTTGGAGACGGGCGCCAGTTCCTCGTCGGTCATGCTGGCGCTTCGCCAGAGCGGTAGTACCGCGCCGGCCTTCTCGATATCGGCCGCGTAGTACCAGCGGTAGTGGAACATTGCCTTCGTGAGCCACTCGTCGGCGTAGTCCTCGAGGAGCGCATCGAGGAAACGCAGCACCGGATCCTCCGGAATGGCGTGGCGTCCCTCGAACTCATGTTCGAAGCGTCGGATCAGCGGCGTCGAATCGGTGACCGCCACCTCGTTCCCGTCTTCGTCCGGCAGGAAGAAGGTGGGCAGGAGCGACACCTTGGGCTGGGGAAGGCCCTTCGTTTCAGGCGAGCCCGGAAGGAGCAGCTGATAGGAGATGCGTCGATAGCGGAGCAGCGCCCGCATCTTTCGCGTGTAGGGCGAGCCCGGTGCACCCATCATCCGTAGCGACACGGAACCTCCCCTTTCGACTGTCTCGTCTCGGCTAGACGGCCTCGAAGAGAGAAGCCAGCCCCTGGCCGCCGCCGATGCACATGGTCACGATCCCGTAGCGCTTGCCCTGCCGCTTCAGCTCTCGCAGCAGCTGGCCTGTCATGCGGGAGCCGGTCATGCCGAAGGGATGGCCGATCGAGATCGAGCCGCCCAAGGGGTTGAGTTTCTCGTTCGGGATGTCGAGCTCACGCTGGCAGTAGAGCAGCTGGGAAGCGAAGGCTTCGTTCAGCTCGACGATGTCGATGTCGTCCATCGTGAGGCCGTGTCGCTTCAGCAGCTTCGGAACCGCGAAGACGGGTCCGATGCCCATCTCCTCGGGGCCGCAGCCCGCGACGGCGGTGCCCCGGTACACGCCGAGGGGCTCGAGGCCGAGTTCCTTCGCCCGGTCGGAACTCATCAGCAGGGTTGCCGACGCGCCATCCGAGAGCTGGGAAGCGTTGCCCGCAGTCACGGTGCCGCCTTCTTCCGCCGGCTTGAAGACGGGCTTCAAGCCGGCCAGTGCCTCGACGGTCGTACCCGGCCGGTTGCACTCGTCCTGCTCGACCTTGAACTCTTCTTCGAAGGGCTCCTCGCCCTTCTTCTGGACACGGCGGGTCACGGTCATCGGAACGATGTCCTCGGCGACCTTGCCGGCTTCGACCGAAGCGGCGTACCGCTCCTGGCTCTGGGCCGCGTAGATGTCCTGGTCTTCGCGGGAGATGCTGTAGCGCTCGGCCACGACCTCGGCGGTGACACCCATCGGGAAATAGAGACCGGGGAAACGGTTCTTGGCCGTCTCGTTCACCATCCGGTTCGTGTTCTGGGTGCCGTCCTGCATCATCGTGATGGTCTCGACGCCTGCGCCGATGGCGACCTCAGCGCCCTCGTTCAGGATCTGATGGGCGGCCATGGCGATGGCCTGGGAGCCCGACGAGCAGAATCGGTTCACGGTGGTCGCGGCGACCGTCTTGGGGAAGCCGGCGGCCATGGCGGCAACGCGCCCCATGTTCATGCCCTGGCAGCCTTCCGGCATACCGCAGCCGAGGATCACGTCTTCCACTTCTTCAGCGTCCAGGGCGGGTTGGCGCGCGACGACCTCACGCAGCACGTGAGCGGTGTAGTCGACGGGCTCGGTCATGTTGAACGAGCCGCGGTGGGCCTTGGTGAGTCCGGTGCGGACGCTATCGACGATGACGGCTTCGCGGGCCATGGGG
>JAJFGV010000094.1 GCA_021775965.1 Alphaproteobacteria bacterium
ACAGACACGGTCACGCTGGTGCGGGTTGGTTCCCGTCCTTGTGACCGTGGGTTGCCAACAACCATGTGTCGACTGACCACCGACCTGGCTGGCAATTTGGGGTTGGATTGCATAAGGATGCGGGTTGGCCTTGCAAGCCGACTGAAGCGGGAGCGTTACCCGCCGGCTCCACAGAAACATTGAAGGTGCCGCTGGGAGGCCAGCGAATCGGTTTGAACCCGATGGTGAGCACCGCTTAGGGGTTCGACTCCTCCACCTTCATCCGACTTGCTGGCAGACGTTAGCACTCCAGGCATGCGCACACAGGTGCCTGTTCTTGTGTGTCGGTGAGTCGGCCAACTGTGTGACATAGCGGGATGGAGCAGTCAGGTAGCTCGGTAGGCTCATATCCTACAGGTCGCAGGTTCGATTCCTGCTCCCGTTACTGCGTGTGTTGAGTCAGTCGAAGCCCAGCCAGGGTGATCAAGCATCAGCTTGTTGACGACACACGCGCAATGCATGTGCAAGGTACCCAGGCCCTGTGCTGCTGGTTCAAGTCCGGCCACATGCTCTACTTGCTCTGGGGCTAAGATGGGTTCGAGCGGGGCAAAGCGTAATTGCCGCCTCGTGACGCTGGTTCAAGTCCAGCTAGCTCCACCAACCATCGACTTGAAAACACATGAAACGCCTCGCTGCCTGTCTGACCCTCGGCGCCCTAGCTTGCGCCATCCCAGACGTTGGCAGCGTTGACCTCTCAGGCTGCATCCGTGGCTGCAACGAGACAACCAGCGATTGCTTCGCTGACGCGTCATGGCTGCCATGCGAAGAGGCCGATAGCTGCGACGCTACGTTTGATGCGTGCTCCAGTGAGCTTGACGTGTGCCTTGAAGGCTGCGCGGGCACTGAGGGCGATGGCTGCTACTCGGAATGCCAAGACGTCGGCACAGGCTGCCTGGAGACGATTGGCGAGTGCATCGAGCTGCGTACTGAGTGCGTGATCGGTGAGGCCAACGCGAAGCAAGGCTGCTTGACCGGATTGGTTGAGTGCGTTGCCGTCTGCGTTGACGAGCTGGAAGCTGAGTTTTGAGCGACGACTTCAACGATCGCGTTGACGAGTGGCACGAGTCAGACTCCCCGCTCTCGCTGCATGAGGGGCTTGGGATGACCTGGCCAGAGTATGTAGCGCTCCTGTCGCCTCGACGCGCCGCGAGTGATGCCCCTGAAGCACAACAGGATGTGCAGCCGCCTTGTATGCGGTCGGAACTGGTTCGAGTCCAGTCGGTGGCTCCAAGTTCGTGGGTGAGGCAGCAACCCCAACTACCTGTAGAATGCGATAGGTGATGGCCACAGCAACCAGCGAGAGTGTCTCGAACCTGGGCAGCACTGGCCAGCCAACGAGTCCAGGTTCGGGGGTCTGCAAGGACCGGTTCGGTCAAGAACTGAAGCCTGGAGACCTGGTCATCTACGCGGCCAAGAACAAGCTCGGGGTTGGTCGCATTCACAGGCTGCTGTCGCCGTTGGAGTACGACCATCACGAGCGGCCACGCGTGAGCATCAAAGGTGTCGGCGGTTCTCGACATGCTACGCGAGTCGCAAGGCTCGACGCTTTGGCTGTAGCGTTCGACGCGTTCCAGGATGGCAACACCGAGTTGCTCTCTTGACCTGCGACGACACCGCTACGCCAGATCGACCCGCCAGCGCCACCAGGCGACGCCTACGAGACTCCCGGCGCCAAGAGCGACTTGGCTTAGCTTCCTTCTTCTCCGACCATGCCTCGCAACGCTGACACTATCGCTGAAGAGGTCCTCGTGGCGTTTCACGACGTGAAGGACAAGCGCCCCGGTAAGTCGAAGCGCCTACAGCTCTTCTTCGCTGCATGGGTGCAGGAGCAGCGTGACGACGAGCTGGTCAAGGACGGCAAGAGCGTCGAGGGCGAATCGTTCAAGCGTCACAGCGACGCTGAGACCTGCGCCAACGCTGTGATCGTTGAGCTGGCCAATCCGGCTGGTGGACGCAAAGGCATCAAGAGCCGCGTAGAGGCTGTTCTGGCGACTTGGTGCACTACACACGTTGCGGCAGCCAAGGCAGCAGCACAAGGCAAATGAGAGCAACTACGACCATGTTAGCGCTGCTACTCGTGGCGTGCCAACCGAAGCTGTTGCCTTGCGAGGCTCACAGCCAGTGTCCATCTCCGCTCAACTGCGATCGTGAGATTGGCTGGTGTGTCGCACCGCGTCCGATCGGTGCCATCTGCACCAGCGATGACCAGTGCGCGAGCCACAGCTGCTCTGACGTGAATGGCAGCGACGACGGTCCTGTTTGCGATTGAGACGATGGATGTGACTATGAGTGGGCAAAAGATGAACGTGTCTGAAAACCAACACCGGTGGCGCTATGACATCGTAGCTTTCGCCCGTGAGGTTTGCGGCGCTGAGCCGTGGGACCAACAGGCGGACTTTCTCAGGGAAGCGGTGAGGAATCATCGCGTCGCCTTGAAGTCTGGCCACAAGGTCTCCAAGACCAACAGCCTTGCCATCCTCGCGCTTCATTGGGCGATTTGCTGCGACGGCCAAGTGCTCCTAGCTTCGCCGACTCGCCACCAGGTCAAGCACATCGCTTGGCCCGAGGTGTGTAGGCTCGCCGACCACGCTCGAACCACTGGCCTTGTCGACCTCCCAGAGCCAGCAAGCGATCCTGCTGTAGGCATTCGCTGGTCAGACGGCCGGCGTATCGTTGCTTGCTCTACCGAGATTCCAGAACGCCTCAGTGGCGTTGGTGGTGAGAAGCTGCTGTGTCTCTTGGAGGAAGCGGCGCGTATTCCGCGATCCATCTACGAGATGCTACGGGATAGTGGGAGCTGTGTCAGGTTCGTCCTGACCGGTACACCAATGGTGTCAGCAGGCATCCTCCACGACGCCTTCACGCGCGACCAAGAGCTGTGGCACCTGCTCACGATTTCGTCGCTCGATACGCCCAACGTCAAGACCGGCAAGACGATCACGCCTGGCCTGGCTACACGTGACTGGTGCGACATGATGCTGAACCGCCACGACCAAGAGAGCGACATCTATCGCACTCGGGTTCTGGGTGAGTTCGCGTCTACAGAGCACATCTAGAGAGACCGAGACAATGGCCTCCCCGAAGATAGACCCGGAGCGCGTTGCCCGCATTGTGGCTGACGCTGACATCATGGGCGAGGAGTCTGCAGCCAATCGCCACGGCGTTTCAGTGCGGACCATCTACAACTACCGCAAGCGTGCAGCCAAGGATGCAGCCGTTGCCGAAGCTTACAAGTCCAAGAAATCTCTCATCAATGAGAAGCTGGACAACGACTGGAGTGCATCACTCGACCGCGCTCTTTGCACTACCGTCAGCAAGATTGACGAGCTGGTTGCAAAGGCCACGCTTGAGAACCTTCGTGACGTTGTGGGCGCTTGCAAGATTCTTGGCGAGCTGAAGATTACGAAGGACGCACTGAGTGACGAGCAGCCTGGCGCTGATAGGCAAGGTGGAACGCCTTCGCCGAATGGCAGCCCGGAAGCGCCAGCGAGCGAAGGACCAGCCGTCCGACGAGTCGCCTAGTAGCGCAACGCCTGAGCAGATCGCTCGCTGGTACGACGACCCTGTACTGTTCTCAATCGAGGCCTTCGGCATTACGCCGTGGGAGGCTTTTGAGGGCAGCCCAAGGTCGAGCCAGGCAGACGTTCTCCGCGCTGTAGCGGAGCGCCATAGGGTCAGTTGTCGCAGCGGCCACAAGACCGGGAAGACGGCGGCTGCTGCAATCCTGGCCTGGTTTTGGTTCGTAACCCGCGCCAACTCCGGGACGGTTATCACCGCTCCGACCGATCGGCAGGTCAAGCGTCTCGTCTGGAAGGAGCTTCGCGCTCTTCGACGTCGCGCCACGATCACACTGCCAACGGTCCCCAAAGACCCCGGCACTGGCGTTCAGGACGACGCTGGTGGCCGCTACATCGTCGGCTTCAGCACCGACCAGCCAGAGAACATGGCGGGCTTCAGCGGCCCGGCAATGCTGTTCATCGTCGACGAAGCGAGCGGCGTTGACGAATCAATCTTCGAAGCCATAGAGGGCAACACCGCAGGCGGTGAAGCTGACGACCCCAACGCAGTCGCGAAGGTGGTCATGTTCAGCAACCCGACGCAGACCTCTGGCACGTTCTACAAGTCTTTTCACGGCTCCCGCAGCGAGTGGTCAACGCACCACATCTCAAGCGAGGACACGCCGAATGCGCGCGACACGACTGGTGCCGCGAAGGTTCCAGGTCTAGCGACGCGCCACTACATCGAGACGAAGCGCAAGAGCTGGGGCTCTGGCTCGTTTCTCTACGCCGTTCGCGTTGCTGGCAACTTCGCCAAGCAAGGCAGCGACGCCGTCGTACCACTTGGCCTCGTTGAGGCGGGCATTGCCAACTGGCATGCTGACGGATTCGACGATAATGAGTGCCGCCTTGAGATAGGCGTCGACGTTGCTCGCTTTGGCCAGGACGACACCGTTGCGGCTCCGAGACGTGGCAACCACGTTGGCGAGCTGAAGCGCGTCAATGGCTTCGACACGCTCGATGTCGCAGGCATGGTGCTGGACATGGCGCGAGAGCTTCACCGTAAGGGTGAGCGCAAGCCGTTGATCAAGATGGACCCAGGTGGCAACCCTGGTCCCATTGATGTGCTTCGACGCTCCAGCGAGGTGGACATCATCGAGGTCAACTTCGGATCCGTGTCTGACCAGCCTGACCTCTACGTCAACAAGCGCTCACAGATTCTGTTCGGCGTTCGCGACTACCTGGAAGGTGGCGGAACGATTCCAGATGACGACCAGCTATCAACCGAGTTGGTGGCCCCGAAGTATGGCTACGACGCCAAGACTCGGAAGGTTGTCGAGAGCAAGAAGGAGCTGCGTAAGCGGCTACCGGGCGGCAAGAGCCCAGACAGCGCCGATGCCTTGGCGCTAGCAATCTACAGCCCGGCCGGCGCATCGCGTCGAGCTAAGGCGATACCCCCGAAGCGACCACGCTGGGGACGAACCAATAGCCGCGGATTCGGTTAGCGGCCACCGGAGACAATCGAATGCCCAAAGCTTTGGCGAATAGCAAGTATGGCGACCTTCCCGGTCGTGCTGCACTCACTCACATCAAGAGCACGCTCCACAGCGTTCCGCTTTCCATCTACGACTTCCGTGAGATGGACAGCTCCGGCGACGTTGGCGCCATCGCTGCCAATGGTGGCCTCTTGGCCAGCGACACGACTCCCATCCTTCGCGGCAACGCTGCCGAGGTGCAGGAAATCGTGTGGGCCGCGAGCAACAACGACATCATCGGCTGCCAGTTCGCTGTGCCTGCCAACATCGACGATTCGCAGGACGTGACCGTTGAGCTGTGGGTCAACAGTGGTGGAACCACCGACCTCGCAAGCTTCTCGGTGCTCAGCAGCTGGGACGGCGCGGCAATCGTCACCGACACTGCGACCGATACCGGGGCGTCCACGACCACGCACAAGATCACTGCGACCATCGCAGCCGCAGACGTTCCGTCTGACCCGGGCTTCGTCTCGATGCAGCTCGTGCCAGCGGCGCACACAACCGACACCGTGGCCATCCTCGGTGTACGTGTCACGTTCACCGGCGAAGTCTTCGCTAGCTGAAGCGCTGAAGTGATTCTGTGGGCGCTTTCTCTTGGCTCGCTGGTCGATGGCGTGCCGCATTCGAGACCCCGCGCATTCGCGTTGGTGGCTCGGTGCTGCAACACGATCCAGTCGCGGAACAACTCAGTCGCATTGGCGGCGGGGTCACTCCGGCCAGGGTCACGTCCATTTTGCGACAGGCAGACTCTGGCAACATTCGCCAACGCGTCGACCTAGCCAACGAGGCCCGTCAGAAGGACGGACACCTACATAGCTGCCTTCGCACGCGTGAGATTGCCCTCACGGCTGTTCCGCTCACGTTCCCGCCTCACGAGACGGCTGACGGCGTAAGCGAGGCAGATAGCGAGATTGCTGCCTTCGTCACAGAGACGATCGCCGCAGCTGTTGGCAATGGCCAAGAGTGGCGGTCAATCGATGACCTCATCTCGCATCTGAGCGGCGGCATATACCACGGATTCGCCGTGGCGGAAACGTCGTGGCGCAAAGAGGGCAAGCTCATTGTCCCCGATGGCTGGGCGCTCAAGAAGCAGCGTCGCTTTGCCTTCCGGCGTAGCGATGGCCGACTCGTTTGGAGCGACTACAACGGTTCCACCCAGGGCACCGACCTCATGGCCGAGCACCCTGGCCAGTTCGTGCAGCACATGCCGCGCGAGATGGGCGGCGACCCAAGGCGAGAGGGCTTGTCCACGCTATTGGTGTGGGCCGCGCTGTTTCGCAATTGGGCAACCGCTGACTGGCTAAAGCTCGCGGAGCTGGCCTGGAAGCCATGGCGCCTGGGCAAACTGGACGACAAGGCAGACGAAGAGGATGAGCAAGGGCTCATCAACGTCTTGCAGTCGCTGACCACTGACGGCGTTGGCATCTTGAACCAGCGCCAAGAGCTACAGCTCGAATGGCCAGAGGGTGGCCGGGGCGAAAGCTCTAGCCACGAGGCGCTATGCAAGTTCATGGGCGCCGAGATGAGCAAGGCCATCATTGGCCAGACGCTCACGACCGAAGCCGGTGAGCGAGGCGCTCGCAGCCTAGGCGAGGTCCACGATCGCGTCAGGCGAGACCTCCGCGACTACGACGCCAAGGGCGTATCCGCGACACTTCGACGCGACATCGTTGCACCATTGGTGTGGATGAACTTCGGCAACGTGCCCGTCCCTGGCGTGCGCTTCGAGACCGAAGACTCCGAGGACGGCCTGTCGTCCGCGGAGCGTTTGAAGGCGCTTCAGGAGGCCGGCATGGAAGTGCCCAAGGCGTACGCGCACGACGTCACTGGCGTGCCGCAGCCGAAGCCTGGCGAGGCATTGCTTGGCGATAGTGAAGACGACGTTGACGAAGAGGAAGCGGACGACTCCGATCCATTCGGCACCGAAGACGACGAGACCGAGAAAGACGACGATGGCGACGAATTGCAAGAGTGAACCACGCGCCGTCAAGGCAGCCGGTGGCGAGACCGAGATTCTCGTCTATGGCGACATTGGATCGTCTTTCTGGTCCGAAGGCGTCACGGCGTCTCGCATCAAGGACGACCTGGACGCGGCTCCCGCTGGCGACACCATCAAGGTGCGCATCAACAGCTTCGGTGGCGACGCCTTCGAAGGAACAGCCATCTACAACCTGCTACGGCAAGACTCGCGTCGCGTCGTCACTATCGTCGACGGTGCAGCCTTTAGCGCTGCGTCGCTGATTCTCATGAGCGGTGACGAGCGCGTCATGGCTGAGAACTCGACGACCATGATTCACGATCCGTGGACCATGGCAGCCGGCAACGCTGCGGACTTCCGTGGCACCGCTGACGTGCTCGACACGATCGCCGATGCAATGGCTGTCAGCTACGCGCGCAACAGCAACGTCGACCGGGCTGAGGCTCGCGAGTTGATGCGGGCAGAGACGTGGCTCAGTGCAGAGGATGCGCTGGCCCAAGGCTTCATCACTCGCATTGCAGAGACCGATGCCGATGTCGACGAAGAGGCAGAGGCTGACGCAGCTGCTGCGCTCATGGGCCGCATTGCGGCCGAGTGTTTGGCCAAGACCCAACACATGCCGAAGCAGGTTGCCGCTCGGTATGGCATCGCCAATGCGAAGGCGTCGAAGCGTCGAAGCTTCACAGCTGCTGGCAGCAAGAGCATCGCAGCCAAGGCCACTGTGCCAGCCCCAACCACAGACCATCCGTCCGCCACACAGCGCGGCGGCGACAACAAAGAGAAGCCCCAAGGACCAACTATGGACCCCACGGAAATGCAGGCCGCGCTTAGCAAGGCCCAAGACGAAGCCAAGGCGATGCGCCTTGAGCGTGACACCTTCAAGACTGCCCTCGATGCGCTGGAAGCCTCCAAGGCTGAGGTCATCGCAGAGCGTGACCAGTTCAGCGCTCAGTGCGATTCGCTGGCGACCAAGCTGGCGACCAAGACCGCCGATTGCGACGACCTGACTGCGAAGGTGAAGACCCACGCAGACAACGCCGTTCGTGCCGAGGTTGCCGCATTGGTCGGTGACAAGATTGCGCCGCATGAGGTGGACAACCTCTCGGAGCTGGCGATCACCAATCGCCCATTGTTCGACAAGTTCATGTCCCAGCGCGCGCCGTCGACGATCCTGACCAAGGACCCGGCCGGCATGGGCGAGGACCCCAATCCCGACACCTTCGCCGCTGCGCCACAAGAGAGCGCGCTGGTGGCCATCATCAACAGCGACACTCACATCCCTGCGTGAGCTGAGGAACCACTATGCCCCTTGCACTCGATTACTCCGCCAACACCCTCACGGTCAAGCGCACCGTTGCCTCCGGCGACACCGCCACCAAGGGAATGGCACTCATCGCAGACTCTGACACGACCGTCGACGATGCCGGCGCCAACAGCGACCTGGCCATGTTCGTGGCCAAGGAAACCAAGGCCGCTGGTGAGCGCGTCGAATGCTTCGTCCTCGGCACTGGCGGGGTCATTCCCGTCCTCGTCGGCACTGGCGGCGCAACGCGTGGCACCAAGGCCAAGCTCGCTGCTGACGGCTTCACCGACGCCACCGCTCACGATAGCGACGGCACTGGCAACGAGTCGACCTATGGCGTGTTCCTCGAAAGCGGAACCGCTGGGCAATTCGTCGGCATGATCAACGGCGGCTTCGGCAATCGCGGCGTCTGATTCACCAGACCAAGGAACAGAACTATGAATATCCGAATCACTGGTGGAACCCCCGCCGATGGCACGCGTAGCGTCTCCGACGCGGAGATGAAGCAGATCAAGGCCCTCCAGGGCCTCGGCTTCGGCGCAGCCCGTACCCATGACATCGACGTCGGTCGCGTCATGTCCGAGCTGCGTAAGCAGCGCTATGCCGACCAGCCTTCCCCGGCTGCGGCGTATCGTGAGGCCCGCGCTCGTTTCGATGCGGCGCTCAGCTCTCGTGACCCTCGCGTCATCGATGCGCTGGCCCCCGAGCTGTCTCAGTTCAAAGCGAGCCTTTCGAGCGGCGACGTCCACGTCAACAAGTCCATCTCGGAGTTGTCGACGCAGTACGCCTCGGAGGACATGATCGGCCTGCGTCTCGCGCCTGCCGTTCCCGTGAGTCTGCGCTCCGACACCTACTTCATCTATGGCAAGAGCGATCGGCTCCAGACCCACGACAACGACGAGCTGTCGGAGACTGGCGAGGCGCCGACGCTCAAGGAGTCGCGTACCACCGCGACGTACTCGTGCGTGTCGCGCGGTAACAAGTCCTTCGTCACCGCTGAGGTGCTGGGCAACCAGGACCCTGCGCTGGACGAGATGATGGACATGACCGAGTCAGCGCTGGAGCATCGCGCTCTGCGGCGTGAGATTCGCATCGCCGACGTCTTCCAGACTGCGGCCAACTACCCGACCGGCAACAAGGCGACGCTGAGCGGCAACGACCAATGGTCGAGCGACGCAGGCGGCAACCCGGAGAAAAACATCCAGGACGCTCGCGCTGCGCTGTGGCGTGGCAAGGCTCCGAGCGACCTCGTGGCCTGGAGCGGCATCGACGTTGCTGACGTGCTCGCGCGTCACCCAAACATCGTCGGCCACTTCCTCTATGGTGGCAGCCCCGTTGGCCTCGCAACGCCTCTGATGATCGCCAGCCTCTTCCGGCTGGACGACTACGTCATTGGTGAGGCACAGCAAGACACCGCCCACCAGGGTGATACCGCGTCGTATGGTCGCGTGTGGTCCGGCTTCTTCGGCTTGGCTCGCGTTGCCCGTCGTCCGTCGCGCCGTTCGGCCACGTTCTGCAACACGTTCCGCTGGAGCGCTCCAGAACTGGAAGGCAACAACGGCGGCATCATCACCCGTCAGTGGTTCAAGGCTGAGCAGGGCCTGGGCGGCGTGTACTACGCGTTCGCTGGCGAGGCCGAGGACCACAAGGTCCAGGCGTCGGATACCGGCTACCTGTACACCGCACCGGTGGCCTGATGGCGTCGCGCCGTCGCAAGGGTGGGCGCCCTAGCAACAGGGCTGCGTCCGATGCTGCTGAGGCGCCCGCTAGTAGCGTCCCTGGGCTACAGCTGGCAACCAGCCAGCCAGAGTCAGAGAAGCCGTCTAGCGACGCCCCAGCGCAACTGTGGGGCAATCCACCGAAGCCTGACGCATGGGCTCTGGTGGACAACCCTGGCCCCGAGTGGGTCGAGGTAGACCTTGGCAACGGGCTGCGCACCATGAAGGTGGGGCGCCCAGTGTCGATTTCGCCTGAAGCCTTCGGGCGAGCCAAGAGCGCTGGCCTGCGCTTCGTTCGCTGGGCTCGATGAGCAATGGCTGCGACTGGCGCATACGTCACCCACGCTGACGTCACGCGACGTATCAGCGAGGCGATCGTCATCGAGGTGTTTGACGACACCGGCACCGGCGTGCTCGATGCCGAAGGCGACGCAGCAGAGCAGGACTGCATCCTGGACGCCGAGTCTGACCTTGAGGATCACATCCGGCGCATCTATGGCGCAGGCGGTCTCGACTGGCTACGTGACCAGGGCACATCTGCGCCACGGTCAATCAAGCGCATTGTTCTTGACTTGTTCGAGATTCGCTGTGGCATCCGTCACCCGCAATATATCCGCGGCGACTGGGTCATGCGCGACAAGCGTGTGCGTGCACAGCTCGAACAGCTGCGCGTCCGCGAGATTGAGATCGCAACGGCGTCGTCCAGCGACACCATTGAGCCAGCTATCACGGACGGTTCCACGGTGCGAAGCGGCGACCCTGACTCGACAACCCCGAAAGACAAAGTCTTTCTCGATGGCCTAGGAACGTTCTGATGGCAGCTCCACCCAATGTTGCCTACGGGCCACCCTCCGACTTCTTGGAGTACACCAGCTTTGCAGCCGATCCCGATCTGGTTGCCGCTGGCTCAACCGGGTTCGGCGCGAGGCTCATTCAGATCGTCGACGCCGGCAGCGGCTCGCTCGTCCTGACTACCGGCGACGGAAACAACCGTACCGCCTCTGGTCTCGTCAATGGCGATGAACTGTACGGCTGGTTCAGCGCGATCATCACGACTGGCACCAACGTCACGAAGATTCGCGTCTACTGGTGACCGATGCCGTTCAGGTTTCCCCCAAAGCGCGGCAGGGCTAGGCGCCAACCTTACCAGCCAGACACCACCGATCTGCAACTAGAGCTTGTCGCATCGGCAAGCCTAGCGTCACCGGTCGAGAGCTGGACCAATACCGGCGACGCAGGCAACACCTTCGACGATGGTGGCTCTGGCCAGGAGCCAACGGTCTCCAGCATCAATGGCAGCCCGTCGCTGCTCTTCGATGATAGCAACGATCGCCTAGTCTACACGACCGGCGCAGTCGCTGACTGGACGTTCATGCATGACGGCACCGGTGCCACGATTGCAATCGTGTTCCGTTGCGCCACAAGCGGCGGGGGCGAGGGTGGCACGCTACTCGACAGCGTCCGTCCATTGGCAACGCGTCAAGGCTTCTACATGGCCTGGGACGATGCCAACGAGCGCATCCAGGTCCAGGTTGGCGATAGCTCTGGCACATTTATCGTCAGCCAGTACACGAGCAACGGGAGCGCCCCAGCTGGCGCCACCGTTATCGTCGTCGTGCGCATCGACGAAGCTCGCACCAATGGCCAGGTTGACATCCGCGTCAACGGCGTCCAGGAGTACTATGGCGACTTTGGCGGCGACACGACGCCAGCCACGACAGCGCCATCTAACTACCTGACGATTGGCAGCTGGGCTAACGGTGGCAACCCATACGGTGGACACATCCACCATGTGCTAGCTTGGGACCGAACGTTCACTGCGTCCGAGTGTCGAGCGCTGGAGCGTGGCCTCAGCAACCGATGGCGAGCGACCGGCCTACACGAGACGGTCACGTACATGCTCGCTGGCCAGAGCAACGCGAGCGCCAACCTGCGCTATGGCGAGAGCGCACCAAGTGGCGTCAACGGCACAGACCTTGTGACGTGGAATGGCAGCGCATGGATCACTGGTGCCAATGAGACGGGCGCCAACCTCGGCGCTCCAGGCATGGGCGTGCTCGGGGGCCAGATTGGCCGCAACCTACTCGACCGGCTACCAGGCGAGTGCAGGGTGCTGGCAGGCTGCGCCAACGCGACTCCGATCGCAGACTTCCGCAAAGGCCAGACTGCCTACGACGACTTGCTGGCTGACATCAACGATAGCGGCGCGGAGCCTAGCGATCTCATCTGGGCCCAAGGCGAAGACGACGCTGGCGAGACCCAGGCTGCACACTACGCCGAGCTTGATGCGCTACGTGGCGAGTGGTTCGGTGACGTTCCCAGCCTGCAACGCATGATCATCCTGAAAACGCGAGACGGTGCCTGCAGTGGCGACGTCAGCGGTGTCAGGGCTGCCGAGGAGCAGCTCGCTTCAACGTACGACTACGTCTACATCGTGGACACCGAAGCGCTCATCACTGCGGAGGGTCTCGACCCTGACGACTACGTGCAGGTCGATGACTGCCACTGGACCGTCGCTGGCTACGTCAAAGAGGCTGGCTACGTCATTCCGTGGATGGCTACGTAGTGGCCACCTACCAGCTCATCACAGGCGGCGACGAAGGCTCGCCGCTCGTGCACCACTGCCAGACTCCGACGATGCTCCCAGGCTGGCGCATCGCTCAGCTGAGCCCAGGCGGGTCACAGTGGATGGCCTTCTTCGACGAAGCGCTCCAAGGCTTCATTAGCCTCGTGAGCGCGTCCGAGGCTCACTTCGCTACGCTGGCAGGCTGTCAGCAGCCGGACGCCGTCAGGCGCCACGTGGTGGCCGCTGTGAGGCGGTTCCGCGACGAGCCAGCGATGACGCTCAGCTCTGAGTGTGCGGCGTGTGATCACTGCCTCCAGTGTGCGATTGAGCATCCTGACTTGTAGTGGCCTTAGCAGCCACGATCGCCGAGCGCTCGTAAGCTCGACGCATGCCAACGCCGAACAACTCTACGCGTCCAGTGTCGTCGTCGCTAGCTACTACTCCGAACTCCCATCGCTCCCACTCGCCTTCGCCCACAATCGCAGCAACGGTTGTGCCTCGTACAAGACGATGGCTGGCACCGATTGCGACGTAACCTTGCGGCACATGAGGTTCGCCGTTGTCTTTGCGCTGCACCTTGTTGGCCATGTCGATCACGATCGCCACTCCCTGCGCGACTCCAACTCGTTCAGCGGATGCCAGAACACTTTACCCGGATTGCTGCGGGCTTGAGCTAGCTCAGCATCGTTGCTAGTCTCGCACAGGCAGAACATTTGCCTGGGGCTGTTGAATCCAGCTATCCGCGCCACCGCAGCCTTGCTTGGTGCAGCGACAATTTCGCGGGTTTGGCCACTGCGATGGCCTATCCAACCGTAGACTTTCAGCGGCCTCTCCGGCTTGTTGTTCGTCTTCATACCTCGAAAGCCCCAGGCCGTGAGGCTCTGGGGCTGAGACGTTGGCGTTGGTGCACCTAGCGTGGCGCGTGACGTTGCGCCGAGAACAGAAACTCGGACGCTTTCATGGCGAGTTGTTCACGGGTGCCGCTGTAGTGAGCAACGGCTTGTCCGTCAGCCGCGCAAATCAACCTGCAGTCGCTGTCACCGAACTCAAGGCGCACCATGCGGTTCACGTCGTCGTCATCGGTGATCGATCCGTCGTTCCTCCACGTGGCCACGATGTCCGTCCCGGTCGCGCTGAGATGCGAGATTCTGCCCTGCGTTCGCGTCTTCATGGCCCAACAGTACACCAGCCATCGACCCGATCAACAAGAATCAACCGAGCCTCAGAAAATAGTTCCCGCCCATGGCATCCACAGTCGGCCCACAGACGCTACCCCTCGCGTCGGAGGGCCAGGGCGAAGACCTCGCAGACCCGGTCGCTGAGGCGATCGCAGACTTCATCGCCTGGAGCCTCAACTACGATCTGAGCGCCAAGCTCGCAGACCTCCCCGGCACTGGAACCGTGGCGCTGCCTAGCGGCCACGTGTTCACGATCGACCCGATGGCCAAGCAAGGTCAGCGCGTCAAGCGTCCCGTGCCGTCGCTCTTTGTGTGGTGGAGCGGCGTCGAGAGCGTCACGCCTTGGACCGTGTTTCAGGACCAATCGCTCAAGACCTACAACTTGCTCTACGTGTTCCGCGAGCTACCCGACAAGGCATCGACAATAGACCGCTCGGGTGTGCTAGCCGCTGTCAGCCGTAGCATTGCGTACGCAGCACAGGCGGGCGGCCACCCAAGCTACAGCTACAACAGCAAGCCAGCTGGCACGATGCTCATCGACAGCATTGGAACGCTGGGCGTCAAGGATTGGTCGTGGCGCTACGACGGTGGCCAGGCCATCCAGCGCATCGGCATTGACGACCCGAACACGCGAAGCCTAGGCGACCACAAGTCTGGTCGCGACTATCCAGCGTTTGCAGCGCGGTTCACTGTGCGCGAGCTTGTGGGCAGGGCTGAGGCAACCGACTGGACCAACGACTCGTTGGCGACGGTGAAAAACAACGGCGTAGAGATTCTGCAGCGGTACTCAGAAGGTATCGACGGCGACGAGTCTCTGTAGCCACAGCGCAGGGTGGGTCCTGCTGAATGGTGGGTGTGATGACCAGGCTACTCGGAACCCAAGGCGACTACCTGCTTGGCGTCTGGCATCGCCAGGACCAAGATGCCGGCGCTCGCGTTGTTGTAGTCAACAGCGATAGCGATCGGCCAACTACGATCACAGAGGCGGCCCTCGACCACATGGCCGAACTTTGCGGCAAGGACCGAAGCAATCCAGCTTTCGAGGCGTGGGTGCAGCGGCAGCTTGATAGAGTGGAACTTGGCGAGCGTCGCAGACTTGGCCTCGCATGACTGACGATGGCTTCGCGCTTGGCGCCAGACGCCCCGAGTTCGCTCCGCCACGACTCTGCAACCAAGGCCACAAGCTGGTGCGCAACGCGCTTCACGACGCCTATGCGTGCCAGCAATGCGACACCTGGAACGAGCCGACGTGTAACGCAAGCGATTGCGGGTTCTGTGTCGATAGGCCAGAGCGGCCTTCGCTGACTGGATAGACCAATGGCACTAGAACCACGCAGCGCCATGGTGGTCGACACCGTGGCAATCCTGGCAGCACGACCAGGCCCGGCGACGGCGAACAACTATCGCATCGTCCTGGACCTGGACGCCGCTGTGTTCCAGTGGGTGCCAGACGACACGACCACAGCTGACAGCGTCAACGTTGTCACGCACACTGGCGGCTACGCTGGACGCTGGCATCGCAAGCGCAGCGCTAGCAAAGGCGCGAACCTTACCGATGCTGCGCCCACGATCACCGTGGCCCAGAAGCAATGGCGAGTGCTGCCAGCTGCAACGCTGAGCGCCAACCGCATTCTCACGCTGGACGACGCTGACGCCGTAGCTGGCGACACCATCACGATTACGCGCCTCGATGTTGAGGCGTACACGTACGCAATAGCGAACCACGACGCCGCGACCCTGTGCACTCTGCCGGTGTCCGAGCGATGGTTCATTGTGTGCGAATTCGACGGCACTGACTGGCAGCTCCGCTCCGGCGGACAGTTGCCCAGCTAATCGAGGACCGCAAATCAATGAAGCGTTACTCCCTATTCCAGGGCGTGCGGGGTAAGCTCGTGGGCGATCCGCGAGAGGACAACCCCCGCAACGGGACCAGCCGTCGATTGTTCGTCGGCCAGAAGCGAAAGCCATTCGATGCTGATGCGTCGTGGCGATCGTTGTCTGACCTCTACGACCCGTGCGAGCAGGTTGCAGAGCACGATGAGCTGCGCAAGGCGGTCAAGGCTGGTGAGCTGTTGCTCATTGCTGGGCCGGTGTCTGCCGCATCGTTGGGCGAGGCCGCTGCCAAGCTGAAGCGTCAGCCCAAGCCGCAGCCCAAGCCGGCGCTCGCCAAGACTGAGAAGCGTTCGCGCGGAGGTGACAGCTGATGGCTGGTCTGACTGGAATCGATCCCTTCGATCCAACTCCGGCGATTCGCCGAGAGTACGTGTTCGGCGCAGGTGGTGGCGGTGGCAGTAGCCCCGATCGGCCTGTCATCCTGGTAGGCAACAAGACATCCGCGGGCTCCGAGACGGTCGACGTACTCGGTGAGTTCATCGTGGACGACGCCGACGCCAAGGCACGCTTTGGCGCACGGAGCGAGCTATATGCGATGTATCGCGCATATACGGCCGTCGACACGGACGCGAAGGTCTATGGCATCTGCCCCACCGAATCGGGCGGCTCTGCTGCGTCTGTCGAGCTGACTGTATCCGGCGACGCGTCCACAACGGTTGGCTGGGAGATTCATGTCCACGGCGAGACCATCACGTACAGCCCTGCTGAGGACGACGGCGAGCAAACTACGGCGGAGGCGATTCGCGACGAGTTGAACGCTCACGATGGTGGACGCCTTCAGGTCACTGCGACCGCTGCTATTGATGGCGCTGGTCCTGACTGGGCGGTGACCGTCACTGCTGCACAGATTGGCCCTCGTGGCGATCTCATCATCGGCGCTACGGCGAACCGAGGCATTCGGGTCAAGTCGCTTGGGACCAACGCTCAGACGCTGGTCAAGGCCACTGGCGCCTACAGTGCTGGCGCTACGGCTGACGACTGGACGGCTGCGATTGCCGAGCTGGCCAACAGCGAAATCTACTACCACGCCCTCGCAGCTCACGCGACGACGACAGTCACCGCCACCGACAACGGAATTGGTGAGTACATCGACATGGTACGGCAGCAGGGTCTCCCTGCAGCCGGCAAGGACCAGCGCGTCATCTTCGCCAACGTCGGCACGAACGCTCAGGCTGTGGCCGTGGCGATCTCGTCCGCTTGCAACAGCGCGTTGGCGCATTGCTTCTGGCAGGAGAACAGCGACTGGACGCCGGCCATGTTGGCGGCTCATCACTGCGCTGTCGTGCGGTCGCAAGAGATCGCTTACCCCGCGGCCAACATCAACGGCTACACCGCGACCGACAACCAAATCTACCGCGTTCCGAAGCCTTACCTCAAGGCCGACTACCCGACCGCGACTGAGATCAAGACTGCCCTCAACAACGGCGTCAGCCCGCTGGCATACAACGGCCGCGTCTACCTCGTGCGCTTCATCACGACGCGTTCGCTGAACGGTGCAGGCAGCAACGACTACAAGGCGCGTGAGGGTCACATCCCGAGCGTCGTGCACGCCTACTGGGCAACGTTCGCGTCGATCTACGAATCACGCCGTCAGCCCAACGCTGATTCCGATCCAGTCGGCAACGCGATGCCGAAGTCGTTGACGCAGACGCCGAGTCTCATTCGCGACATCCACACCGAACTCATCGAAGACTTCACCGGCGACAGGCCCCAGGGCGTGTACCCGGGTCCAATGCTGAAGCCCAGCGCCAAGCAGGAGATGATCGATTCGATCGACGTCACCTACGCGGGCGGAGGCAGCTTCCCGCAGTCTCTCGATCTGCAGGTTGTGGAGCACAACATCAAGACCGGCGTGAAGGTTCGGGAGACCGGGCAGTCGTACTGACGCTGAAAGGTTAGAGCTATGGCTACCATCTTCACGCAAATGGTTGTGTTCTGTGAGGGCATCCTCATCTTTCACAACCAGCAAGTCCAGGTCGAGATGCCCGACAATGACGCTGACGTGTCCACCATTCCAGGTGGCATGCTTGGCGTCTCGCCGGGTCCAGACCAGACGATCGTCACGCTCACCAATGCGCTGCCGCAAGCTGGGAGCGACTTCAACTTCCAGGAAGCGAAGCGCAATCGCACACCGGTGGCTGTCAAGGTCATCCAGGTCGGTAGCTCCGAGTCGATGAAGGGCAAGTTCCTAGTGCGCGAGTACTCGGCTGGCGGAGGCGCTGGCGATCCAGTCATCGGCACGCTCAAACTGACGAGCGTCGGGAGCCCAGCTCCCATCTTCGAGTGAGATAGCGCATGACAACAAGGGGGCTTATCTCACCCCCGAGTGGCTGGGCGGGCCACAAGCTTTTCAGAGTGTTTCTCCGTGCGCCCCGGCCACGATTGCCTGTTCCGCCCACCCAGCAGGCACTCGGGTCGGGGCGCTTTTTTGTGCGCGCTCTGTCAATCAACGAAGTCGGCTGCGTCATCGACGCTGGACGCAGTGCACGGCCTGAGGTCGCTCGGCTCTCAATGGAGTTGGAGATGGCGTCCTACGCGCTTGTTGACGCTGCTGGTAATCGGTTGTTCCCATCCGTCGATGACCTTGCATGTTTTGAAGACAGTCGCGTGGTCGACGCGATCTTGGATGTAGCGCGGCCACTCCTGGACATCGTCTCTCCGACGCCATTCACTCACTACAAGAGCGAGTGGATGCACATGCTCACCAAGGGTGCCGGAGACGTGACGAACCAACGCGCAGCTGTGCTGATATGTCACTGCCGTGACATCAGTCAGGCTGGCAGGGTTCTGAGGCCAGACAGGTACTTCGGCGTTCCAATGTCGGAGTTGACGTATGGGCAATGGTGGGCGTTTGAGGCAGCAAGGGCGGTGTTGAATGTCAAGTGATAGCAAGGCTACTCCACTATGCGCTGCGCTGGCGGCGAAGCCACGGTGGTTCCACGAGTGTCGTCTCGACGACTTCCTGTCACACGATGGCTCGGAGCTTCCAGCTGTTCGCGTCCAGGTACTAACGAAGCGCGAGGAGTGCGACGCCATAGCTGCGGCCTACGACGCTATGACGCGCCACGCCAAGAAGGCCCGCGCTGGCGCTGACAGGGCGCTCAACGACGGTGACTACATCACCGATCGCAAGACCATCGAGGCGCTCTATCGAGCGTTCAGGCAGCCTGACAATGATGGTGAGTATCCAGCGTTCATATCTCCAGAGTGGATGGAGGAGAACCTGGAGACCGACCAGATTTCGGTGCTCCTCAGCATCTACAGCGAATGCCGCAAGCGCAGGCCACCGGTGGCGTTTGAGTCAGACGATCACTACATCGACGCCATTCGTCGACGCTGCTGGATGGTGCGCAACGAAGTGGTGCCTGAGATGGCGCTGGTTCAGTACGACCGCGAGGAGCTTTCCACGCTCCTGTGCGAAATGAGTTGGGCCTACACCCGAGCCATTGAGTCGCAACAGGCCGACAACGAATCCCCAGCCAAAGACGACAGCGACGAAGAGTAGCCCAATGCGCGTACGACACTCAGGACAGACGGCCAAGATCGTGGCCAAAGCTGAAGCCGAGTTCTCGGCGCTGGGTGATCGTATGCTTGCCGTGGCTGAGACGGCCGCTGCGGGCGCGAAGGCTGGTGACCCATACCAGGACCGTACGACGAACCTGCGAAAGAGCACACAGGCTCTCAGGACGAGCGTGGGCGATCCCATTGTCATCGAACTTGAAATGGACATGCCCTACGCCAGTTACGTCGTTGGTCTCGGGTACAGCTTCTTTCCCGACCATGCTGAGTTTGCTCGTCAGATCATTGCCGAAGGCATCGCCAGCATGAAGCGCAGGATTGGCTGATGTCTGCTGAGCGGTGGACCTTCACGGCATCCGGTCACGAGTCTGTGGCGCGGGCATTTCGCAGCATTGGCGAGGCTGCTGAGGACGCCGGTCGCAAGTCGGGGTCTGCATTCTCTAAGATGCCACGCGCCCAGGCTAGGGCCGCAGATGGTGTTGCCAAGGCTGGGCGAAAACAAGACAAGGCCCAGGCAGC
Organism: Alphaproteobacteria bacterium; assembly: GCA_021775965.1. GTDB lineage: Bacteria > Pseudomonadota > Alphaproteobacteria > Micavibrionales > Micavibrionaceae > UBA5701. The sequence continues at coordinate 19,746 of JAJFGV010000094.1, forward strand.
TCGCATCCGCGCTTCAGAGCGTCGGCAGAAAGAGCGTCGCATGCGCATCAAGCGTGCTGACGATCGTGAGCTTCGGGACCTTGAGCGCAAGCTTGCCAAAGAGCAGCGAATCGAAGAGCGAGCCCAGAAAAAGAAGCAACGCACCGAGGAGAGAGCGGCCAAGAGGTCGGCAATGCTCGCAGACCGTGACCGAGCGCGCCGCGTTGACGATCGTCGATCGCTTGGCCGCCGCGCGTTCGGGCGAGGCGTGGGGGCCATTGCTGGTCTTGGTCGGCGCGCCATTCGTGGCGCCATGGTCGGTGCTGCGGTCGTCGGTGCCGTTGGCTTCAAGGCGCTTAAGGACTCCACCAACCTGCAGGGGCGCTCTCGCGCACTGGTCACGAAGGGGAGCGCCGTTGGCGAATTGGACCCGACGGACGTTCGGAAGCGCATTGAGGGGTCAGCACTTGCTACGCCCGGCGCCAAGAGCGACGACGTTGCAACTGGCATTGAGAACTTCGTAAGCAAGACTGGAGAACTAAAGGCCGCACTCGATTTCTCTGATGTCTTCGCTCAAATCAGCGTGGCAAGCGGCGCATCCGCTGCGGACATTGGAGCCGCGGCTGCCGACCTGTTTCAGAAGTTCGACATCACGACCGTTGACGAGATGAGCAAGTCTCTCAGCGTTCTCGCTGTTCAAGGCAAGCGAGGCGCATTCGAGATCGCCGATGCAGCGGCGCAGTTCCCCAAGATGGCGGCAGCAGCGAAGCGCTTCGGCCTCGATGGTACCGATGGCTTGGCGACGCTTGGCGGACTGTCTCAGATTGCTTTCCAGGGAACTGGCGACGCCAACTCTGCAAGCACCGCAGTGGAGAACCTATTCAAGGCATTCGTCGACAAGGCTGACCTAATCAAGAAGTCCACCGGGACCAACGTCTTCACCGACAAGACCAGGACCAAGGCGCGCGATGTCAAGGATCTCATTGTCGAGACCATTGGTGGAGCCAAAGGCGACCAGGTCAAGCTAAACAAGATCTTCGGCACTCGGGGCACCCGAGCCATCAGCCCGTTGCTTGCCACATTCAACGACACGTTTCGTGGAACGAGTGGCTCAGAGGACGAGAAGACCGCAGCCGGAATGAAGGCTCTCCGCAAAGAGATCGAGAAGTCAATGGACGCCACCGGTGCGAAGTCGGAGATTGAGCGCGACGCGGCTTTCATGTCCCAGACGACCAGCAATCAGCTGACAGCGGCCTGGGAAACGGTGAAAGCGAAGATCGGTGACGCTGGCCCAGCATTCGGACAGCTTGCCACCAACCTGGCAGGCTTCGCCGCTGGTATCGACTGGGGAGCAGTTGGCGATGCGTTCCTTGGGTTGGGCAACGCTGCCATGGGCTTGGCCGAGGAGTTTGGCGGACCAGTCAAAGCAGCGCTCACGACGTTTGGCGAATTCGTTGCCTCAATCTACAAGAAGTTCGACAAGAACGATCCACGTGGCGACATTCGCTTTGATGAGTTCAATGGCGCCAATCGTAAGAATCGATACGTCACCAAAGAGACAAGCATTGTAGAGGGTGCCGCCGAAGAGGGAAGTGTAGCATTTCCATATCGTGCGCCCGGGATGGTGCTCCTTCCTGGAGACAGTGGTGCTCCAGAGTATACGCCCGAGAACTACCCGTCCTTGATCAAGAACCACGGAGTCATTGACACGACTTCCGTCGACCCGATTGACAACCTCATCAATGCGCCCGGCGTGGCGGCTCCAACTGATGGAGCATTCGCTGGCGCTCAGGCCACAGCAACAACCGGAACCGGGGAGGTCCAGGCGGCGGTCTCCGCTTTGGCAGATGCGATGTCTGGTGGGGCAGGTGACGTCGACAAGCAGTTGGCAGGAATCAATGCTGCCATAGCCAAGTTGGCTGCTGCAATTCAGGCCGGTGCCGATACCGTTGGCAACGCAGGCGGTGGATCAGGCGGCGGGCCACCAGCAACGATCGATCACCTCTAATGGCACAGCCGCACAGCATCATCCACGGCTTGCCTGTCATGTCGTGGAACAACCTTGACGCGCCGCCCTATGACGTGGCATCGCTAAACTGGTCTCACGACCACGGACAGCGATCATATCCGTACGTTGATGGCGTCTCTCACCGCTGGACTGGCATGGGCGAGATGGCCATGCAGTTCCGGTTCTACTTCTTGAACACCGTTCAGAGGCGTGCCTTTCCCCACCTATGGGAGGAGTGGCAGCCAGAGCTTATGGACGGATCAACCGGAACGCTGCTCCATCCACTGTTGGGTGAGGTTGATGCCGTAGTACGATCCGCTTCCGTTGCGCTAGAGGCAATCGCCACAGCCGGTGTCATTGTCGACGTTCAGTTCGCTCTAGACCTCCCAGACCCCGAAGAAGCTCTCAAGTTCGGGACGCTATCAATCAACATCACCGAGGTTGCCAGCCTTGCAACCGGCGCTGCGTCTGCTGCCCCAAAGCCACCAAGTCAGAAGTCGGTGCTCGACTTGCTCGATCTCATCAAACAGATCGAAGGTCTCAAGTACCAATTCGAGCTTGAGATTCTCGGCATCATCAACAAGGCTAAGAGCATCTGCGACGAGATCATCGGCTTCTTCGACGGCTTCGACGATCACGAGTTCCTCTACCCCAAAGACCTCATGCAGCAGCTATGGGGCCACCTTGACGACCTCGGTAATGCAGCGGCCCTAGAAAAGGCGCGCAAGATTAGCGAGGTCGTGGTCACCAACGACACGACGCTCACCGAGTTCGCGCGAGAGCGTGGCAACACGGTTGCCGACATCGCTGGACTCAACCCGCAGGCGCTCGTGTCCCCCACGGTGCCCAGGGGCTCCAAGCTGAAGTTCTACCCGTGACACAAGAGCAGGCAGTCGTTGCAATGCACTTCAACGATGGCACCACCATCGCGGCATGGGAGCGGTTCGAGCTACGTCAGCGCTATGACGATCCAGTCGGCTCGTTCTCATTCACGGCGTCGCCGCCTGACAAGGATCGTAAGAAGTACCGCGGCCTTTCTGAGCGAGGTTCGCGCGTTCACGTGTTCATCAATGGCGCCAAGCAGGCTACGTGCATCATCACCGGTCGCAAGCAGATGATCGCTGGCGATGGCTACGCGATGCAGATCCAATGCAAGTCGCTACTCGCGACGCCCTACGAGGGACACGTCGACCCATACCTGGCCAAGACGTTTCAGGCTGACACGCCAATCGTTGACATCGTCCTGGAGGTCATGGCGCCGTATGGCTTCACCTCCATTGTGAGCGACACAGCCGCAGCCGTCGAAGCCATCAGCGGCAAGCCGATTGGTGGACGCGCACCAGCCGTTGGCGTCGAAGAGCTGAAGCTAAAGGACGTCCAGTCACGAAGCGGCCAGGCCGCTTATGCGTTCTGCGCAGCACTGTTCACGAGGCTTGGTCTGGCGCTTCGTCTCGGTCCCGATGGCAAGATGCTACTCGGCGCCCCAGACTACACGCAAGAGTCGTCATACACTGTCGTTCAGGATAGGGACCGAAGCATCTCGGGTGACCGAATGCTGGCCTCGCCGCCGATTGAGATCAGCGAGTCCAACGACGGACAGTTCAGCGAGGTTGTCATCATTGGCAAGAGCCCCGATCGTCGCGGCGCCAAGAGTGCTGCGCCTCCCGAGGTGGGAGCACGATGGGACAACCTCACGCGACCAAGCAACGCCCCATTTCCTGACATCACGTTCAAGGACCTGGAGACCGGGCTCCCCGGCTACCGCGGACCGTTCAAGCCGCTCTACTACCAGGACGACAAGAGTCGCGACGCAGAGTACGCCTCAGCGCTCGCCACGCGCGTCATAACGGGTCCTCGCATCCGCAACGGGTTTCAGGTGCGCCACGCCGTTGACGGCCTTGTGAGCCGCTCTGGTGGCCGCATCTGGGCAGTCGACACAGTGGGCCGTGTCGTGGTCACAGACGTCGAGCTGGACCAGAAGATGTGGCTTTACGAAACGGTGCAGCGTGGCGACAAGCGCAACGGTCAGACGACGCAGCTGACGTGGCTCCCGCTCAACGCTTTGCAGCTCGGTGGACCATGAGCATTCTGCACGACTTCGCCAGCTTCCGCCGCAAGTTCTCGGTGGTCATCGAGAACACGATCGCTGTCAGCTTCGTCAATGGCTCGCCTGCCACGATCACCCGCGCCAGCGGTGACTTCGTGACAGATGGCTACTGGAAGGACATGACGATCACGGCAACCGGTAGCGCGTCGAATGATGGCGTGAGGCTACTGGCGCACGGCTCGACGGTTCCGACCAATCTCGTGCTCACGCTAGACCCTGCCGAGACGGTCACGCCAGAGGGTCCAGTATCAGTCCTGCTGACAGGACGCTGGCTCGACGCCGATGGCTACGAAGCGTGGCCCGGTTCACAGACCGATCGCCACGACGACAAGCTCGCCAACCTCATGCGCTCCGGTGGCTTTGATGGCGGCTTCACCGGCGTCCCCGCTCTCTACACTGGCGCAGCATTCAACGTCAGCGTCAACGCTTTAGCTGCCGACTCGACCCCAGGCACCGACGAATACGACTGGTACTTGTCGCAACGTACCGACGTGACGTCACGCCAGCTGCTGGACATTGACGAGTACTACGTAGGCGACACCAACACCTACTCCGGCAGCGTGACCATTGTGCACAACGCGCTGGCCACGACGGAGCTAGGCTCGCTCACAGCACCATCGGTTGACCAGGTCCTTCAGCTCTTCAATCGTTGCCACCTGTATTGCAGGCGCCGCAGCGACGGGGCGATTCAATGGATCGACCTGGGCAAGGCCATGCCATGAACAAGATTCAAACCGCAGACATTCTCGCCACCCGCGCCGACACTGGCGAGGTGCGTGCGACGCTTGGCAACGCGGCGACCGGACGTGGCTACCTGCAAGAGGCTGCCGTATACGGTCCTGATGGTTTCGTAAGCCGACCGCTACCGCCCACCGATGGCGAGTGTGCGCAAGCTCTCTACGCGAAGCTAGGTCACCATACCGCGGTGATAGGCTCTCGCGACAATCGCCACGCTGACAAGGTTGGCACCATGGACGATGGCGACCGCATGATCGTCAGCGGTGGCGAGGCTCGCATCATGGTCAAGTATGGCCGCGACGCGATCAATCTCTACACGGTCAACCAAGGCGTCGACCAGAGCATGATGATTGACCTGGACGGCGCTGCGGGGCTGACGACCATCTCCAATGGTAAGGCATACGTCACGATGCGCGAAGACAAGCTCGTCCTCGCTGTGAATGGCGGTGGCTCGATCACGATCGACAAGGGCGGCATCAAGCTCATTGGCGGCAGCATCGATGTGCTTGGCGGCTTCGTTCGTCTTGGCGATCAGGGTGGCGGCTCTCCAGGAATGGTGCCCATGGCGCTCGGGGCTTCGCCCGCTGCCGTGGCCAGCGCCAAGGTGTTCGGCGCGCTCATGGTCTTTGCGCTGGCGTTCCTCGTGCTCGTCTTTGGCTGACAGTGTCGCTCTGCAAGTTCCCGCTCCTTGAGCTGCCTGCGTTCCCGATCCCAGGGTTCACGCTTCCGGCGCTACCAGAGCTACCGTCGTTCCCTGACCTCGGCTTCCCGCTGAAGCTGCCAGCGTTCGCCTTGCCAGCGTTTCCCATTCCCAGCTTCTCGCTCCCGGAGCTTCCGGAGTTGCCAGCGTTTCCAGACCTTGGCTTCGCGCTGAAGCTTCCCTCATTCGAGCTTCCGGCATTCCCGATCCCTGGCTTCACGCTGCCAGAGCTTCCAGCGTTGCCCTCATTCACTTGCCCATTGGACTAGCATGGCGATCACCGAAGGAACCTGCACCGTTGACGATGCTGGCGTGGTCACCAAGACCGACGCCGCAGAGGGTGCCTACGACGCTCTCGTGGCAGAGTTCACGATTGCAGCTGGTGACCAAGGCATCGCGCAGAAGAAGGCCATTGCGCTGCAAGCGCGAGCATGGGCCGCGTTCCTGTCTGGCTACGTTGTGACCAATCTCAAGGCGGTCATCGAGACGAGCGACAGCGGACTGCAACGCGACGACGCGAGCAGCAACGACACGCTGGGACCTGGCACCAAGAAGACGCTTTCGGTGGAGTGATGGGATACTCGCGAGGCCCATACGCGGAGCATGCTTGGCTCCCAGCTCCGACAGCCGTCGTGGTTCCGAGTAGCAACGAGATCGACCCGGTGACGCGAACGTTCGTCACTGACAGCAACGGCAATCCTGGCTCAATGGGCGACGTTGCTCAGCGCGTGATTCTTGCTATCAGCTACGTGCCAAAGCCAACGCGCGGCATCATCGACGATCGCGCCATGGAGGAGCGACGCCTCGCCATTCGCAAGGCGCTTGCTGCTCTTGATGACGTCATTGTTGTCGAGCGCATCGTGGTCGAGCGAGACAGCGCCGGCAGCACGCGTGAGCTGGTGGAGTTCACCGACCTGACCCGCGGCGAGAAGACCACGTTTGAGCGTACCTCATGACCCAGCGCTACCCAACTCCAGACGAAGTGCTGGCCATTCTGCTGAGCACCGCTCGGTACCTTGGAAGCCGCTATGGCGTAACCATCAACGTTGCCAAAGGCAGCGCGAAGTGGATTCGCTACAAGGCAATCGCTGAGGTCATCAGCATTGCGATCCAGAACGGCAAGATTTCCACCGACGCCGTCAGCCCGCTGAGGGCCACCGGCCAAGACCTCATTGACCTTGCTGGCCAGTTCGGCGTCTACAAGCGACCCGCAACCAAGGGCGCTGGACGCGTCACCGTTGGCGTCTTGCTGCCTGCGACGAGCACGGCGGTTCCGCTAGGCTATCGCTGCACCAGCGCCTACGGCATCACGTACGAGACCACGGCGCTCGCCACAGTGTCTGACGGCGACACTGTGCCCGTCCGCGCCGTCACAGCTGGCGAGGACACCGACCTGGCCGCTGGCGAGCTGGTGACGTGGAACAGCGCCAGCGTTGCCTACCTCGACCAGAAGGCCACCGTTGCGGTTGGCGACATCGACGGTGGACGCAACGAGGACAGCGAAGAGGTTCTCCGTGCGCGATTGCTTCGACGCCTTGGCTTTCCAAGCGTTGGCGGCAACTGGGCGCAGGTCGCAGAGTGGGCCGAGGAGGGCAGCGCTGCCGTTGACTTCGCAGCCGTCTACCCGTCTGCACGAGGACCGGCGTCCTTCGACGTGGCGATCATGGGCGACGCTGACGATCGCGTTCTGAACAGCGAAACGATCGCCATCGTCGACGCCAACATTCGAGCCAACAAGCCAGGTAGCGCTGACCCCAACACGACGAGCGTAGCCGAAGAAGAGTTGGACATCATCGTCAACATCTCGGCACCATTGCCTCGCAACGCTGGCGGGGCTGGTGGCGGATTCGTGGACGCGGAGCCTTACCCGTCAGACGCTGACAGCGCATTCGCCAACGTCACCGCTGTCGGTGCCGCGACGCTCACTGTCGACAGCACAAGCGCAGACCTCCCCGTTGTCGGCAAGCGTATCGCCATCTGGGACGCGACCAACGAGGCAATGCTCCTCTTCAGCATCACGTCCGTTGCTGGCTCCAGCGGCGCCTACGTGCTCGGCGTCGACAACATCGACGGCCTGACCAATGTAGCGGTTGGCGCCTACGTCTCGGCGCAGATGGTCAACATCGCAGACTATGCCGCGACGCTGGTCTCGGCTGTAGAGTCATTGGGTCCAGGCGAGAAGAGCGACGACGTTGACGTGCTGACTTGGGCGCGACGCAAGCCAGGCCCCGACCAGGAGCGACCATACACGCTCACGAGTCGGCAGCTGACGACGCTTGAGAATGCGTACACCGAGATCAGCAACATCAACTACGCGGCACGTTACGCCACGGGCACCACGACCACGCAGAAGACGCCAAGCGTTCCGAGCGTCGTGACGTTGCCTCCGAAGATTCTCAAAGCGAAGCATATCAGCTTCAGGTACCAGGCATGAGCGAACCGAAAACCATTGCCGACTTCGGTGGCCCGTACGTTGACGACGGCATCCAGGAGAACCCTGAAGCCGAGATGCTGGCCGAACAGGGCAACACGCTCCTGGAGACCACTGCGCACATGTCGCGCACGAGCGTCAAGGCTCGCGTCTCATTCGACACCGTTGGCTCAGGCAACCCGACCGTGGCTACAGCGTCCAGCCATTGGGGCCTTGGCGTTGCGCAACACCCGACCCTGGTCCGCACAGGGCCCGGTCTCTACACGATCACGTATGCTGCAACCTACGACGACGCCAACGGTGTCACCGAGACCGTAGGCTTCGACGATGCGCGCGTCACTGTCCGCAGCTCCGACGCCACCGATGACATCTACGGTCGACCCGTCACCGTCAGTGGCGCCGCTATCACGATCGTCGTAGAGTCGCCGAAGGGCACAGCGGCAGACGTTGGCGACAACAGCGCAGCAGCCTTCACCGTCAGCGTCGACGCTTTGGGTGGCTGATGCGTTTCCCTGCTCGGTTCCCGTGGCGCTTTGGTACGCATGACAATACGCAAGACGTCATCCACCAAACGCTACTCGATGCGCTGGCTCCAGGCTGGGACGTGTCAGTTGGCACCGAGGCGTGGATAGACGCACGCGTTGACGCATTGGCGGTCACGCTCATTTGGCAGGTCAACCGACGCGTTGCCAATCAGGGCAAGCCGCTTCGTATGCTCGACGTGCTTCCAGACTGGGAGCAAGCCGCGTCGCTCGTCGTCCTGAAGAGTGACACCGACGTTGCGCGGAGGCGACGCCTTGCGGCCAAGCTTCGGGCGATCGTGAACAATGCGATCCAGGACATCGAAGACGTCTGCCGCACGCACCTCGGAACCAACTTCGTGGAGCTGATGGTGGTCGACCCAACCGACGCGATCACCTACTGGCCAGGCGTCAACCCTGGGCCTCCAGGCTACGAGTTCAGCAGCACGCGAGCGTGTATCTGTGCTCACGCCAACCTGAACAACATCGCCGATTCCGAATGGCTACGACGCCGCGACTCGCTGGTTGAAGACCTGGAGAATTCGATGCCAGCATGGATGCGCGGCTACGTCGGCGTTGGCACTGGCGCGGGAACGTCCTTCGTCTGCAACATCGGCATCGTCGGCCAAACGATCATCTGAGGCGCTATGACCTTCGCTCTATTCGGCAGCGCGTTTGCGGACGACGTCAGCACTATCACGGCTGCGTTCCTGAACAACATCCGCACCAACTTCGTCAACGCTCTCGACGGCGGAGCTGGCGGCGTCTATGCGCCATCGTCTGCTATTGAGATTGGCGGCTCTGGGCTCAAGGTCGGCAACTCGACGCGCATCGCCTACAACGCCAGGACGTTGACGCGACAGCAGTCAATGGCTGGGTTCAGCGACTCTGGCAACTGGACGGTTCGCCCCAATCTTGTGTGGCGCAACACGGCAACTGGTGGCGTGGTCTACATCGAGTTGGACGACCTTGCCGACAATGGCGAGCTGCAGAGCGTGACGCTTCGTTGGCAGGGTGCGTCTGGACATGCTGCATTCCCCGGTGGTGCGCCCACTATGCCAGCAATCGAGGTGTTTCGCATTGACGAGGACGGGGCGGCCACATCGCTTGGCTCGACCACCGACGCCACCGGAACCGCTGGCGACTACGAGAATCCGCATGACATCACGGTTGGCTCGCTCACAGAAACGCTAGACCTAAGCCTGTATCGCTACGTGGTCGAGGTCGACGGTGAGACTGGGGCCAACTTCATTGCCAACGCGGAAGCGCTTGGCCTATCTTGCGTCGTAGAAGTATCCGAGCAGCCGGAGTACTGAGCCATGGCATTCCCACTCTACGGCTCCGCATTCACCGACGACGTTACAGCCATCTCTCAGGCGTTCCTGCACTTCGTGCGGGCGTCGATGGCTGCAATGATTGACGGGGCACTAGGCAGCAAGCACTCGCCAACGCAGCCGATTGAGATCGGCGGCTCCGGCATCAAGATCGCCAACGACACGCGCATCGCTTACAACACGCGAGCTGTGTCACGCAAGCAGTCAATGCGTGCGTTTGACTTTGGCGGCGACTGGGTTGTGCGCCCTGGGTTGGTGTGGCGCAACAGCGGCGGCGCACTCAACCCGTTTTGGATCTCACTCAACAAGCTTCCCGATCGTGGCACACTGACCTCGGTGACCGTGCGCTATCGGGGGGCGGGCACTCACGCACCGTTCCCTGGCGGAGCACCCACGATGCCATCGTTTGAGCTATGGCGCATTGACGGCGATGGGGTGGCCACGTCACTTGGCACAGCCACGGACACCAGCTCGACGGCTGCAATCTACGAAGCCGATCACCCCATCACGCTCAGCGGCCTGAGCGAGGCGATCACCAAAGCATCGTACCGGTATGCCATTGAGTTTGCCTCCGAGAGTGGTGGCAACTTCATCGCAAATGGCGAGGTCAAGGGCGTAACCTGCCTCTGCGCTGTGACGGAGCAACCTGAGTTCTGATGACGATCTCCACCTCACCAGCCGCACCCGTTGCGCTTGACGACGTGACCGTAACGGCGAGCACCGCAACCGGTGACGTAGTCTGCATTGAGATCACTTCGGTGCCTCCAACGTCATCGGTTGCGACAGCGATCGTGAAGCTTCCTGGTGACGCCACGGTCTATGGCGCTGCCGACGTCGTATCCAAGAAGCGAAACGCGCTATCGTTCACCCCCGACGTTGCCGGTGAGTATGGAGTCACAGTTTACGACTTCCGCTACGTGCCTGAGATGGCCCACACCGAGACGCGCTACGACTTGATTGGCAGCGAGTCGGGCACCGTTCACATTGGCGAAACGCTCGACTTGCCGATCGTTACGACGAAGGGTGACGGGGCCACGCTTCGGATCGTTGTCGTCGACGAGACTGTGACCGGTGCGTCGCTTGTCGATGCCACCACAGAGCGGGCAAGACTAGCCGCGCTCCAGTCGAGCGTCACGGTGCCCCTGGCGGCCCTTGTGAGCCTTACCGTTGGAGCGATGGGCACGGACCTGGTGACAGGCGTGAACGACCTCTACGACGCGTTCAACCGGCATCGGGTCTTCACCAGCGGCTCAGTGCACGCTGCGGCCGACACAACGAACAGCATCGACACATCTGACGCAGACGTTCAAGAGTCGGCAATCAAGGTGCTCAATGCTACGCGTGCGGCGATCCTTGGCCACCTGGAAGACAGCACCGGGGCAACGACGCCCTGGCACACTGATGACGACTTGAAGAACTACCCGCTCACGGCTCCGGCCAACAGCGTGGCGACAGCGATCGTGTTGAGCGCCGACTTGCGTGAGCGTGTGTATGAGCGGCATCGGCTTCAGATCAGCTCGCCCAACACGCACGGCAGCTCTGGCGATGCGACCAATCCTCTGGCAACGTCGCCATCTGCGCTAGATGATGTGATCGTTGCGCTGCTAGACGCCATCAACGACAGTGACCCCACTGCACCAACGGGCGAGAGTGAAGGCGCGCAGGACGCTCAGACGCTGTACGGCTTCACTCGCTAGCCCTCGCCATTGCAGCCTAGATCACACATTGGCTGCATCGCGCAAACCTGGTCGACGATCGTGAAGCGGAAGATGGCTCCACCGTCTGGGTTCTGCCCAACCGGTGACTTGATTGCGAGCAGCATGCCAGCTGTTTGGCCTTGACTGCACGCGGGATAGTCAGCCTGCACGCAAGCCTGACCCCCGCCAGTTGGACAAACAGTTGAGATGCCGATCGGGTCCAGCGAGCATCCCGCCAACATCAGGCCATCTTCCGGCGCTGCCTCCATCGTGACGCACTGCGAAGTCTGGGGGATGAGGAACCTGATCGCCCACCAAGCCTCATCAGCCTCACAGTGCTGAGCGCAGCCAGGGTGTTGTTCGGCCACTGGCGGAACCTGCACCGTCCACGTTCCGAAGCCGAGCGTGTGCAGCAGTTGGGTCCCAGGCTCGTCGCACGTTGCAGCACAGCCAGCGTGGAGCGCTCCGCAAGCTGGATCGCAGTTGATAACGTTGGCGCCTTGGGCACAAGCTGGCGCTGGGCACACAGGCTCAACGCCACCGCCCTGGCCGCCTGATCCGCCAACGCTGGAGCCACCCCCAACCAGATCGCCTCCTGCTCCGCCTGAGCCGCCCTGTGAGGCCGTCGAGCTGGTCGAGGCGCCACCGATGCCCCCAGAGCCACCCGAGCCGCTAGCGACGCCGCTGGTGGCCGTAGACGAGCCACCGTCACCAGTCACGATGATGATCGTCTGAGGGTCGGAGGCGCAGCCTAGCGCGAAGATGGCGCTGGCAAAGGTGAGCATCAGAAGGCGTCGCATGATGCGCACATTGTGCGCACTGTTTGCCACGGCTGCAACCACGTTGCCTCATTGCCTTCCGCGAAGCGTCGCCGCTAGCGCTCCGATTCCGGCCAGCACACCACCTGTCACGATGCCACCCACGGCGTAGACAATCACGTAGTCAGGGCTGAATAGCGAGCCAAAGACGACTCCCGCTCCGGCGCACACAAAGATCAGCAACACCAAGCTGAAGCTGCCCCACAGCCCGCTCCAGTCAACCGGCGTCGACACCTTCAACGGGTCACCACAGCTGGGACACGCCTTGGCTGCTGGCGATACCTGCGACCCGCACGCCGCACACGCGACAAGACCCAACCCCTGTGGCGCTGCCATGCGTCCAGGCCACCACAGCTGCGTCCAGATCGCAACACAGCCCAAAGGCCGTAACCGATGCCCACCCGACCATCAGCACTATTCGCCGTCAACGGCGCGACCGTGGGCGCCAAGGTGGCCCTCACGGCTGGCCAGGCTGTCCAGGCCATCCTGGACGACATCAGCGGTGTCTCACCCGTGACGTGGTCAATCAGTCGCACCGACGAGACCACCACTGCTGGAACGTATTCGCTCGTGCAGAGCGGAAGCGTTGGGCAGCAATGCGACTTCAACGCGTCCACAGCTGGAACGGCGTTCGTTCTCAAAGCGCAGGTGGCTGGCGGAATCGATCCAGTCACCGGCCAAGAAGGCAGCGCGCTGATGGTGGCCGAGGTCAAGTGCTACGTCCCGACGACCGATGGCCTTGAGGTCGTGTGCGCTGGCGAGCAGGCCGCATCCGACAACGTCAGCAACACGACGTTCGGCGTCATCGAGCCGCTCAATGAGGCAATGCGTGCCGGTTCGCGACTGGCCACGATTCAGCAGACCGTGGCTTACACAGACATTGCTGTGGCAAGCGGTAGCGCCGAGGAGGCGATCACCACAGCGCTTCCGGCTGGCGGGCGAATCCTCGGCGTAGACATTGAGCTAACAACGCCATTCACTGGCGGCACCATGTCGGCCGTAACGGTTGACCTCGGTGATGCTGGAGATGCCGATGCGCTGGTCGACGGCGCTGACGTCTTCACGGCTGCCGTCGATGGCCAAGCGTCGTCGGTGCCGCTGGGCATTGCGCCGCACAAGCGGTTCGCTGCGGAGACGACGCTCAACCTGCAATTCGCTGGGACCGGTGACACGCTGGACAACCTGACGGCTGGCAGCTTCGACATTACGATCCTGTATGCGCTGACGGTGTGAGCGATGGCATCCTGCGTCGAGCGTCGAATCATTCTCGGCCACGACGTTCAGGCGTTGTGCAAACGTTGGTATTGGCTTCGCTCGTGGCGCCCCGAGGAGTGCATGCCGTGGCGCTCGCCATTGCTTCAGGTTCGACGCTCGCGAACGAAGGACTACCTCACGGCTCACGCATGGTGGTCGCAGCATCGAATCACGATGACGGTGCCGCTCAGCTGGACCGTTGACCGTGACGACAGGCACCGCATCGAGGCTGACTTGCTCGTGACGGTGCTGCACGAACTGGCGCACCTGTTCGCGCCAGCGGGAGCCATGCACGACGAGCGCTTCAACGCGCAGCTGCTACGGGCCGCAATGGCCATCTGGGGCGGCGATGTTGCTGGTGGCATTGGCGTTACGAAGGGCTACGGGCCCACTGAGGCGTTGACGATTCGGCTGGCTGCGAGGCTGGCTAACGAGGACCATTGACCCAGCGGCATGCTGGGCCCATCCAGCCCTCGTCTTGCTGATAGCGCTTGAGCGCTGCGACGATCTGCTGCGATGCGATACCGACGTTGCCTCGCGGTTGGAGGTGACCGAGCGCAGCGAACACGGCAACGGCTAGGCGGTCGCCCGAAGCGCGGGCGTCGTCGCGCTCGTCAAGGTTGCGTATCATTGCTCGTCTCTCAGGTGAGCGTAGTCGTCGGCAACCCTCTGCGCCGTGGTCGTCTCGGATGCGCTTGACAGCAACCCGATCAACGCCTCGTGAACCATGTTGAACGCCATACGGTATTGATGCTCCGACGACGCAAGAGCGTGAAGCGACTTCTGCGCAGGAGTCCAAAGGTCGGAGTCTGGCTTTGGCTTTTTCACTTCTTCCCTCGCTTCTTCTTCGACCGCTTGAACACGCGCCCTAAACTGATCTGACGCTTCTGCCAAACCGCCTGCCGACTCACGCCGAGATGCTGAGCAATCTGGCCATCGCTCTCGCCGGTGGCAAGCTCTGCCGCCCAATCGATTGGCGACTCGGGTCGCTTCGTGGCAACAGCTTCGTGACCTAGCTCACGCCGCTTCGTCGTGACCCATCCGCGTGTGACGCCGAGGTCGTCGGCCAACTCTTGATCGGTGAACTCGCCCCATGGCTGAGACTCCCAGTCGATCGTTTCCTCGGCCAACTTCTCAGCTTCCGCCAAGTCGCCTATGTGCTCTTGCGTGACCAGTTCGCCGGTCTCGCTGTCGCGAAAGGCTAGCTCGACGTCATAGCCCAGCGCTTTGGCGTATCGTCGAATGGTTGCCTCTTGCGGATTGGCGCGACCGTTCTCGGTCTGGTTGACGGTGGCTTGTGTGATGCCGAGGCGCTCCGCCAGGGCTTCCTGCGTGATGTCGCGGTGGATGCGAAGCTGTTTGAGTAGTTGCTTGAATGTCATTGGGATTCTTGCGGTGTCGAAAGGTAGGCGCCTGGCTCGTAATTAGTCCAAACCAGGCCAGCCCTGGCACCCGACCCATGGGTTGGGGGAGCAACGAGTGAAGTGTCCCACACTTCTACGATTCGCTCGCCGCAATCTTTCGCGAATGCGATGGCGTCGTCGAGCGTGTCAAACAGCCCTTGCAGGTCATCGAAGCCACCGCCTGGATAGTATTCCGCGAATCCCATCACAGCGTATCGCTTCATCGTTGCACCGTTGTTCATGTTGTTCATCACGCAGCCTCCGGCTTCAGGTTCGCACCGCCAGCGATCTCATTGAGACGCTGCAGCAGGTCGAGACGCTTGAAGCGCAAGTGTAGCGTCCCCTTCTTGTAGCAGCGAAACGCGAAGTATTCGGTCTCGCCGCGTCCGCCCTCGCACGCTTTGATCGCGGTCGAGAGCTGTGAATAGTGGTGCTTCATTGCGACGCCTTGGCCGTCGAGAGCCTGGAACACTCGCTCGATGGCGATGAGGTTCTGCTCATAGTAGTGGTTCACGGTGAAGCCTCCGCGGGTCCACTTTGGCTCGATGTATCGCTCCAGGATGACCTTCTCGCCAACCTCGAACTCCGAGTTTGTCTTGTATCCGTCATATCGCTTCGACGGCCGCAGCACCCGAAACACCTCGGCCACAGCTTCGACGACCATCGTGTCAACCGACACGGCGTAGCCAGCAGCGAAGTTGATCACTGTGGCCACCTCGATTGGAGGTAGCTCGCCCTTGTCGAGCATCTTCTCCAACTCGCACCATCGCGCCATGCTCATCATGCGGCGCAACTCTAGCCGCTCCACGATGCATACCCAAGCTTGACGTGTCAGGCTCTCGATTGCTTCGTCAGCTTGCTTCCAGGCGATCCAGTTGTGGCGACGTTCGCCAACGTGGAAGCCCTGGTGGTGGTCCAGCGTGAACGCTGCATTGAGTGAGTGCTCCGCTTCCAGGCACAAGGCAAAGCCTTGGCGGACCTTGGCCGCGGCAGACTTGAACTCGCGGACGAGATGCTCGACGGTTTGGCGCTGGGCTAGGTTGTTCACGCTGCCGCTCCCTGCACGAGCTGCCGTGCGTAGCTGACAGCGTCATCGTGCGCTGTGTCGATAGCTGCCAGGCCAGCGATGTAGCCTTCGCGAAATGCACCGCGAGTCGTGGCGCCAACGTCCGGCTTGATCGCTCCGCTGACAGCAGCGCGGAAGCCTCGGATGTAGGTGTAGCGGATGTCGGTTTCGTTGTCGGTCATGGCGTAGCTCCTACCCGGAAAGCCCCAGGCCGAAGGCTCTGAGGCTGATGCGGATGCGTAGGGCGCCCAACTAGCCAGCCAGCTGTACTGCCAGGGCGCGGGCCTCTGTGTAGATCCGAGGGATGGAGTAGTCTCCACCGTGTTCGCCCTCCAGAGCGAGAAGCAGGTCTTCGCAAGCAGCCTGAATCTCAGCAGCATGCTGGCGAGCGTGCTCCACCCCATAGACGGCTTTCCTCATGAGCGAGCGAAGGTTGCTACGAGCGGCGGCTGCGGTGTTGTTCGTTGTCTTCATGGCTTCACAGTACAGCATCCACGGCACAACGCAAGAACGAAACGACAGACTCATGAAAAAGATTCTCCTCCCCCTCGCATGGCTGGCGTTCGCCATCCTCATCCCCGCTACCGCTTTCGCTGCTGACGCTAGCGCTGGCATGCTTGCCTCGGCTCTCACGAGTCGCGCCGCAGGTCCGATCGTTGGCGCCTGCCTCGTGCTGGCATCGTGGCTGCTGCAGCGATACCGCAACGACCAGCCGCTCAAGGACCAGCTCGTCCACGCACTGGAGCAGATTCGACCCAAGGCGGTCCTGTCGATGACAGCGGCGGGGCTCGCGTTTCTGGCTGGCGCTTCGTGGCTGGATGCGCTCACGCTTGGCCTCACGGCGCTTCTGACGGCCGCTGGCTTCACCGCTCCGGCAAAGCCTGCCAAGCAGTGAGGGCAGCTCTCAGCGTGGCGCTGATGGCTGGCGCCTTCGTTGGCTGCCAGCCACTGCGTCCTGCTGTGCCTGGGCCAGCCAGAACGGTGGACGATGCGATCAATGCTGCGCGAAGCGTAGCCGCGATGGCGTGCGCCGAGTGCGTGGCGATTCCAGTGGTTGCGGTGCCAATACCTGGTGACCTCGCTGTCGCCTTCGTCAACGAGTCGGAGCAGGCTGCGATTGCGATCCACTACGATGGCGAGTGGATGGACACCGTGCTGCGACGCTACGGCTACGCGGCTGCTGTTGGCGTGTTCGGTCATGAGTTCGGCCACGTGCTGGCGCTAGGTGGCAGCGAGCTGGAAGCCGATCGCTGGGCTGGTTGCACGCTGGCAACGCTGGGGCTCGACGCCTACCCGTTCAGCGCTTTGCTGCTGGCGTTCACTGGCCTTGATGCTGAGGCCAGGGTTGACGCTGTGGCGGCTGGGGTTGGCGAGTGCGCTAGTCGGTGACGAGGGCCACGTTGAGGCCGGCCGACTCTAGGCCACGCTGTAGCAGCATAGCCACATCCCGCGCGCCGCCTTCCGAACTGGAGTGCTCCACGACGTTGCCAGCTACCGAGATGGCAAACCGCTTGCTGCCGCGCTCTTCGCCGTTGCGGTAGTACTTCACCTTGACCAGTGCATCGAGCTTGCTCATACCCGGAAAGCCCCAGGCTTTCGCTCTGGGGCTGGTGCGAGGCAAGTGGTGGCCTACCAGGGTCGACCAACCCAGTGCGGGCTATAGCCGCATGTAGAGACCGGTCTCGGCTTCTAGCACATCGTGCAAGTTGCTGGCGTAGACGCCTGACACCTTCGCGAGGTCTACAATCTTGCGACCAGCTACAATACCCTTGATTCCTGGCACGCGCTGGACAAGCACTGCGTAGGTGTCATCGCTGGCGAGCGTAATCGTGACGTGTGTGGCGCGCTTCGGGTTGCGGCCGATCTTCATGGTTAGGCAGCTGTCGCCAAATCCCATGGTCTTGACGCCCATCATGGCGACCGCTCCGCCGAGTTGATCAAGTATGGTGCTGGCAATCTCGCGGCTTCGCTCTTTGGTGTTCGTCTTCATGGCTTAACAGTAGTTGGCGGCGTTTCGCTGGTCAAGAACTTTTGCGATCTTTCTTTCGACGCTCCGGCTCTCAGCCGTACAGCACCGAGCCAATCCGGTCGGTGGACGCCTCGATCGCAGACTCGCGACGCTCCCACGTAGCCTTGTCGGCTCGCTTGCACGTCGTGCCAATCAGCTCGTGGCCTACGCGCTTCGCGGCCTCGACCCACCGAGTGCGCTCGGCCGCGCTAACGCAAGCGTGGAAGTCCACCTGCACGAGACTCTCCAGTCGCTCGATCGCGTTGCGGAAGTCCGCGACCCTTACGGCCTTCGCGTTGTCCGCGACGGTGTAGGTGGAGAGGTCAAGGCGGTTGTTGCTGCGCGTCTTCATGAGAATCAATGTAAGGCACTGAGCCCGACTAGTAAAGAACAATCGTCCGGGCGATGTCGATTTTCCGCTTACACCTCAAAAGCCCCAGGCTTGAAGGCTCTGGGGCTGGTGCGAGAGGTACCCATCAGCGGTCAAAAAAGACCGATTGCGCGATCCTCCCAGCGGCGACCTCGCTCCCTGGGTTGAGTGTTTCGGTCTCTGTGGTTAGTCCGTCACAGCGCTTGATCTCAAGCCAGATTTTCCCCGGAGCATCCACTGTCCCGATCGTCTCGTACGCGCGAACGCTGACCCAGCCAGGCTTGCCGTTCATGCCATCTACCTGGGCAAACCAAGCCTTGCCTTGAAGCAAGCTGCGGGTCACGCCCCTGGCGATAGCCTTCCGAGTTGCGCACTTTCCCAAGTCCAACTCAGCGAGGGCAACAAAGAAAGCTGCGACGTCATCTTCGCTCTGCTGCTGGCCACGCACCAGCGTCGAGGCGGCTAGTTCTTCCTGCATGCGCCACGCGCTGTAGGACAGGTTGGCGTTGGTTGCGGTGTTGTTCGTCGTCTTCATGAGAATCAATGTAGGTTATTGAGTTGCGACTGTAAAGCACAATCGACCGGGCGGTGTCGATTTTCTCTACTCGCCAGGATCGATGAAGTTGGTGAGCCAGGCATGGGCACAGTCAGCGGTGCAGAAAACCAGGTCGCTCACCCACACTGGCCCCTCCCCATCACTTGTCTCCAACGGATGATTCAGCATCACGTAGTGAGCGCCTAGAACGCTGCCGCAGGCTTCACACTTCTCGGCCGGCGCATCGTCTTGCGATACCAGATACGCCTCAGCATCTAGGCAAGGCGATGGCAGGTAGGGCGCTAACTCCAGCCCGATGGCAAACTCGTGACTGATGCCATTGGC
This sequence comes from Alphaproteobacteria bacterium, assembly GCA_021775965.1. GTDB lineage: Bacteria > Pseudomonadota > Alphaproteobacteria > Micavibrionales > Micavibrionaceae > UBA5701. Next base: position 39,060 of record JAJFGV010000094.1, read on the forward strand.
GTCTGCCAAGTTGTAGGCCGTGGCCATGTCATCGGCGCTGCTCATCGAGAGGGTCATACCTCGAAAGCCCCAGGGTCAGGTTGACCTCTGGGGCTGTTGTAATGAGACGGCGTGTCAGTGGTCTCCGGCCGGTCCGGCTCGATAGCCCGGCGCAGTGATTCGGATTTGACCGTTGCTGCGGGTTACCGTGGCAACTGTAGCCGTGTAGAACTCCACCGATGCGATAACGTCGTCGAGTGTAACGCTGAGGTGCGAACACGCAGCCTCGATAGCCTTCTCGCTACCGAACACCCCGATCGGATCCTTCCAATCGCGCCCGATGGGCTCACACGTCGGGTCAACCAGTCGGAACGCGCGCTCCATGCTGGTGGCGTTAAAGGCGGCTGCAGCGGTATTCGTGTTCGTCTTCATAGGCAGTACAGTAAGGCACAGATTCCAGATGGTCAAGCACCGTCGCAAACTTTCCCGAAAATAGTTCCGAGACCACATGACCAACCTACGCAAATCCGCAGCATCCATCGCTCTCGTCGTAACCCTCGCTCTCGTCCCAGGCTGCACACCAGCAGCCATGGCAGCACTCGCTAGCGTGCTGGGCTACGTCACGGAAGGCGCAGCCTACACCGGCGTAGCCATTGACGCCGCTCGTGCTGGCGCTGACGTGTACTTCGCGCGCCATCCAAACGAAGCAGCGTCCAGCGAAGTACGCGAAGCGCTGGCCTCTGCTGACGACGCGTTGGCGATGCTCCGGCAGGCTGTGGAGCTGGGCGACGCCGCCAGCAAGGCAGACCTTGACGCGGCCCGTGCTGCGCTTGAGAGCGCCTACGGCCGGTTGTATCGCATCCTGGTGCGGCACTGCGTCGTTCAGGCTTGTGCGCCCGCTGGTGGCGCTGAGACGGACGCTCCGGAGCCTATGCCGCTAGATGGCCTGGCAGACCCTGGCCAGGTGGCTGCTCATCTGTGGGGCGGCTAGGCGTCTAGCCCGGCCTCGCCTAGCCGGATGCACTCGATCGCCATCTCGATGCTGGCGTGACAATCGGGATCGTGTAGCAGCTCGCCAATCTCAGCGATCAACTCTTCGCCTAGACCGCTGGCGATGGTGCCGTGGCAGGCTCTCACCATGAGAGCGAGCGCTTGCTCAATCTGGTCGCGGCACGACTGGAGAGCGTCGATGCGATCCTCATCGCTGGCCGTGTCCTGGTCCAGGGTTTGCTCGTGATGGGCGAAGCTCTTCATGGTTCGGATCATGGTCTCAGTCCTCGTCTTCTTCGCCGTCAAGCTCGGCGATGGTGTCGTTCATGTTGGCCCCTGCGTAGGGGATACGTGGGCCAGCAATCTCGGCCAGCTGTGGCAGCCAGTAAGCTTCCGCTCGGTCGCGAACTGGCTTCGGCGCCTTCCGCAAGATGGCTCTCGCCTTCTTGGTCACAGCGAGAATCTCCAGCCTCAAGGTTTCCAGTTCTCCAGCCCGGTCGATGTCTTCGTTGGTCATGTTGGTTCTCCTACGTCTAAAGCCCCAGGCCGTAAGGCTCTGGGGCTGGTGTGTTGGCGTTGCTTCCCTCACCTCCACATAGCCACGGCGCCCGACTCCCTTGCATCAATCATCAAGTTGCGCATGTAGTCGCGCGCCTGGTTAACGGTGAACTCAAAGCCGAAGTTACCGTTCTTGAGCGCCTGGTGAACAGCGAAACGACCGAAGGTTTTCTCTCGTGACAGGCGAACGTTGATCGTGGCCACGTTGCCAGCGATGGTGACACGATAGTCCGCCGGGAAGGTGACGCCGCTTCGCCCAAACTCGCGAGCTATTGTTAGGGTGTGAACGTTGGCGGCTGCGTTGTTCGTCGTCTTCATGGCTTCACAGTAAGGCACCACGAGCATACGATCAACAACAATCGACATGCTCGTGTCGTTTTCTCGGAGTCAGCCACCGAAGCGCTCGGCCAGCGCCTTGCCGATGCGGATACGTCCAGCGTTGCCGCTTCGCTCCCAGCGCCACATCATCGCGTCGTAGGCGGTGTCTCCCTGCTCGGCGCGCCATGCGTTGGAGTGTGGCTCTGCGCTGAGGGCAGCCTTGACGGCGTCGCTCTCTAGCAGCTCTTTGGCTGCGGCGATCTTCCTGGCTTCGCGCGCCTTGCGAAGCTTCGTGTTGTGCTTCGCCGCAGCGCGCTTGACGGCTGACACGAGCTTGGCGTCGCCGGTCTTCTTGACGCATTCGCAGCCAACCTTGAATCGGCGACCGTCGCTCGACTGGATGCCGTACATGTTGACGATGTAGGTGCTGCAATAGTCGCAGCTTCCTCCTGGCTTGGTCGTGAGACGGACACCAGTCCGCTCGTACTCTTCGCGGTTCAAGATCGCCTCGCCGTAGCAGAGGTCCTGATGGATCATGCCAACGAAACGAAACGGCGCTTTGCCCAAGCCAGCGGCCTCGAAGGGGTGGACGTTGGCGGCTGCGGTGTCTTGCTGCGTCTTCATGAGCATCAATGTAAAGCACGGAGTCGCAACAGTAAAGGACAATCGACGTAGCGCTGTCGATTTCTGTCAGCCGTAGGCTTTCGGATCCAGTCCACCTTCGGGATCGGAGCCGTAGCCCTGAAGCATATCGCCTAGCTCCTGGTCGATGTAGGCGAAGTCGCCAGCCCCGCCCCAGTTTTTGGGCTCGCTCATGAGAATCAAGCGGAGCGCTTCAAGCTTGGCGAGCGCGCTAGCGCGGCGGCGGTCGATGGCTGCGTCAAGCTTGGCGTTCCCCGTGTTGCTCTTGATGCTCATGCCGCGAAAGCCCCAGGCCGTTAGGCTCTGGGGCTGGTGCGAGGCAAGGGTGAATCTAGAGCGTGACCTCGATGCTGGTGACACCGCACCCCATCCGACCAGAGTGCATCGCATTGCCCGTGCCGAAGCGGTTTACGCGAACCTGCCAGCCGAGTTCTGCCATGTCATCGGCGATATCCTCGCGCTCTACGTGGCACGCTGGCAAGTCAGCGCCAGAGATGATGAAGGTTTCTTTGGCTGCGTTGTTGTTCGTCGTCTTCATGAGAATCAATGTAGGTCACAGAGCCCGACTAGTAAAGGGCAATCGACAAGCTCCCCGAAATAGTTTCGCACCTACCGGTTTCTCGCCCAGCGCGGGATGTCTGTGCCTGCCACGATCTGGCTCACGTGAGCTACCGCATCGGTTGCGCTTCCAAAGTCGGCAACGCGTTCGGATCCGAGGAAGACCGTGAAAGCCAGCCCGTTGCTTGCCAGCGTGTATCCGGTAAACCCACCGGCAAACCACACACGGAAGACGCCTGATTCGCGCCTGTGACACTGAATCTCGCGAGATATGCGCCTGTCGTTGGTGTCGTAGTTCATACCTCGAAAGCCCCAGGCTTTCGCTCTGGGGCTGGTGCGACGCGAGGGGCGGGCTAGACTGCGGCCAACATGGTCGCGACCGAGCTGGCATCGGCTCCGAAGTCCAAGGCTACGCGGGCACAGGCCAACGCGGCCAGCTCCCGGCCAGGGGCACCGAAGCGCTGCTCCATCGCCTTGACGAACCGCGCGCCAGCCTCGGCTGCCGGGTAAGCGCGGGTGAAGGCTGCCAAGGTATCCACGGCGCTGTTTAGGACTGAGTCGGCGGCGGCTGCGTTGTTCGTCTTCATGAGTAGGAATGTAAATCACAGAGCCCGACTAGTAAAGAACAATCGACCGAGCGATGTCGATTTCTGTCAGCCGTCAACCGAGCGCCCTGATTTCACACTCGGCCACAGCTCC
>JAJFGV010000095.1 GCA_021775965.1 Alphaproteobacteria bacterium
CTCTAAGTTTAAGGACCTACTCTCATTCAAGAGAAATATTGACGAAGGCGTATTGGAAGACTTAGAGGATGTATTACTTGAGTCGGACATAGGAATTGGTCTGGTAACTAAGATAATAGATGATATTAGAGATGCCTGGAAATCTAAGGAAGTTGAAGATACTGCTGGTGTTTACGAGTTCTTGAAAAACGATCTCAAGCAAAGCCTTAAGGATGGGAATTCATCATTAAAGATTGCACCCACTCCTCCCACTGTGATTATGGTTGCAGGCGTCAATGGTGTTGGCAAAACAACGTCAATTGCAAAGCTGGCAAATTTGTTTATAAAACAGGGCAAGAAGGTAATGTTGGCAGCCGGTGACACCTTTCGTGCCGCCGCGACGGAACAATTGGATATCTGGAGTAAGAGAATTGGAGCTGATATTGTGAAGCATCAGTCCGGTGCTGATCCCTCTGCCGTTACATTTGACGCGCTTGAAGCCAGCTTAAGCAGGGGTATAGATGTTTTGATAGTTGATACAGCAGGGCGTTTGCACACTCATGAAAATCTAATGAATGAGTTGACAAAGATGAAGCGGGTAATATCAAAAAAGATTGAGAATGCACCGCATGAAGTGCTCATGGTTCTAGATTCAACAACTGGGCAAAATGCCATTTCACAGGCAAAATTGTTTAAAGAAGCAGTTGATATTACGGGAATATTTCTGTCAAAACTTGATGGTACTGCCAAAGGCGGCGCTATTTTAGGAATGCGCAAAGAGATAGATATACCGGTAAAATATGTTGGCCTTGGTGAAGGTATAGACGATATTCAGGAATTTGATGCAGATAAGTTTGTGGATGCTTTGTTTGATTAAGGTCTTGGGAAAAGCATAGAATACACGCCGTTTTACAATTGATCTCTTCTCTTCAAGCATCTATGGTTGTTTTATACAAATCCTAACTTTTCCTAAATGAACGGTTTATTGTAGCCGCCCACTTGGGCTGGCGTTTCTCCTCATCTGATAGATGTATGTGGACTTCTTGTAAGAAACACAATCTAAAGGATTCAACAGCAAAAATAAGAGACCAACTGGAGCGAGTTTATTATGAAAGATAATATTTCCAGAAGGACTTTTCTCAAGACAGGTGTTGCTGTCGGAGCAGGTCTTTACGGCCTATCATATTTGAGTTCATTTGAGAAGCCAAGGCTCTTAAAGACGCTTAAAGGGAATAGTTTAAAAAAGGGTTTGGTCGTTGTTCATGGTGATGTTGACGAAAGTAATGATGAGTGTTCAGTAATAGAGGAAATGGTGAGAAGAGGGATCAGTGCCATTGGGGGAATGGATAAACTGGTTTCCAAGGGTGATAATGTTGTTATCAAGCCAAACATCGCATGGGACAGGAAGCCGGAATATGCGGTAAACACAAATCCATTTGTTGTTGCTGCGTTGGTTGGAATGTGCTTGGAAGCCGGGGCAAATAGAGTAAAAGTGTTTGATCATACCTGCGCCTCAAACCCGGATACTTCATATACAAATAGTGGAATCGAAAAGGCGGCCAGAGAAGCGGGCGCAGCAGTTAGATTTGTTAACAAAGAGCTTTTCAAGGATATTAAGATACCGGACGGTAAAATACTTGATTCGTGGCAGTTTTATGAAGAGTTAATTTATCAGGATGAAACTGATATTTTAATAAATGTTCCTATCGCAAAACAGCATAGCGCTTCCCGCTTATCTATGGCGCTGAAAAATACATTGGGGATGGTGGGCGGTAACAGAGGTTCGCTTCATAAGGATATACATCCTAAAATATCAGACCTGAATAAAGTAGTTAAGGTTGACCTTACTATCCTTGATGCGTTCAGGACTTTAAAACGACATGGGCCAACCGGTGGAAGGTTAGAGGATGTTGATAATAATTTTGAGAGTGCCCGAAGATTAGTGTTTTGTGTTGACCCTGTGGCAGTGGACTCTTACGGTGCTACCTTGTTTGGTTATCAAGGCAGGGATATAGGTTATATCAGAGAATCGTATGAGGCGGGACTGGGAGAGATTGACTTTAAACTGAGAGGTTTTGAAGAATTTACAGTTTAGGGTAAATGACGTATTTGTATTATTAAATGGATTTTGGTCAAGGAAGGATCTCGCCCTTTCTGCACCGATTATCTCCTCTCGACGCATTCCTTGAAGCTCTATCCACAAGGGTAAAAAGTCTATCTATATCATCTTTTTGATTCGATACCTGATGTCCACGCACTTTAACAAACTTACACTTCAACTGATCGGTCATTCTATAAAATCCCTGATACAGCTCATAATTGTTGAGGAGCCTGCCTTTCTTTGAGTGATAACTGTTCTGCTCAAACCGCTCACGTCTTCCTGGCAGACCCATGATATTTTGAGAATCGGTATACACTGTCACACTGCTCGCCAATACTTGTATATCCCTTAGCGCCCATAATAAAGTCTGCAACTCCAGTTTCGTTGAAGATGTATGCTCAAATCGCTTCACCTTCACGTGCTCCCTCAACGAATCCAACGACTGTCCAGATTCAGACACAGCAAGGTAAGCCCCATATCCAATATTCGACTGGGTATTCACACTTCCATCCGTAAATAGCATCAGTTCATCCACTAAAATAGTACTTTATTTTATACAACAATAAGTGTCTGTCCATCTTTTAAAGATTCAGTCAAGGGGAGACCTGACCTCTTAACTTAACTTTTCCGCATAACGTTTAGTTCAGTTGCACCTGCCTTTTGGCGTCAACTGTAACATATTATTCGGTGTTTTCATTATAATTACAACATATTACTCAGCTTCTGGATCT
>JAJFGV010000096.1 GCA_021775965.1 Alphaproteobacteria bacterium
CCCAGATAGATGGCATCGCAAGCCTTGCACTTGTGGCCTTCCAGGTACGGATCGCCGCCCTCGGGCAGCTTCAGGAAATCGACCACCGGGAGCGGCCCTTGGGCCGCGTTCTCCTCGGACATTTGGGGTCCTCTGGCAAAAAGGGAAAGTCAGTCGGATTGACTCTCATGTCAATCCGGGCCGGCAAGATGCCAGGGACCAGTGGTGACTGTCAACGAGGGTTGGCCTGGCCGCCAGCCTGGGCCCGGAACCGCCACCAGAAGTGGAGAGGAGACCGCGCGTGGTAGCATGCGGCCGGGATTCCATGCTGAAGCGTATCGATCGACTGCAGATGGCCGTGCCGGACCGGGCCACGGTGGCAAAGCGTTGGAGTGAGCTGCTCGGAGCCGAGCTGGCCGGAGGGGACCGCGTTGCGTCCCTCGGTGCGATGCGGACCCTTCTTCGCCTTGGCAACGGCTTCGTGGAGTTGCTCGAGCCCGATGGCGTGGGTCGTATCGCGGATGCCGTCGCCAAGCGCGGCGCGCATCTCTATGCGGCGGGCGTTGCGACCGACGACGTCGCCAGCCTCGTCGCCCACCTGCGCAGCCAGGGCATCGACCCGGCCGAGGAGGGGGGGCAGGCGTTCGTCGATCCGGCCGTCGCCGGACACGTGGGTTTCCGGGTGGCGGTGAGCCCCGATGAGGAACTCGTGCCCGTCGGCGACATCGATTTCTTCTATGAAACCACGCTGCTGGTCGATGACGCCGCGGCTGCCACGGCAGAATGCGCGACGCTCTTCGCTCTCGACGCGGACGCATTCGTGCCGATCGATTCGCAGCACTTCGGATATGCGGGCGCGCTGACGCTCTTCGATCCGGACCGGTTGGGGCGCTTCGAAGTGATCACTCCCAACGACCCCCGCAAGACGATGGGGCGCTTCTTCTCACGTTTCGGTGAGGCTTTCTACATGGCGTTCGCCGAGTCCTCGGTCCTCGGCGCAATCGAAGCCCGCGCTCGCGAACTTGGCCTCGGGCACACGTCCGACCCGCCGAGTGAGGGACGTGTGGGCGTGGCCAACACCGTGTTCCTCCACCCGGATGCGCTGGGCGGGATGATGCTCGGGCTGTCGCGTCCTACCCAGGCGTGGCAATGGTCCGGGTCCCCCGAGCGTGTGATTCCCGCGCTGGGAGCCGCCACGGAGTGACGAGCAATGTGCTTCGCGTGGAGAACGTCCGGCGCGTCCGCCTGTTGACGCTCGATCGCCCGGCCGCGCTGAACGCTTTCAACGACGATCTCTACGATGCCGTGGGTGAGGCGCTCACCACCGCCGCCGCGAGCCCGGATGTTGCGGTGGTCGTGGTCACGGGGGAGGGGCGTGCCTTCAGCGCGGGGCAGGACCTCGCCGAGCTCGATCAGCCGCCTCGTCACGAAGATGGCGCTCCGCATGGCTTCCCTCCGTTCATCGAGACGCTCGAGTCCTTCCCGAAGCCGCTGATTGCCGCCGTGAATGGGATCGGGGTCGGAATCGGACTCACCATGCTCCCCCACTGCGACCTGGTACTGATCGCCGATGAAGCACGCCTGCGCGCGCCCTTCGTGAGCCTCGGCGTCACCGCGGAGGCCGGGAGTACCCACCTCTTGCCCGCAGCGATCGGCTGGCAAGAGACCGCGCACCTCCTCTACACGGCCTCATGGATCGACGCCGGGCAAGCCGTCGAGCTGGGGCTTGCCTGGCGTTCGCTCCCGCGCGAGCGCTTGCTCGAAGAAGCGCTGGAGGTGGCAGGCGAGATCGCCGCAATGCCCATCGCCTCTCTGGTGGGCACGAAGAAGCTGCTGCTCGATGCGAGGCTCGGCGCGGTGCGTGCAGCCCGCGAGCGCGAGAACGTCACCTTCGGGAGGCTGGCGCGAGGGCCCGCGAATCGGGAAGCGATCGCCGCGTTCCGTGAGAAGCGAAACCCTGATTTCAGCCAGCTTCCGCTGGAGGATTCCTGACGGACCCGTCGAGCTCGCCGGGTCCCATTTCGCGGGTTTGCCCGGCGGGTCGCGTTCTGCAGCCCTAGGATGGACGGACCATGAACAGACTGCTGCGTGTCCTCGGCATCGTCCTCGCCCTGCTTCTCGTCGTTTCCATCTTGTATCGAAACGAGCTGGTCCAACTATGGCGTGTCGCGCACCTCTTCGACGAGGACCGCATCGTCCACAACTTCCAGCACATGGACGAGCTCTTCGAGACGGGTCCGATCGAGCGTGGCGGAGAAGTTCTCGAGTTCGAGCGCGGTAGCTACCGCATGCCAACGAGCTTCAACTACGAGCAGAAGGCCTTCGACACGGAGGCGTTTCTCGCCGAGACGATGACCACCGGACTCCTGATCCTCCACGATGACCGGATCGTTCTGGAGCGCTACGCCCACGGGCATTCGGCGGAAGGAACCCACATCGCATGGTCGGTGAGCAAGTCCTTCGTTTCGGCACTCTTCGGTATCGCCGTGGGCGAGGGAGATGTGCGCGACATCATGCAGCCCGTCACCGACTACGTGCCAGAACTCGCGGGCTCGGGCTACGACGGTGTTCCGATCAAGCACGTCTTGCAGATGTCTTCCGGTGTCGGATTCAACGAGGACTACGGAGATCCGGCCTCCGACATCAACCGTATGGGGCGTGCGCTCGCGATGGGAAGCAGCCTGCTCGAGTTTGCAGCCACCCTCGAACGGGTCCGCGAACCCGGAACCCTGCAGCACTACGTGAGCATCGATACCCAGGTGCTCGGGGCCGTGCTCGTTCGTGCGACCGGGAAGGATCTTTCCACCTACACCTCCGAGAAACTCTGGAAGCCCCTGGGCATGGAATCTCCCGCGTATTGGATGGTCGACGGCACAGGCATGGGAATGGCCTTCGGGGGATTGAACGCAAGCCTTCGCGACTTTGCCCGGTTCGGCCGGCTCTTCCTCCATCGGGGTCGTTGGAACGGCAGGCAGATCGTGCCCTCCGATTGGGTGGCCGCGTCGACCACCCCGGACGCCCCGCACCTGATGCCCGGTCCGAAGCCCGGGACCGACAACACGATGGGCTACGGCTACCAGTGGTGGCTCCCCGCGGATTGGAAGGGCGACTTCATGGCGCTCGGCGTCTACAACCAGATGATCTACGTCGATCCAGACAGCAAGCTCGTGATCGCCAAGCACTCCGCGAACCGGGACTTCCAACGCAACGGGTTCGAGCCAACCCGCGAATCCCTCGCTCTGTGGCGGACCATCGCCGCCGACCTCGCCAAGAAAGATTCAGCGGACCCCTCCAGCACGAGGTGACTCGTCGAGCGAAGAACGGGCCTCCGCCGAGATCCCCAGCGGAGCCATGCCGGGACTGTTCGTGAGAATCAGCTGCTGAACCGGCCAGGCATGGATGAATGTGCCCTAGGAGGAGTCCCCGATCCGATCGTAGCTTCGCAGGATTCCGCCCGGAACGTATGCGAATCAGAACGTTCCGTACAACACGGCGACGTTCCTCTCGGCGCCGCGCTCTAGGATCCGCGGAGTTCCGTCAGCATCGCCTTGAAGTGGGCGTTCTTCGGCTCGAAGGTCATCGCCATCTTCACGTTTCGAATGGCCGCATCCTTGTCGCCACGCTCGATGTCGTGTTTGGCCAGGGAGAAGAAGCGGCGCCCGTTCGGGGTCGTGCCTTCGTGCTGGTCGCGGGCTTGTTTGTCAGCTCGCGCCGCCGCGTCGACCAGCTGGATCCTGGCTCCGCCGCCTTCGTTTCGCATC
>JAJFGV010000097.1 GCA_021775965.1 Alphaproteobacteria bacterium
TATGACGCTGGCTCAGCTACATGAATTGGAAAATCTGCACCGTTGGGAAATTGCCGCGCATCATGAGACCGATTTAACCACCGTGAGCTTGACCGAAGCGGAATCGCTCGTTCGATCCGAAAAACAGTGGTTGATCGATAACGGATTCAATCGCGGTTCCGATCATTTTGCCATCCCCAATGGAGCGCTGAACGAAAACCTTATGGCGTTGTTCCGTCGGTATTTCCGAACGACAAGAACCATCGGCGTGAAGGCGGAAACTTTCCCGCCCGCCGATTGGCACCGACTGCGAGTTTTTAATGTGCTGAACACAACCACGACCACGGCTATCGCTAATGCGGTGGATGCCGCCCGGACGAATAAATATTGGTTGATTCTTTTGTTTCATAAAATTGTGACGACTCCTGTGGCCAGCACGGAATATTCCATCGTTAATTTTGGAACGGTGGTGGACGATATCGCCGCTGACGGCATCGCCGTTAAAACGAATTCTCAAGCGATCATCGATGGTTGATTTAGGTTTTAATAGGGAATTAAAACATTTTTAAAAAAGGTGGTGAAATATGGCGGGTTTAACGAACAAAGGAAAATTTAGAATTTTAGAAAAGTTTTACAGAGGCGCGGACGTGTTTAACGCGGTCCTGATCACCTCTGCAGTCGCACCCGGCCCGGACATCAATGCCTTCAGCGAACTCACCGAGATCGCCGCCGGAAACGGATACACGGCGGGAGGTATTGCCTTGACCGGCAACGCCACGGACTTTGACGCCCTGGTTGAGGATGACGTTAACGACCGCGCTTATGTCCAGGTCAGGGATCTTGTCTGGACCGCCGCTACTGGCAACCTGCCTCTCTCTGGAAGCGGAGCGAGGTATTTGGTTTTGCTGGACAACAACGTCACTCCCGGCAGCCGGGAAGTTTTGAATTATTGGGACCTCGTTTCTGACAGGGTGGTATCGGTTGGGCAGGCTTTGACGATTCAGAACGCGGAATTTCGATTGAACGAAGTTTAAAAAAACGAAAGGGATTGTTATGAAAGAAATTATTTTTAGGGGTGAAAAAATGCCCGCCTGGGTTCGTGGCATACGGGAAGGCGATAATGCTATTCTGATCGATCCTGATCTGGCTTATCCTGCTTTTCTTGCAGAGCTGGAAATGGAGCCGACGCAAACGTCTCTCGGAATCGCTCAAAAATGTGTCATCCAGCACATATTGGAATTGGTCGGGCCGGGACTCACTTTTAACTTTTCTGAAAAGCATAAAAAGCCTGAAGACCGAAAATGGCGTTTTACTAATTTCCCGGAAGGGCCAAACCCTGGTGAAAGCGAGCATATGGTTGATTTCAGATCAAAATACTGGGAGCCGCTCAAGAAAAAAAGACTGCTCCTAAAAGCTCAACTGCACAGCGATGGATAGAAAAAAGGAGCCGACTGCAAACACTGGCCCCTCGGCCTGGTAATTGTTGAAAATTAAGAAAACCAAAATAGGATTAATTATGCCAATAAACTATATAAGCATGACACTAGAACAGCAGGATGAGATGATCGCGGCTGAAATTCATAGTTTCGAGGTCCAGCACTTTCAATTTGCGTTACAAGCGCAAAGGCAAGCCGATATTCTGCTTGACCTTCCATCTGGACCGTGGCCTGCTGGTATTGATTATCTCAAAGGCAAAAAGCGAGATGAGATCATAGCTCTTGCTAAAAGCCAAGCAGACCTTGATCAAGCCCAGCAATACACCCTTCGCGATACTCTTTTTATCAACCAGAAATCGGCTGAATTGGAGCGTGGCCGGGTTGAGGGATACCACAGCAAAGCGGTTGCATCAATCCCGGTAGGGCGAAGAGTTGCGGCACTGGCGGCGGCAAAAGTTAAACGAGATAAAGAAGAAAATGCCCGTTTAGGAATCCGTAGTGTCTGAGATAGTTCTCGCACATGATGATTCTCCTTACCTATCCGCTTGGCCTTTTACTGGAGATGGGGGTTCTGGATGGGGGACACAACACAGTGACCCTGGGATAGCTCTTTCTGGTAATGGTAATGATGTGTATTTTAGCCCAGATGGAGCAAATATTGCGGTTGCTCACGATACTTCCCCGTACGCCTCTGCTTATCCCTATTCAACAAGTGGATTTGGGACAAAGTATACGGCCCCCACTGCGCTTGCTGGAATTGGCTATGGCGTTATGTGGTCGCCTGATGGCTCAACGGTCATCTTCACGGGTGCAGGCACACCATTTACGGCTATGTACCCGTGGTCAGGGAGTGGGTTTGGAACACAATATACTTCATCAGCTCTCGAAGGGTCAGGCCTTGGGGTAGCGATAGACCCGTCAAGCGCGGATGCTGTTTTTTCTTTTAGTGCGTCACCATACCTTGCGGCCTTCCCTTTTACGGGTTCAGGATTTGGTACGAGATTGACCGATCCATCCGCAGCGGCTGGCGTAGTTCAGCAGTCAACTTTCTCCCCAGACGGTACGGATGTTGCGGTTGCACAAATACCCTCTCCTTACCTTTCAATGTACGCCTATACGGTTGGGACTGGGTTTGGCACTGAGTATTCCGACCCGGGTATCCTCCCCAATGACGAAGCGTACAGCGTTGCTTTCGACTCAACAGGTGCGGATGTAGTTGTTGGGTTTTATGGGGCTAAAAGGGTTGGAGCTTATCCGTGGTCAGGTACTGCATGGGGTTCGCCTTATACGGCTCCTGTGGGTACTATCACTGGAACAGCGCATGGAGTTCGGTTTGTCCCAGGGGATGTTGATGTTGCCATAGGGCATTACGGAACGGCTTCCTCTGTCTCCAACTCAGTCATAAGATACATAGTAGGCACAGGCTGGGGGACACTGTATTCGGATCCTAGTTATGCTGGTGGTTTAGGTTGGGGAATAGCGGTACAGCCACTTCCGGTTCCAACAGGAGTCACTTTCACACCGGCGTCTGCGACGGCGGTAGCCGCTAAAGTCAATCCTTCCGTGGTTCTGGGGGGAGTGAGTATCACCCCAGCTAAGGGCTTGGCCGTTGTGGGCAAGGTGGAACCTGCGGTTCGATTGGGAGCAATAAATCTTACGCCAGCATTTGCTAACGCTGTCGCGGGAAAAGTGGAACCTTTGATTGTTCTAGGACCTCTTTCCATTGCCCCTGCTTTTGCCAGCGTGTTGACTGGAAAGGTTGATCCTTCTATAATTCTGGGAGCGCTTTCGATAGCACCCTTGGACGCCAGTGTGTTAATTGGAAAGGTCGACCCTTCTGTTGTTTTGGAAGGGATATCGGTTGACGCAGGTTTCGGTGGTGTCGTTGCTGATATCGTGACTCCTTCCGTTGTATTGGGTGCTTTGAATATTGTTCCAAGCCCGGCCTTTGCTCTTGTTGGAAAATTAGACCCTAGTGTTATTGGCGGCGGTGGGTTGCTTATCTCTCCAGCCGCAAAGTCGGTTGTTTGTGGCAGGCTGGATCCAAATATCGTTTTAGGGTCGGTCAATATTGTTCCCAGTCCAGGGTTTGTCGTCTCTTTAAAAGCTGATCCCTCAATCATTCTGGGATCGCTTGCGGTAGCGCCGTTGGCCGTCAGTGTGCTAGCGGGGAAGGTGGATCCTTCCGTTGTGTTGGGAGGGATATCTGTTGATGCAGGTTTTGGTAGTGTGATCGCCGGTATATCAGCCCCTTCTATTGTGTTGGGCGGTTTGAGTATTGTCCCGATCCCAACTTTCGCTCTTGCCGGGAAAATAGACCCAGGCGTTATCGGCGGCGGGTTGATTGTTTCCCCAGTCGCAGGATTGGTTGCCTCTGGCAAGGTCGATCCTGCAATCGTTTTAAGTTCGCTTGCCTTTATTCCCGGCGCTGGATCAGTTCTTGCTGGAAAGCTCAATCCATCTGTCGTTTTAGGGCCGGTCAATATTGTCCCCGGTTTTGGATTTTCCACCTCTTCAAAAACCGATCCCTTTGTAAATTTAGGGTCGCTTTCGGTATCACCGTTGTCAGCCAGTGTGTTGGCGGGTAAGCTCGATCCTTCCCTTGTATTTAGCGGTTTGAGTATTGTCCCGGTTTCTGCTTTCGCTCTTGCTGGAAAAATAGACCCGGTAGTTATTATCGGGGTCATCCTGGTCCCAGAGGGAGCGAAGCTGGTCGTCTTTGATGCCGTCGGTAATAAAATTAAGATCACTGAATCACTGGATAACCAATGCACCTTGACAGATTTCGTCGCTTATAAGATTAAGATTACTGAGGAGGTGGTTTGATGCCTGTGAAATCCTATGACAAAGGCGATTTGGTGGTCTTGACCGCCGTATTCACCGACAGAAATGGCGCGGCCATCGACCCCGCCACGGTGACCTTTAAAATCCGCGATCCCAGTGGGGCTGTCACCACTTATGTTTTTGGAACCGATGCGGAGCTTGTGAAAGACTCGGTTGGGAATTATCACGTTGATGTGTCCCCGTCCGTGAATGGTGATTATTTATACCGCTACGAATCAACAGGTACGGGGCAGGCGGCTGAGGAAGGGAAGTTTCAGATCAAACGAGGATTTTTTTAGAGAAACGCAGGTAGCTAATGGGAGCGGACCGGATGAGTGATTTGACGCTGGAGAAGATTGAAAAAGTTTTAAAAGCTCAACTTGAGCCTATTCATGAGGACATTGCCGAGATCAAAAAGACGATGTTTGGCCCGGAAGGTAGGACGGGGGTGGCCTCCGATGTGACCAAGGCCCTTGACCTTTCGGAGAAGCATGAAGTCATGCTTACAGGCCGGGACGGGACTTCCGGGATCGTTAAAAAGATAAACTATTTATGGGGCGTTGCCATGACCGGCGCTGTGGGGCTGTTCTGGAAAATATGGGACTACCTTGCCAGCAATCCACCTCCGCCGCAGCATTGAAAGGGAAAAAAATTATGTCCACTATTAAATTAATTATAATTACCTCAATAATAACGGTCCTTGTTTTCGGAACAATACTATATTTTGAGATTCAAGGGAAGAGCGGTATAGCGCTAAACTGAGGGCTGTCTACCCAAACTTTTTGCATTTGTGAAAAACAGCAACTTCTTTTCCGCAGGGTTTGCAGAATATGCGGCGGACCAGTGCCTTTGCGGGGTTGCTGGTATGTATCGCCCCCTTTCTTACCCGGAACGTTTTTTTTGTTTTCGCCGTCGGTGTCCAGCGGGTTGCCTAGCTTATCCTCGTATTTGCTAAGTCGCGCCTCGGCTATTTTTGCCCTTTCCCTCCACACCTCAATCAGTTCGTCCTTATCTTTCAATTTCACCTCCACAGCCCCGGAATTGATAATGGTTGACTCATTTTCGCTTTTTGATCGCCCCGGAGTATAGGACGGATCACCTTCGCCTGTCAAGAGCCATGCCGGGTTGCAATTGGTTATTTTGGCAATTCCAGCCACACTGTCAGCGTCTATTTTTCGCTTGCCGGTCTCCCAATAATTCATAGTAGATTCGGCAATTCCAAGTATTTCCGCTAATTTTTACTGCGTATAACCTGCTGTTTTCCTTGCCTTAACTGATCTTCCGTTCAGTTTATCAAAAATAAAATAATCAAAAGTATTGACACAAGCAAACCATTTGCGTATATTAATTTTCACCACTCGGATAAAGGGTGATGTTGCACCGCACCACGGGTCAAAAGAGGAATAATAGAAATGACGAAGTATAACACATTGCTAAATATCTTGAAAGACCGTTTGGTTCTTGCCGAGTCATTTCCGGCATCCTCTCCGAACGGTTTTTTTGTGCGGTCTCTCTCAGGTGGTGCTGGGGGAGACCGTTTTCTTTTTCAGGTAAGGGGAATATGAATCTCTATAAATACGATTTCCGGCCAAGCAAACGCAAACCTCAGATGGTCATCTGCGACTACTGCCATAAGAAATATGAGGAGGAAGAAGGTTTGCACGATTGCATCGGCAACGTGAAGCGCGTCTGTTCGCTGGCTTGCGCCAATGCGATGAACGGCCAGGATAGCGAGGCAGAAGGAAGATTCGGGCAGATACCGGAAAGGTGCAAATGATGGAGTGCTCAGCAGGGGAGCATCTGCTCATTGCCGGTGTCACTTGGGTGGCGATGGGCGCGGCCTGTTACGGGCTTTGGCTGACTGGAGTTATATAAATCCTCCCTCTGCCTGGTGGCAGGGAACCCCCGCCAATCCGCGTTTCCTCCTTTCGCGGTGCGGCGGGGCAATGAAAGGGAAAATTGAAATGATATCTAAAGACGAGCAAATCCATCTACTAAAAACAAATATCCCGGCATGGAATGATTTCAGAAAAAAGAACCCTGATTATTTCCTTGACCTCAGCGATGCCGACCTCAGCGATGCCTACCTCAGCGATGCCTACCTCAACGGGGCCTACCTCTACAGGGCCTACCTCAACAGGGCCAACCTAAAAAACTGCAAGCATGATTATTTAGGACGTAATGATCTGATTGTCCCGAAACTGTTTAGCTGGATGCTAAATCAGATTGAAAGCAAAAGCGGCAAGCTGAGCATGAGGACTTGGCACGATGAAGACTGCAAGACAACACATTGCATGGCTGGGTGGGCGATAACAGCGGCGGGTAAAGCTGGTGAAGAACTTGAAGATAAAATCGGTCCCAGTGCGGCTGGGGCTATCATCGTGACGATGTCCGCACTTGGCCTTGACTGGCAAGTGCCAAATTGGACAGCAAGCGATGAGGACGCTATGGATTTTATTAAAGAATGCGCAGAGAAGGAAAGGGAGGCTGTGTGATGGAAACGATGACTGGAATACTGATGGAACTGTCAATGGCGGCTTGCGTGGTGTTCGGGGCCGCGTGTCTGGTGGCGGGAATATGGTGTGAGCGGAAAGGCGGGGAGTGATGACGACCACAACAGGCATGAACGAAATCGAATTAAAACACACGATACGAATCCGCTTAAAAGCGATGCAGAAAATAATCAACCATGAGGTTGATCGGTTTTTGGTGACCGGGGACGATCCTGTTGAGGATGCGGTTATTCTTGACGGGGTGATTTTTGAAATTGAAAAAATGAAATGCATAGACGCGGAAACCCTGCTTTACGACTTGCTGGATATAAACTGCAACACCGCGTTTGAGGGTTTTGGCGAAGACCCGGCGGGGATATCGCTACCGGATAAAGTTGACCGGATGCGTCAGGAGCTTGACAACGACAGCCCCGACGAATACGACCCCGCCAATGGTGTAAAAAAACTCCGATTTAGTGGAGTGCAATTAACCGGGTCCATAGTGGACCCCATCCCCGGTCTGGTGCGGTGCAACGCCGCGCCGGGCTTGGGGCTAATGACAACAGGGGAGTAGATGATTATGCAAAGCGAACAAATTAACGAACTGGCCGAGGCTCTTGCAAAAGCGCAGGGGGCTATGGCCGGGGCAAAAAAGGACGAAGAGAACCCATTTTATAAAAAGAATTATGCCGACCTTGCAAGCGTGTGGAACGCGGCGAGGGAGCCACTTTCTGAGAATGGATTGAGCGTGATACAGAACGTGAGATCAGACAAGGACGGAAATGTGTTTGTGGTGTCGATGATGATGCACAAAAGCGGCCAGTGGATTGATAGCCGTATGCCTGTGAAGCCTGTTAAAAACGATATGCAGGGATTAGGGGCGGCAATCAGTTACGCGAGACGATACCTCCTTTCAGCGCAAGCCGGAGTATATCAGGTTGATATTGACGCGGATGAGGATCAGGGCGGTGGAGACAAGAAGGGTGATGAGGTAATAAAAACCAAAATCCAAACGGAAAAGGAGAAAGCCGATCTATCTGAGCCGATACCTCCGCAAGACGATATTCCTATTGACCCGCCTAGGAAAGGTGAATTAATCACGCGAGTCCAGGCAACGGATTTCAGGAAAGAGTGTTCCCGGCTGAAAATCCCAACCGCAAAAGCCAAGGAAATGCTTAAAGAGCATGACATTAAAACGGTTGACGATATCCCGGCGCGTCAATTTGAACATCACTTTAAAGGGCTTGAATATTTGGCTCAGGAAATAGCGAATAATGGAAAGGAGGTGAGCGCTTGAATACCTTGCCCATACAAAGCGGAGAGCGGACAGTCGAGAAACGGGCTGTCGAAATACTGGAATACTGTGAAGCCTTCGAGTTCGTAGATGATGACGATTGCAAGAAGGCAGATCAAACGATTGTCGAATGCAAAATGTTGATGAAGGAGATCGACCTGCACCACAAGCCGATTATTGCCCTGGCTCACCAGACGCATAAAGCGGCTACGGCGGCGCGGAAAAAGTATTATGAACCCGCAGATCAAGGATCAAAGATTCTTGCGCGGAAGCTGGCAAACTACCAACACCAGAGGCGGCTTGAGATTGCCGAGAAGCAACGCCTCCTTGACGAACAGGCCAAAGCCGACCATGAGGCTGAATGCGAAGCGGAAGCGAAACGGGCGGAAGCGGACGGTCAGAAAGAGGTTGCTACGGCACTTCGGGAACTGAAAACAGCCCCGGTCGAGGCTCCGCAAGTGGTCGAGCGGGAGTTGATGACAAAAACCAAGTTTAAAACAGACTGGGAGATTGTAAGCGTGGACAAAGCTAAAGTCGAAAGTGATTACCTGATTGTTGACGAGGCTAAGGCCATGCGGGTGATTCGAGCCAATAAAGGCAATATCAAAATACCGGGATTTGAGTTTAAGGAAATACAAACGGCGGTTAGAAAGTGCGAATAAAAGTGAAATATATTGACTTGGCTGGGAAAAAGTTTGGGCGATGGAATGTTATTAAGAGGGGGGAAAATTGATGGTAGCGGTATCACGCCCGATAGGATCGAGACGAAAACTACCCAATGGGTATGTGCAGATAAAAACGATCGATGGGTGGATGGGGGAGCATCGCTATTCGATGGAACGCTATTTATGGAGAAAACTTAATAGCAGTGAGGTTGTTCACCATATTGATGAGAACCGATCGAACAATAATTTCCACAACCTCCAGGTAATGACAATTGGAGACCACCAGAGCCTTCACAGGACTGGCAAAAAAATCACAGTGAAGACTAGGGAGCTATTGAGCAAAGCGCGAAAATTAGGCTGGCGTGAGGGCAGAAACACGGGAATGAAGGGGAAGAAGCACACGGGGGAGTCGAAAGCGAGGATGAGCAAAAACGGTAAAGGGAAAATTATAAGCGAGGCAACTCGGAAAATATTAAGTATTCGAGCCAAGGAAGATTGGGCTAGAAGAAAGGCGAAGGGATAACTATGAATTTCAATAAAGTTTTATTGCTCGGGCGATTGTCACGTGATCCTGAGCTTGCATACACAGCATCCAGCGCGGCTGTTTGCAAGTTCGGACTCGCGGTCAACCGCAAGTTCAAAGCGGGTGACGAGTGGAAAGAAGAAGTCTGTTTCGTGGACATAGTTTGTTGGGCGAAACAGGCGGAAAATTGTGCGGAATATCTGCATAAAGGCAGTCCGGTATTCATCGAGGGACGGCTGAATTACCAATCCTGGGAATCGGACGGCCAGAAACGCAACAAGCTGGAAGTGGTGGCAAGTAGCGTGCAGTTTTTAAGCAAAAAAGATCAAGCCGACGCGGACGAAATACCTTTTTAATTCCAACCCGGCAACCGCTTGATAGGCCCTAGAGTGATGGATCGAGGGATAATGTGTGCATCGTAAAAAACCAACTTGATAGCGGTGTGGATGGCCATTGCAACTGGCCAAAAGTAGATGTGTGAGTCTCAATGGAGCGCACCATCCACAGCCGGGCAACTTATTCAACCCCTTGCTATCTCTCTACGGAGTTGTCGCGTCTTATTGAGTTGCGCGATGCTGGAAAATTTTGCCCGTCCATGAAGGACGGTCCAGCGCAAGGGGGAAATAACGCCCGTCCTGCTGGCAGTACCTTGGGGAAGGAGAGCAGGTTCGGGCTGACCTGAAACCCCGCAGATCATCGGGGGACCGCCTGATGATCCATGTCCTTGGGGTGTTGCGCATCCACACAGGGAGGAGCCGAATCCAGTATCCGGGGCGGGGTAACTTTACCAGGACAAAGAAGGGAGGCGGGGTTCATGAACGATAACGAGATCATCGCTCAACAGGCGCGTGAGATTATAGTTTTAAGGAATCTTCTTAGCGATTTCAAGAAGGCTCGTGACAATATCCACATGGAAATTTACTGCATTGGCGGGCCGTTAAATGACAATAAGCTCCAGTATTCTCATAAGCAAAGAATGACATTCCACGATATATGGAAGCATCTTGAGGGGTTGGAGTATGAGTATGAAATATGAACCGTCGGCTTAATCTATGCGGGGTAACTTTTGGAAAAGGGGAGCTAATGACGATTTTATTGACAACGATTATCGCCTTCAATGCCGGGCTAATCTTAGGAGCCGGGTGGTCTTATAGCCGGAGGGTGGAAAATGCCATAGATAACGAAACAAGGCTAATGATCGCGATTGAAAGCGCCAAGGAAATGACAGCAATGGAGGTTGTGCTGGATGGCGACCCGATTGAAGACCGCAGGAACTAAATTTATTGCGCTGTAATAACTCATGCAAAAACCCATACGCCAGGCCATAAAGCAACGGATATCAAATTAAGATCAAAGGCTTGCTTCTATTGGAAGCAACCGTAAAAAAAAGGAGGTATGAGGATGGATAAAGAAAAACCATTATTCATTGCACTGAAATCTGAATATTACGAGCAGTTTAAGTGTGGTGATAAAAACACAGAGTACAGGCTCTATGGTCCCCGGTGGAACGAAAAAACTTGCCGGGTTGGACGGGATGTCATTTTGTCAAAAGGTTACGGGAAGAAAGACCGTATAACTGGGACAATTTCAGAGTTTAACCAAATGGATGCGCGGAAATATGGAGGTCTTCTCAGGGCCACAATTCTAGCAATTTTTGGAACGCTGGAGAAGCCAATTGCTGAAATCAGAATCCAACCGTCAAAAAGACGAATATGGATGATTTAATGACAGATAAGCAGGTAGTCGAGTGGTTGCAGTTGAAAAATATTCGCCAGCTCCGAAGGCTTTATACCCACCAGGGGCTTCCGTATTTGCCTATAAACAAAAAAGAAAAACGGTTTGATAAAAAGGAAATACTGGCTTGGATGAAAAAGAACCGTAGAATGGCCTAATCCATAAAAACATAGAGGGGGCCGCTATGATTCACAAACGCGGGAAATTTTACGGTTACGACTTCCACCATAAAGGTAGGCGTTACCGTGGGTCAACAGGGCAATCCAAGCGATCTAAAGCGCAGGAGTTTCATGATGATTTGTACGAAAAAATTCGTAGACAATGGAAGGGGCTGGCGGAGGTTGGTAATCGGGAAATCGATTGCCGGGAAATTTTCGAAATGTACCTTGAGATGAAAAAATACGAATGGGCAGAGAGTACGTGGAAAAGCCACGATTGGGATATCCGGGCAGATTTTATGCCTCACTTCGGGGGTACCCCCGTGATCGCCCTGACAAAAAGCATGGTGAATAAGTTTATCGCAAAACAGAGGTCAAGGAACATTAAGGGGTCCACGATAAATTTAAAGCTTGGGAGGTTGAGGGCTATTTTGAATTGGGCTGTAGCCCAAGAGTTGACTGCGGCAAACCCTATGCGTTTCGAAAAGGTCAGGGAAGCTGAGAAAAAAGAGCCGATCATATTAGATGCGGAGTTGGAACAGATTTACATGGGCGGTAGCGATTTTTTCCCCGCGTTTAATGAGATGGTGTTTATCGGACGCCATACAGGTCTAAGAGTTGGCAACATCGCTTTGCTTACCTGGTCGCAATTAAATTTAGCTGAACGTGAAAAGGCATCAATCACGATCCGCGCAGAGAGGATGAAAGGGCGAAGGACAATATCGTTACCCTTGATCGAGGAAGTTGTGGACCGATTGCGGGAGATCAATAAAATGCGGCGGCTTCATTCTGATTATGTTTTCTCAAAGAAGGACGGAAAGCCGTACACAACCAATCATGTCACCAACGTGTTCACCCGGATTTGCCAAAGTTTCGGGATGGAGTACACGTTTCACCATCTGAGGCACACATTCGCTTCATATTATATCATTAACGGAGGCGATCTGTATATTCTGGCAAAGTTGTTGGGGCATAAAACTTTGACCCAGGTTGAGCGTTACGCCCATTTGAACATTGAACACCTTCGGAAAGCCGTCAAAAATTCACCACGCACTAAAATTACTATTCCTACAAAACAATGAGTTACCTCGTATTCTAACGATCTTATAATAATCTTTAAACGTCTTTTGGAGGGGCATTGAATTATAAGACTTTCTAAATAAATCAAATATTTATAGGTTCTCTTTATGACACGTGACAACACCAAAATAACACATGATACAAA
>JAJFGV010000098.1 GCA_021775965.1 Alphaproteobacteria bacterium
ATTGATTGGCGTTGATGCAAATTTTGAACATCTTGTTCATGGGGTGAATGATCTGCCCAAAGGCTATGAGCCGTGGATGGTCAAATTCCCGAATGCACAAGATGGCATCGATGCGGGCGCGATTGAGTATGTTTATGCGCTTATGGCCAAAGATGCCGGCATTCATATGCCGCAGGTTCATCTTTTTGATGCGCGGCATGGCGCAGGATATTTTGCAATTAAACGCTTTGACCGCGACGGCAAAAACAGGCTGCACATGCATACTGCTTGCGGTTTGCTGCACTCTGATTACCGCACGCCATCCCTTGATTATGAAGATTTAATAGCGCTTACCAGTTCATTGACACGCGATGTACGAGAGGTTGAAAAAATGTATCAGCTGGCCGTTTTTAATGTTCTGGCCCATAACCGCGATGATCATTCTAAAAACTTTAGCTATTTGATGGATGAAGCAGGGCAGTGGGTACTCTCACCGGCTTATGACCTTACGTTTTCTTCCGGGCCGCGCGGCGAGCAAAGCACAATGGTCATGGGGGAGGGGCGGGAGCCTACAGTTCAGCATTTGCGTAAACTGGGTCAAGAGGCCAAGCTGAGCAATGAGCGTATTGATGAAATTATAAGCCAAACGCAAGCTGCATTACAGCAATGGGAAGAATTGGCCAATCAATATGATGTTAGTTCTTCAAATATTGCCTTGATAAAATCAAAAATTCAGATAAGCGAATAGCCTATATACATGTTAATTCATCGGCGTTTTGTTGGTGGCGGCTGCCATTTCGTCCACTTTGGCCTGTAGGTTTTTTTATCGTTTTTTGAATTCCATAGAGAAAGATTGAGGACAATATATCTTTGTAGTACATTATTTTCATGAATAAGATAAACATCTACACTCACCCCGCTTGCCTAAAACATGATACCGGCCCCGGTCATCCGGAGTGCGTAGCACGGCTTGAGGTTTTATTGGAACTTTTCGATGAGATGAATCTAAAAACGATCCCCGCGCGGAAAGCGGCGTGGGAAGAGCTAACACTTGTCCATCCGGAAGACCACCTCATGGCCATACAGGATGCTATCCCAGATCATGGCCATACTGATTTCGTGCCGGAGACAACAATCTCTCCCGGCTCATGGGATGCCGCTCTTTATGCAGCTGGTGCGGTGTGTCAGGCGGTTGATGATGTGCTGTCCCATACCTGCGCTCGCGCTTTCTGCGCCATACGCCCACCAGGCCATCATGCGGGAGTGAATACATCTGAAGGGTTTTGTATTTTAAACAATATATCTATCGGAGCGTTGCACGCCCTGACAAAAGTAAAGCGTGTCGCCATAGCTGATTTCGATGTACACCATGGAAACGGAACAGATGAAATATCCCGTCTTCACAAAGGTATTTTTTTTGCTTCTACACATCAATGGCCACTATATTCAGGATCACGAGCTCCTGAAATAAATATTCCAGAGCCGGACCTTGCCGCTCGTATTATTAACAGATCGCTTGCCGCACAAACTGGCTCTCAGGAATTTCGTGCCGCATGGGAAGATATTTTAACTCACATGGATTCCTTCAAGCCTGATCTCATCATGATTTCCGCTGGGTTTGATGCCCACCGAGACGACCCTCTGGCACAAATAAATCTGACGGAAGATGATTACAAATGGGTCACTGAGAAGCTCGTGGGACTGGCCAACCGCCATTGTGGCGGTAAAGTTATCTCCGCTCTGGAGGGCGGCTATGATCTGGTCAGCCTTAAAGCCAGTGTAGCAACCCATCTCTCCGCTTTATCCTAACAGGATTTAGGCTGGCTTCATTTTAATGAGCGCTATACGCAGGTTCGAATCCAGCCACCAGCTTATTTATTATACCCAAAAAGGCGGAGGTAAATTTCCTGAAAGAACCTTTTTGATTGTTGATTTAATGCATTTAAGGGCTTGTTCGAGTAATTCATTATTGGTTTGAACTCGCCATGCGGCATGTACAGGAAATGCAAAGCTTGGTGCTTTTGGCACCTTGAATAATTTACTGTCCGTGATGAAGGGCTCTACCAGACGTTCCGGCATATAAGCGCTGCCGCCCGTATTTATAATATAATTAATAGTGGCCGGTCCGATATCAAAGGTCATGCGCGGATGACGATAATCAGGGAAGTTTGTTGCGTGATGGGCGCTAAATTCCTCCCCCCAATCCACATAAACATAGTTTTCATCAATCTCTTTCGTTTCTTCTGATGAGGACACCATGATGAGTTTGTCATCAAAAAGAAATTCAACCTCAATACCCGGTCTGAGCTGCGGCGTATAAAGAACTGATAAATCCACTGTGCCTTCGGACATTTGGCGGGCTAGGCGATCTGGTCTTGCCACTTCTGCCCTAAACGCTACTTCCGGCATTTTCTTCTCCATCAAGGGAAGAGCGCGAATGAGAAAACGGTTCCACAGCCCATATTCACCAGCAATCACCAAGACATCCTTATAGCCTTCCGGCACGGCGACCTGCTGCTTCGCTTCTTCCCAAATTTGCAGAAACGTACGAGCATAGCGCATGAATTGCTCACCCGCAGGGGTTAAGGTCACGCCCGTTTTACTGCGCAGGAATACACGCCGTCCCAAATGCTCTTCCAGAGATTTAATCCGCAAGCTCACAGCAGACTGTGAAACGAAAACACGCTCGGCGGCGGCGGCGAAGTTTCCCGTTGCCACGACTTCTAGGAACGTTCTGATGAGTGTTATATCCACGGCGGTTTTCCTCAATATTTTCTACACATTATTAAAGCACAAACATGAGAAAAACTCATCTTATTAGTGAGTATTATCCGTTTTACTCATTGATAAAAATGCTAGATGCTTCCTTTCATACGAGAAGTTTTGAAAAGGAGAATTGAGATGAACAAGACATATTTAACACTGACTTTATTAGCAATTTTAGCCTTGCCCGTTACACAAGCCTATGCAGGTGAAGACAAGCTGCAAGAAAGAGCCGATATGATAATGCGGGGCGAACCTGATGCAAAAAAAGTGCATGTTCGTGAAGAGGTTACGCCTAAGGCAACGCCAAACAAAAAGTCTATCAATTTGATGGAATTTGATCTGAATGACGATGGCAGGCTTACCCAAGAAGAGGTTGGAGAAAAGCTCTTTAAGGTTTTTGATCGGGATCACAACGGCGTTATTGATAATCGGGAAATGAAAAAAGTAGGTTTGATCACGCTTGCGCCAATGCAAAGAAAGACAACCGAAACCATTGAATACAAATCTCTGGACCATCCCACAAAAACGACTATCAACGAGGAAGAGTTTTTGCACAGATCACAGCTTGTTAAGTTCGATAAAGACGAAGATGGACTTACGCCGCTTGATTTCCTTGGCATGACTTTTCTCAAAGTGAATGTGAAAAAAGATGATGTGATTGATCTATATGAATGGAAGAGAGCTTATGCTGAATCTGTAAGAGGTAAGCATCAAGAACAGTATAACTACAACGATTAATTCCCATTCCCTACAGCTCGCTGGTGGTGTAATACCACCAGATATTTTTTAAAAATCAAAGGATATGCACAATGAACAATAGAATGTTTTTAACACCACTTTTCATCGTAACACTTATCGTTTCAGCATGTTCCCCTCAACCAAAAGAACTAAGCTTTGGAGAAAAAATACAATCTGAAAGTTCAGAAACGGCTAAAATCGGTAAAAATTGGATGAAAGGCGAAAACCTTATTACTGACGGCAATCAGCTTGTGAGAGATGGCAACAAAGATATTCAAAGAGGTGAAAAGCTATTGTCCAAAGGTGAGAGCAAAGTGGATAAAGGCGATGCCATGATTAAAAAGGGCACTCGCATGAAGAATGAAGCAGAAGAAATTTATAAAGAAAAGGCCCGGGAGAACGAAGCATGAGTATTATTCGGCTTTTTATATGTCTAGGTGTTTTTCTTTGTTGCGCTCAAAACACAGCATTTGCGGTAGATGAGAGTGTTTATCACCAGACCGTATTGACCAATGTGCTGTCATACAGCAAAAGCCAAGAGCCTGAAAAGGCCAAGACGCATCTTACGGCTCGTTCGCATGACTTGTACGATAGAATTTATGCTCATAACTTGACCTTCCTTCTGCCGCAAGGCATCGAAGCATCACAAAGCCAGACCAAGAATGGCTTTGATTATGTACGATTTATAGAACCCAATGCTTCCAAAAAACAAAGCATGATTATGACTTTTCAAGAAGAAGGGAAGTCAAAAAAACTGGATTTGCCAGAAACTTTTCGTGTTGGTTTTGGAGAAGAATGGCCAAAGACGCTTGATATGGTTGAGCAAGCCTATGTGTTTATGCGCCAGCAATATGGCGAGGAGCAAAGCGTTGAAATGTTGAAAACCTTAACACGCGCTAAAAAGTGACCTAACTCGAAACCCCTTATTTAGAGCGTATACACTGCCATTCTTTAACTTCTAAAAGGAAAAACAAATATGCCCAATCAATTTGATGTTTCTATCGAAAAGTTAGAAAAGATAGATGATATGCCCGGCACTTGGGAAGATCAGGATTATCATACCCTTTTGTTGGCTATTGAAGTGGATGGCATGGAGGCCATGCAAGGTGAGGAGCTTCTTGAAATGATGCTCATGGCTTTGCAAGATTTGGGGGCTGAGGATGCCGCGGATGCGGTGTTGGCTTATAAGCTGCAAGCGAGTGTTTCTGCCGGAGTTAGGCAGAACATTACACAAGGTTTGCTAGAAGATGATGATCGTCCGTGGGAGGAGTATTCGAATATTGATTTTCATAAAACTCTTTTTGCTGTTTCGGTTTTGCTTCATAAGGTTTTCCCGCAAACTTTTGTTAAGCCTGATATGATGCGTCTTAATCTAGAGTTAAAAACAGATCAATCACAAGCTCGTGCTTTGTTTTCTAGCAAACCGGAGCCTGCTTTTGTTACGCGTATTCTTGCTGATGGCATGGATGAGGATAGTATTTTAGAGCGTTTGTTTGAAGACCAATTGGCTTCAGCTTCGTTTCCAGAAGCAAACGGTATTATTTGGCGTGCTGAGTACAAAAATTTACGAGAGGACGATGCTACTGTGAATTTGGTCATTTATTCTTCTGCCAATTGGTTGAAGCCAATGGAAGATGTTAAAACTTTCAAGTCTTGCGCATACAACGATAACGAAAATTTGGAAAAGAGATAGGAATAAGTTATGGAAGAAGGATCGCTACTGATACCGATCTTAACGGTCTTTGGGCTGATTTTAATGTCGGCGTTTTTTTCCGGCTCGGAAACAGGTTTAACGAGCGTGGCAAAAGCCAAAATATACAAGCTTAAGATGGAAGGAAACCGCAGGGCCATTATCCTGAGCAAATTGCGTGAGGATAAAGAGCGACTGATCGGCGCTATTCTTTTGGGTAATAACGTTGTTAATATCGCTGCATCAGCAATAGCAACGGCGCTCGCCATTAAACTTTTTGGTCAAAGCGGCGTTGTTTATGCCACGGCTATCATGACCGTTCTGGTTCTGGTGTTTGCGGAAGTTCTGCCTAAAACCTATGCAGTACGCCATGCTGAAAAGGTTGCTCTGGCTGTTGCTCCTGTTTTTGTCTTCATAACCAGAATTCTTTCACCTTTCACAATGGCGGTTCATAAAGTTGTCAATTGGGTGCTTAATTTGCTGACCACCTCCCCCCAAGAGGACATGAGCGGCACAGAAGTCCTGCGCGGCGCTATTGCGATGTATCACGAGGAAGGCGACGTTGAGGAAGACGATAAAAATATGCTAAGCGGCATTATCGATCTTGAAGCAACAGATATCGAGCAAATTATGATTCACCGCAGTGAAATGTCTACCGCGAACATTGATGATCCCGTTCGTAAAATTGCCGCTTTTGTCGCCAATAGTAGTCATACCCGCATACCTTTGTGGCAAGGATCACCGGATAAGATTGTCGGTGTCCTGCACGCCAAGGATTTATTTAAAGCCACGCAAAATCATGAGGGTGACCTTAATGATCTTGATATCAAAACAATCGTGAGAGAGCCATGGTATGTGCCGGAAACAAATACGCTGAAAAACCAACTGCAGGCCTTCCGTAAACACAGGCGACACTTTGCACTTGTGGTCGATGAGTCCGGCGGGCTTTCGGGCCTTGTTACGCTGGAAGATATCCTTGAAGAAGTTGTGGGCGATATTGAGGATGAGCATGATCTACCTGACAGGACCGCCATAAAGAAAAAGAAAAATGGCTCATATGAGATTGATGGACATGTCACGCTCAGGGATCTCAAAAAAGAATTAGGCTGGAATTTTCCTGACGAAGAGGTGACAACACTTGCTGGGTTGGTGATGGAGCTGGCACAATGTATACCGGATGAGGAAGACATATTTGAGATGGAAGATTTTATGTTTCAGGTGTTGAAAAAAAATGGAGCCCAGATAACGCGCATTAAGGTGAGGGAAACAATCTCTACTAAAGAAGAGGTTGATGAGCAATTGGCCGACCAACCAGCCATAAAAGGACAAAAGGAATAGAGCATGGAAAAACCCAGTACATTTGAATGGAAAGCTTCACTTGTCGGCACATATGAAGACTTTATCCAACATATGATTGAAATCATGCCTCAGATTATTGGTGCGGTGGGGTTGTTACTTTTGGGTTGGATCGTCGCAAGCATATTACGTCTGATTGCCAGCAAAGCAATGGGCGGTTTTGATATCGTGCTCGGTAGGGTTACAAAGAGCGCGGGGCAGAGAAAAGGCATCCCGCAAAAATCCTATGCCTTTATTGTGAGCAAGATCGTTTTTTGGTCAGTTTTGTTGTTTTTCATCACAGCAGCTTCAAATCTTCTGGGCTGGGAGTTATTTGCCGGATGGATGGATAGCTTGATCCGGCATTTGCCCAATCTTATTATGGGGTTTCTTATTATTCTTGCCGGTTTTATTGCAGGTGGAAGTGCGCGTGATGCGGTTCAAAGAATTGCAGGCAGGGCAGGTATGGCCAATGCAGAAATTCTGGCGCTGTCTTTTCAGGTTGTCGTGATCTTAACAACGGTCATTATCGGCGTAGAGCAGATGGGGATAAATGTCGGCTTCCTAACGATGCTGATTGCTGTGATTGCGGGCATCTTGCTGGCTGGGGCTTGTCTGGCTTTTGGCCTCGGTGCGCAACCGCTTGTCGCCAATATTATAGGTGCTCAATTTGCCCGAAAACATTGCCGCATCGGTGAAACGCTTAAAATTTCCGGTATGGAAGGCAGCATTCTTGAAATCACGCAAACCTCAATTGTGCTGGAAACAAAAAAGGGGCGCTGCATAGTACCGGCAAAACTCTTCCAGGATGAGACATCCTCTGTCGAAGGGGGAGGATAAGATGACGGCGAATAGCAACATACTGGCACTGACATTTTTGCAGTCGCGGCCAGAAAAAGCTGCCGAAATTCTGGAGCAGATGGATTTGCAAATTGTTACGAATTTTTTACGTGAGGTACCACACACCATTGTCGGACCAGTGATGGCGTTTATGCTGCCGCAATACGCGGCTAGAATTGTTTCTCTTTTGGATAAAGATACTGCCGCTTCGTTTTTGTCGGCGATGAATGGCCGGAAAGCAGCATCTGTTCTGCGTTACACGGAGAAAAAGATGCGCAAAGCCCTGATGGCTAAATTACCAACCAAGGCCGGAAACCTACTTGGTCTGTTTCTAGGATTTGCAGAAGATATGGTGGGTGCATGGATGATACCGGATATTATGCTGCTCCCGGATGATTGCACGTCCCGTGAAGCGATGCAGAGGTTTAAAAACACAGATCAGCATACCCATGGCGGCATTGTCTATGTCGTGAATCGGGATGCGCAAATTCAAGGCAGCCTTCATGTATCGGCTCTATTGCGTCAAAGCACGGACGTACCTGTGTCTGCCATTATGCAGGAAGAAAACGCCACAGTTTCTGCTCGGGCAACACTGTCTTCCGTTCAAGATCATAAAGGCTGGGAAACAAAAAATACGCTTCCGGTTGTGAATAAAGAAAAGCAGCTAATTGGGGTGTTGCGGCATACGGACCTTCACCAAGGTTTGCAGCAGGTTTTAGGTCATATTAAACAGCCCTCTGGCAGCGATGCCGTAACAGGCTTGTGGGAAGTCTATGGCACAGCGCTTCTTGCGTTGTTTGATGTGGCGGGTGGATTTGGAACCTTTGATAAGGCCAAGAACAAACAGGAGAAACTGTTATGAATCAATCTCAAGCAGCCACGACAGAGGCCACCGAAACGCCGGAAGATATTTTAGGCACAGCTTTCCTTTTGAACTTTCCGAGAGACTCGGCCAGAAAACTGGAAGCCCTTCTTCCTGTGGAGGCGGCTGAAATATTGATGGCGCAGCCGATGCATGCCGCTATGTCGGCATGGAACTACCTGTCGCCGGGGAGCGCGGATGCCATTATTCCTTATTTTGATAAAGAACGGGCCGCAAAATTTCTGGAGGCGTTGGACCCGAATATGTCTGCCGCTCTTCTTAGCCGCATGAATGAGGAAGATCAGGGAAAACACCTTTCCGCTTTAGACAAGGGCATAGCTAAAGAGCTGCGGTATTTGCTTATTTTCCCGGCGGAATCAGTGGGCCGCTTGATGGACACAAAAATTACGGCCTTCAATAAGAAGGTGACCATTGAAGATGCGCTGTCTCAGCTTAGAAGTCACGGGACCAAAACGCTTGACCATCTTTTTCTTCTCGATGACACCATGCAGCTCTGTGGTCAGGTTGATATT
Source organism: Alphaproteobacteria bacterium (assembly GCA_021775965.1). Lineage (GTDB taxonomy): Bacteria > Pseudomonadota > Alphaproteobacteria > Micavibrionales > Micavibrionaceae > UBA5701. The sequence continues at coordinate 8,744 of JAJFGV010000098.1, forward strand.
CACAAGCTCGCTTTGGCAGACGGATCACAAATCCTTGCTGCTTTGTCTGAGCCGGTGAAGGTATATCTGAATGCTCTTGATCCAAAAGAAGACGCTATTCATATGGCTGAACAAAACAACATTGAAACTATTCCTGTGGTAGATGGGGATCATCGTCTGGTGGGGTTGTTGCAAAGAGCCGATCTCATTAGCGCCATAAAAGAAGATTTAGCCTCCAGCATGCAAACCATGGTTGGTGTGAGTAAAGAAGAACGTGCGCTTTCCAGCAGTTTTTTTGCCGTGCGCAAACGATTGCCGTGGTTACAGATTAACTTACTGACGGCGTTTCTGGCCTCGGCTGTTGTTGGCGCTTTTGAAGATACAATCGCTCAGTTTACAGCATTGGCCGTTTTACTCCCTGTGGCTGCCGGGCAATCCGGTAATACGGGTGCGCAAGCCTTGGCGGTGACCATGCGGGGCTTGTCCTTGCGGGAGGTGACTTTGCGGCACTGGTTCAGGATTATGAGGAAAGAAGCCGGCGCGGGCTTTGTGAATGGGATAGCCATCGCTGTCGTCTGTGCCGTTGGTGTTTATCTCTGGAGCCAGAGTTTCGGTCTTGCTCTTGTTATGGCGATGTCTATGGTTATTTCGATGACAATAGCTGGCACTTCAGGTGCAATGGTGCCTATGGTCTTAAAGCGTTTAGGACAAGATCCGGCAGCTTCATCTTCTATTATTTTAACCACCATTACGGACATAGTAGGATTTATGTCCTTTCTTGGCATCGCGACACTTCTGTCGTTCATGCTTTAAAAACACAAAAGGGACTGAAAAAATGAAAATTGGAATACTCTCTCGCGGACCAAAACTTTATTCGACCAAAAGACTGATCGAGGCGGCTGAAGCGCGCGGGCATGAAGCGCGAACAATAGATGTTCTACGCTGCTACATGAATATTACTTCTAGTAGGCCGACAGTGTATTACAAACGCAAAGGTGAGAGAGAAAAACTAAAGTTTGATGCGGTGATCCCTCGTATTGGTGCATCTGTCACAACATATGGAACGGCGGTGTTGCGACAATTTGAAGTCGGCAATGTATATGCGATCAATGAATCTGTTGCGATCGCAAGGTCACGTGATAAATTGCGGGCGCATCAGCTTCTTGCCCGAAAGGGTATCGGTATGCCCATTACAGGCTATGCCAACCGCGCCGATGCGACAGAAGATTTAATAGAATTCGTTGGCGGCGCTCCTTTGATCGTAAAAGTCATCAGCAGCACACAAGGCAAGGGTGTGCTTATGGCGGAAACCAACAAAGCGGCGGAAAGCCTTATTAATGCCTTCAGTGATCTTCAGACAGAATTTCTTGTGCAGGAGTTTATTAAGGAGGCCGGGGGTTCTGATATACGGTGTTTTGTTATTGGTGATAAAGTTATTGCTGCTATGGAGCGTACGGCAAAAGAAGGTGAATTTCGTTCTAACCTGCATATGGGTGGATCAGCAAAGGTGATTAAATTAAAGCCGGAAGAACGCTCATTGGCCGTAAGGGCAGCCAAAGTCATGGGGCTGGATTTAGCAGGTGTTGATATCGTGCGCTCTGCCCACGGGCCTCTCGTATTGGAAGTGAACTCTTCTCCAGGACTGGAGGGTATTGAAAAGGCGACAGGCAAAGATATTGCCGGCGCTATTATTGAGTACATCGAAAAAGATTCCAAAAAAGGGCCTAACAAGATTACCGGCAAGGGATAGAATATAATGGAAGACTTTGTTATTGGCGGCACAGAAATCCAGCCCGGAGAACGCAAACGCGTTTTGCTTGATGTTGCCAAGCTCTATGACTTCACGGATATGAATATTCCGATTGAAGTTGTGCGGGGTAAGGAAGATGGGCCTATTCTGTTTGTCAGCGGAGCTGTGCATGGGGATGAGATTAATGGTGTGGAGGTTATACGGCGTCTTTTGACGAAGAAAACGCTAAAGAGCATCAAGGGTACATTGATCGCCGTGCCGATTGTGAATGTGTTCGGCTTTAACACCAACTCACGTTATCTTCCTGACCGCCGTGATTTAAACCGAAGTTTCCCCGGCACAGAAAACGGTTCTCTAGCCGGACAACTTGCACATACTTTTATAACTGAGATTGTTAAAAAATGTACGCATGGTATTGATTTGCACTGCGCGGCTATCAATCGCATTAACTTACCGCAAATTCGTGCTTGTCTTGATGATAAAGCGACGAAAGAAATGGCCAATGCTTTTAACGTTCCCGTTGTGCTTCATGCAGAATTACGGGATGGTTCATTGCGTGGATCAGCAAAAGATTTAGGTATTCCCATGCTGCTTTTTGAAGGCGGCGAAGCACTGCGCTTTAATGAGAAGACAATTAAAAGCGGCCTCAATGGGGTGCTTTCTGTTATGCGGCAAATTGGCATGCTTACGCCACTTAAAAACAAGTCTGTCCCCCATGATGTTTTTGTTGCCCGTTCCAGCCATTGGATACGCGCCCCCCATAGCGGTATTTTATCTGTGAAAGTTAATTTAGGAGCGCGCGTAAAAAAGGGCCAGCTTTTAGGCGTTATATCCGATCCATTTGGGCGTGAAAAACATGATGTCACGGCCCGTAAAACCGGTATTATTATCGGTATGGCAACCATGCCCTTGCTCAATCGGGGAGAGGCTGCTTTCCACGTCGCCACGTTTGAGGACTCCAATGCCGTAGAGGAGCATGTCGATATGTTCGAAGAGCAACTAGATGACGGCAATGGCGACCGGTTTTTAGATTGACTGATCTTTTGATAGAATGCCCATTGAAGGCATTAAACATAGAGGATTAGGATTATGCCGAAGGAACCCAAAATAGTAATTGGTTGGAAAGAATGGTGCGCGTTCCCTGATCTGGGATTGCCGGCAATTAAAGCCAAGGTGGATACAGGGGCTAAAACATCTTGCCTTCATGCCTACGATATTCAGACATTTACGAAAGATGGCTTGAAATTTGTACGTTTTAAAGTTCATCCGTTGCAAAAAAATGATGTGCTGGAAGTCGAATGCAGCGCGCCTTTGTCTGATTATCGTAATGTAACCAGCTCCAATGGAGAGCGTGAAGAACGCTATGTCATTAAAACACCGATGATTTTAAATGAAAAAACAATAGAAACCGAGGTGTCCTTAACGTCGCGGCATCAAATGACATTTAGAATGTTACTGGGGCGTGATGCTATTTCTCAAGCAGAATTTATTGTTGACCCGTCAAAGGATTTTTTGTTGGGAGAAATGTTAAATGCCCAAATACTTTATGAGTAAAGTTTAGGAAAGTGATACACACAACTGGTACACATGATTTAAAAGCCGGATAGAAAAATGCATTCATATCAATCAGCTATCTCTGGGGTACTCTCAGTTAGAATGAGGGCAAAAGGAGCAATGAAAAACCTAGAAAAATAAGGCGCGACAACTTTTGAACCTTTTAATTTCCTTCCCGAGTCTTTAACAACGGTTTCTTCTTGTTTGATATATTCGTTTTTTCCACTAACGTGGAGAGTACTTCAATTAGGGTTTCCCTATCACCTGTTTCTATATGAATAACGTCTGTTCCCAATATTTGTTTTACAAAAGTGTCAGCCTCTTCCGGTTTGCACATACCCTCCTTATTACGTTCGCTTTTAAGCCACAGAGTTAAAATACTTCCGGCACTGGCAAATTTCTGTGCTCCCTGTTCAAGAGTTTTTTTTAGACGCTCTGTCCTACAAAGCGGATTGCTATATTCCAAACGGGGGCAATCCCCTAAACTCAGATATGCCGAAAATGTTTTTGTATTGCTCTGTAATAGTCCTGCATAGGCAAGGCTTGCCCCTGACATGTGCCCGATAAGAATGACCGGTATTGGAGAGGGTAGCTCTTCATTCTGTTTAACAGAGGCAATCAGGTTTTGCAGGTGTATTCCTACATTCGTGCATTCAGTTTTCTGCTCGTTTAATTGTTTTAAAAACTCACGATTATCAATCCATATAACCATATTGTCTTGCTGGGGCAGGGGAATAATTACCGGAGCTAAATTTGCACTCCAACTTTCTTCTTCTGATAAAACGAAGATCAGACGTTTAATTGCACCATCAGGTCTATAACTCTGCATGTGTTGGATAAAGCCGTAATCAAGCACATCACTCTCGTCCGTCTTTGTTGCTTCTGTATCAACAGGCAATTCTTTTTCCGGACGCTGTACCTCCCCAGCAATCCAGAAAATAAAAACTACTAGAGTTATAAAAATAAGGAGATTTCTTAGCTTAAGAGATGTTTTTTGCTTCATATTTCATTCCTCTTTTCCAGAGTGGAACTGCTTTCATAACGCTTGTTCCTACCTATTACCCAGAGCCATATATATCCGGCAACACCTGAAACAAGTGAAGCAGCCAGTATGCCCGTTTTGGCTATTTTTAAAAGATTTTCATCACCCTCGAATGCAAGCTGAGCAATAAAAATTGACATGGTAAACCCAATTCCGGCCAGAAGGGCCGCCCCACCAATTTGGGGAAAGCTTGTGTTGCTTGGCAATTGCGCCAGTTTTAGCTTCAGCGCAATCCAGCAAGCGCCTGTAATTCCCAAAAACTTACCCAGCACGAGCCCAAATGTTATCCCCAGCATGACAGGGTTGTCAGCTATATCACTAAAACTTTTAAGGCTTAAGACAACGCCTGCGTTAAACAAAGCAAAAACGGGAATAACAAAAAACGCTACGGGCATATGCCAGATATGTTCCAGTCGTTGCAACGGAGTCATAACACTCTGAATCAATTCTTCCATCGTTTGCACGAGAGACCTCATCGTCACATTGGTCATCATCTGGCTATTGATCTGATAGCTTGTATCAAACTTAGCCAGCAGGTCATCACTTTGCTCTCTAAAATATTTAGGATCATATTTGGGCCGAGCAGGGACTGTAAACGCTCCAATTATGCCAGCTAATGTTGGGTGGACACCGGAATACAGCATGGCAAACCATAGCAAAACAGCCACAAGAAAATAAGGAATTGGCCATCTAATGCCTATAACATTAAATATGATAAGAATGGCAGTAAAACCAGCGGCCCATACCAATGCTTCAATGACGACAGCATCAGTATAGAACATGGCAATGATGACAACCGCACCCAGGTCGTCGGCGATTGCTAATGCGACAAGAAATGCCATTAATGATCGCGGAACACGGTTACCAAGCAGAACCATTATACCTACGGCGAACGCAATATCAGTGGCCATTGGTATTGCCCAGCCATTTGCTGCATTACCTGTCGGATTAAAGAAGTAATAGATGAGAGCAGGAACAACCATGCCACCAATGGCAGCAATAATCGGCAAGGCTGCTTTACGTGGATTTGCTAGTTCTCCAACAAGGATTTCTCGCTTAAGTTCTAGTCCTACAACAAAGAAAAACAATGCCATTAAGCCATCATTCACCCAGTGATGAAGAGTTTTTTCCAAATATAGAGAGCCTATAGAAAAGCCAAGTTTCATATGGGTAATATCGTAATACAGCATCTGCAAGGCACTGTTGGCAAGAAATAACGCAAGGATTGTTGTTACAATGAGCAAAAGAGAGCTTGTCGTTTCTCTGTGAACAAAACGCTCAAAAGGTGTCAGAATGCGGTCAGCGGATTTTTCCCACGGCGCATAATAAATGCCTGTTTCCTGTTCTGCTTTTTGCTGCCTCTTTTCCATCTATCAGGCTGCCTTCTTGTTTTGGGTCTTATGAACATAGGATAGAAAATCCCGTGTAATCTCTGTGCCAGTTTGTGCAGCCTGCTGTGTCGGTAAGAAAAATCGTACTGTGAAGATATTGTAGCCTGCGTCAGTTGTTTTCAGGAAGTATTGCGGTTCCGGGTCGGAAAAATCCACTGCCGCTTTTTTCTCAATTCTTTTGTTAAATTTTACAGCCTCCTCGCGAAATGGAGAAAAATACTTTTCCGTGATCTTCTGTAATTCTGTCATGAGTTTTACTGGATCGAGATCGGCATATTGCACGGTAATTGGCACATCGTAGTAAACATAGTTTTTAATGAAATTGGCGTTTTCAACATTGGCCGATAGAAATTTACTATTGGGGATCTGGATGGTATGACCGGTGAATTGGTACGTTTTGCCTGCCGTATCAATTTCCTCTACAAGCGTTGTCATAGCCGTAATGCGCATGACTTCTCCTGTTAGGCCATCTACGGCTATCCAGTCACCGATATCAAAGGGCTTAGTGATAGCACGAAGCAAGCCGCCTGTCAGACACATCAGGAGCTCCTTGGTTGTCAAGACAACAGCAACGGCGAATGCTGTCAAGGACAGGGCAAAAGTATGTAATTGCGGAGCCCAGATAAAAACAAGGCTTATCAGAACGATGATAGTCGTGCCGTTATTGATACGATTGATCCAGCGCCGCTGATCTTTATCAAGAATTTCTGCTTTGCCCTTGATGAGCCGGATCAGGAAAAAGCGCAGGGCCAGAATAGCGGCAGTGATAATAGCTGTTGTAATCAGCCCACCTATCAGAAGGTTTCCTGTAACGGCCTGTTCCACCGCTTCTTCAATCGCTTGTTCCAGTTCTGTATCCATTTTCAAATATTTTCCTTTTCTTCTAGGGGATTATGCCTCTTTATCCTCATCGGAACTATGTTTTTTATGCACTCCAAAAACCATCGCCAGATAATATTCTAATTTTTGCCATAACGGCCTCCGATCAATAATCATGTTTCCAGTTTACACCCAGCGAGCTTTCACCGCCGCTGCCTGTTACCGTTTCAACATCTATATCTTTTGTCACCTCAATTTCAGCGCGCACAGCAGAGCTTTCCGGTGTGGCTCCCTGATCCACACCAATATAGACACGGTCACTGACGTACTTGCCGACTGATAGTGTCGCACCTTTTTCTTCATCCAGCCCAACACTCAGCGTATCAATGCCTATCGCCCGGCGTATTTTGTTGAGTGGATCAAACCCGGCCTCCTTGCGCCCGGACAGATAGGCCATAAGCTGGGCAATACGGAGCGCCTGCACAGGGCTAAGCTGGCTGATAGATGTGCCAAACAGGGTCTTGGCCAGAATTTCATCTTCTGGTAATGCGGGCTCGGATGTGAGGGAGACTTCCGGCTTCTGCGCTTCGCCGCTTATTTTCAGGATAGCATCCATCTCCCGCCCTTTGATCGTGCCGCTGACATCAACCACCGGGTTGGTCGGATCGGGATTGATAAAGTTAACAGTGCCTTTGGAGAGATTCACCGGGGTATCCAGAAGTTGAAATTGTCCCCTGATGAGCGTCATTTTGCCCTTCAGGGCAGGTTCTTTAACCGTACCGGAAACACTCAAATCACCGCTCCATTCGGTTTCCAGATCAGGGCCGCGCACAAATACATTGTTCTTGGCGTTAATGTTTACAGCCAGATTAAATTCCGGACCGGTGAATGTGTTTTGCGCCGGAGCCTCAGGCACGCCATTACCGTTTGTTTCTATGATTTCAAAGCTGCTGAGCGAACTGGTGCCGATAATCTCGCCAATATAATATTCCGCCTGATTGATGGTGATCTGGCCTCCAATATCAGCTTTATCCTTATCACCTGTGCTTTTTAAATTACCGCTGGCTGTTAACCCCATGCGATCCAGGTTAACGAGCTGTAGATGATCCGTATCCAGCGAGAAGCTATAGCTTGGATCACGAATGTTTTTGAGTTCAATGGAGGCAGAGCCGGTAAAGCGCCCGCCGTTCATATCTTTCCCTTCAAGGCTTGTCAGGTGCAGGCGGTTGTCTCCGGCGCTTATCTCTGCCGCAATATCTTCGAGCGCTGTGCCGGTCAATAGATTTTCATACGTTCCGTTTCGTAAATTTCCAGTCCCCGTAATAACGGGATTATTCAGCGTTCCCGCCAGATTAATATCCAGCGAAGTTTTTCCGGTAATGCGCTGTTCATCAAGCCCCAGCAGTATAGTGATGGCGCGCAAATCAACGGAGCTGCTTACTGCTGCTTTAACCGGCTTGTCAAAAGGAATAGTCAAAGGTGAAATCGTCAATGGCAGGCTGCCATTGGCCTCAAACTGCAAACCTGCTGGTCCCTGTAAATCAGACTTTGCCTGCAGCACAGAATCTTTATAGGTTGCCGTTACCGTACCGTTCACATACCGGTCTTGCGTATCGTCTATGCCGGGAATGGTGATCCGTTTCAGCGCAAGCTGTGCTTTTCCTTCTGGATTTTTATAGGGGCCGGATAGAGCAATGTCGCCAGCCAATCGCCCGTCAAAAAGGAAGGGGAACGTCTCAAGATTGGCCGGGATGTTTTCAGCAATGATGCTGACATTAAAGTCCTGCGACCCGAACGATCCCGTGGTCGTAAATGTGCCGTCATTCAGGCCCAGTTTTATATCCTTGATGGACGCGCCGTTCTCCTCAAACGTTATATCAGTCGGGCTTTTAAGCCTAATCTTATTCGGTCCATAGGCTCCAGCAAAGCTATTCAGCTTCACTCCGGATGCTTGCAGTTTTCCGTCATAATTAAATTTGTAAGGGTAAGCGCCTTTGCCTTCCAGTGTGCCTTTGCCGGATAACTGATCAATCGGCCCAAATACAGACAGTGAAACCACAGTCCTCTCGTCCGGTTTTATGCTCAAGGATGCTTGTAGGGCGCTGCCCTTGATGTCATACGCCCCTTTACCGCTTGCTGTACCAACTGGCCCCAGCGCGGTAAAATCTTCAAACCTGACCGTATCTCCTTTGATTCCTAGTTTGGTTTTAAGATCATGGTTTTGATAGCGCGTGGCCAGAACCAGATCGGTTTGATCCTCCCTCCATGTCCCTGAAAACGTCAGGGCTTGAGCATCTTGTCCGTTCACTACACCATCTGACATAGAAAGCATATTGCCCTTGTAAGACAGCCCGGCCTTCATGCTTGGTGTTTGCCCCAGAATTTCATCAACCTCCGGCCACGGCGTAGAAAAATCACTCGTCTTGATCTCTATGGGGCTTTCCAGCGCTAAAGGCTCATAGGTTCCTGTGATCTTCATGCTGACTTGCGCTGCGCCGCTAATACCTGGCTCCAACATTTTTAAATCCGCAAGCTTTGTCTGCCCCGTCAGTTTCAACGCCTGCTCTGTGAGATCAATCTCACCTTGCGCCGTTGCCTCAAAAAGCCCTGTCTTTATCTGACTTTTCTCAATCAGAATTTTATCTTTCAAGATTTTTGCTGTTGCTTCAAAGTCTGCCTGCTCCAAAATGCTAATTGGCTCACTTGTTTTTCTTTGAACAACCGTTCCGGTTTTTCCTGTTAAAAGGATTTTTTTGTTCGTATCTATACGGACATCTGCTTTTAAATCGCTTAGGATTACGTCAGGTGTGCCGAGCGTTCCGAAAAAACCAATGGCGAGTTGTTTTGACTTTTTATTGAAGCTGAGTTTTGCTTCTCCTTCAGTGGTAAAGTCTTCATAACGCGATTTTCCACTGACCGTTACAAGTGGCTCAGCGCCGCTTAAATCCAGCACAATCCTGCTGTCAGTATACATATCATCACCCGCATTAAGCACCAGATCACCTTGCCAGTCTTTTTCTGTTCCCGTACCCTCAAGATCAACATTTAGTGACGGCAACCCCGTTAACCGCGTGATTAATCCTTTGCCGTCATCCTGCACGTGCACACGCAGCGCAAGATTATCTCTATCCTTCAGGTTCACCTGAATATCAGCCAGCGCCTCGCCGGAAATCTTATCAAGCAAATGAATATCTATAGCGCTATCCGTAATTGACGGTGAAAGAACGAGTGTCCCGTTTAGTGCCAATGTCTCTGCCTTGCCGGTCAGGGCTTCTACCAGCGTAATGTTTTCTATACGGAAGCGATCAATTTTCAGATCCGGGATATTAGGCATTACACGTTGTTTCGCCGCGCCATCCTTTTTTTTCGGCATACGGAGAATCGCAAGCTCTTCAACATCCAGACTGGTGATATTAATGTTGCCCGCCAACAGGCTCTCCGCAACATAATCAAGGCGCGTATTTTTCAGGCGTATTAATGCACCGTCTTTGTCACTCAGTGTCAGGGAGGAGAGCGCAATCTGGCGGTTGTTCAGTGTCTGAATTTCACCAATTTCAACCGTATAACCATCCGTGCTGGCGCGTTGCTCAATCTGCCCAGCAATCCATCCACGGCCTTGGTCGCTGCCCAGCCATGACAGGCCGAGTAGGGCAGCAATAACGCTCAGGACGATCAATGATAAAACCGATCCCGTAACCCATGCCAGTATTTTCAACGCTCGCGTTTTCATCTAAAAAGCCTGCCCCAAGCTGATGTAGAACTGGAACGCATCATCCGGCGCACGCTTATCTAAAGGCACCGCCACATCCACCCGCAGCGGTCCGATAGGCGTGTGATAGCGAACGCCGCTACCCGCACCCCAGAGAAAATCAGCATTGCTGTTCAACTCTAAATCTTCACTGACTCGTCCACCTTCAAGAAAGAGGGCGCCTTCTATAGTTTCCGTGACTTTAATGCGCCCTTCGCTGCCGACTTCCAATGCAACGCGCCCGCCGGTTGGATTGTTGTCCGCATCCAGCGGCCCTAAAAGCTGGTGACCATAGCCCCGTACAGAGCCACCGCCACCGGCGTAAAGACGTTTATCTGCTGGAATATCTTCCAACGTCTGGCCGTAAATAACAGCTGCACGCACCCGGTTTGCCCAGACAAAGCGTTCCCCGACAGGTAGGTAATGACTAGCTCCGGCCTCTGTTTTGATAAAGCTGTCCTGCTCGCTCAAGACTTGATAAGGCGTAATGCCGCCATTGAAACGCATGCCTTCACGGGGGTTGAGAAAGTCATCCGTACCGTCATAGCGGTATGTTAGGGGGAAAGAGAGCAGCGTAAAATTCTCATCCGGTTCGCCGTCTTCTTCAATCCGGCTGCGCTCAACCGTTACCCCGCCTGAGACAGCCGATGTCGGTGAATATTTATAATTGAGAGACGTGCTAAGCGCTGCTGTATCCTTGTCAAAGGCTTCCAGAGATTCCTGCCTAAAATCTACGGAATTTTGCCAGCTCAGATCTGTGTTACCAAACATATCGGGCTTGCTAAGATCGGCCTCAAGAGCATAGGTTGCCGTGCCGCCTTCGGCTTTGACACGGAGCTTTTCAGCCTGCCCGAACAAATTACGGTGCTCCCAAAAAACATTGCCGACAAGCTCACGCGTTGTTGAATAGGCCACGCCCGCGCCAACACTGCGATGTTTGCTTTCCTTGACATCCAGAGTGACCGGTATTTGTCCATCTTCCGTTATATCGCCGTATTGAGTATCGGCGCTTGAAATCACGCCGCTGCGGGTCAGTTTTTTGCGGGTGCTTGCGACCTTTTCAATATTAAAATCCTCCCCTTCTTTCCAAGTAACGCGCCTTTCAACAAAGGGAGCTTCTAAGCTTTTCAGCCCTGTGATTTGTGTGGAACCAAAATGGGCTGAAACGCCAGGATCAAGAAACAGCTCCACCGAGACACTTTGACTTTCGTGCCGCACAAACAACTTCCTGCCGCCGGCCTGAGGGAATGGAAAGCCGTTTTGCATTAAAGCAGTCAGGATCGCCTGTTCTATAACCAAAATAGTGCCGGGTAGCGCGGGTTCACCGACAGGAAGTTTTAACGTCGATATTGCTACAATCTTGGGCGGCTGATCGTCCGGCCAGTGCAGCACAAAATCTTGAATTTTATAGACCGGACCCTGTTCAACGGTAATGGTGATTTTCTTTGTGCCACTGTCTTCCGTGAGGGCATGGCTCAGGGCTGCACCGTAATAACCCTGTTCTTTCATAACTGATTTAAGAGTCTTCAAATCGTTCTTGATCCGCCGGTTCAGGGCCGCCGTAGTTTCCGGCCTTTTGTCTACAAGTTTGAAAAGTAACGACTTTTCTTCAAGGCTAGCTTTGATGGCGCTGTCTTCTACGCCGCTTATGCTCACCGCATAAGCAATGCCTTCTGCCCATGCCGCTCCGGCTCCGCAAAGCAGGAACAAAGAGGCAATAATTAAGGCTCTCAAATATTTCATGGCTATTCATACACGTAATTCTTAATTTAATAAAATCAAAGCGATATGATGCGGTCACTCGTAAAAGTGAAGAGGGCCGCATGAGCCGATTTATAGGGCTGATCTTTCTCCTGTTATGCTCTCCCGCCTATGCGTAGGGAAGGGTAAAGTCAGTATGAAAAGTAAGATAGGGTTAGTGAATTATCAGGAAATTGTAGATTCAAGACCAAGCTTCTTATCAACACTATGATCAAAATAATACTTTTTAAGTGTTTTATAAATTGTCTTTGTTTCTAATTTTTTGGATAGGCTTAAAATGTAATTGCCATCTCTCCAATTAATATTGTATTTTTTTATCTCTGCTTTTCGTTTCTCCAAATATTCTAACGCATCATCATCATAAGAGCCAGTTGTCCATACTTCATAAATTTTGTCCTTATTAGAGAAGCGTTTCTCAAATTTCTTAGATGCACAAAATATTGGCACTTGCTTTTCTAGCCAATACTCCACTTCATCTAACGTCACTTTTTTATGAGAAGGGTATCCCTTACATTCAATACAAGTTACAGAATCTCCAGCAACATGGCGTAAATCTATACGGTGACAGAGAGGCCCAATAAAGGCACTTGGATGCTGGAGTATTTGAGTGAGTTTTAGAAAAATTATTTCGTTATGAGCGTTTGTTCATTCTCGTCCCATTTATAACGAGCTTTTAGAGCATTGTGAGCCTTTGCACCGGGGAATACTACTTTTTCATGATGTTGCAATCTGCCTACAATTATTCCTGAGGCTATGCCTGTATTATCTGCAAATGTCCGGATAGCGTTTACGCTCCAATCCATCATTTTTGTAAAGTCCCACCATTCATCTTTAGAAATCAAGCTGTTTTGAGCAAAGGTATCCGCTTCCTTTTCCATCTTGCTATGAGTGGATTCGGTTTCATCTACATATATGTCTTTCTTTCCGTGAAGCAATATATGTCCGGCTTCATGGTAGAAAGTAAACCATAGTAAATCGTCTGACATACCTCGTGCACTTAATTGAATTAAAGCCTTATCTTTTGATAACCACCTCGCAGCTCCATTGACGCATGACCCTTTTATCTCAGGTACAATAACAAGAGCTACGCCAGATTTTGCACATAACTGAATAGCTTGAGTAATAGCATCTTCTATATTTTCTCTTGTAAGTCTTCTAATTTCTAGAAGCGTTTTCTTAAACTTCTCCGCATCATATGGTGAAGTATCAATGTCAGAAGCTTTTATTTCTCCACATCTTAGCCACGTGTTTAATGCGTATGGGCCGCTTTTAAAGGCCTGTGTTTTTCGAAAAGATACAGCAGCATCAAGGCGATTATCTAAAGCTTCTACTCCACCTACACCAAAAAACTTTATGAGGTTTGAAAGTTTTTGAGCAGGTGAGTTTACTTTACTAATAAATCCTCGCTTTTCTAGTTGGCCAATAAAAGAAGCAAAATTTGCTAAAACCTCAATATGTTGTTCTAGTCTTTCGTGTTCTTCTTTTTCCGCAAGCTTTAAGCGATACTTGCTTTCTAGGTTGGACCACAGCGCAGCGGACACACCTAAAACCCTCTCGAATTGCAAGGCTGTTTCTGGAGTAATAGCGGCTTTACCCGCAATAATTTCGCTAATCATTTTTGCAGTACGACCACAATGCTCAGCAAAGTCTTTTTTCTTAATGCCACGAGCTTCCAACGTCTCCTCCAGTATTTCTCCGGGAGAGACAATGTAATCTGGCGAAAATGTTTCTACATTTGTATTCATTGGTGTGTGTCCTCGCAAATATCAATAATTAAGATCGAAGTTACTTTTCTAATATCAATTCCCCCATCTTCCTTTCTTGGAATTTCATCATGGTTGGGTTTAAAAATAATTCTCCATTGGTCTTCGATGTCTACAGTAAATTCCTCGCCACGGTTTCCGCTTAGCTGATGTCTCCGTTCGGGAGGCCTATGAGAAATGTGCTCTAAACAGTCTGCATCTCTTAAAACAGTTAACCTCCTTTGAATCTTTTTTGCCCGCGAGTGCCCAAAAGCCCTAATAAGGTCTTTTCCGCTCTCACAGGTCTTTTTCATCTTGTTCTTCTTAAATGCTACATCCACTTTCTAAAAATTCTCTTAACGTATAAGGTAAAGCTTTTTTGAATCATGTCAATCCATAGGCTACGAACGAATTTGGCGCAAGTAAAAAATTGATATTCGGCCACTTTTCTTCGATACTATAAGGGTAGTGGTTGAGCTGCTATATAAATGCGTGTGTTTCGGGGCAAATTTGATGGTTTACGACGGTAGAGAAATAGCCAATTTCATTCTGGATTTTTGCGATAAAAAAAATGTAGCTATCTCAAACCTTTCTCTGCAAAAGACTCTATATTTTTGCCATGTTTGGTCCTTAGTAAAGCTAGATCGACCACTCATAAGGCATCAATTTGAAGCATGGAAGTTTGGTCCTGTTTTGCAATACGTATATAGGGAATTTAAAGATTTTGAAAAGCAGCCAATTACTTCTCGTGCATATAAACGAAATGCGGCTACAGGACAAAAATGTGTGGTTGAATATACTTTGGATAATGGCACGAAGACCTTACTTGAAGATGTAGTAAACTTCTATTCAAGGCTTCCTGCATCGTATTTGGTCGATTTAAGTCACGCAGAAGGTGGCCCGTGGGATACTGTGTATAATCACACAGAAAAAGTTTGTCCGGGTATGAAAATAGATAATATGACCATAAAGCAATATTACTCTAGAGAAAATAGCGATTATAAACGCCTTCACCACGCCTAAAAATACTTAACGTCATGCGTTATGCTTACTTTTTAAATTTTTTCAAAACCCTTAACCGATAAAGTTAAGTTTATATTGACTCACGCGATGAGAATCCTCTACCTTAGTGACGTAAGTTATTAAATTGAGGAATTTGAAAATGGTTCAAAAGGTTGCACCATCACTACAGCATTATATTAAAGGCTATTACGAGACTCCGGAGATGGTGTGCAAAGCGCGCCTCAAGTTTTTAATGAGCCCGCCGCAAATGACGTATAAGCCATTATATGGCGTCTTTGAGGATTTGCTGAAGGGGCAACCTTATAATGAATTGTTGGCAGGTATATTAAAAGCAGATAGTCGCGATTGGGTTGTTAAAAATTACAAAGAAGTTTTAGAACGCCTCAATGAAGAATTTGCAGGCCGTTCTGTAGACTATGTACATGCTGTTGATCCTTCGTACTATAATGTAGGTAGAGATACCCTAATCCCATTTAAGCCCCCGTTTATTTACGGTGTGGAAGGACAAATGCATCTTCCTTGGCTGAGTTTGTGGCGAAGTGCGCCCCTGTCAGGTAAACGCCTGTCATTATTTGCAACACTCGCGCAAGAGAAGTTAAGCGATAGCCCTGATTTAGAAGATGTAATTTTTAAAATATATGATTTAAGCGCACCTAGTAAAAAAGATGATCGTGGCCTCATCATTACTGATCTGAAAGATATTCCGAAGCTCGCGGATAAGGAAAAAGTGACTATGCTGGAAACTCTTCAAGAGGGGTATGCCTTAGCCGAGCAAGAAATTGCAAAAAAACCAAAGGCAAAAACCAAACAACCAGAAGAGCACGATCCAAATCAGTATGGCCTTTGGGGCTAAGGATTAAAAGATACTTGTCCGCGCCGTAACGGAAGAAACCATCCGGGGGCGGTGAATGATGAAGTGTTTGTTTTCAATCAAGAATAGTTTTTTTTATTTATGACTGCTATCAGGGAAGGGGAAATATTTATGTCTGAACATGCTGAAGTTAGGCTTCCCCTTGAACCTGAATGGCGAGTTACTAAAGCCCCTAGTGAAGCAAGGAAGTGGAGCATAAAGTGGTCGATTTTACAGCACTAGTAGGAGGCCAGCCTCCACAAGATGAAACTCCCCGTGCCGTATTTATGCGGTTAACACGAGACCCAAGATTTCAATTCCCAAGAGATATTCAGACAGAAGTATGGAACGCTTGGGACACTGTTTCTGATCGACGCGACAACGTTATTAAGCTGAATGTCGGAAGTGGAAAAATGGTCGTTGGTCTCGTTATTTTACAAACAGCACTTAGCAGAGGAAAGGGACCAGCAGTTTTTGTCTGCCCTAACAATCAACTGTTAGAACAAGTTATTGCCGAAGCCGCACATCTTGACCTTTCTGTAGCTGAGGACCCAAGAGATGCCTCAGTTCGAGCAGGGGAGGCCATTCTCGTAATCAATGTACAAACGTTGTTTAATGGTCGTTCAAAGTTTGGCGTTGGCGAAGCTAGAATTCCAATTGGAACAATTATTATCGACGATGCGCATGCGTGTATAGCAACAGTGCAAGAACAGTTTAGAATTACAGTACCCAATACAAATACAGTTTATACAGAACTCTTGGCACTCTTTAGAGATGATTTATATCAACAGAACCCATCACGTCTGCTGAGTATTGAAGATGCTGATCCGCAAGCTGCAGTTGAAGTTCCATTTTGGAGTTGGCAAAGGCAACACGTTAGAGTGCTGGAGATTCTACATGCCAATCGCGAAAATGATGATATTCAGTGGGCTTTTCCACTCTTACAAGAAGACCTGCCTATATGCCGTTGTATTATTACTGGCAGTAAATTAGAAATTGACCCTCAGTTTCCAGCGACTGATATTGTTCGATCTTTTGACGATGCATTACATCGCATATATATGACAGCCACACTTGCGGATGACAGTGTATTGGTTACTCATTTTGGCGCTGATGCAAATGAACTAGCTGCACCGATAGTCCCAACATCACCTCAAATCATGGGCGAGCGGATGATACTTATGCCGCAGGATATAAACCCAGATATCAATCTGGAAATGATGAAGGATATGCTTGTCGACATTGCGGCAGAGCATAATGTTGTGGTAATTATTCCTGGCGGGAAAAGTAGAAAATTTTGGGAGCCATATGCAAATGCGATGCCCTTAGGCGATAATGTTGGTACTGTTGTCGATCAACTCCGAAATGGTCACGTTGGTTTGGTTGTTTTCTCAAACCGATACGATGGGATTGATTTGCCGGGGAATGCTTGCAGAGTGTTGGCTATATTCGATCTGCCCGAAGTATCCTCTCTTGTAGAGGCTCAAAATCGCAATGCACTATCTGAAGCACAACCAATGTTGCGTCGTCAAATCGAGCGTATTGAGCAAGGGATGGGGAGGGGAGTTAGGTCTAACGATGACTATTGTGTAGTGATTTTGGGTGGAGCTGATCTTACTAGGCGAATAAAATCACCAGAAGGCCGTAATATGCTTACACCCCCGACTCGTGCCCAAATGGATGTTGCAACACAACTGGCAGGTCAACTTGTTAACGCAGGAATACCAGAAATCCGCACCGTAATTGATAGTGCGCTTGCAAGGGATCCGGGTTGGGTTAATGCTATACGAACTGCTGCTGCAAATGCTCAGCCCGACAACGGCTTGCACCTCGATCCGTTATCTGTCGCAATGCGCCAAGCGTTTGATGAAAGGCGAGATAATAATAACCCCGCTGCGGCTCATATCCTTCAAGAAGCAAATAATGCACAGACTGATCCAAAACTAAAGGCTTGGTTGGACATCCGACGCGCAGAGGCGATCAACGTGGATAATGAAGAAGATGCGCAACGACTTGTTGCAGCGGCACGACGAAGAAACCGATCACTTTTAGTTCCGATAGCTGGCCGTGACTATTTACAGCTGGAGCCTGCCACGCAAACGCAGGCAGAAACTCTTCAGGCATATCATGTTGGACGCTTTATTGATCCTGCTTCAAGAATTCTTGAAGCAAAAAGTATTTGCGATGACTTGGTGTTTGATAAGGATAGGACACGAGAATTCGAGGCTGCGCTTAATGTACTTGGACTGATGATCGGAGCGAAATCGCAAAGGCCGGAAAATGAGATAGGTGAAGGACCAGATAATATGTGGTCGTGGAAACTTCCGCAACCTTACTTCGTTATTGAAGCAAAAAGTGGTACTACATCAGATAATGGCATATCTCGTGTCGACATGGGACAAATGAATCAATCTCTTCGATGGTTTAGGGCTGCATATATTGGTCAAGCGGAACCAATAGCGATTATGATACATAAACATAGAAATTTGGGCGAGCGTGCTGCTGCTATTCCTGATATGCGAGTGGTGTGCGAAACTGAATTGAATACTTTAAAGATAGCTTTCCAAGGGCTATGTAAGTCGCTCGGGCAAGATGGAGCCATCAATAACATTGAAACAATATCAGCTCTATTGAGGACTCATAACTTTACCCCAGACAGATTTGTTAATACTTATACGAACGTGACTTTAGCAAACTAAGGAACGAGAATATCTAGAAACCAAAAGTGTTTCATAGTCTTCAGGGTTTTCTCCCAATAGCCGTTACATTGCTATCTTCTACAATATCCAAATCAGGGAAGTTCTCACGAATTGTATCGGTAATATAGTTCTTGGTGAGGTGGGCATAGTGCTTTTCGCATATCTTTGCACTATCAACGCCCTTGAAGGGTTTAACGCGCCTCCACGCATTGTCATCAGCTACATCACCGTCATTGTATGCTCTGTTACTCAAATTGCCGAAGAGGTTTTTTCTTTAACTAAAATAAATTGGAATTCAACCCAGATGAACCAGAGACTTCCTATACCAATTCGCGCAGCCAGAATGGTCGGAGAGGTGTTAAAATATGCCAAAGAAGGTGAGATAGTAAGTTCAGATTACCAAAAATATATTTAGTTACATTATCCTCTCTAAATATAAAACTACACTTTATTTTCCGTAATCTATATTATCAGTGTAGTGTTACTGTACTTTTACTGTAGTGTATGTTACACTATATAGAGAAAGGACAAATTATATGGCACGTATTGATTTAAACGACCCTTATAATGATTATCTCCAAAGCCAGGTTGAATCTGGGCTTTTCAGATCAGTCACTGCTGCTGCTGAATCTGCCATTCATAGGCAAATGCTTGAGGATGAAAAGCTGCGTTTATCTTCGATCGGTGCTGCAATAGCAAAAGGTGAAGCTGATATTCAGGCTGGCCGGACAGTATCTTACACTCCAAATCTTATGGCTAAAATTTCTGAAAAAGGAAAACAAGCCGCGATAGATGGAAAGACCATAAAACCAGATGTCAGAAGCTGATTACGTTTTAGAGCTTTCCGAAGAAGCCTACGATGATCTTATAAACATTCAAAATTATACCTATACCAATCATGGTGAAGCCAAATGGCAGAACTATAGTCATGATCTTGATAAGGCTATGACCCACATTTTGAATAATCCTTTTTCAGGCCATGCGCGAGATGATGTTCCATCAGGCTATCAAGCTTGGAGCACAAATGAACATATTATGATTTACCGCGTTGAAAACAAAACAATCTATTTAGTGCGTGTTTTACACGGTAAGATGGATTTCAGATTCCAGTTTTTTGTTGAATAAAATATATTAATTACCATAAGATACATTATCACACACTAATATACGTGTGGGTGGAATCTAAAATGAAGTGCGACTTTCGTTAATTTATGCCCTTCTTGGGCTAAAGGAGAAAGTCAAAAAATGTGTAGAAATTATTGTCATTTAATCTGAAAGATTACAGGGTGGTTGGTGGGCCCGGAGGGAAAACCAACGCGAGACCGTAACTGACTGATAATAATTTGTTTTTCTATCCGGTTTTTAAATCGTGTGTACCGGCTCTGTGTATCAGATTTGTCTCTTAAAACAAACGATACTTCTAGCTTGGTAACAATGGGACAGGATTGTTACTTAAGAGAAGGGCCTTCCAACCCATACATAACAGCAGGCTTTACCAATCTCTTATGGGCATATCCAGCAGCTGCACCAGTAATAATCAACCCAGTGCCTGTACCCAGATGAACACCCACAATATCTTCCCAAAAGTTGAAATGTAAAAAGGTTGTCACGGTTGTTCCTGATGCTGTCGCGCCACAAGTTAAGCCGGACACAGCATCTGAAAATTCGTTACCAAGACCCGCCAAATCTATTCCCACACAAGAAGCGGCTAACCCTGACCCGATAATAACACTCTGTTTGTTCACAACCTTTTCTGAACCACGCCTTAAGCCTCTGGCGGCCTCAACCATACCACCCCATAGGTTAATACCTAGAATTTTTGTGCGTGCCTTAACATGACCACCAAGAGTTAAAGACGTTCCATCCCCTGCCCTCATGCCTTTGTAAAGTTCTGTCTTGCTATGCTTTTTTCTTTCTCTGCTAACAGACGTATTTGCACTACGCACAAGACGTTTTAAAGCGTCTGCATCAGGTGACATTTCAAACAGCGCGTTGTAAACACCAGATACGCCACCGCGATAGCGCATTTCTGCAGCCAAAACAGATTCAAGATTATCATCAAGCGCCTTACCCAACGCCTCCCCATCACCGTTTTTCTGATAATCTCTCAGAGCCGCTTTTACAGCTGTCAAACATACAGACAGCGTATTGAGATGCCATGACTCCTGCATGGCTATTTGAGGGCCTACATGCTGCATGAAATAATCAAATTGATTGAGAGCCTTTAGCACAGGACGAAGATTATGCGCACCAATTTGAAACTCACGCTTTAAGCCATCCCATTTTTTTGGTGTTTTAATAGCATCAATATTCAACGTACCAACAAAGGTCTCAACACCCTCTGGTAAACTGTCCTCCAGTTCCACGCGAAGTTCTGCCGCATCACTTAAGCTTTCAAACAAATCCTGCTTATCAGCTGCATATACTAGCTGCTCAGAAAGAGCTGTTTTTTGTCTGAACTTCCAAGCTGTATCTACCATTTGATAACCCAGATCAGTTACAGGGGCAGCCAGCTCAAAAAGTTTACCAAAACCCTTTAAGCCATGATGGTACCCTCTAGAGCCTGTATACAGCCAGAATGCCGCATGAGAGACATTCTGCAGCATATTGATCGCAAACAACTTGTTAGCCAGGGGCTCCACAACAGACGTTGCCGTGGCGTCACAGACACTTTGGTAGTTTTGGGGAATGCCAAGCTGCCCATAGGCAGAATGAATGCTACTTCTGAGAAATTCTATAAATTCTAAAGATGGCCCTACAATAAAGTTTGAATTGGCGAAGTGTTTATATAGCTCGTACCCCCTGAGAGGGGATAGCTTTAAGTCCCAGTGAAAGTTGTCATTACCAAATAAATCCTTAGGAACGCTAGAAGCATTAACAGCAGTCTCAATAAACTCCCCATCGTCACCCACCATCAAGCCTTGGCTATACTCTGCGGCTTGCAAAGCGACAGATGGATCCTCTCCATTCATAAGTATCAGCGCCGCTGCCAGACCAATAAACCCTACAGCAATTTTAGGGTCTTCCTTAATAAAGTGAACAACATCCGCTGCAAAATTAATTGTTGCCTTGCCAGCAGCTTTAAACGGCACAGAACTAGCCGACTTTGCCTTTGAAAGTAATGGCTCAACCCTTCCGGCATGTTTTTCAAATGTATCCAAAACCGTGCGCTGCCCTTCACTCATAAACTGCGGGTTGAGAGAAAAACCAGATATACTTGCAGTATTAAATACTGCCTTCACGCTTGAAAAGCCCTGACGAATCTCTTCTATTTTAGGATTATTGGGGTTTTTAATTTCTTCTTTTTCCAGACCGTCATCAATGGCCGCTATCATTCTAGTAGAGAAGCCCAGCAAAGAATAAAACTCCGTGGCTATCGCTTCCATCTGTAATGGGCTTACCTGATCTTGCTGAGCATATAATGCTGCCACAGCCATGAATGTAGAAAATTCTTTACCCAAACCTTCCATAGGCGAAGCATGCCGTTGTGTAAAATTATAACGGGTCCAGGCATCTCGCATGAACTGCGAACTCATTACAGGCGTTAAGGCCGTTGTACATGCCATTAATTTCTTGAGTTGGTCGGTTTTGTCCCCCTCACCAGCAGTCAAATCTGCAAAAACAAATGATTGCGATAAATCCGAGGTACGTTTTTCGATCGATTGTAACTTTACCTGAACAGCTTCCTCAAATTCCACACCGTCTATGAGCTGGCCAATATCTTCCTGTTTTGCGGCATGACAAAAGCACTCCAGCTCTTCACCAGATAAGTAAACATCAGAATTTTTAAAAGTATAGCGCCCCTTTGTGGCTGTGTTTATGAGGAACCAGAATTTATCATAAAGTTCCTTCTGATAAGAACCGCCCTGCCTATCTGAACCCAGACAAGTGTCATCTATACTCAGCCTGAACCCTTTTTGGAGGTCAAAGGTGGTTTGAGGAATGCTACTGCTCTTTGGCTCTTGATTTCCAAATTCTACTTCTGTGCGCCATGCGTCTTCATCACGCATTGCCTGTTCGGTTTTGGCATGATCATCCTCGGCATATTTCTCAACACTGTCATAGTGATCTGGTGGAATAGAAACTGTGCCAGTTGTAGCAAAACGTAGCAGCCTATGGATAGCTACACGTTCCTTATGAGTGCGCACATCTTTTTCTTTGTTCTGCTTAACACGCTCACAAAAACCAAAGGATTTTTTAGCATCAGGAATGGTATAGGCAATGCTTGCTTTGATTGGCTGATGTAGAAATTCAAGGAATTTTCTAAGATTCTTAACATCAAAAATATCACCAGATCGCTCGATTGAATTCGGGCACAATTGATTGATATTCAGACCATTATTATCCGCTGTTATTTTGTAACCGGCATCACCAAGATACTGAATGCTAAGATTGTAACTGCTCGCTACCCGTTGCAAATAGCCGGGAATAGCGTAATTTCCCGTTATTCCTAGTGTATGCACCACAGTTACTACCTACTCAGATGTGTTGCCAAATTGTTGATGTTGATACCGTGGCCGGAATAGTTTCTTTTGCATGTTAAGATCGCTCTTTTTACAACATCCAGACCAATTCCATGTTGAGAATCTAAATGTGTGAGCGTCCCCCTGACCCTCCCTGCTCTGTAATCCATTTCACCTTGCCAGTTTTGCAATGCACTCAAAGATTGAGATGACAGATTGTCGATTGTGAGCTGCGTTTCAGCATTGAACTGCGCGGCAAACCCAGTTGTAGCGAGTGCTTTGTTTCCATCCTTGACGAGCAGGTCACAATCAACATGCACATCTCTTTCACGCCAATGGACACGGGGATATAAAAACTTTGTGGAAACATCGCGCTGAATAAATTCAGCATTCCGTGGTTCATCCCATCCATGCATACC
The DNA here is from genome assembly GCA_021775965.1 of Alphaproteobacteria bacterium. Taxonomy (GTDB): domain Bacteria; phylum Pseudomonadota; class Alphaproteobacteria; order Micavibrionales; family Micavibrionaceae; genus UBA5701. Next base: position 31,984 of record JAJFGV010000098.1, read on the forward strand.
GTTTTGAACATTGTCTGCTTTTACAGATGATGGGAGAGCAGCTTGTGCGGTTATAAAAAATGCCAGAGCTATAGCGGGTACGTTTTTATACATATTTGACCTTTCAACACATAAAAGTTTCTTGAATTGCTTTTGCAATTGACAGTCTTATTGCGAATGATTATCAATGTCAATTAAGAATCATTATCATTCTTATTTATATACAGGAGATCAAAAAGTGGGTGAATCGGCGTTACAAGAGGAGTTTTTTAGTGCTGCGAATATTTCATGGTTTGCTTTAGGAATACTGGCAGAGGTTATGTTCCTTGGCGTAGGCGTTACACCGGGAGGCATGGAACTGGGGGCCAATATTGCTCAAGCTTTTGGAATGATTGATCCAATATCAACTGTTACAGCATCAACAGGTGAGGCTGTCTTGGCGTTCTAATTTAGCGCGTTCGATATGGATACGCTGGGAAGCAACTGATAATAATTTGTTTTTCTATCCAGTTTTAAAACTGCGTGTACCAGTTCTGTGTATTATTGCTTTAAAAAATGTGAAAATAAAAAACTACATAGGGCCATTGAAAGAACAATCGCTGGGCCAGAGGGCCAATCCAAAATATATGAGGCCGCCAGACCCAAGCTGTAACCGCAAATAGAGATAACAATACCCCATGAAACTTTATGGGACCTCAACTTAACAACGGCGAGGGCGGGGAAAATAAGGCTGGCGAAGACAAGATATATGCCGATCATATTCACGGCGAATGGAATAGCCATTGCGAATAGTGGGTAGAATAAAACCTGCCGTTTACTCTGAAATATGTTCCATATAACAAAGATTGAAATAAACACAGGCGCGGCAATTTTAATATCCGGCCAGTCCGTCCATAAAATCTGTCCGGCAAGGATATTGTTCATTTCCTCGCCGCCATGCGGATCATTCGCCATGAGTAGGAGCGATAGACAGGCGGCCAATACAAACGCGCAGCCGATCAAGGCTTCCTGATATGCCCCCGCGTATTTTTCTAAAGCATGGAAGGTGAAGGCGCATGTGAGCGCCGCGACAAGACCGGAGGCCAAGGGGCCATACATTCCTATATAGCTGTATTCGTCAATGTTAGGCAGGGATTGAAACGCGATCATACCAAGGGCTGCAAACTGCGCTACGGCTAAATCTAAAAAGATAATCCCGCGCTTCAAAACTTCCTGCCCCAAAGGAACATGCGCGAGTGAGATAATCGCTCCAGCCACGAAAGCCGGAGCGATTAAATTTATGGTTTCAAACGAAAGGCTCATAACCCGCCTTTCAGGAGGCGTATTGTTTCCTCAAATAACCCCGTAAGACTATCCGCTTTATCGTTCCCGCCCACCGTGAAGGGTGTATGTACAACGGGAATGCCGGACTTGCCGGAGAGCCATTCCGCCGCGTCCTCGTTCTCAAACGGAGCAACAAGTATTGCCGTGACTTTTTGCCCCTGAACATTCTTTAGTACCGTTTCAAGGTGGGACGCTGTTGGTGGAATGCCGGGCTTTGGTTCTAGGCTCGCAATCACATCCATGCCTAGCCATTTGAGCAGATACGCCCAGGCATTATGATACACAACAACCTTTTGCCCTTTCAAAGAGCGCCCACCCGCTTCCCATGTAACCATCAAAGATTTCCAATGGTTTTGAAATGCGGCAAGGTTTTGCTGGTAAGCTTTGGTGTTTTCTCTGTCTATCATCGTGAGGCGATCCGCTAAAACATCTGCAATAATGGAAACATTGCGCGGATCAAGATGAATGTGTGGGTTGCCCTCGGGATGAACATGCCCCATAGAGCGATCAACATGCTCTGTCATTACATCCAGCTTTTCCACGTAATCAGCCGCCATAAGCCAGCCGATTGTTTCCGGTTGCACGTCCGGCCCTCCGGCTTTTTTAATCAGGATGGGAAGCCAGCCGATTTCAAGAGATGCGCCGCTACAAAACACGAGGTCAGCTTTACGCATACCTGCAAGCAAGCTCGGCTTGGCGCGGATATGGTGAACATTCTGCCTAGCATTGGTGGCTGATTTTATATTGACCAGATCACCGCCTATTTCTTCAGCCAGCGCCGCCCATTCAGGCTCACAGGCAAAGATATTCACTTTCGCAAAAGCGGAAGAAGGGGATGCAACCAGCACCCCCAAGCCCGCTATAAGGATCAATAATAGTCTCATGGCAAGCCCCCCTAATATGCGTGTGCACCATGAGCGCCAAGGCTCATGATATATTGCAAGATGATTTGATCGTCTTCATTACCGTCAGACAATTCCTCACGGTTGAACTGAACGCGGGCGCGGGAAAACTCGCTGTTTGTCCAGTCCACCATCGCAGAAGCGCCCCAAGGGTTATGGCCGCTATCATCCAATGCGCTTCCTGCTAGGCCAGCGGGAACGTCACCCGCGTAGAGCTGGCTATACCGCGCCCCGACACGCCATTTAGGATGAAACTTATAGACGCTTTGTGCATACCAGCCGCTTTGATTATCGTCATAAGCAACCGCGCCTGTCCCTGCGTCCATATCGTCATAGGTTCCATCTTCATCCCGGTGGAAATATTCACCTTGAAAGATGATTTCCTGCTCGGCGTTGTTTCCGGTTGGCGCATAAACCATACGTGCATCGGCAATATACAGGCCGCTATCGCCATCAAAGACAACCATGTCTTCATTGGCGCTGCGCTGCCCGCCTTCCACTTGGAGCGTGGAAAGCCCTAAACGCCAGCTTGTGTCATCCCCTATATCGCCGCCGACACGTCCGTAAGCTGTCCATGAGCCTATGTCATTGCCATCTGCGCCACCGCCTGGGAAGTCATCCCCGCGATAAACACCGCCGCCGATTTCTGAATAAATATCAGTTGGAAGTACGGCAGAGACTTGCACCCCATCATCGTTGTAATTTCCATTGAGGAAAGCACGGGTCGGAAGTGGTCTGTCTGCAAAATCATCGGCATGACTGTGGTGGGAGTTGAGGTAGCCGAGCTCAGAGAAGAATCGCCCGGCCTTGGCTTGCAAGCCATAAGGCAGCGAGGTTGTTTCAACATAAACCTCTTCGATTTCCACCTCTGTTGACCCGCCTTCTTCGACAAGCGCGACCGTTGCACTTCCACGAAAAAGATCGTCAACATTGGCGGAGAAGTTCAGCTCGGTTTCATCAATGCCAAAACCCTCGCTGCCGCGCTCGGCTTCTTCACCAACCGCAAATCCTGCAAACTCACTGGTGTCTGCGGAGAAACTTTGATGCTGTCCTTGCAGAATAACGCCGATTTCAGGGTTAAAGCTGTTATCGTTAATCCGTCTTTCCGATGTAGCAGGGATGGATGAGCCACCCGCCGCAGGTTCGGTTGCAGCCACTCTTTTCGCTGTTTTGTTTTGCTGAGCTGAAAGTGTTTCCACTTTCTGTTCAAGCTGATTGATTTTACTTTCGTAAGCTTGTTGCATGGCTCTGATTTCGCCGCGCAGGGCTTCAAGGTCTGCGTCACCCGCCAAAGCAGGGGAAGCATTCATAATAACGGCTACACTAGCCGCCAATAGCAGTTTCTTAGACATGAGACATGTCCTTTCTTATCTAAATTTAAATTGGTAATGTGGGTTTAGATAAGAAGAACGGGTGGTGCGCGGGGGTTGTAGGCTGATGCTACGGCATTTGAAACAAAGGACGTTTCCGTTGGTAAAAACCTGCTTTTACCAAGGATGAAATCAACGGTGAGTGCGCTATCAGCATGGAAGGCTGTTTGCAGAGATTTAACCAATAGGCATTCAGGGCATTCATGTGGTGAAGGTGTGTTTTCATCATCCTGTTCATGGTCCGCACTTACGTGTTTCTCAATTTGAATGCTCTGAGAACCATGATCCAGGTGAACAGCATTATGCTGTGCAATCGCAATCTGCGCGAACGCCAGAGCTAATATTGCCCATACGGATATGATTTTTCTAAGGTGCATTAGGCACAACTAGCAAATACATTCTTATTTAGCAACAGATTCTGAACCTATACAGAAAACCCCCTGAAAAATGGCCCCCTCCAATCCAATGTTTCCAGGCATTACCGATTGGCTGATTGCCCATACAAAAAACTAATATTTTGCGTATGAAAAATAGGCTCCGGTAAGAAGGAATTATTAGAAGGGATTTTTTTGAGGTGTCGTGCCTATGCTGGCCGGTTTTACACAATGACGATTATCACCCTTCGAAACGTCTGCATTCGGCCCAGACTGTGTGAAAACGTAGATATAAGATGTTTTGGACTGAATAACCATCTGGTTACCTGTTTTAAGGTCCAAATTAGACTGTCTTGAGCTTATTGAGTTTTTTAGCACATACTGTTTTGTGAGCCAGATTTTCTTATCGCCCGCCTTTGAGATTAGTTTCAAGAATATTGGCCCTGTCAGGCTCTCATCGCCTCCATTAGAGGCACTGTTCCCATAGTTTTCATCATGCGCTTGAGATTGTAGGCTAGAACATGCAGGCTCATTTCCGCGCGAACTTTCTTCAGTGTTTTCATCTGAAAATGTGTTGCGCCCATCCAGAATTTGATCGTGCCAAATGGATGTTCCACCGTCGATTTTCGTATTTTCATCATATCGACGTCTTGTTCAAGTCGTTCATCTACGGCCTCAAGAACAGATTCATGTTCCCAACGGCTGATACGTCGATATTTTCCTGTTGTACATTGAGGTTTGAATGAGCAACCCACGCATGCTGATGACCAGTAGCGCCTTATCACCTTGCCCTTATCTTCGCTGCTAAAGCGGTATATGGCTTGCTGAGCACCGGGGCACTCATATACATCCAATTCAGGTTTGTAGATAAAATCTCGTTTACCAAACAGGCCTTTTGCCTGATTACCGGATGTCTGTGGTTTGGGAAGAAAGCTGGTAATGCCCGATTGTTCGCAGGCCAAAATTTCTTCTCCGTTATAATACCCTCGATCCGCGACAACTTTCAGTTCATCACTGCCGATAATCGTTTTGGCCTGTTGGGTCATATTGAATAATTGCGATCTATCGTTGTCAATATTCGTAACCTCATGCGCCACTATAATATGGTGGCGCGTATCGACAGCAGCTTGAACGTTATAGCCTACTATCCCTGTGCCACTGGCTTTCATAGAGCGCGCGTCAGGATCAGTGAGCGATATTTGTTTGTCTGGAGTGGCCTCTAACGCCACCTCAACTTCATTCAGCCGTTTTATTTCCTTTTTGAGATTAGCAATCTTGCTTTCAAGCCGTTCAACCTTAATTTTAGAAACCGGCGTATCTTGACGATCGGCGCTGTCTATCTGCTTCAGATATTTTGCAATGCTTTCATCAATGAGGGCCAAACGATATTTTAATTTGGCCCGTGTGAAATTTAAATCACGGTTATTAACGGCCTTGAATTTACTGCCGTCAATCGCAACAAAAGCCTCGGAAAACAAATCGAGCTTGCGGCACAACATGACAAACTCACGGCAGACCAGGCAAATAGCCCTGGTGTTATCCTTACGAAAGTCCGCAATTGTTTTGAAATCTGGGGCGAGCCTTCCGAGCAACCACATCAGCTCAACATTGCGCCCAGCTTCACGCTCAAGACGGCGGCTCGATTGAATGCGATTCAAATAACCGTAAATATAGAGTTTTAACATTGTGGCTGGATGATAGGAAGGACGGCCAGTTTCTGCAGGAACTGTTTTAAAACCCATCTTGCTTAAATTCAGTTCATCAACAAAAACATCAATAACCCTGACGGAATTCTCCTCCGCTATATAATCATCAAGCTGTTCAGGGAACAAAGTCGCCTGCACACGGTCTTCACCCTCAATAAAACGCTTCATCTTCGCCTCATGCCTAGTCATATAACAAGCTACAAAGTATAATAGATTGCTTGCGGAGATGTTGATTTAATCTACGTTTTCACACAGTCTGGGTCGAAAGCCAACATCTTAATCTAAAGTTGTATGTGCATTATTTCAATGATGCTGAGTGTTTCCAACAAGAAGGAGAAAAATCCCATTGATTGTGCTTTTGCATGGTGCAGGCAGCAACGGCAAAACCAGCCTCATGAAGATTGTTGAGAGGCTTCTTGGCCCTCAGGAGGATTTGAACCCGGGACCTGATGATCATAAAACCACAGGTCCGGAGTTCGAGTCTCCATGCCCCTGCCATTTAACCATGCATTCCTACGCTAACTTTTCTCCGGAAGTGTAATAATATCCGATACGTCAAACCTATTTATTTAGGAATGCTAGTGAATAACAAATTGAGATTGGGTATGCGGCAATCTATCATTGGCAGGAATGAATGGAGATATTTCTGGAGACTCATCGTCATCATCAGGTTTTGTAAATGCGTTCTGCAACCAACTTGATTTACTTTGTATGGTTGAGTCCACAGTAATATTTACCACATTGGAAGGGGTGTTTTGTTCTTTGCTCTCTCTACGGATAACTATGTCAGTTTTCACCTGAGTTGATTGTGTTTCCAAGAAGGTTTTCATGTAAGTTCTTTCGAAGAGTGACATTTTCTCAGTAATTCCATGATGAATATCCTTCGATACATCCGTCGATAAATTAATGCTTGGCAAAATATCTTTAATATCCTCTTGGTCAAGAATCTTGAAAAAGTCCCCTAGAGCCAAAAGACCCTTTTTTACTTCAACAAGATATTGTGTGTCTATGCCTGCTTGGTGAAGCTCCTCTATTTTCTTGCTCATAACATGGCTAAAAGATGCAAAAAGATTATCTTGTTCTTTTTTCATGGCATCTTTAACAGTGTCATAAATGACATTGCCCAATAATCTCTGTTCTTCTGACGTTGGATCACGCAAAGCCATTGCGCCTGTATCATAAATACCAGCTTCATTTGTTTCATCATCAATAGATAATTGTGCCCCATGCTTATCATGGTCAAATTTTTTGCCGGACAAAATATTCATGATCTCAAAAGCAATATACCCTTTTGCAAATCGTTTTTTATAGGCAATTTGTTCGAGAGTATCTTCAGGAAAATCATTGAAAGTCGGGCCTTTTGCTCTACGCATCTTAATCCAGTTTTGGCCCTTTGCCCTCCAGTCCATCACCTTAAGAAAGAATACGGCTCTACTGCTGCTTATCGCTATACCATTGTAAATGTCTTTGGCGTCCTCACATTGCTGCTGCCCAATTTCGTGATCTGTTTCGATCTCTGACATTCTGGCGGCTTGTGTGACCATTTCCTGCACAGAGGCTGTTAACTCTCGATAACTAATATCAGACGTTACTTCTTTTGTTTTCAAATCATCAACGGTAGATCGAATAACTCTAAAGCCTTTGGATGCCTTTTCTCTGGCTTCAGGACGCAAAATTCTTAGAAGATCATCTTCTCCAAGATCTACAGTTGTATAATAAGAAGCGGAACCCCTTATCTCTCCTAAATACACATCTTTCCAAAATTCCACGGGAATGTTTTCTGCTCTAATCCAATCATACAATGTCCACCTGGCAGGCTTATCAGCATTATTCTTAAGCTCTTGCAGCTCTACCCTAATGCTTTCAGGGGTGTTCGGGTGAGAAGCAATGGCTTGTCCTAACTTAATTTCTGCTGGCCCCATATTTTCCAGGAACAACTTTAGAGCCTTACCAACATTGCCTGCGTCGCTTCCAATATTCCTGTTGGCTACCATCATAGCCGACATGATCAACTCGCGCTCATAATTGCTTCTGGATTTGATGTAGGAATGCATAATGTCTCGCGCGTATTTTGCCTCTATTGAGTTATCATCGGGGCGAATAATATTATCCATGACGATATCAAACACTTGCTCCCAAGAGTGTTGCGCGTGATTTTGTTCGCCATTCTTGCCGTTAACCGCACTTTTCAGCATTCTGGCAATAATGACAGCCCTTGCTTCTAATGGTGCAGACCAGAAGTTTTCGTAGAGAATTTTGCAATTTGACGGTCTTGTATGTTTTAGGATTTCATCTAAACGAATCTTATCCCTTCCTGAATATCTTTTCTTCGCAGAAGTCTCAATGTATGAGCTGATCTCTTCACAGTCCTTTTTCTCTCCTTTGGAATTGAAGAACTGAATAAATCTGTTCGCCATTTCAGGATCGCGGTCCATTTCCTCGGTGAGATAATCAACCCCGATACCATATAGATAGCTCATCAGCATATCGTCCGAGTTCAGCTTGATCTGACAACTTTCCTTCATCATTTGAGATGTTTGTTCTTGCGATATAATCGCATCCGACAATCGCCTCATGAGCAAATATTTGTCTGCTAAACCCATGGAATTTGATAACAGGCCGTCCTTATGACCGTGCGCCTTACCAATATCCCAATCTCTTTCTTTCTTGTCCCTTTCTTCTTTTTTGATCTCAAGCGCTTTCAGATAAAGTACCAATCTTTTTTGATATCTTTCAGAGCCATCGTCTTTCCCAAGTTTTCTAGAAACCTCATCTACATATATTGCAAAAAGTCGATCTCTTGTTTCCGGATAAGCGGCTCTTAAGTTTTGATCGAGCAGGACGAAGAGGCATTCATTTTTCTTTTTACCGGAAGGCATATTTTCCAGCTTATCCAGAATATTGTTTAAGAGTTTGTCTTCGAATTCCTTATCATCAAGAAAAGTATTTTGGGCAAAAACGAATGCCTTTACATGATCCAATGTATCCTCGGGCCAGAAAGATTCATCTTCAGAAAGGGTAGATATATTTTTCAAACGATCTTCCTTTTCATCCATTTCTTTTAAATAAGGACCTCTTGCGCTATCACGCGAATAATACTCTCTGTGAGCATTATAAATTCGGTACAGATCCGTTATTTTTTCCAAAGAATTATCTTTTTGTAGGGCTTGGTTCTCTGCTCTGATCAAAGCGCCTCTTATGTTTTTATCGGCAATATTTAAAAACTTTTCATGCTCTGGTTTCATTTTTAACTTTCGTTTGCTGGAAAAGTTATAATCTGATTCCCCTGAAAACACTTTGGCCATTTGACTTCTCATAGCGATAAGGTTATCTGCCGTTTCCAAGAGTTCACCACAAGACAGGTTTTTATAATTTTCTTGATAACCAACTGCGCGTGATACTAAATCTACAATATTACTTTGTGCGATGAATTTATTGTAGTTTTGATAACGCGCCGTAACAATTTTCTGATCGTCAGAGCCTCTATTACTTCTATCCGTTTGCTCTATTTCGGTTAAGGCAAGGGCCAGACTGCTTATATTAATTTCTGGCGTTCTTTCCAAATACTGCATGGCATCAAAGACATGCAAGTACCATCCGTACTTTTTATTATCACTGGAATATTTAGACACCTTATCCTTGTCTACAAACTCTTTAAGGGTTTCTTTTGTGTTTGCGGATTTATAACCATGATTGTTAGCAACAACTTTCATCATCTCGGTTAATTCATAGTCGCCCGATATGACTTTTTCTGTTTGTTCTTCAAGAACATCTAAATAATCACAGAAGCGCTCGTATCCTTCGGCTTGAAAAATCGTAACAACAGCTCCTTTTTCATCCCTAACAGCAAAATCGGCTAACATTCTTTTTTGCTCAGACGTTAGTCTGTGCAATTGCCAATTTGTTAGACTATTTTCGAAGATGCTGCCCAATACATTGTAAACCAGGCTTCTCGCTGTATCTTTTTTTCCTTTGTAAAAATTGAGTCTTTTGCCCAGAAGCTCCCACTCTTCTTCTTTGGTTTTTTTCTGTGATTCATTAGAAGACTTCCATATTTCACGGCCTAATCTGTTATGCCTTTTTTCCAAATATTCAAACTTGGGCTCTGCATCTAACCATATATCAACAGATTTTTTAAAAAGCGCAAAAGCCGCCTCAAACATTTTCTGTTGTTGTGCATTTTTCTGGGCAATAAGCTGTTTTTCAAAATCTTCACCAAAATGCTTTTGGAATATAGGATTATCAAATTCAAAAAGGTCGCGGCTAAATTCACATACCATGCTCTTTCTATATTCTGAGCCTACTTCTTTGTAACCTGGGATTGGATAATCTTTTTGATGATGTTTCGGTATCAATGCAATGGCGTTTTGGTTTTCGCGATATCGGTCTTCTTTATTATTATCAGGAAGTGCATTGAACAGTGAGATGAAATCATAAAATTTCTTGTCGGCAATAGAATTTTCGTTGAACATTTCTGTGATCGTTTCAAATTCCTTGAAATCTTGGTCATCGACATTAAGGGCTGTGGCACATGTTGCATCAATTAAGGCGGCCTCGTTATTAAAATATGCTCTTACGTAATCATAGGCTTGCAGAACAACTTCACGATTAACCGCAAAATCCAACTCATATTCTTCAATTTTTTTATCAGAAGTTTTTCCCTCATCGGTCACGCTGTAGCAATCATAGCGTCCTGTGCGGATGTAAGGTAGGCTATGCGTAATTCTAAAATCTTCAATATTTTTTTGCTCCAGAAATGCAAGAATATGTTCTTTAGACTTTTCATCAGCTTTTACGATCTCCACAAGGTTGTTCCAGGGCACGGCCTCACCACCCTCCAAATCGTCATAAATATCGTTATTTTTTCTAAGCCATGCAGTTCCGTAACCGCTAATGGATGAGAGATTATCTAATTTTTGACCTCTTCCGTTTTCACCATAACTTGTCTCTCTAATATCAACCAATATATTGGATAATCTCTTATGCTGATCGGCAGCTTGCATAAATTCTTCTGCTGTTTTGGCTGTTTTTATTTTTTCTTTTTCATTGTTAATATCAATTTCGATTTGAGATAATTTTCTAGCCTCATTTTCCTCATCGTCATATCTTTCAGCGCGAGGAGAATTTTCTTTCAAGAGGCTATAGAAATAGCTGTAAAGTACTCCAGAAGCGTTGAGATAATTAAAATCACCTGCTACGGGATAGCCGTTAGCAGTAATATGCGGATAAGCCTTGTTTTGTAGATAGATGTTAAGGTCCTGAGCATTAATAACAGCCGGTTTATGGGGGGTTCCTTTTTGCTGCCTTTCCTCTTGCACCTGACTTATAACGCCTTCGGCCAAATTTGCTATTTTTTGCTGGTACTTCTTCTCTATAAGAAGCCCACTGAAATAATCCGTATATCCAGCATCAATCTGCTCTTGAAGCCTTTCACGCTTCCTTGCTGTCATATAGTCAAAATCTTCATCATCTTTTTTTGGCAAAGAATCCAATTCAGCTTGAAAAAATTCTTCAGCAGGAACATGGCCGGAAAGATGATCAACGCTGTCTACAAGGAGTTTTAATTTTCCAAGAGGTTTTCTGCCCTCGTAATTATTTTCTTTTAAAAACCTATCAATGGGATCGTTATAGCGAACATCAAAAGTAGTTTTATCAATCGCTGTCGGTTTCTTATCATCAATAAGGTGAGATAGTCTGGTCAGAGACGCTTCCAATCCGGCTTTTTGATTTTTGTCAGTCATATGAACATCAAGAATTCTCGACCAATCTATGCCTTTTTCTCTATGAGATCTGTACCGTCTTCTTTGTTGTTGCTTCTCTTTCTCTTTTTCTGCATAGGCGCTAATTTTTTCAGCCATTAACAAGGCTTGCTTGGGATCGCCACCTGCGTCATACATTAAATCGACAGAATGTAAATTCGCGAGCTCCTCTTCTCCTTTGGAATTGTGCTCAATCTTATGTTGTCTCATGATCATGTGCGTAAGTTCATGGCCGAGGACGTAATCAAGTTGATCGAGATTATCAACCATCTCAATAAGACCGCGCGTAACGCAAATGACGGGTGTGTCTAGAGGATTTTTATTGTAGCGAATAGTTTCGTACTCGTCTCTTCTCGGCTGTTTTTCGGGATCTGGATCTGGTGCCGGGGCATAAAAGGCATTCGGCTGATCGGAGTCTGACAACACAAAGGCCGCAGGCGTTTTGTCAAAATCAATATACTTTCCAGCCAAAGCTTTTGCTCTGACAGCCAGAAAATCGTGGATTTTTTGACCTTCAGGAAGACGGCTATCGACAATGCTGTACTTCGTAAAGAGGTCTTCTTCTATTAATCTTCCGCTCATATTCTAATACCAAAAGCAATTAAATTTCCATAATTTAATATAATCCAGCCGTATTTGCAAGAAAAATAGTAGCGATAACATCATTTTAGGTTCTTAATTCAAATTTTCCGTGAAAATGCCCCCGGTTTTGGAGCATATGATGCAGGTTTTAGAGGCAAGTGGTGCTGCACCCAGAACTCGAACCGCGGATCCGTTGCGCCTGACCAACCCACCTCCAACAGTTGTGAACTGTCAGAATGGTGAATTATGGTTTGATGCCAATGCTAACAGCACGTTCAAGCCGCACCGTCCAGAGAGCTTTTTGCGGAATTGCCTGAATGTTGATTATGTGCCGGGCGCAACATCGCCGATGTTTGATAAAGCTGTGCTTGAAATCTTTGCTAAAACCAAAAACCCGGAAGCTCACTTTGATCATTTCATGGAGTTTGTGGGCTATAGCTATCAAGCTGTTCGGGAAACAAAGTGGCCTGGGAACGCTCTTCTCCCTCAATATAACGCTTCATTTCTTCCTCATGCCTTAGAAGTTTAAAACACTACATTTATACCATGACCATGCAAAAAAATATGAGGAAGAGTTTGCGTTTTCACACGGCCTGGGTCGGTAGCGGAAATTCATAATTTACACAATAACGGTTATCACTCTACCCTGTCCAAACAGCAGAGATAGGCACAGCTTGAAGATTATCACCAAAACCGCCAAGATATTGCTCTCCTGTGTAGAGGACTATTCCGCGTTTAAATTTGCTTCCTGCTAGCTCTGATAGTTTTATTAAGCCATTGAAGTCACTATTTTGGAGTGATGCTGCTGATTTAATTTCAATGCCGTATAAGCCCCCTGCCCTGTCTTCCAAGACTAAATCTACTTCTGAACCTCTATGAATGCTGAAATGATAAGGCTTTAAATACAGGTCAGACCAGCTTAGCTGTTTGATAATCTCCATGACGACAAAGTTCTCAAGATAAGCCCCAGCATTACTGCGTTGTTCAAGGAAGCTTTCATCTTCTAATCCTATAAGGTGGTTTAGAAGCCCTGTGTCATTGAGATATACTTTGGGAGACTTAACAAGTTGCCCTTCCGTGTTTTTTGTCCAGGCAGGAATTTTGACAATTAAAAAGACATGTTCAAGAAGTGTGACATAGCGTTTGAGAGTTGTATTTTTGATGCCTGATAGCCGAGATATATCAGACATATTGATTGTGCTCCCTACCCTAGTAGCGATTAACTTCAGCACATTGGGAATTTCAGTCAGCCCCTCGATATTAGCAAGCTCTCTAATATCTTTTTGCAAAATGGCTGTCATATAATCTGCAAACCATTTGTTGCGCCTGGATGTAGAACTTCTTTCTAAAGATTCAGGATAGCCCCCTACTCTCATTCTTGCGGCTATATCTTTCCATGGAGTTTTAGAAACTTTAAATTTTTTGCTTGTATCAGTGAGCGTGTGCAGGAAATTGGAGCGTGTGCCTTCTATCTCATCTTGAGATAAAGGCCAGAGATTGTGTATCTCTATGCGCCCTGCGAGAGAATCCCCTACTCTTGGCATCATCATGACGTTAGCTGACCCTGTTAGTATGATCCTCCTACCTTTCCGATCTTCGTCGACAAGCTTTTTGATAGGAATAAAGAGTTCTGGCGCTCTTTGTATTTCATCTATGATGACGTACTTCCCTAAATCCTCAAGAAAACCTAGAGGGTCTTTTTCGGCAGCTAATAAAGTGGCTGGATCGTCCATAGTAACGAACTGCCCTTGAAAAGCCCCCTCTTCTCTGATTTTTCCGCAGAGAGTACTTTTGCCTGTTTGCCTCGCGCCGTTGACTAAAATAACGGGCGTGTCAGATAAGGCTTCTATGATTGAATCGGCAATATTTCTTCTATACATGCTTCGATTATAAGCAAGTTTTGCAATTAAATCAACATTTAGTGGTTAATTTTGTAGCTGTGTGGTGGTGATATTTGTATATATAACGTGGTTAATTTTGTAATTCTATCCAAACAGCTTTTTGAAGAAGTCCTTATTGCGCTCAGCGTCTAAGACGGATTTGTATTGGCGGGTGCGCTTCATGGGTACAGTGTTTTCATATGCCTACATTATCACACACTAATATAGCTTAGGGGACCTCTCTATCCCCAAACGCGAAAATCGAGTATTTCCAATGCTTTTAGAGGGTATATGGTGGGCCCGGAGGGAAAACCAACGCGAAGCCGTAACTGACTGATAGTAATTTGTTTTTCTATCCGGTTTTGAAACCGTGTGTACCAGTTCTGTGTATCAGATTCATCAGTATTTGCAAATACAGGCTATAAGCTACCTACATGTTCGCACCCTTTATCTTTTTATAAAACGTGGATTTGGCCATTCCGAGAGCTTTGGCAGCTTGAGTAATGTTGCGGCCGAAATGCTCAAGAGCTATATCCATGGCCTCGCGCTCAATGTCGTCGACGGTTTTGAAATCACCATCGCTGGAGATAACGCGGATATCTTGCTGCTTTTGAGTGAAGTTTTGTGATGCATTTGCCGTTGGTTGTCCCGCGCCCGAAAACAGTGCAGCAAAATCCTCGATGTCGAGAACATTGCCGTCACTGACCACCATTGCGCGGCTGATTGTATTTTCAAGCTGCCGTACATTGCCGGGCCAGTCATGGTTTGTCAGTTTTGTCTCCATGGCTTTGGATAAGTCTTTTGGCACACCACCTTCATTAACACAAAAACGTTCAATAAAATGACTAGCAAGGGTTGTTATATCCTCACGCCGCTCGCGCAGCGGTGGCAGTTCGATTTGCAGTACATTGAGGCGGAAAAACAGATCCTCTCTGAAGTTCCCTTCTTCGACTTCTTTTTCTAAATCACGGTTTGTGGCTGATATTACCCGCACATTAACCGGAACAGGTTTTCCAGAACCTACTGGCTCAACCTCTTTTTGTTGCAACACACGGAGGAGTTTTACTTGTGTGTCGAGGGGTAGCTCGCCCACTTCATCCAGAAAGATTGTCCCACCTTCGGCTTCCCTAAACTTACCGATGACTTTTTCAGTCGCCCCCGTAAATGAACCCTTTTCATGGCCAAACAACGTGCTCTCAACAAGCTGCGCCGGTATAGCGCCACAGTTTACGGCTATAAATGGCTTGCCCGCACGCCCACCTTCACCATGGATTGCTTCGGAGAAAACCTCTTTTCCGGTTCCGGTTTCGCCGGTGATCAGGACAGGAATATCCGAAGCCGCTGCTTTGCGTCCAATGTTGATGATCGGCAAAAGCCCGCCATCATGACCAATAAGATTTTCAAAAGTAAACGTGCCTTCTTTTTCACTTTTAAGGCGTGAGACTTCTTTGGAAAGAATACTAATTTTGAGTGCGTTTTTTACTGTGACCATCATGCGGTCACCTTCGTAGGGCTTGGTCAAGAAATCGATGGCACCGAGCTTCATCGCTTGAACGGCGGGTTCAATATCCTTGTTGCCGGTGAGCATAATGACCGGGATGGACGGATATTTTTGGCTCAGAATTCCAAGCGTTTCCATGCCGCCCATCACAGGCATATCCAGATCAAGAATAATCAACTTTATCGTTTTGGATGTGTCAGCCTCGAGAATACGTAAGGCTTCACGGCCGTTTTCAGCTTCACAGGAGCCAAAATCCAGCTTACGCTTCATAAGAGTGGCCAGCATCTGGCGCTGCATTTGGTCGTCTTCAACAATAAGAACGGGCTGTGTCATGCCTTTATTCTCACATAAAATCCTTAAAAAAGCGTTCGATTTTTAGACTTAATCTTAGTATTTCTCATTTTCAGACGTTTGATTTCGAGAATTGTACTATTCGCTTTGGACTTAAGCACCTGAAAAACAACAATATATGAACTGGCACGCTCGTTGCAAATACATAACATAACAATACTGGGCTTTTAAATAGACCAGATCAAAAAAACCGGGGAAAGAAAATGTTGGTTATAGCAAAAGATGCGGAGGAAAAACTCCTCCAGGAATTAAAAAAACTTTGGGAGGGAGACCTAACATATAGATGTCTCCAACTTAAATTTTCACAATTTGAGCAAGATAAAGAGGAATGGTTTTCAGATTTAATAGAGTCCTTAAAGGAACATCTCGAAGAGGATTTTAGCCAGCTCTACTTATGCCACGATAACGATATATTCGTTGTCACCAGAACATTAACGCACGCCCGTTTAAAAAAGTTTTTGACCCACCTATCCCCCTCACTCGCGCCAGCCCCTGTAAAGGGGTTGGCGGCTCTTTTTGAAATTGGTGTGGACTGGCCAAAGTTAAGAACGCTATGCACAAAGAAAATTGAGAATATTAAATTTCTTAAAGATCAGAAATCACCAAAGAAGAAAAAAGAAGTTTCGAGCATTACTCGAGACGAGGCCATTAAGACGCTTGATCGTGATCTTATAAGCTCTTTGGCAATGCGCCGTGAACAACGGGTAAAGCCGGAAATTATGATTGTCGAGGACGATCCGTTCTCACAAAAACTGATTAGCAATGCCCTCAAAAACAAATACTCGATATCCATGACTGGCGATGGCCAGGGCGCTCTTATGAACTATGTCAGCAAAGCGCCTGATGTCTTATTTCTGGATATAGGACTGCCGGATATTGATGGACACGAGGTTCTTGAGAAGCTGTTTAAATTTGATCCGGATGCCTATGTCATCATGTTCAGCGGCAATGGTGATAAAGAAAATATTATGCGCGCGGTTGAACTGGGTGCCAAAGGGTTCGTCGGAAAACCTTTTACCAAAGAAAAATTATTTCAATACATCGAAAAATCACCATTCATTCAGGCCAAGCAAAAACAAACCACATAAAAGGAGTATCTTCATGGAAATTTTATCCGTTAATGCACAGACAAAACTAACAGGTGTTGTTTCAGCTATAGGGCGTAACCCGTTAAGCTGGCAAGGATGGTTTAGCCTTCATATAACCATGGCGAACCTTGATGATGACCGGCAGCAGGAATGTCTTCTTTGGACAAAATCGATCATTGAATCTTACTTGCAGGATACGGAAGGCCGTGTCTTTTTTTGCGGCAACAACCACATTCATATTCTCTGCAAGAGTACCGGACAGGCTATCCTGGAGGAAACCGGAACCCAAATTTGTGAGTTATTCTATGCAGAAAACGGCATGCTGGCAACTTACCAAATTTACAACCTAGCCACAGACGGCTTTTCTTATGCGCAAAGAGTATTAGAAGAGAATGATGATATTTTTTCGATTCCCGTTTCTGCCCTTAGTGGGCTAGAAAACTCAATAGAGAATAAAATATCGGAAATAGGCCGTATAGGGGCAGAGAAACGCGTTATGAACCATCAGGACTATACCAAGGTCTTGCTGGTTGAAGATGATCCAGTGACGCGTTGGATGGTTCGCAATGCTTTAAAATATGAATGTCAGTTTGCCACCGCCCCGACAGCCAACAAAGCTTTTGCCATGTATAGCTCCTACCAGCCCGATATTGTGTTTTTGGATATTAATTTACCAGACAAAAACGGCTATGAGGTTTTGGAGTGGATTATGCGCAATGATCCAGGCGCATGCGTGGTTATGTTTTCCAGCAATGACAATCTCGATAATATCACGGGCGCACTGGAGGATGGAGCCAGTGGCTTTATTGCTAAGCCTTTCTTAAAGGAGAGTTTGTTACACTACATTCATAATCACACAGGATAGTACGATGATTATTGATTTTCTGGTTCCGTTCGCTTCGGCTTTTGCATTTTTCGTTATTGTAGGGTGGTTTCTTTTTGCCAGGCCTCTAAAGGAATCTCAGCGTGAAGCAGAGAAAATTGCACAATTTCCTATTAACAATCCAAATCCTCTCATTCAGATTACAGTTGAAGGAGATATTCTTTTTGCTAACCCAGCCACAGACAAACATTACCCAGAACTAAGAGAGAGAACCTTGGATCATGAGGCACTTTCCGGCCTTGAAGAATTCATAGATAAGGCCAAAAAGAATAAGAATGAAAAACAAATTATGGTCCGGGAAATGCCTTATGAAGATATCATCTATCAGCAAACAATCACCTCCGTCATAACCAATGATCAACTTGCCCTAGTGATTTACTGCTATGACATTACTGAGATCAAGGAAGCGCAGAAAAAATCAGAGAAAGAAGTTTCTGAGCGCATACGTATCGAAGAGCAGGTGCAGGAATACACCGACAAACTAGAGTTGATGCGGTTTGAAGCGATGGATGCACAGAAAAAAGCCGAAGCCGCAAGCCAAGCCAAGAGCGAGTTTCTGGCCAATATGTCTCACGAGTTACGGACACCGATGAATGGCATTATTGGTATGGGAGAAATGTTGCTGGATTCTGACCTTGACACAGACCAGCGCGAAAATGCCGAAACCTTACACGGGTCGAGCGAAAACCTGCTGAGTATTCTCAACGATATTCTCGATATTTCCAAAATTGAAGCTGGAGAGCTGGAAATTGAAACGGTGCCGTTTCATGTAGGCACAGCCGTTCGGCAAATCGTCCAATTATTCATACCATTGGCGACAGAGAAAGGGCTTGAGTTGCAACTGAATTGCGCTGATGATGTACCGTCCGCGGCCATCGGTGACTTGGGCCGTATCCAACAGGTGCTGCGCAATCTGATCAGCAATGCCCTTAAATTTACCGAAGTGGGTAATATTACCGTCGTAGTGAAAACAACTATGAACAGTGATAAACCAACGCTTTATATGGCGGTTGAAGATACCGGCGTTGGTATTCCCGAAGACAAACTGGATGCTATTTTCGAAAAATTTACCCAGGCCGATGCCTCTGTCACCCGCAAATTTGGCGGTACGGGTTTAGGTTTGGCCATTACCCAGCAGCTTGTTGAACTTATGGGCGGCGAAATCGGTGTCGATAGCCTGATAGAGCAAGGCTCTACATTTTGGTTTACTATTCCTTTAACGATTGCTGGCGAGGATAATGTTCCGGTCAATCTCTATGATGAAAAGAGCGGTAGTGCAGATATAGAACTTTCAAAAGACCTGCGCATACTGGCCGTTGATGATCATCCAATAAATCAAACCTTTGCAAAAAAGCTTCTGAAGAAACTTGGTTTTTCTCATGTGGATCTGGCAGAAGACGGCCAGCAGGCCCTCGATATGATCGAAGCAAATAGCTACGACATTGTTTTGATGGATTGCCAGATGCCGGAGCTGGATGGCTATCAGGCAACAACCATATTGCGCGAACGTGAAGAAAAAACAGGGGAGCATTTGCCAGTTGTTGCTTTGACTGCGAACGCTATGGTTGGCGACAAAGAAAAATGCCTAAAGGCTGGAATGGATGACTACCTGAGCAAGCCCATCAAGCCAGACAAGCTAATAGCGGCGATGAAGCAATGGACTGAGCCTCAGGCGAGCGATAATGAGCCTATAAGCCCTATTGAGCCTGAGAAGGCACAGCCAACAGATCCAGAGATTTCCGAAACCGATTCAAACATCATGGATTGGGAACGGCTGCGCATGTTCACCGATGATGATCCTGAAGAAGAGAAAGAACTCATTGATATGTTTGTTACCTACGCCGAAGAATCTCTGGATATTTTAAAAGCACGCTGCCAGGACGGTGAAGATGATGAATGGAAGAAAGCGGCCCATAAGCTTAAAGGCTCGGCCGCCAATCTAGGGGCGAAGGCTCTGTCGGATGTTTGTACGGAGGCTGAGCAAGCCTTTGCTGATGATGCTCAAGCTAAAGAAAAAATATTGGGTAGGATACTAATTTCCTACGATGAAGTTTGTAACGCCCTAAAGCAAAGCACTTCTAAAGAACTTATACGTAATTCTCGCTAACGTTGTAAAAGTCCAATTCTTTTTACCCTATACAGAAAACCCCCTGAAAAATAGGCTCCGATAAGAAGGAGTTATTAGAAGGGATTTTTTTGAGGTGTCATGTCTATGGTGGCCGGTTTTACACAATAACCCTTATCACCCACTAACTCATTAATATTATTTCTCAGTATATTAGACCGTAACCAGGTTACCACTGGTCTCCAGAGCTTCTTCATCAGTAAGTCCGGTGATGTTTTTAATTTGGGCAATCTGAACAAAGTTATCGGCCCCGCCATCAGTATCTACAGCCAGGTAGGAATGCGAACCACTCTCCGTTATCTGAACAAAGTCGGAAATTGCTTCTGTCAGTGGATCATAACCAATAATCACATCAGAGATATCAATCACATCACCTTCAGAGGTACTAAAATCTGTGATCGTATCCGAATACGAAAAGGTTTTCCCAGCTTCAAAAATAAAGCTATCCGCACCGTCACCGCCGACAAGGGTATCATTTCCAACCCCGCCATATAGCTGATCATCACCTTGCTCTCCCTGAATTTGATCATTTCCAACCTCACCATAGAGAACATCATCGCCGTAGCGCCCATAAATGGTGTCATTGCCACCGGCAGCATAAATGATATCACTTGCGGAAGTGCCGTTTGTTGCGCCACCCGCTGATGTCCCGTAGACGGGCGCAGCCGTGCCCCAGGCCGCGCCGTTCAGCACAAGATTTATCGAAGACAGATCGAGCGTTACATCATTAAACTGGATATATTCCACACTGCTATAGACCTTATCCAAACCATATCCATTGACCGGATCGTTTGTATCTTCGACATAAAGGTAACTGGAGCCACCACGATAAATGATAAATCCATCACTGTTTTGATCCCAGACAGCTGTGTCCGTACCATCATTCCCGTAGATAGAATCATTTCCGGCACCGCCGTAAATCTGGTCATCGCCCTGCTCTCCCTGAATTATATCATTCCCATCTTCACCGTGCAGAATATCATCGCCATAACGGCCATAGATAGAGTCGTTGCCGCCAGCGGCGTAAATAATATCGTTTGCGGCAGTGCCGTATGTGGCACCGCCCGCTGATGTCCCGTAGACAGGAGCAGTCGTTCCCCAGGCCGCTCCATTCAGCACAAGGTTCATCGAAGCCAGATCGAGCGTTACATCATTAAACTGGATATATTCCACATCGTTGTAGACCCTGTCTGTACCCTGCCCGTTTGCGTTCGTGTCCTCAGCAGTAATATAACCGGAGCTGGTGCGGTAAATAATAAAACCATCACTATCCTGATCCCAAACGGCAGTGTCGGTGCCATCATCGCCATCAAGCCAGTCATCACCGGCACCACCATAAAGAAGGTCATCGCCCTGATTGCCGTAGAGCTTGTCATTCCCATCATCACCATAGAGAACATCATCGCCCTGCTGCCCCTGAATTATATCATTTCCATCTTCGCCGTGCAGAACATCATCGCCGTGACTGGCATAAATAGTGTCATTGCCACCAGCGGCATAAATGATATCGCTAGCGGCAGTGCCGTTTGTAGCGCCGCCCGCTGATGTCCCGTAAACGGGTGCAGCCGTGCCCCAGCCGGCACCGTTTACAATAAGATTCATTGAAGCCAGATCGAGCGTAATATCATTGAACTGAATTTTCTCAACATCGGTGTAAACCCTGTCTTTTCCCTGTCCGTTTGCATTCGTGTCTTCAACAAAAACGTAGCTGGAACTGGTGCGATAAATAATAAAACCATCACTGTCCTGATCCCAAACGGCAGTGTCGGTGCCATCATCGCCATCAAGCCAGTCATCTCCAGCGCCTCCATAGAGAAGGTCATTACCCTGATTGCCGTATAGACGGTCAGCGCCATCATCACCGTGCAAGATATCATCGCCATAGCGACCATAAAGATAATCATTTCCACCCGCTGCGTGTATTTCATCGATAGCCGCTGTGCCATTTGTCGTACCGCCGGCTGACGTGCCATAGACAGTGGCCGCCGTACCCCAACCGAGACCGTTTGAAACAAATGTCATTGAAGTCAGGTCAAGTGTAATGTCATTGAACTGAATTTCCTCAACATCAGTATAAACCCTGTCTTTGCCCTGCCCGTTTGCGTTCGTGTCCTCAACATAAAGGTAACTGGATGTTGTGCGGTAGACGATAAAACCATCGCTGTCCTGATCCCAAATAGCTGCATCCAGACCGGTACTCCCGTGGAGTTTATCATCGCCCGTTCCGCCTTTAAGAAGATCATCACCGGCCTGACCAAATAAATTATCATTTCCTTCCAGTCCTGAAATCAAATCATCATCTACACTCCCATAAATAGTGTTATTGGCGCTTGTTCCTGTGATTACATTATATGTTGAAGACCCGGCATTCACCGTAACATCGACAGTCCCCGTATCCGTGCCTCCGTTGCCATCATTAGTGGTGTAGATAAAGCTGTCTGCCCCGGAAAAACCTGCGTTTGGCGTATATGTAACCGTGTTGTCACCATTGATAACAATAGTTCCGTTTGAAGCGATGCCAACCGATGCAACGCTTAGGGTGTCCAGATCAATATCACTGTCATTGGCCAAAACATCTATAATCACCGCAACATCCTCGTCTGTTGTCGCGCTATCATCAACAGCGGCAGGATTATCATTGACGGCATTGATGGACATGACAAACATCTCGCTCGGCAGCGTCGTAGAGCCATCTGAAACCGTGAAATCAAATCCGAATATCCCGTTCTCATCAGCATTCGGCGTGAAAGTCATATTGCCATCAGTAATGTCCTGCATTGTAAATGTATCACTGACAGCCAGAATGCTGCCACTAAGCGCCAGGGCACCGTTCACCGGTAATGAATTCAGGGTGAAGACAATCTCGCTGTCTGTGTTATCGATGTCAGCTACATCCAGCATTGATACTGACAATGTGAGAACCGTATCCTCGTCCGCACTACCACCATTATTGGTTAGAACCGGCGCATCATTCACAGGATTAACCGTGATATTAACCGTGGCCGTATCCGTCCCGCCATTGCCATCGTCAATATCGTAAGTAAAGCTGTCGGCACCGTTGAAATTAGCATTAGGCGTATAGGTCACCGTGTTATCGGCGTTCAAAACAGCCACACCATTCGTCGCAAGCCCCACAGAAACGACATCGAGCGTGTCATTATCAGCATCCGTATCATTGGCCAGAACATCAATAATGACAGCCACATCTTCATCTGTAGCAATATTGTCATCCTGCGCATCAGGGTCGTCATTGATTGGATTAACGGTAATGCTGGCTGTCCCGATATCGGAGCCGCCGTTGCCGTCTTCGACCGTATAATCGAAGCTGTCCACGCCATTAAAATTCAACGCCGGCGTATAGGTGAAGCCGCCATCGGTTAACAAATTCACCGTACCTCCACCGACCGTGGCAATAACGCCCGCCACAGCGCTCAAAATGTCACCATCAAGATCGCTGTCCGTTCCAGCGCCATTATCGGCCAGGACATTCCCCACGAGCGCCGTGTCCTCATTCACGACAAAGCTGTCATCAGCCGCCACCGGGCCGTCATTCACAGGATTAACCGTGACATTAACAGTGGCCGTATCCGTCCCGCCATTGCCATCATCAATATCGTAAGTAAAGCTATCACCGCCGTTGAAATTAGCGTTCGGTGTATAGGTGATCGTGTTGTCACCATTGAGGGTGGTCGTCCCATTCGATGCAGCGCCGACTGAGGCAACATCAAGTATGTCGCCACTATCAGCATCCGTGTCATTACCAAGAACATTAATAATAACGGCCACATCTTCATCTGTGCTCACGCTATCATCATTGGCCACTGGGTCCGTATTTGGTGGAATAACCAGCAGAAGTTCGGAAAAGTCATCAAATACAATTTTTTCGATTTGAGTTGTGCCTGCACCGTTTTGACCAATAATTGTGATTTTGTCGGTTGGGTTGCCTGCAAAGGTAATCTCCAGATCATCACCAACATCAGTCAGCGTAAGGTCTGTTTCTAGAATTCCAGGGCCGAGGCGAATAAAATCGTTCGTTCCATCTGTATCTGTAATGGTGTCCTGGTCATCCCCTGCATTAAAGATGTATCCATCATTGCCGGCGCCGCCCTGAAGATCATCATCATTGAGCCAACCTTCCAGAACATTATCACCAGAACTACCAATAATAGTGTCGTCGTTATCAGACCCCTTCACATTTTCTATGCTGATCAATGTGTCGGTATCATTATAACCATCATTGGCGGTTGTTCCGGCCTGAAGGTCAATAACAACAGAGAATGATGCATTCTCGTATGAAACCGTATCAATGCCGCCGCCGCCGTCAATAACATCATCATTATCTCCACCAAGAAGCGTGTCATTGCCAAGACCTCCATAAAGAGTGTCGTCTCCTTTAAAACCATCCAGTATATTATCGCCATCATCACCGGTAATAATGTTACTTCCACGAGTTCCTATGACGTTTTCAATAGATATAATGCTTTCAACGCTACTACCAAAATCAATTTGATTAAGCGTCAGGTCTATATCCGCACCGGATGATGCGTAAGTGAAATCAACGGTATCAATACCCGTACCACCATCAAAATAATCCTGTCCCGCTGCGGCTACCAAGAGGTCGTTTCCAGTTCCACCATACAGGAAATCGTCACCTTTTCCTGCTATTAGAATATCATCTCCAGCACCACCATAGATCGTGTCATCGCCCTCATCGCCGTCGATATAATCATTACCATCACTGGCAGCAAAGATGTTGTCGCCTTTAAAATCTTCTATGACGTCATCACCGGCTGTGATCAGCAGTGAAATTAAATGTTGCTGCACATCCAGGCCATTCCATGTTGTCCCATCAGCAAATGAAAACAGCTCAATTTGCTGCACACCACTAGCAAAAACAAACTGTTTGGCTATGGTTAGCGTCTCTGTAGTGGCGTTATTGGTTACAATCAAATCATCATGATTTGTTGAACGTGAGAATGTCAGGTCCGTGATATTTAAGTTTTCAAAAGTAAGCTGGTCAACTGTAGATGAAAACTGTGTACCTTCAACAAGAAGATCATTACCAGACCCGGCGCCCCAAAAATAACTGTCAGCGCCGAGCAAACCATAAATCTGGTCATTCCCGGCAGTGCTGGCAATTACATTATCGTTGTCAAAAGCATAAGTGATGTCATCACCGGCTGTGATATTGTTCAAAAGATAGGCATCTCTTACGTCCTGTGCACTCCATATTGTTCCATCTGCAAATTCAAAAGATTGTACATTTCCTGCCCAAAAACTGGAAACCCAGTTAAAGCCATCATTAACAAGCAATGTTTCCTGCGTATCGGTAATTTTGAGTGTTAAATCATCACGTGATGCCGTGCTCGCCGTATTTCGTGTAATTTCGATATCCGAAGTCAAAATATCATCTGTAAACACTACCTTATCATCGCCTAGCAGGGTTCTTATGATCGTATCATTGCCGTAGCCTCTGCCGAAAATAAACGTATTTTGACCTGATTGACTATCAGATGCGCCGTCCCCGCCGCCATCCAGAATATCGTCTCCAGCACCACCATCAAGAATGTCGTTACCTTTACCACCTTCTAAAGTATCATTCCCGTCTTCTCCTTTTAGTGTGTCGTCCTGGTCTCCCCCATAAAGGAAATCATCACCGGTAAAACCTAAAAGGTAGTCGTCTCCAGCACCCCCGGAAAGCAAGTCACTTTGAAAATCGCCAATAAGCGTGTCATAGCCATCGCCGCCATAAAACTCCGCTGCTGCGCCATTTGCTTCAATGACATCATTTCCCTCAAACCCAAAAGTAAGAAGCGTTTGGAAATTGTCGCCGGAAACCACAAGTTTATCCGCACCGGCAGTACCGTAAAATTTTTCCTGAACAATTGCTGTCAGATCGATTTCAGAACCATCAGATTCAAAAACAATCTTTTCGATCTTGGTATCTGTGCCGTTATAACCATCAATGGTGATATAATTTCCGGTATCCAGAAAGAGAATAAGCTCATCGCCGAAGCGATAAAAATCCGTTAAATTAGCCTGCGTCAAAGACGTAGAGGCCATAATACGAATTTCATCATTACCACTGCCGCCCTCTTCGGAAATCGTGTCATTTCCGCTTTCATAGAGATACACATCATCGCCAACCCCGCCTAAAAGGTAATCATCACCAATACCGCCCTCCAGCGTGTCGTTTCCTGAACCACCCCTAAGCTTATCATGGCCATCCAGACCCTGAATGAAATCATTACCGTCTGCGCCGAGAAATTCATTGTCCGTAAAACCCCCGGCATTGTTGTCGATGATCGTATCATCCCCTGATGTCCCGGCAGTAAAATTATCATAGAAAATTTCAAAGCTGCCCCAATCATCGGACGTTTCAATGACACTTCCAAGCGTGAGGTTCATGACATTCAAGACATCCTGCCAATCATTTAAAGATGGCTCGTTCGTTGCTACAACGGCAGCATCCAGCGCCGTAATTTCAGAGGCGCTTAAATTCCCCAACCCTTTTGTATAACCCAAAAACTGTGCAAACCGGCTCCATACGAGGGCGGCATCGGTACTTACATCAAGAGCTGCCGCTTCAATGGCATCAATCCCGCTTTGAACAAGCGTTAAATCACCCTCAATCCCGGCGGTGTAAAGATTATATTGTGGAGCAACAAAAATATCCGCCCCTGTAGTCTGGGTTATAAACTGCGCTGTGTAGAATGCCTTGAAATACGCATAAACAGCTTCGGAATACTCGCCAGCTTCCGGCAAGGGATTAGGCTGACCATACTGTAAGAACGGCTCGCCCCGGAAGGCTTCATTAAATGCAAGGTGCTGTGCATTAACATAGCTTCCGCGACTGGCCGGATCAATCGCTTCCGCCCCGGCCCACCGAAGAAGAATATCCTCCATAGCATCATCCAGCGCCGTCAAATCCGAGAATGCGCTTGTAAGGGTCAAAGCACCTGTCAGGTCAGTGACCTGCGACATCAAGGTTTCAACACCGGCCCCATTATCAAGGGAGATAGCCTGATGGAAATCCTTTAAATTGCCAAACCCACGGAACGTAGGCAGGAACAGCGCTCGCAAATCCACGCCATACGCATCAACATTGTGCGTAAAATTAACATCATAAGTAAACCAAGCATCAACAACATCCCGCTCCGTCCCGTCATTAAGCGTATAGCTGGATTCATGGGTAATATCATTGCCGGCGATTTCTACTTTCGCTACACGCTCGGCGTTTAAAGAAATAGAGGCAATGTTGTAATCCGCAAGCGTATGCAGCTCTGCCGCCTGCGAAACGCCATCACTATTCACGTCCGTCCAGAGAAGAAGATCGGTAAAAACAGCGTCACCGGCATCAATGACACCATCACCATTCAAGTCATGAACCGCCAGCTCCGTAAAGCCATCCGTATCAATAGAGCCAAACAGCTCGGTAATATCGTTAATCGTGCCATCACCATTAACATCTAGCGCCAGCAATCCGTCATCGGGCTCAACCCAGCCGGTCAGAACAGATTGTCCGTTGCCCCGAAGATCGAAATATGTGCCGTAATCGCCAACGGCGTATAGCTCAACGCCATCCCCGTCTAGATCAAAAACAAGCGGCGATCCCTGGCTGCCCTCATCATTGGGCTTTGTTGGCGGATTTGGTCCGCCGCCGCCATCACCGTCTCCGCCGCCTCCACCGCCATCTCCCTGACCATCTGAGCGGCCATCGCCGTTGGAGTCTTGCCCACCGTTGGAGCCGTTTCCATTATTAGGAGAGGTATCACCAAAAACAGGGGCACTACCGCTACCTTCAATACTGCTGGTTCCTTGGTTTGCCACTTCTTTAAATGCCTGAAACATTGCTTCATTTGCAAATTCTTCAGCAAGGCCTTCAGTAGCAAGAGGGTCCGAAATATCTAAGCCAAGCTCTAATTGAAGAACATGAAATAATTCATGCGCCAAAATTCTTTCAAATTTCGTAGCGTATTCTGTGCCATCTACGCCAAGATGTGTTTCACCATCAAATGCTTGAACTGGTATTTCAATACCATATCTAGAAGAACCTGATTCGCGTGCAACTTCTGGATTCTGTCCGGGGTTATCTGTTAAAAAAACATTTATTTCAACTCCCCTCGCAGCAAGGCTTTGTAATAAAACATTCACTGCAATAGAATTACTGACAAGATTTGCTGTAGCGTTTTGACCAGTGACTGCACTGACAAGAGAAGTAAAGCTATGGACTGTTGGTTGCATTTTCGTAGTCTCCTTGACTTAAACATGTTTCAAACAACGAAGAAGAAAATAAAATTTGAAAGTAATTTTGTTTCGGCTTTATCACTTCACAATTATGTACGGAAGCCAACAATCCAGCCCAGGCGACTGTTCTTTGATTGTACTCAGGAAAAGTTTCATAGAAACCTGGCAATCCAGCGGACTGAATCAAACAATAAAAAACATCCCTTTCTATTGTTTCCTGACTTTCAGTAATATCCACGGGGCAATACGATGCTAAAATGCTACCGTTTCCATCCTTTACAATGGCGCCAGTCAAGCCATTTGGATTCAATGTCATTATTTCCAGATTGAAAAAAATATTCTTTATACTGAAAAGCACATTCTCATATTTATTCTTCCTAATAAGCGGGCTTTTTATAACGTCTGGATTTGATATTCTTAAATAAGAATAGGGCAAAACAGGCAATACATATACATCTGCAGCGTTGACATCATCAGTAATTTCAAAATGCTCTGTGAGGCTATTCTTTTTAAGAATAGCCTGAAGATCAACATCTTGCTTTATATATTCTTTATCCTTAGGCATAAGATCAAGCAAACGCAAATACGGAGCCATCCCATAGTAAACTCGCGGTTTGTGGTTATATTTTGATACGTCATATAGTCTGTCAGAACCAGAATTAATAAACCCGTCCTTCAATTTTGGATAACTGCTTTCAAAGAAGTTTAAATAAGACTCATGAGATCTTTGATATTTAGAAAGACGTGGCACAAAACGCACCGAAGGAACCAAGCTCTGCAGATAAAAATATTCAATATTCCTATGTACAGACTGCTTAAGAAGATCATTCTTGGCTTCATTCTCAGGATTTTTTTTGGCCTCATCCGCAGCAATAGAACCGCCTACCAAAAGAACCGCAAACAAAATTATAAAAATGCATAGATATATTTTCTTCATGCCGTTCTCCTTAAAATTTCTACGTTATTGTCATTTACCGTACGCGCATTAACATCGGTTGTGATTGTAAGCGACTGACCAAGATTATTTTCTAACCCAGCGAAAGAACCGCCAGGGCCAATTTGAACAATTGTTTCCCCTCCCAACCCATTGGTAATCGTTATGGCGCCGGCGTTGTCATAGGTGTAGCTTTCCGATACCTGACCACCAATATCCTGTGAAGCAAGACGTCCTTCTGCATCATAAGTAAATGTGAGTTCAGCACCGCCAACGCGTTGCGCCTTTAACAAATTCCCTCCAGTATCATAAGTAAAATCTGTATCCCCTGCATCATCGTTGATTGCTATCAGTTCACCATTCACAGAATATGTGGTGGAGACTATCCGTCCATTCCCATCCTCAGTAGAAGTTATTTTTCCGGCTGTGTCATAAGTGAACTCCAGAAAATCTCCGGTTGTGTTCTCGTAGCGCGATATACGGTCATTGACATCATAGATAACGGTAATGACTTCGCCGGCACTTGAAACGAACGATGTTAATTTTCCGTCTTGATTGAAAATAAATTTATCACCAGCACCTGTCGTAACCTGATGGCCGCCCGTGATCGTTGTCAGCGTCATATCACCATCGACGCTCTGATTTGTTGTAAATGATGGCCGGGCAAAGGCCCCGCTTTCTACAAACCGTCCATCCTGTCCAATAATTTTCCCAAGTGGCAGAGAAACCGCATACTGCGCCGTCTCATTAGCGTCCAGTGCCGTCAGAATATCGGCGTTGACCAGGCCCGTTACAGATTTCGAACCATCATCTGCAATCAAAAGCTTGATATCAGCCAGGGACGACCAGCCCTGTCCCAGTGAACCTATTTGTCCGCGCTCTGCCAGCGATCCGAAATCTCCGGCTTGTTGAAGTTCAAAGCGCAAAGCGGCAAGATCACTTGGCTGCGATAGACCTAGACTCACAAGGCGATCAATATCGTCCTGCAGTGCGTTCGGAAGAGCGCTAACCGGATTACCGACATGGCTCAGAAAATTATTTAATATACTATGCCAGACATCATCGCTTATAAAAGCGGGGCGAAGAAACTCCTCTTCTGACCAGTATATATTTGACATCATAATTTCCTTTCTAAAATGACTTCTTTAGGTTGCTTGGCTAAACTACCTAATGGACCGTTGCTGTAATATTCTTATTCAGCAAAATAGTATCCTTTGGTTCTGCGGATTTTCATGAATACATAAGAAATTAATATAAGGGATGCCATATTTAAGGCGATAAATGCTATAGAACGATCCCCGAACGCTGTTATTATTGCAACCACATGAAAACAACTTACAAAAAACCATATCCAAACCATGCGCTTATTGGGAGGGAGACGTTTGTCCCTAGGTACAATGTAAAAGCGTGCACCTCTTGTAAACAAATACAGACTACAGATATAAAAAGCAGGGAAAAATGTGAGCATTGTTAGATACAGAGAGTTCAAAGTATTTGAAATTTTCAGATTATTAATATCTGCGTATATGTATCCTAGACCAAATATGCAGAAACAAAAACTTAGGAACCCAAAGTATATTATTATCTGTATTCGTTGTTTTTTATCGACGTAAGAGGCTTCTCCTGGATAACCCCAGGGATAAAAAAGATATTTTCCTTCTTCATCCTTTCGTAGCATCGGTGATTCATAGTCTTTGTCTATCTCTGGGATAAACCAACACAGTATTTTTTTTAATCTCTTCTGCATTTTTTATCGACCTCTTCCTTTCATGAAACGTTGCGCCTCACGCATCTTCCCCGGAAGGAGTCTAGTCTGTCCAGCAATATTACTCTTAAAATTACGCATGGAACCCACACTTTACTTAATCATTTATATTTTATGCAATAAACGACTCATACACCCCAGGGTGGAGAATTGTCAAATTTCAAGGATAAATATTTTTATATTTCAATAAGTTGTATATCTTACGGTAGTAGATGCAGGAACCGGCACAACTAAAAGTTAAAAGAATTTAGACAAAAATCCGCGTATGTTGGCTAATTCAGCTTTCTGATTTCAATCTTATCAATATGCTTCCGGGTTTTGCCCGCCAGCGTATTGAATAATGTCCAGGCCTTATAAGCCGGCCTGTCTTTCCGCAAAACATTGTAAGCCAGCACAAGCAATGCGCTTGCAATCTCAAGACGGTTGTAACCGTACTTTTTTGACAGCTCTCGCAAAAACGGCGTCAGATAAACTTTAGCAATGTGAATCCCAGCCGCGTGATCGTTTTCTATACGCAGCTGCGCCTCTTCTTTCTGGGGGCAGTATTTTCTTCTTAATGTGTAAATCACTTTTCTCCTGTCTTTAATACCAAAACTGTCCTAGATAATCTCCGTCCACCCACATTTGTACGTAGTTAGGTTTTATCCGTTTTACAGCTTCGTAATGCTCACAATAATTGTTTTTATGTTCACTTACATTCGGCGCACAGCTTTGTAAATAGCAAGTCCCTACTACATTAACCCCGGCGTACCCTGCTGCCCCTTCCCTTAAAACATAGTCTTCCTTACATTCTTCCCAAATTTCATGACCAAGCTGATAATGGCCGTTCGTCTTTCCGTCAACAGTGCAGGATGATAACGCGGGCAGTGGCGGCTTGCGATGCTTAATTCTATCTCTAAATTCGCTATAAGCCCCGCTACACCCGCTCGGAAAACCTCCCGGCAAACAAAGCCAGATCGCACAGGCATCCTGTGAGGCTGCTTTTACAGGAGCCGGCAGGATCATTAACAAACAAAGAACACATAG
>JAJFGV010000099.1 GCA_021775965.1 Alphaproteobacteria bacterium
ACAATTGTCGCGAGCCTCCGAGCCGGTCCGTTCGCCTGGAATATTGCAGCCTTTGGGCTTGCAGTTGCAGACATCTTCAGCGGCGATGCAGGATTTTGATTTGGCTTTGCCAGCCCCGGTTTCTGCGGGTTCTTTTGGCGATGATCAGAATATTAAGGCCTACGGCGACGGTTTTTCTCTGGCGCCACAAAGTGTTGATACCAATGAAGCGCAGGCAGCCAAGGCGGCTTATGATGTGGCGCGGAACAAATTTTTAACGGCGCTGCAAAATATTGGAGAGGGCGCGAATGCCGGGCAGGCCAGCGAAGCCGCACGGGCAAATCTGATGGCGCTGGGACGTGAGGCTTTTGAGGCGGCGGGCAGTGCTTATCTATCGGGGTATCTGGAGCGGGAGTTCGGGGCCGCTGAGGTGCTTACCAGTGACGCCGGGTCCGGTGAGGCGTTTGTTCATCATGTGAAGAAGAATCTTGGTGGTAGTGCGCAGGTGACAGTTGAAAATCTGGTCAGTGATGTTCTTTCGGGTGCGGCAGATGGTGGGTTGCAGGAAGGTGTGATCAGGGAAAAAACGGATGCGTTTATGCTATCGGGAGCACGCGGGATTATTGACGCCGGGCTTGCGTCCGCGCGGCGCAGTGACCTTTATGCGCTGCGGCATCTGGAGCTTGAATATAATCTCAACAATTTCGAGGATTCATATTTCAGCGTTCTGGCGACGCAGCCGGTCCATCAGTCTGCTGATCTGCGCCATAATATATTTGTGCAGGGCGGCGGCATTCTGAATGAGCGCAGCGTTGATATTGACGATGACACGGCCCGCCATACGCTAAATATCGGTACGGCTTATCGGTATTTGACTGTCGATGAAAAATATCTTCTGGGTGGCAATGTCTTTTTTGATCATCAATGGCCGTATAATCATTCGCGGATGAGTGTTGGTGTTGATGCGAAAGCCGAAAATGTAAATCTGGCTGCCAATTATTACCGCCCGTTGTCCGATTATCAGGATAGCCGGACAGATGCGCTCGGGAACAAATACGAAGAGCGGGCGCTTGAGGGCTATGATCTTGAGCTTGGGTACACTGTACCGTTCTTGCCTGATCTCAGCGTGTTTGGGAAGGGGTATCAGTATTTCCGTGAGACGGATGACGATATACGCGGGCTGGAGGTTAGCGCCGAATATAATGTCCGTGATAATTTCACGCTAAAAGGTTCGGTGGTTGAAGAAAATGGTGGGCGCGATGGCGTTGAGGTTGCACTACAATACCGTATTCCGCTTTATGATCCGGACAAGCCCAATCTGGCGCTGGCAAATATGAAGCCTGCGGCGGGCGGCGCATCAATGCGTGACAAGATTTTTGAAAAGGTTCGCAGGGAAAATCGTATTCGTGTTGAAGAGCGTTTGATCGTTGACACAAGTGTTCCTAATATTACGGCGCAGTTTAATGCGCTTAGTATTGGTTTGCCGTTTGATGTGGGTGGCGTTCTGACAGGGGCTTTAATTAACCTGCCCTTTGATACGGCGATCACCGTACCCAATGGCGATTTCGGGATTATCGATTTCAGCAATGGTGCGATTGCGAATATTTCAGCTTCCGGCGGTGGCGATGTTATTCTTGAGTTTAACAACACGACCCTGACCGTAACGGCGACCAATGGCGGGTTTGTGCAATTTATTTCCGGCAGCGGCGGCGGCATAACAGTTGTGAATGTGCCCGGTGGTACGGTTAATCTTCTCGGTACCGATATTGATGTGACTGATGATGGCGCAATCACAACCGTTCAGGTGCGCGCCGGATTGATTGATGTGGTGCCGACTATTGGTGCGGCGATTTTGGGCGGTACGCAGGCTGATGTGGTTAGTCTCACCATTGCGACGGGCGCAACATCTCTGCTGGCAGGTCCGGCACTGGAGACCCGCCAGGAAGCGGCCTATACCAATCTTGATCTTATTAATCCAGCGCCGCCGGGTATTGCGACAGCCGCGCCATTTATTAATGTGCTGCCGCAGCTGATTACCGGCCCGCAATTCGTTGGCAACAATGCTGATCTGCGGCTGACCTTCACACAGCCTGTAACTGTTGCTGGGGCGCCATTCATTAATGCTCTGGTTGGGATCAATGCCAGAACTTTTGCCTATAATGCCGGGGCCAGCACACCAACGCAGCTTGTCTTCCGTCATGTTTACATTGCCGGTGATGTCGGCGCAGCCAGTGTTACCGTTAATGATCTTGATCTCAATGGCGGCACCATTATTGGTACGGCCAATACGCTGAATGCGATTACCGCCTTTACGCCCACCGTTGTACCCATTACAGATCTCACGGCGCCAATGCTCACGGGCTCAACGCCTGTTGATAATGAACCGGCCTTTGGCGCGGCTGATAACATTGTTTTGAACTTTGATGAAAATGTGCAGGCGAATATTGGCAATATTACACTTACAGACACAACGGATGGGTCAAGCACAACAATTATACCGATTGGCGATGCACAAGTCGTGATTGCTGGTAGCACAGTCACGATTAATCCCACAGGCATTCTTGATCTCACCACAGATTATGATCTTGTCATTGGTGCTAACGTTATACAGGATACAGCTGGAAACGCTTTTGCCGGTATAGCAAGCGGCGCTCTGAATTTCACGACTTCAAACGATGTGACGCCTCCTACATTTGCACCAGCCACAGATGCAAGCCCTGCTGACAATGATGTGGATGTACTTTTGACTGAAAATATTATCATTACGTTCAGTGAGGTGGTTAATAAGGGAACAGGAAATATTGAGATCCGTCGTACGGCTGATGATGTTTTGCTTGAAACGATTGATGTGACGACGGGGCTTGTCACTGGTGGTGGTACGGCTATCATTACTATTAATCCGGCAAGTGACTTCCCACTTGCGACAGATGTTTATGTTCTAATCGATGCTGGCGCATTTGATGATTTGGTTGGCAATCCATATGCGGGCATCGCGTCAACAACAGCCTTTAACTTCCGAGGCTTTGCGCCGGTCGATGTTTCGGGCTTAAGTGTCTGGCTTGATGGGAATGACCTTGATGGTGATGGCGCGCCAGAGGGGGTTGCTGAGACTGGAATCTCTGCAGGCGCGATTGCAACATGGGTTGATAAGTCTGGAAGCGTTAATAATGTATTGCAGGGTGCGGCGGGTAGTCGCCCAACCTTTGTGGCGGCTGGTATCAACGGCTTACCGGTAGCCAGATTTGATGGTACGAATGATTCACTGAACTCTGCAGTGACAAGCATAGCGTCAGCAACAGGTCATACGTTGTTTGTTGTAACCGATATTAATAATTCCGCGACAACGTCTACGATCGTAAGACATCGTCCTAACGGAGCACTTGGAACATTGCCTGGGGTTTCTTTTGAGCTTGATTCTTCCGAGAACTACGGCATTGTTTTCCACGAAGATGTTGCCGGCAACGCGCTTAGAAATGATAGCACCGGGTCGGCAGCGCCGACAGGTGCGGCTATTCTTGGCGTAGAGTTTGCAACAAGTGGATTAGTTATCCGCCATGATGGTGTCATCTTTGATAACACCATCAGCTCTCAAACTGGCGCGCCGCCTCTTGGGAATGTTGATGGGAATACGGCCTTTGCGGTTGGTAATAACTTTGACGACAATGCCAGGCCATTAAATGGCGATATTAGTGAGATACTGTTTTTCAATGAAAGCCTCTCTGTCGCGGATCGCCAGGCGATTGAGCGATACCTTGGCGCAAAATATAATATTGTGGTGCCGTAGAGCCTAATATTTAAGCAAAGTAAAATATTGTTAAATAACATTCTTAGGCTAAGCTTAAGCGAATATTCATAAAATTTTGTGATAACCTTTAGTATAGAAAATATGATAGTGACAATTTTAAGCGGCTTTTTTGTATTCCTTATCTTTCTCTGCATCATGCGTATTCTTGATAGCATGAATAACATAGTCAGGATTAAAGCCTATATGGTGGGCAAACATTTCAACCCTTTGCCTGGTCACGTTATAACGCATAGGGTTGAGGGCCTTTAACTCATCCGATTTTAAAGCCAGCATCATGGGAAGAGATAGCACTGCCTGAGTATAGGGCTGAATAATTTCTTCAGTCAGATAGGGCGCATTAAAGCTGGCTGAATGCTCTAGGGTTTCTGTTCTGTGCCACCATTTATAAGGCATGAACAATATCTCTCCCGCTTTCAGAACGCAGCTTAGAGGCTGGCTGGCAGGATCAGCCAGAAGTCTTTCTAAATCAGGTTTTCCATCGCTACCAGTATGTAAGAAAGCCTCTTTGGAAAACAGGAACCATTCCTTTTTACCAAAAAGCTGAGTTGTATATAAATTGAAATGCCAGGTATCTTCATGAATGGGTGTTATCGAACCTTTTGAACCGATCCATAATGTGTAGGGCGTACACCCCAAAATCTTTTTGCCCCAGTCATCGGCGAAGTGATCAGCTAATTTAAAATCATCAAAAAATTCGGGGAAGTCTTTTTCAAACCACCATTCCTGTAAATATACTGGTTTGTCCGGTGTACTGGATCCAATCTTGTCGACGAGCGCCGCAATGTTAGAACGCTCCGTCTTTTTAGTGTCGTAGAGGTCAATAAAGACTTCGGTTTCACCTGTCTTGTTAGAGAAATAATCCAGATTGAATTTCTGGGCGTCTGCAATTCCCGTCAGAATAACGGGTTTGTTTTGATCAACATAATCTTTTCTAAAATCCTCAACACTTAAATTGGCGCGTCTTTCAATCTGAGGAAAGTCTTTTCTGATGACTTCAGAGAGCCCGTCAGAAAAAGCTTTTTCAACATCTTGCTGCTTATACAAAAGATTACTCGTGATTGAATCGGATTGAGGCATAGCGCATCTCCAAAAGTTGCATTTATCCAGTAAAAGTTGAGCAACACAACCCAAGCACGATTCTGTTCAGCAAATCAAGATATGCAGATATAGTTTCTCTAAGAGTCTTTAGGCACAGATTTAATCATTGCCAGAATCGTTTTCCGTGTCGAAGGGTCTTTAATTTTGGAATAAGCTTTTATTAAGGTATCCGACTCTTCTTGAATGCCACCTTTATTGGCTGGTAGCATCGCACCATCTTCAGAAGACTCTTCCATACCATCATAAAAATACATCACATCAAGGCCAAGCGTTTTGGCAAACTGATACAAACGCACAGCAGAAATCCTGTTAAGGCCGCGTTCGTATTTCTGAATTTGCTGAAATGTTATACCTGCAGATTCACCCAGCTGTTCCTGGCTTAAACCCCCTATGACCCTAGCTTCTCTTAGCTTGGCGCCAACATGGGCATCCATAGATGACGCTTTTCTTGTACTCATTGATCAACTCCCATTCTTCTACTTTAAGTGGTATTCCTATAATTCCTTAAAATCAATGTCAAGTTGTTTAAGGGGTAAGACGCATGTGATGCGAAGAATATCTTCTTCAATATCTATTGAAAATGAATGTGAGCAAGCCTCTGGGTAGAGCATGGTATGAAAGTATTTAGCTAAAAATACCTTTTTTTCCAGCTGTTGATCCATATCATCCTGGGCAATAGTGGTATTAACGCCTTCTTCTGTCTTTAACTCAAAAGCTAGCAATATTTTTTTCTCGGTGTGCTTAACTGTGGCGTTCACTGTGTGAGGGTGTTCGGGAACTATCATATCACCGAACAAGGAAAATATGTTTTCCATTAATCTGTCCAGGGCACTCGCATACGTCACAATTTCTTTGGACGCGTCATCTTTGTAAATAATATTTAGGCGAATATTTGGATCATCCTTTAAAAAGATAGTGCCGTAAGCTTTGATGATAGCTTCCTCTAAATTTACATTCTGTTCTCCGCTCATCAATATAGCGTTTTCAAGGCCCGCTAAATCATAAAGCTCTGCCACACTATCTTTGAGCTGTTTGGAGAGTTCTGCGTTAACATCTAATATCTGATCCTGGGCTTCTGCAGAATCTATACCTTCTCCCTCTTTAAAATATTCCCTGATGACTCTGGAAGAGCCATGCGCTGTATCAGCTTCGACAGATAAATATTTTAAAGACAACATCTTGTTTCGGCTAACCGTCAGGAAATCATTTGATTTCTTTTCTAACTGGACTTCGCCTTTATCCATATACGATCTTAACAACCCAAGCGCGTCTCTAATCTGTTCAATTTCATTCTGTGAGGTTTTAGCAGTGACACCACCCTCCTTATGAGAACCATATTGAATCAAGGCACTTGTATCTGCAAGATCATGGATAGGCTTTGAAATAATTTTTTGTAATATACTGGCAAGTGGTACAGCTACGACCGTCAAAACAGCAAGAACCGATATTGATACGGCTATAAGTTGCTTATGCACAAAATCTGTATATGGCTTTATATCCGAGCGCAGATATACGGCACCATACATTGTTTCTCCCTGCTGGACCGGTAGGGCAACGCTTAAACTCTCATTATTGACTGTTTGCATACCGCTTAAAGCTTCCGCAGGGCAAGAGTTTTTGTTCACATTGACACTGTGGTAACTGGCAACAAGGTAGTTGTTCAGGTCATATAAACACCCTAGCTGCATATTAGAATTGTTGCTCAGTGAGCCAAGTATATCTTTTGATCGTTCGTAATCATCAAAAGCCAGAGCGCCTGTTACGTTATCAGCCATTAGCTCAGCTGTCAGGTTGAGCTCATTTATGAGCTGCAATTTCATGTTCTGGGCACTAAGCATGCTCAGCAAAATAGCAACCATAGCGATACACAACGTGCTGGTTGAAAGTATGATAATGATTAATTTGCTTCTAACTCCCATATCTTTTGCCCATTAAGAGAATTTCTTAATCGCCCCCTATCACTTTCTTTGCCACCTGAAGAAGCTTAGAGCTAATGCCAAGTTTGCTTGTACGCGCTGGCGCAAGATTAACCTCAAGCTTAATTCTCTGCTCCTCCTGCGTAAACCCAATCATGCCACCACGCAGAATAAAATTCTTTATATCGCTCACAGTAAGAATCGGTAAATCTTCGACAGAGTATAGTACCTGACCGACAATGTCCTCAGAGGCCTCAGCAATATAAAGGATATGACAATCTTGAAAATCCGATGTCAGCATTTTCTTTTCTATTTTGAGATTTTTATGTGCAGGCGATTCCCTTGTAATCTGTGCAAGCGCTGATCCCGTCAGATCATTACCAATGACGCAAATTGTTTCAGTATTTTGATCTTGTGGCCAGGATATAAAATCCCTGATTTTAATTAGGTAAACGGCTTTGATATGAGCATCCGTATAAGAGAGATCTTTGGGGTCTAGCTTTTGGGCAAAGCTATCCGTTGCTGCCGAGAGGCAGAAAAACAGGCACAGGAAGGTGAGGATGTGGATTCTATTTCTATCCATCAGAACATTTCCAAAATTAATACGCAGTAAAGTCTTGTTCGGCTTACAACCTCTAAAAGTTAAGAACTATTTTTCCGTACACACTTCTGCCTATATCGGCAGGGCGCGAATACAGTGAAGGACGGAGCTCCTGATGGTATTCATTCAAGAGATTTTGTCCCACTATACTAAGCTCAACGCCGTCTATCGGCTTCCAGCCAATTCGTGTATCAAAGCGGAAATAGTCTTGAATGTTGTAGGCAGGAAGTTCATCTACATAGTAAAGGGTATTATCCAGCTCTATATCTTCGGTCACGTTATAGCGGGAGCTAACAGTAAATTGCTGCTCTGGCGATTGGCCTTCTTTGGCTGCTATCAGGAAATCATCACTTCCTTTCAGCTTATGAGTTTGAAGCTCCAGAAAAGAATAGTTTGCAAAAACCTTCCAATCGCTGGTGAAGCTAAAACTACCGGCTATCTCGGCGCCATGACTTTCGGCAAACCCTGAATTGGATGCAACAAGTTCAAACGCTGTACCTGGTAAATTGAAACCAGAAACGCCAGTTTCAAAGGTCCGCAAATCTTCATACTCATGATAGAAAACCGATGTATCAAAGGATACCCAGTTCGCTGGTTGTATCCGGTGCCCAAGCTCATAAGCCATCAGCTTTTCTGAGTCGTAATTCCGTAAGGTATTGGCCGATTGCCGAACAAATCCACCAGGCGTGCTAAGCGCTATGGAAGATAAGCCACGCTCGCCGCGCGTTGGGATACGAATGGCACGCGAAACGGCTCCCCAGAATGTCTGTGTTTCACTCGCATGCCACGCCAGTCTTGCATTGGGTTGAATTTCAAATTCAGAAAAGTAGTTATGCGAGAATTTTGTGCCCAGCGTAAGAAAAAGTTCATCCGGAAGAACGGAAAACTCATTTTGGATAAAGGTACTAAAGAGATTGTTGTTACTTGTTTCAGGTTCGTAATCCAGATATTGCTGCCCATTTGGATGAGTGGTTTCCTTGAGTTCGTCACGGAAAAATCTGTAACCCAATCCCCAGACAAATTCATTGCGTTCAGAAAGAGACCTTCTTTGCTGAAAATCAATATCAAAGGTCAGGCGATTTTGGTCCAGAACATTTCTCATGTCGCGTGATATATAATCTATATAGGTCTTAAGAATTGTCTCGCCGCCATCCTTATCCCTGGTGGTCCAGCTCCCAAGAAGATTGCCGCCGAAAACTCTTTCATCGCCATCGATGGGGCTACTAACACCTACCGTTACCAGGCCCGGCAAAAAATAAGTTTGTTCTTCATGCCCTGTATAAATATCCCCTTGAAACTGAAAGCTTTCATTCCAGGATTTATTCCAGTCCGCTCTAAATCCTGCGCGGGCCTGATCCCAGTCATCTCCAGTTCCCCCACCGGCAGTGGCTGTTTTGGACTCATCTTTCATGAGGTACTTGCCATAGGCGCGATAAAAGAGATTTTCGCCGGCCTCTCCCCCATAACGGCCTTCAAATGTTCCTTTTTCTTCGTTCCCATACAAAGAAGTGATATGCGTGCCTTGCGTAAATTCTGCACTCTTGGTGATAATGTTGATAATGCCGTTCACAGCATTTGCTCCCCACAGGGTTGCGCCCGGACCACGAATAACCTCAACTCTGTCGACGTCAGCCAGAACCATGTCCTGCACATCCCAGTACACGCCTGAGAATAACGGGGTGTAAACACTTCTGCCGTCGATAAGAACCAAAAGCTTGTTTGAGAATTGCCGGTTAAACCCTCTGGCCGTAATCGCCCATTTATTGGAATCAATTCTGGCAACATTAATGCCTGGAACAAGTCTTAAGGCTTCGGCGATGTTCGTGGCACCTGATCGTCTTATATCATCGCCACTTAGAACTGTAACAGCCGCGGCCGCACGAAAACGACTTTCCGGTTTTCGAGATACGGAGGTTACCTCAACATTATCCAAATCTTCCAAAGAAAGATTTATAAGACTTTGTATAGCCTGATCATCATCCGCCGCATGTAAGGCGATGGGTGATGTAAAAAATGCAAGAAACGCAATCAGAAATACTCTGGCAAAAAAACGTTTAGACATGATCAATCCCCTACAGCCTTTAGGCTGCCTTCCTTGTTTTTCTGTAAACCTTAGGTAGTACAGGGATTGCTTTAGCATCTTCAAGACTTTTCGGAAACTGTAAACTTGCAAGTCTCATTTTGAGAACGCCGCACTCAGCTTTGGATTTTTGAGGAATTTCAATTTCATTATAAATAACGTAAGGGTTTTGAAAGTTCAAAGCCCTAAAAGTCATGCGGTAACATCTGGCCTGTGTATAGGGCGCCATGCTAAATAGATATTTGTAGCCGCGCTTCACTGATTGAATACTTAAAGCATATAAAATGCTCTGCAAAAGGCTTTGGTCTCTATATTCAGGCAAAACAGCCAGCCTGCCAAACTCGCAGTGCCCGGTGCTTTGTAAGCTGAAGTCAGGAAAGAGATTTTCCAATGTGAATCCCTCTTCCTCTAAAGGTAATACGTAGTCAGCATAAGGAGATTTTCCGATAATACGGGCCCCACCGACAACTTTACCTTTATTTTTAATAACTAAAATATCCGAGATACAGTCATATTCATCTTCGCTGCCGTCAAAATCTTGCGGGCCGTCCGGTACCTGCCGATAACAGGTTTCGCGCACCTGATAATAGGCCTCAAGTTCCTGACGATCCTTTGTAAAGCTTAGTTCTACAGGGCTTTGTGAAGTTTTTTTTTAATAGATTGAAGGCGTGAACGGAGTTGTCCAACTTTTTTCATTTTCCCCTCCTGGGTCATGAGTTGTGGGAGACGATTCACTTAAAATACTAGAAGTTGCATGACTCAATGAGAAGTTGAGTTTCCCAGTTTGAGAGTGTATACACAGGAATATTGTTGCTATAAAATTTGGTAAATTGATTATGAGTATACAAGCACCTGATCTGGCTCAGTCGGTTCGGCAGGAAGAATTGGAGACAACACTTTGGGACACCTCGGAAGGTCTGCAGACGCAAGGGTATACTGATGCCGAGATTTTCAAAGGGTTCCTTTTTATGGGCTATTATGGTCTTGCACTAAAGCTTACGGAAGCAGAAGCCTTGGCAAAGTTCCCTGAACTTGAGAAACTTGTAAATGACCTTGGAAAAACATTGGAACAGCTCTTAACAGATAAAATTGCATAGATGCATTCATTCAGGCAACACGCTGCAAATTATTTTGATACCTACGGCCTCTCACATAGTTTTATTTGTACGACCATTGGCGGATGTTTTCTTATTGCTTCCGGCACTTATGTTGATCCGAATTTGGGCCGTACAATAACCGGAATAATGATTGCTCTACGTGGGTTTATTTCCGAGGCCTCTCGCAAAACGCTTATAAACCACAATTACTCAGAACCTGCCGCCAGCCTGCCCGGCATGCTTTTTGCGGCCTGCATGAATTGGCCGGCTTTTCTTTTTGCAAACACAATCTATGAAGGCATTGCCTTTGGTATAGCCGCCTTAGCGATGACATTGAAATTTATTCAGTACCTGCCCGCTGGTCTTAACGAAATTCCTTCACGCTTAAACCTGAAATCGCAAATCCCTGCCCGGCTTGCCAGCCTTATTAATAAGGCTAATCAACTTGTTTTAAATAGGATCAATAAACATGCAGTCTTCGGTGTTCTCTTTGGAGTAACTCTCTATTCGATAGATGTTTACCAGCGGCAAGATTATGCAGGCGTCCTGGCATGTGCATTTCTACTTTATGGCGGACTGACCTTGGCAATTAAAACTCGGATTGAATTGGCTGCGTAAAATAGCCAGTGTTAATAAACGCAAAATCTCCCTGTATTTTACTTCTAAAACAGCGAAGGATGGTGGAGAATAGTTAGCGGTGGACTGCAACCACCACCACTACCCATAATGTAGAATATTTACAGCCGCTGGGCGAGGAGCCGATCGAGCGCTCCTGCGAATTTTTGGCGTTCTTTTGCGCCGAAAGCACTGGGGCCGCCGGTCTCTACCCCTGCGCCGCGCAGCTCGTCCATAAAATCGCGCATGCCCAGTATCTGTCCGATATTATTGCTGTCATATAATGTGCCGCGCGGGTCGAGCGCCAACGCGCCCTTTTCAACAACGCGGGCGGCGAGTGGTATATCTGCGGTAATAACGAGGTCTTCCGCGGCGCAGCGCTCGGCAATTTCATCATCGGCCACATCGGCCCCTTCGCCGACCTGGATCATCTCCAGATATTCCGATTGCGGGAGGTGAAGATATTGGTTGGCCACAAAAATGACGGGGATCTTTGTGCGTGCGGCGACGCGGAGGAGAATTTCTTTTACGCCTTTGGGGCAAGCGTCACCATCAACCCAAATCTTCATATTAATCGGCGGCCTTAACGCGTATTTTTTCTCGGCCTGATTTGCTATCCACCCGGCTGCCATGAAGCTCCTTGATGGCAATCTCGCCTTCATGTGCCAGCGCCATTTCAACAAAGCCAAAGCCCTTGGACTTGCCGGTTTTTTCATCGATCACAAGGGTGCAATTCTTGATGTTGCCATAGGCCTTAAAAAGCGCGGCGAGTGCGTTCTCGTCAAAATCGCGCGGCAGGTTGAGGGCTATCAGTTTCATAGTGTTGCTCCGATGGACAAAGGGTAGGGATCTCAAGTACCATAGGTGCGCAATCATGCAAAGCCTAAAGGAGCGCCCTCTACTATGTCAGATCTAAAAATTGACCTTGAAACCATGGGGCGCCTGGCCGGGGCCTTGTCTTTCATCGCTTCCCCCGAGGATCCGGCTGTTGTTGCCATGCGCGCAGCAGTGG
The DNA here is from genome assembly GCA_021775965.1 of Alphaproteobacteria bacterium. Lineage (GTDB taxonomy): Bacteria > Pseudomonadota > Alphaproteobacteria > Micavibrionales > Micavibrionaceae > UBA5701. The sequence goes on from JAJFGV010000099.1 coordinate 12,204, forward strand.
AAAGCGGCGCTGATAAGGATGTCAAAAGCGCCCGTACGCTGTTCCTGCGGGTCAATGCCACCCATCGCAATGCGGCGCTGGCTATGCTTATGGATGACGATTAGATGGCCTGAAAGGGCTGAATTTTGTTGACGTGGAGCGCAAAGTAAGGCTAAGTGCCCATAAGTTTGATTATTAGATGTATAAATACCCGTTTTCCTTTCGAAGTCGTCCGGTTTAACTGAGGTAAATGAAGCAATTTATTATCAGACAAAACGATCCAGCCGCAGTGTTGTGACTGGAAATATACCGAGACTTACACAAGGAGAAACGACAATGGCAACAGGTACAGTAAAATGGTTTAACCCAACAAAGGGTTTTGGTTTCATCGAGCCAACTGAAGGCGGCAACGATGTATTCGTACACATCAGTGCAGTTGAAGCATCAAGCCTTAATGGTTTGAACGAAGGCGATACAGTTGAGTTCGACGTACAAGAAGAAAAAGGCAAGCAATCAGCCACCAACTTGAGAGAAGCTGCTTAATTTAAGCGCCTTTGATAGAGATTAGAAAACACGGGTTGCCTTTGGGTGGTCCGTGTTTTTTTTAAGTTTTCTTAGCGAGCCAAAGGCGAGCGCTTATTTAGGTTTTGACTGAGCGAAGCGAATATCAAAACATTAATGCAGAGCAGAAAACATTATGCATCGCAAGAGCGGTAGCGATGGCGAGGCGAACGAATTTTGATGTGGGTATGGTTTACTCTTTTAAACCAGAAATATAGCAGAATTGGCCTCAAAAGTGTAAGGAAACCGACTGTCCGTTATAAGTATCAGGTGTTGTAAATCAGTGATTTAAGTTTGCTCAACCACTTCGGCGGTGTTTGGGCTGTTCTGACGCGCTCTGTGACTTCCTCCGGCAGGCATGCGCCGGTTAGGACATGCTTTAAGATGTCGTCCTTATGCTCTTCAAGGAAGCGCGCATTTTCATGGGGGTGTCCTATCACAGGATGGGCATCGTTCTCTACTTTCTTAACCATGAAATCGTAAATATATTCTGTCAGATCGACAATATTCATGTCTTTTGTAGAAGGCTTACGGAGGTCATAGGAAGCACTATAGTTGAAGCTTTCGCTGCATTTATTGAGACGCAGGATATTTGTGGAGCTAAAGCCGTTCGTATCAATAGAAAGCATCCCCATATTGGGTGCAACGAATGTTGTAGGGCCTAACTTTTGGCGAAATGCGCCATCTATTACAGATACCGGGGGTTTCATCGGTTGAGTGTAGACTTTCATATCCCTGAAAAGAGCAATTAAATCTATAACCGGTGCGAATTGGGCTTCATTTTTTTTGCACATCATGCGCCACTCTGCAGATTTTTTTAATTCATCTTTAATCGAAGATTTGTCCTTATCATTGGGAGAGGACATAACGGAAGCTCCTTTTATGTACATATGAATTTATCAATAAAATATGCGTCATAATAAGGCAGGAAGGGGTAATTGTCAAGGTTTATGTAAAAATAGTGCCTCCAACCCCAAAAAGCAAGGGATCAGACGACATCGGTAGCTTTCTTAGACTCTCAGGAGTCAATAAATTGAATGTTTACGGGGGTATAACATCCGCTTCCGCCCGAAAACTAACCCTCCTGCGCTTCCATCCATTCCGTTTCTGCCACCACCAAATCGGCCAGCACTTTCGTGTGTGTTTCTTGTATCTTGGCGGTGTCAATATTGGGTGCTGTGTAGAACCCTTCCGCGTTCATCAGTGTTTCAAGCTCAGTCTTTTGCTTTTCCAGTTTTGCAATTTTCTTCTCTAACTTGGCGATGGCTTGCGGATTGACTGCAGGTTTGGTCTCCACCGGCGCGGAGCTCTTTCCTTTATCCTTTTTTTCTTTGTCCTTTTTACGTTGGTCGCGTCGCGCTTGCATCGTGAAGTTGCGGTAGTCTTCTAAATCACCGTCGAAATGATGGCATTCACCGTCACGCACGACCCAGAGGCGATCGGCGACGCGCTCGACCATGTTGGGATCGTGGCTGACAATCACAATCGCGCCTTCGTAATTATTGAGAGCCTGGACCAAGGCCTCGCGGGCATCAATATCCAAATGGTTTGTTGGCTCATCCAGCAGCAGAAGATGCGGGGCATCGAAGCTCATAAAGGCGAATAGAAGCCGTGCTTTTTCGCCGCCGCTTAAGGAGCTGATACGGTTATCTGCGAGCTCTTTTGAAAAGCCAAAGGCGCCGAGTTTTGCGCGCACCTTGGGCTCCTTCACATCGGGAATGCTCTTGCGCATGAGTGTAAACATTTCCTGATAGGGCGTGGAGCTGACGTCCAGCTCCTCTGTCTGATGTTGGGAGAAATAGCCGATGCGGAGCTTGGGCGAGCGGCGCACTTCACCGCTCATGGGCTGAAGTTTATCGGCGATGAGTTTTATCAATGTCGATTTACCGTTGCCGTTCGCACCGAGCAGCGCAATACGATCATCATTATCGATGTTCTCATAAACATTGTTCAGTATGGGCTGCCCTTCCGTGTAGCCGATATCGGCTTTGTCGATGGAAATCATCGGTGAAGAGAGTTCCTTGGGATTGGGGAAGGTGAAATGCACAGCGCGATCGGCGATGACGGCGTCGACGATATCCATTTTTTCCAATGCCTTCATACGACTTTGTGCCTGGGTCGCTTTAGATGCCTGGGCTTTAAAGCGGTCGACGAATTTTTGCATATGGGCGCGTTGGGCTTTTTGCTTTTCATGCATTTTTTGCTGGAGACCGAGGGCCTCGGCGCGTTCACGCTCAAAGGTATCGTAATTTCCGGTATACATTTTGAGCTTTTGGCGATCGACATGAACAACGTGGTCGATACATTTATTGAGCACTTCACGGTCATGGGAGATAATGAGCAATGTATGCGGGTAGCTGGCCAGATAATTTTCCAGCCACATAATGGCCTCTAAATCCAGGTGGTTTGTTGGCTCGTCCAGTAGCAGAATTTCCGGCTCTACAAATAGGGCCGCCGCCAGCGCCACACGCATGCGCCAACCACCACTGAAGGAAGAAAAAGGCTCGCTTAGTTGTTCCTCGGTAAAGCCTAACCCCGTAAGAAGCCGCGACGCTTTAGACGGTGCGGAATAGGCATCCATGTCTGAAAGGCGCTGATAGATGTCGGCGATTTTGTTGGGGTCTTCTTCGGTTTCGGTTTGCTTCCAAAGATCGGCCATTTCGGTGTGGGCCTCAAGCACGAGATCGAGAAGCGATGTTTCAACCTCGGGGATATCCTGGCGCACCATGCCCATGCGTTGTTTGGCACTCATTTCGACGGTGCCGCCATCAGGCGTCAGCTCACCGGCGATGAGCTTAAACAATGTAGACTTCCCGGCCCCATTAAGGCCAACCACGCCAACCTTCCAGTTGTCCATGATCGTAACGTCACACTCATCCAATATGGTGCGGGCGCCAATTTTATAGGTCAGATCTGAAACAGTTAGCATGAATTGGGGCTCTTATTCTTTTCAATGGGAGCTTATGCCACAGAAAACGGCGCAGAGGAAGGCTTCTTATCCTTGCTCCAGCCCAATAGCTAGTGCTAAAACCCCATATGATTTTGGACACATTCCCGAGCGCAGAAGAGTTTTACAAAACCTATTGGGGGCAAAAGCCTTTTGTGGTGCGCAGCGCGATTGATCAGGCGCTTTTTGAAGGGATGATTGATGGCGACAGCCTGGCCGGTCTGGCGCTGGAGGAGGAGATTAAATCCCGTATCGTGATCACCGCGCCGGAAGGAGGGAAATGGACATGTGAGCATGGACCATTTGAAGAAGACCGGTTTGGGACGCTCGGGGAGGAGAATTGGAGCCTTCTTGTGCAAAATGTTGAGCAGTACCACACAGATACGGCCAAGCTCTTACAGAACTTTCATTTCGCTCCGCGCTGGCTCATGGACGATATCATGGTGAGTTACTCTACTGTTGGGGGGAGCGTCGGTCCGCACACAGATAGCTACCATGTGTTTCTTGTGCAGGGTATGGGGCGGCGCAAATGGACGATTGGCCAATCCCCTGTCCAGAATGAAGACTATATTGAGGGGCTTGATCTGAAGGTTTTCAAAGGCAGTGTCAGCGGCGTTGAGATTGAAGTTGGTATCGGTGATGTCATTTATATTCCGCCGCATTTTGCGCATGAAGGTATAACGACGCAAGAGGCCATGACCTTCTCGGTTGGGTTTCTGGGTCCTAAATTGTCTGAGCTTATGGCCCAATACGGGTATTATCTGGAACAGATGGACCAGGGCAATAAACACTATGCTGGGGCAGGATTGGACGTGGAGAGCGCAGGGTTTGCAATTTCTCCGGGTGCGCAGGAGCGCATACAAAACGACTTGATAAATGCGCTGTGCTCTGATGATTTTTCAATATGGCTGGCCGCGTATTTTTCTATGCCTTCCCATGATGACGTTGAGAACATAGAAGCGCGAGACGAAAAGCTTTCAAATCAGGATTTGCTTGAGCGTTTACAAGATGGTCAAAATCTTTACAGGCCAGAGCATATCAAACTTTCTATGACGATATCGCCAGATGGGACGGTAAACCTCGCAGCTTATGGGGCGGCGCTTCCAACATCACCAGCGCATAATAAATTTCTCCATTGGCTTAACCAGAACAACACACTATCAATGCAAGACATTGAGGCTCTGGGCGATCAAGATGCGCTTATGACGTTCATCACGTATCTCTACAATCAAAATATCCTGTTTTTTGAAAATGAGGCGTTAGATCTATAATGGCTTCCAAAAAAACTGCACTTTTTGTAGATGTACAAAATATTTATTACACCACGCGGGACGCTTATGGTCGCCAGTTTAATTATAAAAAACTCTGGCAGCGCATAGAAGCTGAGGGCGAGATCGTTTCGGCAACCGCCTATGCCATTGACCGTGGTGATGACAAACAACTCAAATTTCAAAATGCTCTCAAAGAGATTGGTTTTACTATAAAACTTAAGCCTTATATTCAACGCAGTGACGGCTCTGCCAAAGGAGATTGGGATGTAGGTATCACCATTGACGTGATAGAGGCCGCCAGAGATGTCGATCGTATTGTGTTGCTTTCGGGAGACGGGGATTTCGATGTACTGCTTACAAAAATTATAACTGACTATGGTGTCAGTGCTGAAGTGTATGGTGTTAGAGCGCTGACAGCGAAGTCTTTGATTGATTCAGCCAGTATTTATCATCCTATTGAAGAAGATTTACTGCTATGAGCAAAAATCCTACGGCTAAGCCGCCACCTTCACATGCCGGAACTCATTATATGACACCAAAGGGCCATGCCGTGCTTGAAAAAGAGCTCTATTGGTTGCTCCATGATGAACGGCCTAAAATTGTTGATATTGTATCATGGGCCGCTGGCAATGGTGACCGCTCGGAAAATGGCGATTACATCTACAATAAAAAGCGCCTGAGAGAAATCGACCGCCGAGCCCGGTATTTAACAAAGAAGCTGGAGAACACAGAAATTGTCGATCCCAGGCAACAACAGAATCTTGATCGTGTTTATTTCGGTGCCACAGTGATCTATGCAAAGGAAGATGACACGGAGGTGACCGTGACCCTTGTCGGCGTTGATGAGGCTGATTTTGATCTGGGTAAAATCAACTGGTTATCTCCTGTCGGAAATGCACTCCTAAAAGCACAAGAGGGAGATACAGTGAAAGTTCGTACAGATGAAGGGATGGAAGAGATAGAGATTGTTAAAATTAGCTATCCGTTAGATTAAAAATCGTCGTTTCTTTTATTTGAATAAGAGCAATGGAATTCTACACGACTTTATAAGGGATGCCGTTGTGCTACCAAGAAGCATGCTGCGAATGCGGGAGTGGCTATAAGCTCCGGTTACCAGAAGGTCAATCTCATTTTCTTCGACATACTCAGAAATAACTTTATCAGCATGATGGCTCTGCGCAGTTTGCGCTGTAACAGTAAAGCCAGCCGCTCTTAAACGCTCTTGTGTTTGTGTTGTATCAATATCACCCGCGTGATGTTCAACAGCAAGCAAGTGACATTCCAGATCCTTGAGTAAGGGGTTTTCTATTATAAAATCAATAGCCTTTTGAGCGCTGGCTTTGCCGTCATAGGCAATCAAAAAACGTTTAATTGGTCGCACGACGGAAGATACAACCAAGAGCGGTTTATGGACGGCACGTGCAACTTTTTCAAGGTTTGAGCCTAGAAATTCGGAGTTAACATCCGCATGTTCGCCGCGTTTACCCATGAGGATAATGTCAGCGTTCTCCTCTAGCTCTGCAATGGTTTCGACAAGAGAGCCGCGGCGGTGAAGGATGTTTACGGTTTTGACGCCAGCATCGTTTAGAATTTTTTCACTATGCGCTAGAATGATTTGGCCTTTTTGTTGATCAAGGCGTCCACGCTCTTCATCGACTTTTGTAAGCTCTTCCAGTAATTCACTGCGCGCACCCAAGCCGATAGAGCCGGTGTGATCATGTGCGGGAGCTTCGTAATCGGAATGCCGTCGCAAAACATGAAGCAAATCAATCTCAGCCTTCATACGTGTCGCCGCCCAGGCAGCGCTGATACAGATATTATCGGCATAGGCTGAGCCATCAATACAGACTAGCAATTTGGTCATAAGGTTATCCTCTTAATGATCTAGCATAAGTTCCAGTGCATCGGGTTTGTCATGAATCGCGAGCTTGTCTACAAGCGTGGCACTGGCTTCATTCATTCCCAGCAATTCAACTTCTGTGCCTTCACGGCGGAATTTTAAAACCACTTTATCGAGCGCTCCTACAGCCGACAAATCCCAGAAATGGGCTTCGCTGACATCAATAGTAACATGGCTGACGACCTCTTTGAAATTAAAGGCCGCAGAGAAGGTGTCGGCTGAAGCAAAAAAAACCTGACCATAGACCTTATATGTTCGTTTTTTCTTATCTTCGGAAATTTTAGTTTCTATTTTAAGGAGCTGTCCGACGCTGCGCGCAAAGAACAGGGCACTCATTAGGACACCAACAAACACACCCAGCGCCAGGTTATGCGTAAACACAACGATTACAACAGTGGCCAGCATGACGAGCGTTGAACTTTTGGGATGGGTTTTGATATTCTTGAAACTCCCCCAACTGAATGTCCCAATGGAAACCATAATCATTACGGCCACAAGAGCGGCCATGGGAATTTGTGCAACATAATCCCCCAACACCATAAGTAAGAATAGCAAAAACAACCCTGCAAACAGCGTGGAGAGACGTCCGCGTCCACCTGATTTAATGTTAATTACGGATTGGCCAATCATTGCGCAGCCCGCCATTCCACCAAAAAATCCGGCAATGATATTTGCTATACCTTGTCCGCGGCATTCGCGATTTTTATCACTGTTTGTATCAGTTAAATCATCAATAATTGTAGCTGTCATAAGGGATTCCAATAAACCGACAGCGGCCAAGGTCAGTGAATAAGGAAAGATGATGAATAACGTGTCTAAGGTAAGTGGAATATTGGGAAGCAAGAAGATGGGTAACGTATCGGGCAGTTCTCCCATATCTCCTACTGTGCGCAAATCCATGTCCATGACTATACTGAGACCTGTCAGCACGAGGATGCAGATTAGGGGGGATGGGATGATTTTAGTAAATCGCGGTAAGATATAAATAATGGCTAAACCAAGTGCGACCATGCCGTACATATTTAAACCAGCGCCACTAAATTCCGGTAGTTGCGCCATAAAAATTAAAATTGCCAAGGCATTAACAAATCCAGTCACGACAGAGCGTGATACAAAACGCATCAGTGAGCCGAGCTTGAATGTTCCTGCTACGGCTTGAAGAATGCCGGTCAAAATCGTGGCCGCTAGCAGATACTCAAGTCCGTGATCTTTGACCAGCGTCACCATAACGATTGCCATTGCGCCCGTTGCAGCGGAAATCATGCCAGAGCGGCCACCAACAAAAGAAATGACAATAGCAATGCAAAATGATGCATAGAGCCCAACTTTCGGATCAACGCCAGCAATGATAGAAAAGGCAATGGCCTCCGGTATCAGCGCAAGTGCGACAACCATTCCCGCGAGTAAATCATTGCGCGTGTTGCCAAGCCAGTTAGTTCTGATATGGGTGAGTGATACGGAAAGCATAGGAATTCATCTCTTTAAGTTGCGGCACTATATCTTACTCTCTGGAAAATACAACCTGATTGACATTAGACCCTACACATATTGGCCGGAAACATAGCCTGACGACCACGCCCACTGAAAATTGAAGCCGCCCAGATGGCCGGTAACATCAACAACTTCACCAATAAAATACAGGCCCGGTTGTTTTTTTGCTTCCATGGTTTTGGATGACAACTCATTTGTATCTACGCCGCCGAGGGTCACTTCTGCTTTGCGGTATCCTTCCGCGCCGGCGGGTTTTACGCGCCAGTCATTTATAGCCGCCCCGAGGGTCTCCAGTTTTACATGCGATAAATCAGCAATGCGTCCTGTAATATTTTGCGCCTCACAAATACTGACGGCAAGGCGTTTGGGGAGGTGCGCGGAGAGAATTGTTTGTATATCCTGTTTTGGATTGGCAGTCTTTTGCTGATCCAGGAACGAACGCATATCAATATTTGGAGCAAGGTTAATAATGATCTCAAGCCCCTCGCGCCAATATGATGAAATTTGTAAAATCGACGGGCCGCTCAGGCCTCGATGTGTAAACAACAGGCCTTCTGAGAAACTTGTTTTTTTACACGATACTTTGGCTTCAACCGACAGGCCACTCAGGGCACTGCAGTATTCCAGAAGGCTGGCCTGAAATGTAAGGGGAACCAAAGCGGGGCGTGTTTCCACGATTTTGATACCGAATTGCTTTGCTACGTCATAGCCAAATTTTGTGGCACCAATTTTGGGAATGGACAAACCACCGGTTGCAATCACCAAGGATGAGCTCTCTTGCGTTCCACGACTGGTTTTGACACGGTAAGCTCCATTATGTGCTTCAATACCCTGGGCGCTGGTTTCCATGTCCAGCTTTACGCCGGCAGCCTCACATTCACTGACCAACATATTGATGATTTGCTGAGCGCTGATGTCACAGAAAAGCTGACCAAGTTTTTTTTCATGGAAGGCAATGTCATGTTTTTTAACCAGTTCAATAAAATCTTGCTGCGTATATTGGGAGAGCGCCGATTTACAAAAATGTTTGTTGCCGGATAAGAACGTTTCAGGTCGCGTGTGAATATTTGTAAAATTACAGCGCCCTCCACCGGAAATTCTGATTTTTTCTGCAATTTTCTTCGAATGATCAATGAGCCAGACGCGCCGTCCGCGTTTACCGGCTTCGATGGCGCACATCATGCCGGCAGCGCCAGCCCCAATAACAATAACATCATACGAAGACTTCATTGCGCGTGTTTATCATATAAACTTCATATTTCACAGGTGTTCTAAAGCTTATGGACTTGGTTTCTATCCCGTACGTGCCTTTACCCATAAAATTGCGTAATAAATAGATGTGTAAAAAAAACTTTGAGCTTATTGTGTTCCTATAAAAAAAGTCCTTGATACAGTAGAAAATCAGGGAACACAGTCATAGAATTATCGGAATGTTGTGAAGGGTAATAAATGGAGAAAGGAAGATTATGATTAGAAAAACACTATTACTTACGGTGGGAACTTTTGTAGTGGCTTTGGCATCACCAGCGACCGCCGAGCAAATGACAATGGAACAGATGCAGCAGGAGTTGATGAAACTCTCTGGCCAGGTTCAGGCGCTATCGACCAAGGTTGAGCGGCAAGATAATGTGATCAGGCAGCAAGATTCTCAGATAGCTGCCCAGAAGACTGAGTTGCAGGAGCAAGGCGAAGAGCAGGCGGCGGTTGCTGAGATGCTGGCCGCTATTGACCCGGCGGCCGGTGGATCAGGTAGCAATGTTAAAGTTACGATGAACCCGATGCCGAAAATTGAATCGGTTGATGGAAAATATTCTTTTCAACCTTTTGGCCGGGTGCATCTTGATGCCACACATTTTGATGATGACATGAAGGACCATGCGAGCAATGCTAACTTTCGCCGCACACGGCTGGGGATGAAAGGCAAGCTTGGCGAGGACTTTAAGTATAAGTCTGAAATTGATTTTGCTGAGGAAGGTGTGAACTTCAAGGAAGTCACTCTGACTTATACGGGCATTGAGGCGGCTGACATTAAAATCGGTCACCAAAAACCTGCCTTTGGGATGGAGCAGAATACCAGCTCGAATTATATCCAGCTTGTTGAGCGTTCTGCGCCCACCAATGCGTTTACCCGTGACGAGGAAATTGGCGTCAATGTTCTGGCCGGCGGTAGCAACTGGTCCCTCGCGGGCGGCGTCTTTAACGAAGATGCGGGCAACGACGACACAGGCGAGGATGAAGACATCACGATGGACGTTCGCGGCTCTGTGAATGTTTTGGGATTGATGCCCAATACAGGTGACAATGTGCTGCATCTGGGCGGCGGAATCAGCCATCGCTATCCAACTGGTTCGGTGCGTTTTAGTGCGAAACCCGCTGGTGATGGCGACCGCGTCATTGATACGGGCTCTTTTGCATCCGTTGACAGCGTCCATGTTTACGGTGCCGAAGTGGCCGGTGTTTTTGGCCCGGTTAGTTTCCAGAGCGAATATTTTATTACCGATGTCAGCCGCGCGCGCGGAATGCCTGATGCCGAATTTAGTGGTTACTATGCGCAGGCGGGTGTCTTTTTAACCGGCGAACAGCGTCCCTATAAAGGTGGTATTGGTAACTTCAGCCGCGTGAAGCCCAAAAACCCGCTGAGCAGAGAAAATGGCGGTTTCGGTGCTGTCGAATTGGTGGCGCGTCATTCCAATACAGATCTTAATGATGCCAGTGCGGGCATTCTGGGCGGTGAACTGGACCAGACGAGTGTCGGTATAAACTGGCACCTCACGGACCGCGTTCGCCTCATGGGCAATGTGATTGACGTCAATACCGACAGCAATGCGCCTGTAGCCGATGATGATCCAACGGTCTACAATGCCCGTGCTCAGTGGGACTTTTAGCAGGATCTTCTTTAAAATAGTGATTCCAGAGAGGCTAGGAATAGTTAGCAGTGGACTGTAACCGCCACCATCCCTTATAAGTTAGAACCATGCTCAAATCCGATCACGATCATTCCCCCGAAGCGATTGCAGCGCGTCTTAGCGAAGGGCCGAAGGCGCATTATTTGCGCGAATGGGTTTATGGCGGCATCGATGGTGTGGTGACGACGTTTGCGATTGTTGCCGGTGTGGTTGGTGCCAATCTTTCACCAATTATTGTTTTAATACTGGGCGTAGCGAATTTAATTGGCGATGGTTTTTCTATGGGGGCCGGGGCGTATTCCAGTGCCAAGGCCGAGGAAGACAATTATGCCCGCCTGCGCGAAATTGAAGCCGGGCATATCGAAAAATATCCAGAAGGCGAGAAAGAAGAAATCCGTCAGATTTTTGCTGCCAAGGGCATAGAGGGTGAAAATCTTGAAAATCTGGTCGAAACCATTTCCGGTGATGAAAAGCTCTGGATTGATACCATGATGCAGGAAGAATACGGCGTTTCCGCGCCGCTTCACACGGCCATGAATACGGCCATTCATACCTTTTTGGCTTTTGTAGCGTGTGGGGTGATGCCGTTACTGCCGTTTCTCATTAAAGCACCACATCAGGCGGTGACCTCTCTTGTTTTGGCGGCGCTGACTTTCTTTGCCATCGGCTCGGTTAAAAGCCTGTGGTCGGTCAAGCCGTGGTGGCGTGAGGGGATTGGGACTATGGTAATTGGCCTCACAGCAGCCGGTCTGGCCTTTGCAATCGGTTATGGCTTGCGGCACCTCGTATAAACAGAAAGACCTCTTCAAATACATGAAGAGGTCTTCCTCGTGCATCAGCACGGAGAGGGAAGAGCGAAAACACGGTGGTTGAGGACCGCATCTCCGCTTTCGTCAGTGAATTCGTAAGAATTCAACAAAAGATACATGGTGGCTAAAAATAAATGTTCAAGTCTTAGATAAGCTTTGAATTTCTTGATTTTTTGCTTCGATGTCCTCACAGTGCGCTTAATGTTAATTTTTATGGGAGTTGAGTGATGGCTGTAGAAGGACTTTTAGCGTTCCTTTTAATTGGAATGATCGCTGGTTTTCTGGCTGGAAAGTTGATGAAAGGCAGTGGATTTGGTTTGGTCGGTAATATGGTCGTTGGCGTGGTTGGGGCTTATGTTGGTGGGTTTGTGTTTAATCTTCTGGGCATTTCTGCCGGCGGTTTGATCGGATCTATTGTAACGGCTACAGCTGGGGCGGCTTTATTGCTTTTCATAGTTGATAAGGTTAAGAAATAGCGCTATTCATCTAGTCAATAAGTTATAATGCGGGCGTAGTTCAATGGTAGAACGTCAGCCTTCCAAGCTGAATATGCCGGTTCGATCCCGGTCGCCCGCTCCATATTTTCGACCGATCATAAAACCCATTGACATAGAGGCTTCAGTTTTCTACACCAAAACATTGGTTTTGCTGTGTGAGCAGCATTTTATTAGGCAGAAAAGGTAGATAATTATGAGCAAGGAAAAATTCGAACGTAACAAGCCGCATTGCAACATTGGTACGATTGGTCATGTTGACCACGGCAAGACAACGTTGACGGCGGCGATTGCGCAGCAATATGGTGCTGGCGAGAGCGTCGATGCGATTGACAAG
>JAJFGV010000100.1 GCA_021775965.1 Alphaproteobacteria bacterium
GAGACGAGCGTCCACGAGGTGTCGGCGCACGCGTCCTCCATCAGCACGCCTGAGGCCGCGAGCTCGTCGATCGTCGGGCTCGTCGCCAACTCCGGCAGGTGCTTGGGTCGCCGCCCGTAGCACGACAAGAGGTCGCGCCGCGTGCTGTCGAGCGAGATCAAGAGCACGTTCGGCAGGTCGTCGGGCAGCTCGCCCTGTAGATCACCGGCGTCGCCGTCACGACAAGCGCCCGCTGCGAATGCCAGAGCCGGGGCCAGGAGGAGGATGCGTGCGCGTCTCACGACCGAGCAGCATCGCCGGGCCGGCGCGTGCTGTCCAGGTGTGTTCGGGAGCACGCTCCTGAGTACGCTCCCTATTACGCTCACTGGCAGAGCGTCAATCGAAGAGGCCCTCGCCCGGCGGCGGCAGGACGAGCGCATCGGTCGCCGCCCCCCCGTCCTCGTCGCTGGCCGTGTAGCCGAGCCCGCGCAGCATCGCCTGGACGCCCTCGTCCTGCTCGACGAACGTGCTCTCGCCACGCCGCGCGACGAGCGCGCCGTAGCTCGAACGGAACGCACGGAGCACCTCGCGCGCCCGGGGATCCTCGAAGCTCGTCGAGACGTGCTCGGGGCTCTCGTCCGGGTGGGCGACGACGTCGATCCAGGAGAGCTCCTCGACGCTGCGCCTCTGCCGGGTCTGTTCTGCCCAGACCGCGTCGAGCGCAGAGCCCGTGCGCATCATCGGCTCGGTCCAACGCCGGCGGCGCGTGATCTTGATCGGCCCCTGGCGCCAGGTCTCGAGCACGTGCCGTTCGCGTCCCGGCACCGCATCCACGGGCGCGTTCGGCGGCGCGGGGTAGCTGAACGGAAAGCTCATCACGAGCCGGGCCACGACCCCGCGGGGTGTCCCCGAGGATTCCTCCCCGCGCGCGAGCGGCAAGAGATCCCGTGAGCTCGCACCCGCCTCGGGGGGCAACCCGAGGGCGGCGAGCACCGTCGCGGGGATGTCCTGGATCGAGACGAGCCCGGACACGCGCTCGCCCGCCGGGAACGTCTCCGGCAGACGGGCGATCAGCGGCACGCGCACGACCTCCTCGAGCAGCGTGCGCCGATGGCCGATAGCGCCGTGCTCGAAGAACTCGTCACCGTGATCCGACGTGACGATGACGAGCGTGTTCGCAGCGAGCTCGAGCTCTTCCAGACGGTCGAGGATCCTGCCCACCTGTGCGTCGGTCCACGAGAGCTCAGCCTCGTAGAGCGAGAGCACGCGCTCGAGGTCGCGTTCGTCGACACGTCGTTCGCGCGCCCCGGGGCCCGTCGGGGGGCCCGCGATACGAGGGCTGTCGAAGAAGTCCTCCCCGTCGATCGAGCCCGCGTAGTCGGGGTCGAAGAGGTCGTGCTCGGCCGGCGGTGTGTAGTCGTAGTGCGGGTCGAAGTAGTGCGCGAAGAGGAAGAAGGGTGCGTCGTCCTGCACAAGGCGCCCGAGCTCGTCGAGCACGGCATCGGTCACGCCGAGCGAGCTGACGTCGCGGTGCGACTCCGCCTGCAGGGTCTTCTCCGCGTCTTCCGCCGCTTTGTAGAGCTGTACGTACGCCTGGCGATCGCCTCGCGCCTTGGCTGCGTCGCGCTCTCGAAGGCTGCTGCGCGCCTCCCGTGCGGCGTCGACGAGCTTCGGTCCATAGCACGCCTCGTAGCGCTCGAACCCGCGGCCGAAGCCGTACGTGGGGGCGAGGAACGGGCCCGAGTAGAAGCCTGCCGTGCGAAACCCGTGGCCGCGCAGGATCTCCGCCAGCATCGGCTGTGCACCGTCGTAGCTGTGTACGCTCTCGTCGACAGCGTGCTCGACACCGGACAGGCCGGTGAACATCGACACGTGCGACGGCAACGTCCACGAGGTCGTCGTGTACGCGTCCTCGAAAACGACGCCGCCTTCCGCGAGGCGGTCGAGGTTCGGACACGTCGCGCGCTCGGGTGCGTGCAACGGGCGGCGGCCGTAGCACGAGAGCAGGTCGCGGCGCGTGCTGTCGAGCGAGATCAGGAGCACGTTGACCGGGTCTGTTCCACCGCCCGATCCGTCGCCCGATCCGTCACACGCTGCGGCACACGCTGCGGCGAACGCGCAGAGAACCGCCGCGAGCTGCGACATGCGGTGCTTGCGTTGCCTGTCCATTGGTAGACCTCAGGCGCGGTGGCGCACCGGCTCCGTTTCCTGAGGCCCCCTGTCAAACCGTGCGTGCGGATTTCCCGCACACGGCTTACCGATGGTCTTCTCACGTCGCATGCGCGCCTCCAGGGTAGCGGATCGTGCCGAGCAGTTTATGGAGTCCGAAGTCGTCGACGAAGCGACGATGCGGCCAGTGTGGGTGATGGAAAGGTCGGTGCTTCCAGCCCTCCCGTTGGCCGATCAGACGGACCAAGCGGGAGGTGACGAAGCGGTCCAACGAGTTGAATTGCTTCGAGGCATTGCCCGTGCGGAAGTAGTTGCCCCAGCCCCGCAGCACCGGATTGAGCGCCGCGATCACGTCGCGGATGTCGCGCATTCCGGCCCAGCGGCGACGGTGGGTCAGCTCCCGGACACGTCTCCGCGCCGCGTTCATCGCTCGGGCCGACGGCCAGCGGAAGAGGTATTCCCGGCCGCGGAAGATCGAGCGCACGATGCGGAAGTGGCAGCCCAGGAAGTCGAAACCCTCCTTGCCCACGCCCAGCTCCACGAGCTTCGTCTTCTCCGGGTGCAGCTCGAGCTTCAAGCGCGTCAGGATCTCCCGTACGCGCCCGAGCGCCTCGCGGGCCTGGGACTCGCGTCTGCACATGATGACGAAGTCGTCCGCGTAGCGGACGAGACGCCCCAGGTGCGAGAAGTCGCGTTCCCACGCTTCGTCGAGCGCGTCGAGGTAGACGTTCGCGAGCAGGGGTGAGATCACGCCGCCTTGGGGAGTTCCCGTGGTGGCCTTTCTCACGCTGCCCTCTTCCATCACCCCGGCGCGGAGCCACTTCCGAAGCAGCTTCAGCACCCGTCGGTCCGAGATCCGCCGTTCGAGACGGTCCATCAGGAGGTCCTGATCGATCGCATCGAAGAAGCCCTGGATGTCGGCGTCCACGACCCACCTGTGGCCGCGGTTCCCCGTCACGCGCAAGACCTCCTTGGCTTGTGTCGCGCTCCGTTTCGGCCGAAAGCCGAACGAGCAGGGTTTGAAGTCCGCCTCGAATATCGGTTCGAGGACGAGCTTCGCTGCCTGTTGCACGACACGATCCCGGATCGTCGGGATCCCGAGCGGACGCCGTCGCCCGTCGGGCTTGGGGATGTACCGACGCCGGACAGGACTCGGCCGGTACGTCCCCTCCTTCAACTGCCGCTGGATCGTGTCCAGCAACGAGTCCACGCCGTTCGCCTCGATCGCGGCGATCGTCTCACCGTCGATGCCAGCGGCGCCGTGGTTCGCACGCACGCGTTTCCACGCCTCGCGCAAGACGTCACCTTGCCCGATCCGTTCGTACAGAGCATGGAAGCGCCGCTTCCGGTTGCGCTTGGCGGCCGTGAAAAGCTTGCGCTGGAGTTCTCGGACTTTGTCTGTCGGGTCGTTAGCCATCACGGCATTCCCTCACCCTTACCCCCAGGCACAAGCGCGACCAAAGCAGGGCCCCTTCCCTCGTCCCGGCTTTCACCGAGCGTCGGCAGTACTACGGGCCCCTCGGATTCCCTCCCGGCACGCGGCCACTTCGCGTTCCGCTTATAGGCAGCGCCTCTGCTCGACGTGAGCTGCCGGGTAGGGCCTCTCCTGTTCCGAGTCGAACTGTCGTTGCGTGCTCTCCTCCATACCCCGGGGGCGTCCTGCATCCCTCCGGATCTTCGGATGCAGTCTGTTGCCTTCGCCGCGAAATGACCGGCTCGGCCGTCCCCTCCCTTTCGGGGGCTTATGTCTCGGGGCTGCAAGGTTCGCTTCACGCTGGGCCCGCAACTTCGCTTCCCGCCCAACGGCCGTACAGCCGTCGTCGGGCTTTCGACGCTCCGCTCGGCCGGCGGGATCTCGCCCGACGGCTGGAGCCTGCTACCTGGCTCTCCGGCGATTACCAGGACGGGACTCTCACCCGCTAGCTCGACTCGGCATGCAAACAGCCCCCTCCCCAACCGCGAGAGGAGGGCGAGAAGTCGGTTCGCGTCAGGACACACCATCCCCGCAGTGTACGAGCCGGGCTCCCCGCGCGTCACCGTGACGCCCCGAGCACGTGCTCGCCGGGCGGCGGCAGCACGTAGTCCTCGCTGAGCCCCTCGGCGTCCTCGTCCTCTTCGCCGTCCACGTAGCCGAGCCCTCGGAGCATCGCCGTGAAGCGTTGGCGCCCCTTCGAGACCTCCGGAGACATCCGCCGCGCCGTCAGCTTCGTGTACTGCTCCCGAAACGCTTCGAGCGCTGCCCGAGCACCCGGGTCGCTGAAGTCGTGCGAGTACGCTCCGCGTCCCTCGTCCGGATGTTGTTCGAGATCCACCCAGACGATGGACTCCTGCGCCCGTTGCGTCCGAGTGCTCTCCACGAACAGGTCCGCGAGACCCTGCTCCCGCGGCCGGGCCCAGGAGCGACTGCGCGTGATCTTGATCGGCCCCCGGAGGAACGAGTCGGTCACCATGAACTGGGTCCCCGCAATCTGGCCGTGACCCTCGGCGCGGAGCACGACGGGGTGCGACTGCACCACACGGCCCAGGACCGAACGCGCCTCGCCGGCTTCCAGCTCGCCGTCGA
The DNA here is from genome assembly GCA_021775965.1 of Alphaproteobacteria bacterium. Lineage (GTDB taxonomy): Bacteria > Pseudomonadota > Alphaproteobacteria > Micavibrionales > Micavibrionaceae > UBA5701. Next base: position 4,712 of record JAJFGV010000100.1, read on the forward strand.
TCAGGGGGACGACGCTTCGACCGGCCGAAGCCGCGCGGGGCTCGATCCCCGCCAGGTCGACGATCGTCGCCGCTAGATCGACGAGCGACACGAGGCCATCGACCGCCGCGCCCGCCGGCAGGCGGCGGGGGTAGCGCATGACCATCGGCACCTGCACGACCTCCTCGTACAAGGTCCGGCGGTGGCCGATCGAACCGTGCTCGAAGAACTCGTCGCCGTGATCCGACGTAACGATCACGAGGGTGTCCTCGGCCAGGCCGAGCTCGTCGAGCCGCGTCAGGATGCGCCCGACCTCGGCGTCGGTCCAGGAGAGCTCCGCTTCGTACAGCGCCATGATGTGCTCGAGGTCCCGATCGGACACGCGGCGCTCGCGCGCCTTCGTGCCCTGCTTCGGCCCGGCGATCTTCGGGCTGGTCAGGAAGGCGA